>JAHFTB010000021.1 GCA_023269545.1 Verrucomicrobiota bacterium | reverse complement strand
CGGTTTTGTGATTACCATAAGGAAATGCGAAGGTGGTGATGGGAACATTGAGTTGAGATTCCAATATTTGTTTGGAGCCAAATAATTCATTTTTGAGCCATTCTTGGTAGTCTCCGCCTTTTAGTGTCTTTGGATGAGTCATGTGATCATGGGAGACGCTATGGCTTCCAAATTCGACACCGCCATCTCGCATTTCTTGGAGTTGATGCCAAGTCACGGACTTGCCTCCCACTTCTATATATTTTGTGTAAGGATACATGACAAAAGGGTATCCAAATTCCTTTAATATTGGCCAAGCTACGTGGTATCCTGAAACATAACCATCATCGATGGTGATCAGGACGCTTCGGGGAGGAATCGCTTTTTCACCTTTTTTCCAAGCAAGGAAATCCTTCAGGGGAATCACGGGAATGCTACTATCCTTGAGCATTTTCATTTGCTCTCGGAATGCCTGAGGATTGATTGCAAGCATGTCCTTAGGTCTGTTTTCAAATCGATGGTATCCCAAGACAATTACTATGGCGTCCTTGTTGGAAATCTTTCCGGAAGATTTTTGTGGCGATGAACTCGGAGATGGGGGAACTGCAAATGGCTGTGCAAAAGCTGAGGCGATAGGCAATAGGAGTAAGAGAAGAATTTTAGAAGTCACCAGCCTCAAATCGAAAACCGATTTCCGAAGATACGCAGCATTCATAATGCATTTCTATCTCATGGCCTACTACCACTCGCAAGAGCGTTCACATAATTTATGCGCACGGTAAAGCAAGCCGCGCGGATAAAGGATAAAGAAAACAACGAATAAAGAAAACAACGAAGTTGCCAGTTGCTAATGAATGCCTAGGGTGCGGAATTTTTCATCAATATGGGCGAAATGGCTATTGGTGGAACAAGTGGAGGCGACTTCTTCAATGCTGAGATTTTGGCTGACGAGGGGTTCCTGTAATAAACTTTTTTGAAAAGGAATGCTCTCTTTCCAAGTTCGCATGGCAGCACGCTGCACAGCCTCATAAGCTTCTTTTCGGGCAAGGCCTTTCTTGGTAAGAAGAAGCAGTACGGACTGGCTGGCATAAAGCCCGCGGGTGAGCTCTATATTGCGTTGCATGTTCTCAGGATATACCTGGAGCCCCGAGACAAGTTGATTCAAGGTGACTAACATGTAGTCTAAGAGGGTACAGGAATCTGGTAAGATGATTCGTTCCACACTGCTATGGCTGATGTCGCGTTCATGCCAGAGAGCTACGTTTTCCATTGCAGCCATTGCATTTCCTCGAATGACGCGGGCAAGACCGCTGAGACGCTCACCGGTAATGGGATTCCGTTTATGGGGCATAGCGGAGCTGCCCTTTTGCCCTTCATCGAAATATTCTTCCACTTCCAGAACTTCGGTTCGTTGAAGGTGACGGAATTCTGTGGCCCAACGATCAATACTGGAGGCGGTGACAGCTAATGCGCAGAGGAAATCGGCATGACGATCGCGTTGGATGATCTGGGTGGAAAGCGCGGCAGGTTGAAGATTAAGATGGCGACAAACAAATTTTTCGATTGCGGGGTCCAAGTGGGCGTGAGTCCCGACCGCACCGCTGATTTTTCCCACGCGAATCCTTTCTTTTGCCTGTTGGATACGTTCCTCGGCTCGACCAAATTCATCAAACATCAACGCCATTTTAAGCCCAAACGTGATGGGCTCAGCATGGATGCCATGGCTTCTGCCTATCATAGGAGTCAGACGATGTTTTTTTGCTATTGTCTGTAATGTCGACCTAAGAACTCGGATATCTTCCAAAAGAATGTCCGCAGATTGGGTCATTTGGAAAGCCAGAGTGGTATCCAGCAAATCTGAGGATGTAAGACCCTGATGGATCCAGCGGGCTGCGGGGCCTACATGGGTGGCAACATTTTCTAGAAAAGCGATGACGTCGTGATGAGTACGCAGCTCGATTTCGCGTACCTTATCGATTTCAAATGCAGCATGTTGGCGAATAGTCCGGGCATCCTCGGCCGGGATTTGACCTAATTCAGCCATTGCCTCGCAGGCGAGAATTTCAATTTTCAACCAAATTTCTAACTTGCGCTGTTCTGTCCAAAGCGAGCGCATTTCGGGCAAAGAATATCTTGCAATCACCCGTTGAAACTAAGAGAGAGCGTGACAATTCGCCATGAAAATCGCGCGCCCTCTTGAGTGATTTTAAAAGGATGGGAAGCCAGGAAAGAAAGAGAACCCTCTTTATAGCGGTTTCGCTATAAAAGAGGAAGCTCTCTCAATTTTTGGCTCTGGCGTGGGAGATTAAGAGGTTGCCAGGCGCAGGCGTTTTATAGTTTTTCCTGATTGGATGACGACTCTCCCACTTTTAAAAAGATCTGAAAGGGCAGCAAGACTTTCACTTTGGGTTTTTGCACAGGAGCTCACAATG
The DNA here is from genome assembly GCA_023269545.1 of Verrucomicrobiota bacterium. Lineage (GTDB taxonomy): Bacteria > Verrucomicrobiota > Verrucomicrobiia > Chthoniobacterales > Xiphinematobacteraceae > Xiphinematobacter. The sequence goes on along the minus strand of JAHFTB010000021.1, from coordinate 40,556 downwards.
GCGATCAGTTCTCCTAATGAATAATGCTTGCGATTTATTTTATGATACTGGGTTTTCATAGCATTCATTTCCAATTATTGCGCTCCCTTGAGCTGTATTGTAATTAGACACAGCAGGAAGATTTTCGTTCAATTTTGCATGTTTTGAGAATCGGGAGGAGTGGGAGGAAAAAATGGTGGGGGAAAGGGTGCTGACATGGAGGGGGCCTTGGTAGGGGCGACGAGGCCTGCGGAAACCACTGCTTTGGTAGCTTGTTCCAATGTCAGGCCGCTTTCGATGACTCGGGAACTTTCCACAAAAACCATGTATCCGGTGAAAGGATTGGGAGTAGTGGGAAGGAAAATGGCCGTCATTTCGCAGCTCAAAGTTTCATCATGGAGAGTTCCGGTAACAAATCCAATGAGATAGCAACCCGGGCTGGGATAGGGGACATAGGCGACGCGTTTAAAATTTGAATTTGTTTTGATATTGCGCACCGATTCTATGGCCTGTTTGACCCCTCCATAGACATGTGCCACCACCGGTATTTTGAGAATCAGCGCTTCGCATTTTTCTATGATCCGGCGGCCGAGGACATTCGTCGCCATAAAACCCAAAGAAAGAAGAATTAACAGGGTGGTGACGAATCCTAATCCTGGAAAATCGAGGCCTACGTATCGAAATATCGGGGCGGAAAAGTTATTGATCGTGCTGTATGCAATTTTAAGAACGATAATAGTGACGACTAGAGGAACCGAGACGAGGATCCCCGCGATTAATCTATTGCGGAGATGCCTAATCCTGTGGGGGGGAGGAGATGGATTTGAGTTTTGCACAGAGTATTTTTAAAATATACTGTTTGGATGAATGTTTACAAAAATTGACTTATTGCCTATTCGAACGTTTTGGGAAAAATTCTTTTATAGGCAAGCGAGCCATGTGGGGGAGATCAAGCACTGGAAAAAAAGGGGAGGATCTTCTGCGGATGGGTGGAGCTTGGCAACCCTAGTGGCATAGGCTAGACTCCTTTTTATCAGCATGTCTGTTTATGGTCGTACATTAAAGTATTTTCGTCCTTACGTGCCCGCAACACTGCTGGCGGTCCTGTTGACTTTGGGGGCCATTGGTATGAATTTGCTGAAGCCATGGCCGTTTAAATTTATAGTGGATGGCATTCTTTCTCCCCACGGCTCGCCGGGACAAAGATCTGCAATGGAATTTTTGCGGTACTGGTTGCCTGGCATCAGTGATGCCGGACGGGTTTTTGCTCTTTGTATCACTTTAGTGATCATTCACCTTCTTTGGGGATTTCTAAATTTGGGCGCCAATTACGTATTCATCAAAATAGGCCTACAAGCACTACTCAAATTGCGCACGGAGTTGTATTCGTACCTGCAGGAACTTTCCCTAAAATTCCACGATGCTCGGAGGAGCAGTGACAGTGCCTATCGGGTTGCATATGATTCTCAGGCCATACAGACTATTTATAGTAAAGGGTTTGTAAATATATTCAGTTCGGTTGTCATGTTATTGGGGGCATTGGCGATCATGTTTCGAATTCATTGGCAGCTCACCTTGGCTTCAATGGCAATTTTTCCTTTTGTGATGTGGGCCATTCATGCATTTGCGGAACGGATTCGTACGCAGAGTACTCACATTCATGAAAAAGAAAGTGATTTGCTTTCTGTGACGCAGGAAGGCATCAGTTCAATCCGTTTAGTACAGGCCTTTAATCGCCAGTCTTTTGAAGTCCATCAGTTTGAGCGGCATGCTATACGGAGTTTGGAAGCAAATTTGCGCTTAAATGTCACTACGGTTTTCAGTTCTCTGGTGGTGGGAACACTCATGGCTTTGGGAACCGCGATTTTATATTATGTCGGCTCGCTGGAAGTCCTCCATTCCCAACTCAGTTTGGGAGACCTTTTGGTTTTCTCCGCTTATCTGCTTCTTCTTTATCAGCCTTTGGAACAGCTGACATATACAGCTTGGGCAATGGAGGGAGCGGCTGCTGGCGCACAGCGTTGTATGGAAGTGTTGGATCGTCACGATGATGTCCCTCAAAAATCAGATGCGCAACTTCTTGAACATGCGGGAAAAATCGAATTTCTCAACGTCGGATTCCATTATTCCGGGGAACGACCTATTCTGGAGAATATTTGCCTCTCTATTCACCCTGGAGAAAGCATTGCCATTGTGGGAGGAACGGGTGCGGGGAAAAGTACTTTGCTCAGCTTAGTGCCTCGATTTTATGATCCGACGGCGGGGGCTGTATGTATTGGCGGAATGGACCTCCGTGATCTTACAAAGGATTCTCTCAGAGCACAGATCGGGATTGTCTTGCAAGATACGATACTATTTTCCGCAACGATTCGCGAAAATATCGCTTATGGACGTCCGGAAGCAAAGCCGGAAGAGATTATAGAAGCGGCTCGGCGCGCTCAGGCACTGGAATTTATTGAAAACCTCCCGCATGGCTTTGATTCCCTTGTCGGTGAACGCGGCGGTCATCTTAGTGTGGGGCAACGACAACGCATTGGTATCGCCCGTGCATTTTTGAAGGATGCTCCCATTCTTTTACTTGATGAACCCACTTCCGCATTAGATCCCCGCACGGAAGCAGCCATTATGGAAACAATGGAAAAACTGATGCAGGGTCGCACTACGTTGATTATTACGCATCGCATTGCCACTGTTCACCGTCTCAATAGAATTGTTGTCCTACAAAGTGGCAAAATTATAGAGGAAGGCAGCGGTTCGGAGTTGCTTGCCCAGGGCGGAGTTTACGCAGCCCTCTATCAAGCAGGACATTATGGAATGAGTTCGTAGTGGGTGGTTCGCAGGCCGCACAGCCTCAAAAAGCCAGCCCTTTCAAGGTGGTTTGAACACGTGCCTCAAGGACCCTCAGGATGTTTGGCTCTGCGCGCTTGATTTTATCATATAGGGCCGAACAGATGATGATTGCGAGTCTCAACTGTTCGTGGAATTCGCATTCAGCGAAAGCCGCTGACGGTGTGAGTCAGCATCACCATTTGATCAAAATTCTTGCTCAAGGAGGATCGTTCGATTAGAGATTCTTCCGTAATTGGCATTCCAGTGTAGCTCGCGGTAGAGTGGGAAAAACAGTAGTTTCTTATGATTGCACATGCAAATTCGATACGTCTTGCCCTGATCGGCTACGGTTTTTCCGGTAAAACCTATCATGTGCCTTTGATTCAATCTGTTCCTGGGTTGGAACTGACTGTCGTGAGCTCCAGCCGTCCAGACGAGGTGCGGAGGGACTTGCCCTTGGTGCAGGTGGTCGCTCAGCCTGAAGACATCTTCACACGTACTGATGTGGATTTGGTAGTTATTGCCAGTCCGAACGAGTTTCATACCCCTCTCGCAACGGCTGCACTCCATGCTGACAAGCATGTGGTGGTGGATAAGCCGTTTGCCCTCACGCTTGCGGAGGCTCGAGGCCTCGCTGAATTGTCCCGCAAAAAGCAGAAGCTGCTTTCTGTTTTCCAAAATCGCCGGTGGGACAGTGATTTTTTAGCGATGAAGGCCCTTGTTAAGGAAAATCGACTTGGTGAGGTCCTGCATTTTGAGTCCCATTACAATCGTTTCCGTCCCGAAGTGAGAAATCGGTGGCGTGAACGGATAGCTCCCGGAGCGGGTTTGTGGTATGACTTGGGGCCGCATTTGGTGGATCAGGCGCTGGATTTATTCGGGTTGCCGAAAAAAATAAGTGCCAGTTTTGCCATACAGCGCCCAGGCGCGCAGATCGACGACTGGGTTCACGTGCTGCTTGATTACGGGCGGCTTCGCGTTATCTTTCACTGTAGCATGTTGGTTGCGGGTGGAATTCCACGTATGGCGCTCCACGGTACGCAGGGCAGTTGGGTGAAATATGGTTTTGATATTCAGGAGTCCCAACTCCTCCGCGGCATGCATCCCGGCGATCCGGATTGGGGCAAAGATCCTCTTCCGGGCTTATTTTACGATGGTTCGGGTGGCCCTGGCAAGGAACTGCCCGTGCCACGGAGCGATCAGAGCCAGTATTACAAGGGTATTCGGGATGCACTTTTAGAAGGGAAAGCAAACCCAGTGACTCCTATACAGGCTATCGCTGTGATGGCTGTTCTAGAGACAGCCATTCAATCTGCAACCACCGGACAGGTATTACCCTTGCCGCTTACCGATCAAGAACGTGCCACATATGAAGCCCGTGAATCTCGATAGCGACCTGATCGTACTTGCAGCTCAAGAGCGTGAACTGATTCTGCCGCGCTTTGACGAGGAAGTAGCCTGGCAAATCGGTCAACAACTTCGCTCTCTCGCTGTCGAGCGCGGGTTTTCTGTGGTCATAGATGTTTGCTATTTTGGTAAGTCTTTATTTTATAGTGCGCTCCCGGGAACTTCCCCCGATAAATTTGAGTGGGTCCGCCGCAAGAAGAATGTGGTGGCCCGTTTTCATCGTAGCTCCTATGCGATTGCTTTGGAGCTCGAACAAAAACAAAGTAGCTTACTCGAAAAGTATGCATTGTCCGATCAGGATTACGCCGCATATGGAGGCGCATGCCCCATCATTGTCCACAATGCAGGAGTGGTTGGATCGGCAACTGTTTCGGGACTGCCTCAGAGAGCGGATCACGAACTTGTCGTGGAAGTGCTCTGCGCCAAATGCGGCAAAGATTATGCGAAGCTGGCACTGCCCAAACGTTAGCTTTTTAGCATCATTTCGCTATACATAAAAATTTTTCGTTGTCTTTGAACAGTTCGTTAAATCACTGATGTTATGTACGTTGAGGAACTCTGGGAGCAAAAAACTATTTTAGCCCACAAGGTTTCCCTTTTTTGCGTCACATCATTTAAATAATTTCCCTAATGCGGTCCTGTTTGCGCTTTGCTCGATAATAAGAATTTTTCCAAAACTTGGTTGAATTCTCTCGGACATTCCAAATTAGCAAGATGACCGGCATTGGGGATTCGCACAGAGGTGGCACCAGGTACGAGGCGTGCGAGTTCCCACCCGGCTGCCCTGTTTCCCTTGTCATATCCCCCAAGAATGACAAGAACAGGCACGCGAGGACGTCCCGTCTGGGTCAGAAGAACAAAAGCGGGCGGTTCTAGCCGCATGCGATAATCAGCAGTCAAACGCTGGCTGCCGGGCCATTCTTCCACCATGCGTCGAACTTGTGGCCAAATTGCATTGCAGTGAGGTCCGCACACGGAACGCAGCTTGGGCAGCCATTCTCGTCGATATACATCGAGTCCCAGTCTTTTCCACTTTTCGGCTGAAACAAGGCTTTGATGAAATCGAAATTCATTCCGTTGTGCACGTAACTGAGGAGTGGCTGTTGCTGAGCTGCGCATAGGGCTGACTCCTCCACCAGAAACCGTTAACGAGAGCAAACGGTTGGGATATTGAGCAAGGAAGTCCACTCCTTCGCTGGCTCCCAGAGAAAGCCCTACCACATGTGCTTTTTGAATTTTCAATGCATTCATCAGACTCATGAGGTCGGCGGGATGAGAGTAGGGGATATTAATAGTTGCGCGTGACTTCCCATAACCGCGTAAATCGTAGCGGATGACTTGATATTTTCGGGCTAATTCGAAGAATTGAGGATCCCACATCCGGCGGTCTAATGTATAGCCATGCAGAAAGATGAGCGGTGCGCCTTTTCCTGCGATTTCGCAGTATAATTGTCCGCCAGGGACCTTGATCCACTCGCTTTGAATAACGGAATTTTCTGAGGCGATTAAGACATATGGAACTAATGTAATTGCACAGATCAGGGGGAATTTCCACATAGGTTCGGGGGAGGCATTTTATGGGAGAGGAGAGCGTAACGCAGCAGCCAAGGTTTCCCAAGGTAGGGTGGCACACTTTACACGTTGTGGAAAGTGGTGTACCCCTTCCAAAATTTTCAGTCGATCGGAAAGTCCTTCTGGTGGCGTTCCTTCAATGATCATTTTTCGGAAATCCGAAGCCTTACTTAAGGCCTGGTTGTGTGAAAGTCCTTTGACCTCTCCTGTCATAAGAGAAGCGGAAGCAGTGCAAATCGCACAAGCGCTTGAGGTGAACTTAATTTCTCGGATAGCCTCATCTTCTACGACCAGCTGGACTTGTAGTTCATCTCCACAGGAAGCATTCCGTCCCTCTGCAGTATGAGTTGCTTGCTCCAGAGGACCAAAATTTTTCGGGCGCTTAGAGTGTTGAAGAATGACTTCTTGGTAAATTTCAGTATCCATTAAGAGCGAAAAAAGGTGATAGCTTCGCGGACTGCTTCCAAGAGCCTTTCCACTTCCTGGTGCGTATTATAAAGATAAAAGCTGGCGCGGCTACTGGAAGGCGCACCCAATTTGCGCATTAACGGTTGCGCACAGTGATGTCCTGCTCTCAAAGCAATGCCATGCGAATTGAGAAAAAATACGAGATCATGAGCGTGGATTCCTTCGACTTCAAATGTGACAAGATCCGCACGACCTGAGGCTGGACCAAATATCCGGAGTCCCTTTATTTTACGGAGCCCTTCAGCAGCCTCTTCAGCCAAGGCAGCGGAATGCTGAGCGATATTTTCTCGTCCTATGGAATCCAGAAAATCCATTGCAGCATGAAGGCCCACAGCTTCAATAATAGGAGGAGTGCCTGCTTCAAATCTGGCGGGTGGGTCACTAAACGTGGCACCATCAAATTGGACACGGTCCACCATCTCTCCTCCATACTGCCAAGGAGGCATTTTGAGAAGAAGCTCGTAGTGTCCATAAAGTATTCCAATGCCAGTGGGACCACACATCTTATGGCTCGAAAAGGCCAGAAAATCACAGCCCATTGCGGACACATTGACAGGCATATGCCCAGCGGACTGTGCGGCGTCCACCACAGTAATGACACCTTCCTTCCGGGCAAGGGCACAAAGTTCTTCTACCGGTTGAATAGAACCCAAAGTGTTAGAAACGTGTGCAAAAGCAAAGAGACGGGGCTTTTTTTTGATCAGCTCACGAGCGCGTTCCATATTCAGTGTTTGGCTCACTGGATCGACTGGCACATAGGCGAGCGTGGCTTTTTTACGGCGCGCTAACTGCATCCAGGGAAGGAGGTTGCTATGATGTTCCAATTCCGTAATGAGCACAGTATCTCCTTCCTGTACATTTTGTTCTCCCCAGGAATTGGCTAACAGATTGATGGCGGCGGTAGTGCCGGAAGTAAAGACGATCGATTCCGGCTGTTCAGCCGCAATATAGCGAGCGGCGCATTTTCGGGCAGCTTCATAGGCGGCTGTTGCGCGCTCACTGAGGTCATGGAGGCCGCGATGGACATTTGCGTATTCATAGCGGGCAAATTCGGCCATTCTTTGAATGACCGCCTCGGGCTTTTGCGTGCTGGCCGCGTTGTCCAGATATGCAATATCACCTTTCTCTCTGAAGAGAGGAAATTGATCCCTCAACTGGTAGAATGTAGGATTGAAATTCATAAAAATACGCGGAACACTTTCTTATCTATTACGCATCCGGAGGGTTCGGTCAAACTCTGGAGCATTTTAGAGAAATTCTATTTTTTATGAAAATTTCTTCTTATGCAGTATCTCAGCCTAGTGGCTCGTTTGAAAAGTATGAATTCGAATTCGGGCACCTCAAGCCCGACGAAGTGGAGATCACAGTTTCCTCCTGTGGTGTTTGCCATAGTGACCTCAGCATGAAAAACAATGATTGGGGGTTAACAAAATATCCCTTTGTTCCTGGTCACGAGGTAATTGGAACTATTTCGGCACTTGGGGAAACCGTGCGTCATCTCCGGATTGGCCAAATCGTGGGTCTGGGGTGGTATGCCCGTTCTTGTGGGATTTGTCGAGAATGCATTTCCGGACGTCCTCATCTGTGTTTCATCTCAGAAGGAACGATTGTGGGGCGTCACGGAGGATTTGCAGAAAAAGTTCGCGCTCAAGCTATGTGGGTATTTCCCCTTCCCGCGGGTTTGGATTCCTCCATTGCGGGTCCCCTGTTTTGTGGTGGGATCACTGTATTTAGCCCAATGCTCATGCAAGGGGTCCTCCCGACTCAGCGAGTAGGTGTTGTGGGTGTGGGAGGTCTGGGCCATCTTGCTATTCAATTCCTACGTGCCTGGGGCTGTGAGGTAACTGCATTTTCCACCAGTTCTAGCAAGGAAGCAGAGGTTCGTCGAATGGGGGCTCACCATTTTGTAAATACCAAAGAAAAAGGCGCTTTTGCTCAACTTACTAAGTCTCTCGATTTCATTTTAGTGACAGTGAATGTCCCGCTCGATTGGGACGCTTACTTTGCTGTATTGCGTCCGAAAGGCAAATTGCATGTTGTAGGCGCTGTTCCTGAGCTGAATTTTGCTATGTTTCCCCTTATCGGAGCGGAGACGTCTGTGGCAGGTTCTCCAACGGGTAGCCCTTCGTCCATTTTCGATATGCTGGAATTCTGCGGACGCCACAATCTGAAACCCATCGTTGAAAAGTTTCCGATGTCTCAAGTGAACGAAGCTTTCGAACACTTGAGCTCTGGCAAAGCTCGCTACCGCATTATTTTGGAGAATGATTTTTCCTAAGAGAGGATCTCACCGTATGACATCAGATGTCGAAAAATTCCGACAATGGATGCCGGAACGCTGTAAATGAGTAACGGGTCAGGTAGTAGCTATCATATGCTATTCCCCATGACCTTTGAGGTAGTTTCCGTATCCGATAATGACTGTGGAGGATACGAGTACGAAGAGACCTAATGTAATGAGTATGCGGGTGCGTTTGCTGACTCCTCTCCATTCATGAAGTGTAATTCCCCAGAGGGTACTGAAAATGATGATGCTTGCCATGTGGAGTGTCCAACTGGAGAAATCATAACGTCCCATTTTGGTTTGTCCCATGCTGTAGAAAAAGAACTGTAGGTACCAAGTGATGCCGGCAACAGCGGCAAGAAGGTAGTTAGAAAGCAAGGGGACCGTTGTATTTTGGGGTGAGGGGGCTGTCGAGCTGACCGAGGAAGGATCCCATGGTGCAACTCCTTCTGTGGCGCTAATTTCTGTCAGATTGCGAATGCGAGGAGAAAAATATTCATGCGCGCTACGATTTTTTATGTGGAGAAAGAGACACCAAATGAAGTTGGTGATAAACCCACCCAGCAGCACCACGATTAAGACGGGCAAGTTTTGCCAGAGATCGGAATGCCCTGTGGCCAGAAGGTAGGTTTTTGTAGCAGCGGCGAGGGGTTTTCCAGCGGCGAGTCCATAGGCGAAGCATGAACTCATAATTCCCGAGAACGTGGCAAGCAACATGCCTTTAGTAAAATTGAATTCTTTTACGGAAGCCTTTTTTTCCTCTTCGGAAAGTTCGCGTTCTTTAGACATGCCGGCCAAGCCACTAAAGGCGATGCCTAAGAGGCAAGTAAAGACACCTAATAAAATAAATCGGCCGGAGGTCGTTCCCAAAATCTGGTGAAATTCTCCATTAAAGATGGGCGGAATGAGAGTTCCAAAGGCTGCGCAGTATCCCAGTGCTACGGCCATACCAAGTGCAATGCCCAGGTAACGCATGGTAAGCCCAAACGTGAGGCCACCCAAGCCCCACAATATTCCGAAAAAGCACGACCAAAAGAAGGTGGAAGAAGGAGTATGGCGGAGCAGGTCTGGTAATCCTGGAATGAGTATTGCAGCAAAGATCCACGGAGCGACGATCCAGCTAAATATGCCACCAATCAGCCAATAGGTTTCCCACGACCACTTTCGAACGCCGCGAAAGGGAAGATAGAAACTAGCGGAAGCGAGGCCACCTAACCAATGCAAGAAAACACCAACGAAGGGATGATTCATATTCTGGGAGTTAAAGATTTAAAAATAATGTGGATTCCGCCCAGGAACTGGGCTTGCTTTCAGGAGAGCATTGCAGGATCCATTCAGTTCTTGGGGCAATTTGCAGTTTTTTTAGGCTGTGTAGTCTAGGGACGTTGTGAAAGTATGGATCGCTCGTAGCGTTTTACCTCATCGAGCCATGTCAAACTACCGGGTACTTCTTGCCGCAAGCAAAATTCTTCCCATATCGCTCCATGCGGGAGAGACTTCATTTCTTCCAAGAGAGCAAGACGAGAAGTAAAATCACCTTCTTGTTCGAACTGTCGCAAGGCATTTCGAGGTTCCAATAACGCTAGAAGCAATGCTTTTTGCGTAGCTCGCGTGCCGATGATCCATGCAGCTACGCGGTTGATGCTTGCATCAAAGAAATCCAATCCAATGTGGGTTTGCGGTAAAAAATTGCCTCGGACGACTTCCTCAAAAATGGCTCGTGTGGGGTCGTCCAAAATCACCACGTGGTCACTATCCCAACGGACTCCTCGGCTGACATGCAGCAAGATAGCGGGTACAAATTGTAGAACGGAGGAAATTTTATCTGCGATGGATTCTGTGGGATGGAAGTGTCCCGCGTCTAAGCAAAGAAGTTTTTTTCTTGTGGTTGCATATCCAAGATAAAAGTCATAAGAGCCGGGCACATAGGATTCGGAACCAATGCCAAAAAGTTTGGATTCTACTGCCTCTAAGAGATATTGGGAGTCTAAGTGTTCTTTAAATATTTGGTCGAGAGATTCTTCCAATCGGAGGCGCGGCGTTTTTCGGTCTGCTACAATATCCTTGGAGCCATCGGGTATCCAAAGATTATAAATGGTGGGAGAGCCCAACTGACGGCCAATGTTCTCTGAGATTTGACGGCAAGCGATCGCATGGCGGATCCAGAATGTGCGAATGGTTGCATCGGGATGAGTGAGAGTAAGGCCATTGGATGCCCAACGATGGGAAAAGAAAGTAGGGTTAAAATCCAAACCCAATCGATGCTCTTTGCACCAGTCCACCCATGATTGAAAGTGTTCGATGGCTAATTCATCTCGGTCGACAGGATGGCTGGAATATTCCGCGTAACAAGCATGGAGATTGAGCCGGTGAGAGCCGGGAATCAGAGCGAATGCTTGAATCAGATCTTGTCTCAATTCCTCCGATGTTCGCGCTTTGCCGGGGTAATTTCCGGTAGTTTGGAATCCGGCATTTTGTGATTGCCAAGCGGAAGCTTCAAATCCGCCGACATCATCGCCTTGCCAACATTGTAAGGAAATCGGGATCTGAGAGAGGAGATCGAGCGTTGTTTCGGTATCTACCCCCCGATCAGCGTATTGTTGGCGAGCTAATTGATAGGAGGCAGGACTCATGGAATGAAGGAACGGTGAAGGATTTAAAAATCAGTAGGGCTTTGCAAAAGGGGCTGCCTAAAGCATCATAGCATCATAGTATGGCCTCATTCATGGAGAACACGCTTCACGCTTTCTGATACTATGAGATAAGCGAAAGCTTGAGTATAGACAGTTTAGTCCAAATATACAAAAATTATTACAGCGTGCTAAGAATTTATTGCGACATTCCACAATGAGTCTCTCAGTCATTGCGGAAGGCCTTGGTTTGGATGCTCTTTTTCATTTCTCCGCGATTTTCGTAAATATATGGGTTGCCTCCCAGTGCCTGGCGGAGGCTACACTCTGGCAATTCAGTAGATTGGATCGAGAGGTTTGCTATAGCTGCGAATGAGGAGGAAACTCAGTTCCCTCCTGCTAGTAGGAGGCCCCGTGCTTTATGAAGCGTTTCTTCCCATTCAGCTTTAGGATCAGAGTCCGCTACGATTCCTGCTCCCACATGAAAAGATACTTGTCCCCTTTGCTCTACTGCGCTCCGAATGACGATATTAAATTGGCTCTCTCCACTGTATCCGAAAAATCCTATAGCGCCTGTATAGAGGCCGCGAGGAATAGGCTCTAATTCGGAGATAATTTCCATAGCCCGTTTTTTGGGGGCTCCCGTGATGGATCCACCGGGGAAGCAGGATTTCAGCGCTTGGATATGAGAAATTTCGTTGAGCAAGTGTCCCTCAACCGTGGAAACCAAATGAAAAACCTGCGGATAGGCTTCCAGACGAAGTAAATCGGAGACTTTGATCGAGCCGGCAGTACAGACTTTACCCAGATCATTACGTTCCAAATCTGTAATCATAACAAGTTCCGCTCTTTCTTTCTCGGAAGCCAGTAGCTCGGCGGCTAATGCGGAATCCCGTTTGGGGTCCGAATGACGGGGACGAGTCCCTTTAATAGGACGAGTACGGATGTGGCGATCGTGAATATGAAGAAAAGATTCCGGTGAGGCGCAAGCCACCTGCTCATCGCCTAATCGAAGAAATGCCGAATAGGGAGCAGGAGAGACCTTCCTCAAGGCTTCATAATAGTTCCAAAAATCACCTTCAAATTTTCCTCGGAATCGGTGAGCCAGGCATACTTGATAAATGTCTCCGGCGGCAATATACTCTTGAGCACGATTCACCATACGAAGAAAATTTTCCTCTTCCATATCGGAGGAAAAAGAGACCGAGAAAGGAGCTGTGGGAGGGGAAGATGGAGGAGTATGATAAGAAAGAGATAGGTGTGGATAAAAACCAAAATGAAAACTACCGTCATAACGGACAAAACCGATTGCGGCCCCTTCTTCAAGTTTTTGAGTGCCGGAGCGGTGAAGAAATTCTTCTTCCAATAATTCCCAATCATTGCCACTAATTTCCTTCTCTGGCTCGACAGCTATAAGATTCATGCCGGGGATCTTTGCATTCGAGCTTTCGAAGAGGACAAAACCAGGTCGGTTTTTCCAATTTTGAGCCAATTGAAGAAAATCTGAAGAAAATGAAGTGTCGCTGATGGGTGGATTGAAGCTTGACATGGAATTTGATTTACTAACACGTTTACGCCCTCTCGGGATGAGAGACCTTGCGGAATGAAAATTTACTCCACTTTTCCAGACCATCTAGGAACAATATATCCCTTTGGAGTTTCCAAGAATTTTTGCCGTTTCGGGCGCAATGTTTTTTTACGACATACATTCATACCAATTTTAAACATTTTCATACTTTTTGGAATTCCCGTTTTTGCAGAACCTCCCTCCGCTGAGTCCATGGTTTTGCCTTCCACAATTCCAGGTCCCACGCCATTGCCCGCCTCATCTCCTATTCAAAATCAACTGAAACCTCCAAATCCTGGTAACGAAGATGCGACTCAGAATGTAAACACCGCCGTTCCGGAGACTCAATCGGTTCCCGGTCCCCCTCCTCCACCTGTAGAGGAAGCGACTCATCCGGGACTCCCGACTGCTGCCGATCCCAATGCTTTAATTCCTACGGCTAGCCAGACTCCAGCCGTTTCCCAGAAGGTCCTGGACGCTCAGAAAAAAGAAGAGATTGCAAAAGAATTGGTCAGGTATAAAGCCGTAAAGGTTCAAGCAGAGAAAAATCCGGCCATACGTCGGATGTATGATCGAGCTCAGAAGGCCACCAATGAAGAAGATTATCGAGCGGCCATGAGAGAATATTACCGGATGCTCTTCAAAAAAATAGAGATTCTGGATCATTCCCTTGCCGACAAGGCCAAAGGCATGCGTGAAGCTTACTTACGAAAACTCGCTCAAATGCAGATTGAACCTACCATCCCTCTTCATCCGCCGCCCACGCCAGAGCCGCTGACTCCATAATCCAATCCATACCACATTGCTTTGACATGCATTCTAACGATCTTGAAATGAAAATTTTTACGGGGACGGCTCATCCTAGGCTAGCAATGGATATTGCCGGTTATCTTCAAGTCCCCTTGGGAGATGCTATTGTATCTTCATTTCCGGATGGTGAGACTTTTATAAAAATTAATGAAAACATTCGGGGAAAAGATGTTTTCATCGTTCAGCCTACATGTCCGCCAACAAATCAAAATCTCATGGAGCTTTTGATTTTGGTAGATGCGGCCCGCCGCGCTAGCGCCGCGCGGGTCACCGTCGTAATACCTTTCTTTGGATACGCGCGACAGGATCGAAAAGACCAGCCACGTGTCCCCATCACAGCGAAACTAGTTGCGAATCTTCTTGTTGCATCCGGGGTGAATCGAGTGCTGACCATGGACTTACATGCTCAACAACTTCAAGGTTTCTTTGATATCCCTGTGGACCATCTATACGCTCTTCCTGTCCTCTCCCGTTATCTTTGGGCCATCTCTCTCGAAAATCTCGTGGTCGTTTCTCCGGATGTGGGAGGAGTCAAAATGGCATCTGCTTATGCCCAGGCATTGGGGACAGGATTAGCGATTGTAGTGAAGAGACGTCACTCCGCCACCGAAGTGGAGGCTCTTTATGTGATCGGAGAAGTTCATGGTAAGAACGTGTTGATAGTAGACGACTTAACTGAGACTGCCGGCACCCTTACCGGAGCCGCTAAGATTCTTCATCAACATGGAGCCAAAGATATCTATGCGGGTGTCTCGCACGCAGTATTGACAAACCATGCCATGGACAGGTTAAAGTCCTCGGAAATCAAGCAGTTGATTACGACCAATAGTGTGCCGGTTCCTGCAGAAGCCGGAGACCGCGTCAAAGTTTTATCTATCGCGGAATTGCTCGGCGAAGGGATTAGACGTATTCACGCTGATGAGTCGGTCAGCTCGCTTTTTGAATTAAAGAAATAGATAAAAATGGCTAAGCAATTTAAGCTTTCAGCGACCCCACGCGTGGAATCAGGAAGAAATGCAGTAAAGAAAGTCCGCGCCCGCGGCTCCGTTCCTGCAATCATTTACGGAGGAACAGAAGTTCCTCATAATCTGGAAATTAACCGTCGAGAAATTGAAAAAATTCTCGCACATGCAGTGGGTGAAAACCTTCTGGTGGAACTCCAGATCGCTGCAAAAGACAAAACCACCCATAGGCTTTCTTTGATTCAAGAAATCCAACACCATCCCGTACGCGGAGACATTCTCCACGTAGACTTCCAGGCCGTTTCAGCCACTGAAACCATTCAAGTGGAAATTCCCCTCGAAGCCGTAGGAGAAGCCGCAGGAGTAAAGACCGGAGGAGGCCTGCTCGAACAAAGTCTTCGTGGACTCCTTGTCGAGTGTTTGCCGCAGAACCTTCCCGATGTCATTCGTATGGATGTGACAGCCCTCGTGGTGGGAGCAGCCTATCACGTGAAGGATCTTGTATTACCCGAAGGCGTTCGCGCTGTCACTGATCCCGAACTTACTGTTTTCCGTGTTTCCGAACCCACCGTGGCTCCTGAGCCTGGTACTTCTCTTGAAGAGCCTAGCGCTCCCGAAGTGATTAAGGAAAAGAAACCGGACTCCTCTGCGGCGCAGGAGGCGCCAAAAAAGTAGCCACAGAATTTTTCGTATGGAGGTATGCAGACCCCGGCTGATCGTTGGGCTGGGGAATCCTGGTTCCACATACAAAAGAACACGGCACAATATTGGATTCATGGTTCTTGATCGATTGGTAGAAACTCAGAGATGGCATTTTAAAAGTGAAGGTGGTGCTGAAATTGCTCGGGAACCATCTGGGAGAATACTCATGAAACCAATGAGTTATATGAACCGTTCCGGACAGCCAGTGGGAGAATTTATCCGTTATTATAAAATCGCACCCGAAGAAGTTTTCGTGATCCTCGACGATACCGCACTCCCGCTCGGAACCCTTCGAATTCGAAAAAAAGGAAGCGCGGGAGGCCACAATGGTCTTGCTTCCATATTGACCCACCTTTCCACTGAAGTCGTCCCTCGGCTGCGCCTTGGAATCGGTACTCCCCACCAGACGATGACAGACCATGTGCTCAGCACCTTCTCCAAAGAAGAGACTCCCATAGTGGACACCGCAGTCACTCGCGCGTGCGAAGCTATCGAAGTCATCAGTACTGCTGGAATTGATACTGCTATGAACCAATTTAACTAACAACCAAACATGTCCCAAACCCGTCAATACGAAGCCTTTTTTGCTCTGGATACCCGTGGCAAAGAAGAAGGAAATAAAGAAACCATCGAGCGTCTCGAGAAAGAACTTGCTACCGAAGGAGCAAAAGTTTTGCAAGTACAACGCCTCGAAAAACGCGAACTTGCCTACGAACATAACCACATCAAAGCCGCTTACATCGTCAATTTTGTGTTCGAAGCTGAACCTTCACTGATTGAACGTCTTAGGAAAAAATTTAAGTTGGATGAGGAAATTGCTTTGCAGCAGTATTCTGCTTTGCAGCCGCAAAAAAATAAGGTACGTTCCGGGAAGTAAGCGCCTCACTGCGGCTACACCTATCGTCGGCGGCACCCACCGCCGCCATTGGGCTTGAGTTGTTACCCTTTCCCCTATTTCCTATCCTCATATGGCGAACGTCAATAAGGTGATCCTGATCGGAAACACTACCCGTGATCCTGAAATTAAGTATACCCCCAAGGGGACTGCTGTAACTGATCTTGGCTTGGCCATTAATCGGTACTACACTCTGGATGGAGGAGAAAAAAAGGAAGAGACGACTTTTGTAGATGTGACCCTCTGGGGAAGGCAGGCTGAAATTGCTGGCCAATACCTTAAAAAAGGAAATCCAGTATACATTGAAGGACGACTTCAGATGGATACGTGGGAAGATAAACAAACTGGCCAAAAACGAAGCCGCCTTCGTGTGGTAGCTGAAAACCTACAACTCCTCGGAAGCCGCCAAGGGAATCGGCCCTCACCAGATTCTAGTTTTGAAAATTCCCCTTCTCCTGCCTCTATTCAGCCCCCCCATCCTGCCTTTACCGCAAAATCCACTCCGACTCCTCAGCCGGATGACGACGACATCCCGTTTTAAACGGTGTATGCAATAAGGTAACCCTTATTATTGAGGTGGTTCTGAGAGAACTGTTCTCTCGTTCGAGAGAGCAGCAGTATTTATATGAAGCGGTAGCATTTTTATATGAAGCGCTAGCATTTTCACATGGAGCGGTAGCATTTATATAGCGAAGCACCTAAAATGAGCATCCATGCGTCTGGGATTTTTGATTCCAGCGAGGTGCAATACGGAGTCCATAAATTTGGACATTGAGCGCTGGCAGAAAGAATAAGGCCTGTATCTCACATAGAGATACAGGCCAAATAAACTGATAATGGATAGACTAGCGCTAAAAAAGTATTAGTGCCTGGTTTGTTCTATTTGTTGTGGAAAGACGATCATTTGCGCTTCTACGAAGGCATCCATCAAATCGGGACGCTTGGGTGTCATGCGCATGATGACGGCATCCGCGCCATTGACACGTGCATTGTAGCGTAGGCTTCTGTAGACAAAATTAATTCCCTCATCGGTTTCAAAGACCATTTTTCCAACCACTTGATAAGGGCGTTTGGGAGGGGTTTTTAGAACAGGAATCGGAACATTCCCATGTTTGGCAGTGTGACCTACTATGATGGGCTCGTAGTAACGGGAGCTGCGTTTGACATCGCCACACCCAGTAAGGGGTAATAGCATTACCAATGCGCATCCCAAAATTAAATAACCTGTGGTTTTATGAAAACGGATCATATGAGAAGGAGCAACCTAGCATAAATTTGCATCGTCCGCTACCAATTTAGCAGCAAAATGTGAGGTTGCTGGAACCTGATACAAAGGGTGATCGGCGTGATATATTTTTTGATTTCAAGGGAAATTGTGCCGGAACGAGCCGGATCATTCTCATTGCCAGAAAGCATTTGGAGTAGGCTTTTGATTATTCTGCAAATAGTGCGCGGGTGACTTCTTCGGTATCGAGAAGGTTTTTGAAAAGGAAATCAGGTTGATGCTGACTTAATTCTTCCATCGAATAATTTCCCGTAGCAATTGCCACTGTGCGAGCACCGATGGCTTTGCCGCAGTCCACATCTTTTGGCGTATCACCGATTACGTAAATCAGCTCTGGTGGAAATTCAATTCCATGAGCCTCTTTGGCACGAATCCGGGCAAATTTTCCCAGTTCATTGCGATTGTGATGGTCGTCACCAAAAGCTCCAAACTCAAAGAAATGCCAGACGCCATAGTGCGAAAGTTTAATTTCGGCTCCGCAAGTGAGATTGCCAGTAAGAAGTGCTAGCACACAATCTTGTCGCGTGTGAAGATGGTTCAAAAGTTTAAGGATTCCTGGCAAAAGATAGCCTGGATGATCCGGTATGCGCTTAGGAAGGTGATTGAGATATCCGTCTAAGAATAGAGCGATATTTTCCGAGGTTACCGGAATATGATTCTTAAGTAAAAGGGCGCGAGCGATGGCGCTATCCGTAGATCCTGCGATGCAAATATCTTGAAGATCTTCTTTCACATTGAATTGACTTTGCATGCTGTCCTTCAATGCATGTTCTCCCGCTCCGCCAGAGGTCAAAAGCGTACCATCGATATCGAATAAAAGCAGGCGTTTAGAAGTCGTCATTTTCGTGACTCTCTTCATCGGAAGTCGTTTGTACATCCGACTCCAAGAACTTTCTTTTGCGTTTAGAGGCAGGTAAAGGGCTCAAAGTCATTGAGATAGCACGCCCAATGAGTTTGGGGTCCATATCTACATGAGCCATGGTTTGGAGGTCCGTTCGGACGCGGGCCATGAGGAGCATGCCAAGTTCCTTGTGTGCCATTTCTCGGCCACGGAATTGCAGATAAATTTTTACCTTATTGTTTTTGTCCAGGAAATCCTCGGCGTGACGGAGCTTGGTGAGATAATCATGCTGGTCGATATTTACACGGAATTTGATTTCCTTAACCTTGCCAGCATTGGTTTTCTTGTCCTTTTCCTGTTTGGCAAGATCGTATCTGAACTTTCCATAGTCGACGATACGACAGACAGGGGGGACAGCAGTAGGTGCTACTTCGACAAGGTCTAAGCCATGGCTTTTTGCTTTACGAAGGGCATCTTCAATTTTCATGACACCTAGCTGCTCATTATTTAGAGCTAGGATCACTCGGACTTCTCGAGCGCGAATACGCTCATTAATACGGATATGTTGTGGATTAATAGGGCCTCCCAGGATATAGCTGACTTTCTAGCAAACTCTTCCGACAGACCACGGTGGTGTTCCGCCAATGAAGCACTGAGTCGCTGAAATGCTGATTTACAAAGTACAAACGGAGGTGAGTGAGGTTCAAGCTGAAGGAAGAGACTTGTTATAGCTCGCGGCTTTCAATTTCAAATTGAATTCGTCGTTGGAAATCATCGATAGGTAAAGTGCCTTCTTCGCCATTTTTACGGCTGCGAACAGATACTTGTCCGGAAGCTTGCTCACGCCCTCCGACGATGAGCATGTAGGGGACTTTTTCGACTTGGGCAAGACGAATTTTGGCGCCAATCTTTTCGGAGGAGAGGTCTGCTGAAGCACGGATTCCGGATTGTACAAATAAATTAACAATAGATTGAGCAAAATCTGCAAATTTTTCCGACACTGGCAATATACGTGTTTGCTCAGGAGCAAGCCAAAGAGGAAAATCGCCGGCGAAATGCTCGATGAGCAGGCCAACAAAACGTTCTAGCGATCCCAAAGGTGCTCGGTGGATCATTACAGGAACATGGGGTTTGCCATCCGGACCTGTGTAAGAAAGACCAAACCGTATGGGAAGATTAAAATCTACTTGTACGGTACCTAATTGCCATTCCCGTCCCAGAATATCTTTTATGACAAAGTCGATTTTGGGACCATAAAAGGCGGCTTCGCCTTCTTCTTCAGAATAAAGCACCCCGAGTTGAGTGACTGCCTTGTGACAAGCATCTTCAGCATGATTCCAATTTTCAGGGGAACCTACGTATTTGCAAGAAGCAGGGTCCCGTAACCCTACACGGACACGGTAATTCTCCATCCGAAAAGCCTTTAAGACCTTGTTTACCAGGCCAAGACAATTTTGGATTTCCGTGTCTATTTGTTCTTTGGTGCAAAAAAGATGGGCATCATCCTGTGTAAATCCTCGGACACGAGTCATTCCGCTCAATTCTCCGGACTGTTCCCATCTGTAAACTGTTCCAAATTCAGCAAGGCGGAGGGGAAGATGGCGATAGGAACGCGGCTGTGAAGTAAAAATCTTTATGTGCATCGGACAGTTCATTGGTTTGAGCAAGAAACCGTCGATTTCACCTTCTTGAACGTGATTAGCGAGTTCCGCGCAGGAACAATTTTCTGAGGCCAAAGAAAGCAAAGTCTCGCGTTCGATAATCGGCGGAAATTGCGACTCTGCGTAATAGGGAAAGTGTCCCGACGTGCGAAAAAGATTCAAGCGCGCAATATGAGGAGTGAAAACCTGTTGATAGCCCTGAAGACGAAGTTCCGTACTGAGGAAATTTTGCAATTCCTGACGAATAATAGCACCGGCTGGGCACCAAAGAATCAGGCCTTGGCCGACGGAGTCGTCAATATGAAAAAGACGCAAATCTTTTCCTAACTTACGATGATCACGCTTTTTAGCCTCTTCCAAAATGGCGAAATGAGCGTCCATTTCTTCTGGCGTAGAGAAAGAGGTGCCATAGATTCGCTGAAGCTGAGGATTGCGTTCGTCGCCGCGATAGAACGCACTGGCAAGATGCGTAAGCTTAAAAGCACCAATGCTGGCGGTGGAGACTACATGAGGTCCCGCACAAAGATCTACAAATTCTCCGTTTCGATAGAGAGTAATGACTTCTCCTTCGGGAATTTCGCGCAAGATATCCATCTTGAACTTGCTCGGCATGGTGCGATTGCTTAAGGCCGCAAGACGACCGGATTGGCCGAGTTTCAGAGCATTCTCGCGACTGATTTCCTCGCGTTCGAATGGTTGATTGGCGGCAACGATAGCAAGCATTTCCTTTTCGATACGGGGAAAGTCTTCAGGGGTAATGCGATGCTCAAGTTCGACATCATAATAGAACCCTCCTTCAACCGGAGGGCCAGCGGCAAATTGAGCCTCCGGCCAAATACGGAGAATTGCAGTGGCGAGGACATGGGCACTGGAATGGCGCAGTCTCTCTAGGTCTGTCATTTCGTAGGGCATTCGGAAAACCGCCGATTATAGTCGAGCACTCGAAAGGTTTCAATGAGCAATCGCTTCCTCTATAATAAGAAGAGGAATGTCATCACGTAGAGGATAGACTATCTGGTTGTCCTCCCGAATGAGTGCAGCTTCCAGAGGAAGAGTGACTGGATGGCCCGATTGGTTCACCACTGAGTGCAGATGAATTCTGGTATTGAGTGCTTCCAGCTCAGTTTCCTCAGCTAATCGCAGCGATTGACCCGTTTTCGGACAGCAGATAAATTTCAGCAATGCACTCTCCATAAAAATATTATGGATGATTTGGCACTTCTGCCAACGCTTTGCGTAAAACTGCAATTTGGTGTTGTAATGATTGGGGATTTTGATTGATTTGCTTGTCCACCTGGGTGATTAACGCATCAATATTTTTTTGAACCTGCTCCAGAGCAAGACCACGGAGCACAATCGCCATCCGGGAACCAGGAACTACTAGGTTGGAATAGCAAAAAATGGATTGTTTTTTTCCGTATGCTTGAATACGGAAACTCCCTTCGGAAATACGAGTGGTGGTAGCCTGGAGCAATTTCCAATCAATTTCATATATTCCTCCCGGCAATGTGCGCAGCGAATTGCGTACGGTATATTTCTCCTCAGGCATGAGAGGGATACTCATACGATAATAGATGTCACAGATACGAGAATTGACTCTTTTTGTAATCGTGGATTGCAAAACGTGCGGAACGTAGGTGTGAGCTGTTTCATAGTCAAAGAATACCGCAATGACTGGTTCCGGTAGAGCAGCGATGATTTGGTAAACCTTTACAGAAGGCCAGGGTTGCCCCGAAGTGGTGCTTGTGATCATGACTCGACCACCATCACGTACAATAGCGAGTTGAGCGGGATTTAACTCGTCCAATAAATCCTGAGTCTTAGCAGCTTGTGCAATATGTTTGGGAAAGATCGCACACGCCAAGACCCACGCGATAACGAGAAATGGACGATAAGTTACCATACTCGGAATATTGGTTTTAAAATGGGAACTGAAATGATCATTTTTGATACTCTCGGAACTTACGCAAAAAACAGGGGAAAACGAGCGAGCTTTTCTCTGGAATCTGCGTAAGTTCCGACTCTATTCAAAACGTCCCCAATCAATTAGAGCAATTTAAATTTTAGGCGTCTTTATCCGCAAATTGCGAAAAAATACGATTGGCTTCCTCTAATGTCTCTTTGCTCCCAATATCGAGCCAGGTTCCCGGCACAAGCCATGTTTGTACTTCCAGCCGAGGATACAGCCACTGAATCAGACGGCCGGGCTGGTCCGGATTATTCCCTTCGCGAATGTATACGTCGATGAGAGGGAGAGTGTCCTTACGATAATAGTACAAAGCAATGCCCGTACAGGTATGAGTGGGATGTGGAGGCTTTTCTTCAAAGTGTGTGATGCGCCCGCTGGCATCGGTGACGACATGATTATATTTTTTAATAGCTTCGAGATTACCAACGTCGTAGAGCGCCAGAGTAGCGGGATAATTTTTGGCGAAGCTAGCAAATCCAGCTACGGATTGGCTGAAAAGATTGTCGCCGGCCACCACCAAAAGATCCGATTGGTCCAGCCCCTCAGTTTGAAGAACATAATGGATGTCTCCGATAGCTCCGCGTTTGTCTTCTTCGGTAAGCGAACCATCATTGACAATTTGGAAGCGTAACTTGGGTTGTTTGCGAATATATTCATCAGACCAAGCTTGAAAGGAATCCGCAAACTTATTATTAGTAACAATATAGACTTTTTCGATGTCAGGAATAGGAACCAGCTGATCAATGACCCACTCGAGCATGGGCTTGCCTGCAACGGAAAGAAGGGGCTTGGCTTTATTAAGGGTGAGGGGATACAGCCGAGTGGCATAACCCGCCGCGAGAATAAGAACATTCATTTTAGGCAGCATGTAGCTCACTCCCCGCCTGCCTGCAAGTCAAAGATATAGCGAAGCCAGTATAAAATGAGCAGAACTTACGCAGATTCCAGAGGAAATTGCGCTCGTTTTCCCTGTTTTTGCGTAAGTCTTGTTAATAACTGATGTGACGCAAAAAAGAGAAGCCTTGTGGATGAAAATGTTTTTTTGCTCCCAGAGCTCCTCAAAGTACGTAACGTCAGTTAATAAGTAATCTTAACCGGTGTACCGATTGGGGTATTTTCAAAGAAAGTTTCAGCCATTTTCTCTGGCATACGGATACATCCATGTGAATCAGGCACCCCTGGTAAAAAGCCGGCATGAACACCTACTCCACCATGTAAGCGCATAAAATAAGGCATGGAGGCTCCTTTGAATGATGATCCGGGAGGTTTGGTATCGTTCACGCTGACATTGGCTGCGACAACGTTGCCACTGGCATCCACAAAACTTCCGTATAGAGTGGATACGTGCTCCTTATCCTTTTGAATCACGCGGAAATCGCCCGCAGGAGTATCGTATCCTTCTCGTCCCGTAGAAACGGGGGCCATTCCTACTAATTGACCGCCTTTATAATAATAAATAGTTTGCCTTGTGAGATTTAGAACCATAGAGGGGGAGCCGCTGACATGATCTCCATCCCAATAGGCTCGGGAGTTCGGAGATGTGGCGGTTTGGGTATTTCCCCCCACATATGCTGTGGAGGCATTTTGCCGTGCGCCGGGACTGGAGCATCCGACAAGGAAAGCGAGTGCGCTAAGCCAGAGATAACATAAGACACGTTGCATGGAATAATGGAATAGATAGTGTAGAAGTCGCTGGGCTATTATACTAAATCCATCAAGATGATCAAATACAAAGGGATCGGTGAGGCAATTTGAGAATAGAGGGTGCCAGCGGGTCACGACGGTACTCTTGATGGCTGCCGATATCTCACTCCTTTGTTCGAAAATACTCCAAGCAGGTTGCGGAATGGGATTTTCCTGTGTTACAATTTTAATCGTTTGCTCAAGTAAATCATGCCCACGTACGAATACGAATGTCAGAAGTGTAAAAAGACCTTTGAAATTTTTCAATCTATGAAGGATGTCGCATTGACGGAGTGCCCTGCTTCTCATTGCCAGATGGAATCCTGGGGTCAGGGGAAGGTAAAACGTCTCCTTGGGACAGGCGCAGGCCTGATTTTTAAAGGAAGCGGTTTCTATATTACAGACTATCGCAGTCAGGGCTATAAAGAAGCCGCCAAGCAGGAAAAAGGGGCGGCTCCATCCGTTCCGAAAGAATCAAAAACCACGGATAAACCCAAAACCCCAGACCAACCCAAAACATCGGATCAACCTAAAACATCCGATAAATAACATGCAAAAACCCTTCCAAGGAAAAAAAGGAGGGGATCTGGCTCAACCATCGACTGAATGTTCTCATTGCGGACAGATTAATCGTCCTGAAAATCAATTTTGTGTTCAGTGTGGTGATCGCCTCATCGGGCAATTGGGAGAGGAGGAACCTCAAGGAAACAAGGAAACGGGTGGGAGAGGATTTTCTCAGCACAGTGTGCCGAACTTTATTGGCCACGTTTTTGCCATGGTGCTGCTTTCAGGGCTGACTGCGTTCATTATTCAGTCATTGCGTCCCGCCAGTGAATCAGATGGACATGGTATATCCGACGAGGTGCAGGCACGCTTGTTATTGAAAAACATTCGCGCATCCGCGGAATCTTCGGGTGCTATTCGAATCTCTCAATCTCAGGCAAATCAACTTTTACGTCTATTAGTGCCAGAGCAGCAATTTGATGTTCCCTCAATTATGAATCCTGCTTTCCAACGGCTTTGGGTGAACTTTAATTCAGGAATTGCGGAATGTATTCTCACAACTCGCATCAATTTTTTGCGGTTGGATTTGGCGTGGAAGGTTCGACCGGTATTACGTGGCAATGGTTTTTATTGGGAAGTCCTGGGTGGTTCCTTAGGCAAAGTACTATTTCCGCCGTTTTTAGCAGAAATATTGGCTGCATGGATTCTTCCTCCATTGAGCCAACTGCCGGATACAAAACAATTGTTAGATATGGCGACTAGCTGGCAACTGGAGCCCGGCCTATGTGATATCTCTTGGAGGCCCAGGTGATCTTGTGTGGCGAATTCTGGGAATTCTTATTTTCGTCTTAGAGATAGGTTTTTCTGTTGAGGCTACTCCCTTGCCTTTCATAAAAAGGGAAAGCTTTCCGTCGTCGCAGAAAAGTGCTTCACGCGAATTTATTGTCTATGGAACGCAGAGAGAGCTGGTTTCCTATATTATAAGGCGTGCGGATAGTTTGGCGACCCGATGGAATCGTCTTTTGCGGCTCCCAGCCCTTAGCCAAGGACCAATTATAATTCGCTTGCTGGAGAATTCTTCTTCAGCCTATGGCCGGAGACCATTTAAAATAAATCTATATCTTGGTGATGATCATAGTTTAAGAGTTCAGTTAGATGTTTTTGATTTGGGAGAGGTGGGTGATCCGGAATTCGATGGAAGCATTTTTCATGCAATCGCTTTGCGGAATGCTTATGCGACCTTGCGCCCGACTGCCGGCAGTCAATATCATCAACCACCCGGCTGGGTCGTGGATGCGGCCGTTCAGGATGTATTAGATAGTGAAGAAGGAGACTTTTCCAGATCCTATGCGGCCGCATTAGTGGGAGCGCAAAACCTTGATTTGAAGACTTTTCTTATTGAAAAACCTTGGACAATGGACGCCACATCTCATATGATCTATCGGGTCAAGGCGCGAGCTCTCTTACAATCTCTCATCGAGCTTCCCCGCGGAGCTGCGGGCATTCGTGCTTTTCTCTCAAATCCTGCTGCTTGGGATGGAACCGTTACCTCACTCATAGCATATTTTCCGAAGTTACAAGGAAACCCAAATACACTGGCAAAAATTTGGCTATTAAATTTGGCGCGCCCCACGATGGTGCAAAGGGCGCTACCATTCCCAATGGGCGAAACCGCACAGCGATTAAATGCGATTCTTGCTATTTCTCCCCCTGACGGAATAAAAAGTCCGAAAGATAAAATAATGACCGGGGCGGAAATGATACCACTGATTGCCGCCGTGTCAAAATACAAATATCTTCTTCGTAATAAAGCGCAGGATCTCTTGCTTCTGAGCTTTCGTGCGCATCCGATGTATCGTCCCCTGATCGATGATTATCGAAAAATAATCGAGACGTTCCTCCGATATCCGCATAAAAACTTAGATGTACGTATTAAAGCAACTGAAAAGTTACAATGGAGCTTAAATCAGAGGAGTGCGGATATTGAAGATTATATGAATTGCTTCGAAGCCGTATTATTCCAAGATACTTCGAATCCATTTCAGTCTCTTTTGGAAAACGATCAACGTCGACGGGCCCCATCTTGGCGTTCAGATGCGATATCGCGAGCGGTGGATGCGGTCGAGGCTACCGGATGGTAGAAAAATTAGTTTTTATAGTGAATATATAGCGAAACCAGGATAAAATAGTCGGTTTCTTATTTTTTATGACACGTTCTCCTTCTCCAATACGCATCCCTCTTTTAGGTTGGGAGATAGTCTATTATGCGTTGCTAGCAGTAATTTTCACTGTGGCAATTCATCTGAGGGTTCAGCTGCCTCCGGTGCCATTCCTGGACTGGGATTCTTGGGACTACCTGCAGCCTGCGATTACACCTTTCGTTCAAGGGACGGAGATTCCTACATACCGTGAATTTTTTTACCCTTGGCTATTGAAACAAATGCTCTGGGGGTGTCCGAATTTTTCAATCATCATCATTGTACAACATAGTGTGGGGATATTAGCGGCGATCTTGATTTTATTGACCTGGCATCGCATGCGCATTTTTCTCCCCCTGGGGATGACCGTGGATGTTCTACATCGGGCAGGAGGACTGATTCTTACGGCTCTTTATCTATTTGCGCAAATTTCCGTCTTGGACGAGCATAAGATTCGCCCCGAAGCATTTTTAGAACTTGCTATTGCGCTGAGTCTTTGGGTGGCGACAGAGTTTTCGCGAAGAACTTTTTTAAAACAGCGCTTTGGCATGCGAGAGGGGGTTCTTGGAGTTCTCCTGATATTTTTATCCTCAGTAGCTTATTACTTACGTCCTTATTATGGGATTGGGGTATTATGCGCCCTTTTACCATTGTTCGTAGCCCTTGTGATGATTCCGGGGAACCGGATGATAAAAGGCGGAAGCTTGGTCTGCAGCGTTGCTTTGGTATTCGTCCTATTAGTATGTCCGGATCGACAGGTGCATTCCTTGCATAAATTTAGTGGCAATGACTACTATCTAGCTGAAACACTTTTTTGTTCGTCCGCGGAAATGGTTTACGATCTGCTTCAGAAGGATGCGCATACTCTTCCTGCCGATGATCCGAAGCGCCCGATTGCAGAAAACATGTTGCAATACATGAATATGGTGATCGGCCACCCCTCAAACCATTATGCGGGTTATACCCGATTTGATCCGGACGATGTTCGATACTATGGTCCCATGGGTAATTTAAAACGCGACCTGCAGTGGGATGGAAAACAAGTGAAAGATTTTTGCTATAGTTACTATTTTCGTGCATGGGAACAATATCCTTTTCGCATGTTCAAAAAGATACTTGATCAGTTATGGTTCTTTTATTCGCCCCCACGATATAGGGTGTACGATCCGGAGAAGTCATTGGATGCCTCCAATGAATTACAACGAAGCAAAGAGGTTTTACAAAATGAACCTTCTTATTCATGGACTCCTTTTCAGAATTACAAGTATCAGGTACTTTCACTTCAAGGAAGGAATTGGGTAATAAAAATGCCGAAATTGGTATTATTTATGGGACGTATTATGAATGCACTTTATTCTGTCTCTTTATTGCTTACGCTGATTGCAACAGTTGCTTTGCAATTGGGATGGTTAAAGGAAACAAGGAATACACTGAAATATACGGGATTTTGGGCGCTTTATTTGTTTTCTTATAATTTTGGAATGTCGCTAACGATTGCCCTGGTCCATGTGATGGGACAGAGGCGCTATACCTTTGGGCAAACACTCTTCAGCGCTCTGAGCGAATGTTTTGCACTAGTATTTCTTTTCTCGTTAATACCCGCTCTTCTTCCATTGCTCAAAATATGCAACTCATGGAGTTTAAAGAAACCCTAAGTATATTTCATAATTTCTTCCAGGCTGGAATTTCCTGCGAAGACAGAACGCAGGCCTTGTTCTCTTAAGGTCACCATGCCTAGTTCCTGAGCTTTTTTTCGAAAAAGAATTTCCGAAGAACGATGATTAATAAGCTCGCGAATGGGGTGAGTGATAGTGAGAAATTCATAAACTCCTTTGCGTCCCACATAACCGGTATGGTTACAAATTTCGCAACCTGCCCCATAATAAGACTTGCGATACTCTGCCGGAGTGGTCTCGGCGGGCTGATACTCCACACGACAGTGTGGACAAAGTTGCCGAATTAACCGTTGGGCAAGAATGCCCTCGAGAGAGGCGGAAATTAAGAAAGGTTCTATTCCCAAATTTTCTAGTCGCGTGATGGCACCAATAGTATCATTGGTATGGAGTGTCGTGAATACGAGATGGCCGGTGAGGGAAGCTTGAATGGCAATTTGAGCCGTTTCCATATCCCGAATTTCTCCCACCATGATGCAATCAGGGTCCTGCCGAAGAAAAGCACGGAGGACCTTGGAAAAACTCAGATCGATATTCTCATTGACAGGCACCTGGAGAACGCCATCAATTTCATACTCCACCGGGTCCTCCACCGTCAACAATTTGGAGTTTACCGTATTCACTTTGCGCAGACAAGAATAGAGGGTGGTAGTCTTGCCGGATCCGGTAGGGCCCGTAATAATAAAAATACCATTAGGCTTTTGAATAGTTTCCATAACAGAGCGGAAAATTTCATCCGGCATTCCGAGCATTTCCAGGTCCAGCTGAACCATACTCCGATCTAACACACGGAGAACCGTACTTTCTCCAAAAGCGGTGGGCAGAATGGAAACACGTAAATCCACAGGACGTCCGCTAATGAGATATTGAATGCGTCCGTCTTGGGGAAGTCGATGCTCGGCGATATTTAAATGTGCTAATACCTTGATATACGAAATAATGGCTGATGCTAAATGAAATGGAGGGGAAATCATTTCGTAGAGCATGCCATCCACTCGATAACGAATTTTAAATTCCGCTTCGAAAGGTTCGAGATGAATGTCGCTCGCCCGACTTTGAATGGCTTTCTCTAAAATGAGGTCGACAAATTGGGTGATCGGTTCGGTGGTCGGAGTCGTTGTAGAATCAAAATATTTTGTTTTTTTCGGAGGGGAAATCTTGTCAGCGGACACCTCTGTCTCCGTACTATAGCAAGAATGAATCAAAGAACGGACGCGGTCCACATCAGCGAGAACTTGTTGAAAATTGCTGCCCAAAACAAACCGAAGACTGTCCCATGCCTCGGAATTGAACGGATCGATCAGAGCTATGAAAACCGTACCCCCAGTAGTAAAGAGAGGCAGAATGCCATGCTGTCGAACCAATCTGAGGGGGATGAGTTGCAGCGTTTCCACGGTCGGCTGAAAGTTGAGAATATCATAATAATCAATACCTAGTCCCTCAGAAAGAGCGTGGTAAAATCCTTCTTGAGTGAGAAGTTGTTGTTCAATAATAAGAGAGTCGATTCGTCGGGAATTTAACCGGGCATCCGCAACTAAATTTTGCGCCACTTGAGCAGAAAGACTTCCGCCTTGAACGAGTAAGTCAGTGATTTGTTTGGGATCCATAATAGAGTCCACTGTTTAAAAAAGTTGTGAATTTTTTTTCAAGAAAGCCCGGTTCCTGGGCAGAACTAATTTTCCCTCATGGTGGTTGCGATTACCTCTTGAGCCGTTGTCAGCCCAGCTAAAATCTTAAGGACACCATCTTCAGCCAAGACCTGCATGCCTAATCGGCGCGCATGGAGACGCAGTTGAAACGAAGACGAGGATTGATTGATCAGATGACGTGCCTCATCATTCAATATAAAGATTTCGAAAATTCCCATACGACCTTTGTATCCCTTTCCATGACAAGCATTACAGCCCACAGCCATCATGGACTGATTAAGAGGGGCGCGGGGATCAGGCTCGATATTTAACAGGCGACATTCATATTCGGAGAGCTTCGAAGGTTTCTTACAGTCAGGGCAGAGGCGCCGTATCAAACGCTGTGCGATGACTGCCTTCACCGAAGCGGAAATGAGGAAGGGAGGGATCCCAATATCCATCAAACGTGCAATAGCACTGGTGGCATCATTCGTATGTAAGGTGGAAAAAATGAGATGGCCCGTGAGACTTGCATGAATCGCGATATGAGCCGTTTCATAATCGCGAATTTCTCCTATCATCAAAATATTGGGAGCCTGTCGCAAAATTGAGCGTAAAGCTGCTGGAAAAGTCATGCCAATTTCCAAATTGACCTGGACCTGATTGATTCCGGGAATTTGATATTCGATCGGATCCTCAACAGTAATAAGTTTGCGATCCGGCCCGTTGATAGAATTCAGACAAGCATACAATGTAGTAGTCTTACCGGACCCTGTAGGCCCCGTGATCAGAATCATACCGTTTGGGGAATGGATCAGATTTTCAAACTGAGCTTGGTCGTTGCTCAGAAAACCGAGTTCAGAAAGGCCGAGTGCCAATGAAGATTTGTCTAAAAGGCGGATGACGGCGCTTTCTCCATGTATGGTGGGGATGGTAGATACACGGAGATCGATAGATTTTCCGTCGTTTTGCACCTGAAATTTAATGCGCCCATCTTGTGGAAGACGCTTTTCCGTAATACTCATGGAGCCGCTCATAATTTTGAGACGACTGATCACTGCCGTCTGAAGTGTGGAGGGCAGATTCCGTATTTCCTGAAGCATTCCGTCAATTCGAAATCGAACTCGAAAACGATCCGTCATGGGTTCGAGATGGACATCACTTGCACGGCGCTCGTAGGCTTCCAAAAGTAAGCCGGTGAGTATTTTGACTAAAGGAGCTTCTTCCTTCGCTTCCTCCGAAGCGCATTTCTTGATCTCCTGATTTTGGGCGGGGGGAGGAATCCGCTGGTTCCCATAATATTGAAGGAGCTTCTTATCGAGTTGCTCAGGATCCACACAGACGAATTCCACATCCTTTTCAAGAAGTGCTCTTACTGAGTCGATGAAGGGGAGATTGTTGGGATCTGAAATAGCGACGATGAACTGCCCCTCACGTATTTGGAGGGGCAAAGCTCGATAGTGGCATGCAAATTTTGCGGGAAGAAGGCCGAAAATTTCCGGGGGAATCTCAAGAGAAGAGAGGTCCATATACTCCATGCCATCATTCTTCGCACCAACGCGCACGGCTTCTTCTTTATTCAGTGCCATATGATTTCATACCATCGGTTCATTCATTCACCTGCTTTGGAATATTGCATTCGCAGAGGAAAAATCTATAAGCAGGTACCAACAAAAATATTGATATGGTGTCAGCTCGCTATCGTGCATTTCTCATTTTCGGCGCCCCCGGCAGTGGTAAAGGAACCCAAGGGAAAATTCTCGGAAAAATCCCTCGATTTTTCTTTTTTGCCTGTGGGGATGTTTTCCGTTCTATTGATACAAGAACCGCTCTGGGACAGCAGTTTGTAAAGTATTCCAGCAAAGGAGAACTGGTTCCGGATGAATTAACCGTTGAATTTTGGCGCTTGCGCATTCAACAGAGCGTTGAGGCACATGAATTCAAACCCGATATTGACTTTCTGATCTTGGATGGCGTTCCTCGTAATCCCAGACAGGCTGAGCTCATGCAACAATTCATCGACGTCCGCAGGGTATTTCACTTGTCTTGTCCCATCCGGGAAAAACTAGTGGCTCGCTTGAAAAAGCGAGCGATCAAGGATAACCGATTAGACGATGCCAGTGAACAACTCATTTGGCGCCGTTTGGAAACCTATGAACAGCAGTGCAAACCTCTTTTAAATTTTTATCCTCCGGAACTCATAGTCAACATCGATGCTACACAAGCTCCTATTCAAGTATTGATGGAAATCATCACATATATCGTTCGTGAAAAGGATGCAGTCATTTCCCTTTGATATTGGCGAGGCCACCTCAAGCGTGAGAATTGTATACATGGGAACGGGAGAAATCGGAATTCCTACCCTGACTGCCCTGCTCAATTCCGAAAAATACGAAGTAGTGACAGTGGTCACACAGCCCGATCGTCCTGCCGGAAGGAATCTTGCAGTGCGTCCGTCCTTACTAAAAACATTGGCCTTGGAAAGAAGCATTCCAGTTTTCCAACCAGAAAAATTACGAAAAGACCTTGAGTCTGTTTTAAAATTAGAGCCTGATTTAATTATTGTCATGGCCTATGGTCAAATTTTGCCCGCCGCCATTCTCCAGCTTCCAAGGGTTGCTTGTCTGAATCTGCACGCTTCTCTTCTCCCTCGGCACCGGGGTGCCTCTCCCATCCATGCCGCCCTGTTGTCGGGAGATTCCGAAACAGGAATCACAGTCATGTACATGGACGAAGGACTGGATAGCGGCGACATTTTATTAAAGGAACAGCTTTCCATCGCCGGCCGGGAAACTGGTGGAGAACTTCATGATCGCCTAGCCCAAATTGCTCCACAAGCTCTGATGCGAGCCTTGGAGCTTCTTGAGCAGGGACAAGTGCCGCGACTTCCGCAAGATCCCACCTTGGTCACGTACGCACCCAAACTCACCAAAAAAGATGCCCTACTTGACTGGCACGAATCGGCATCTGCTCTGGATCGCCGCATTCGCGCGATGCATCCATGGCCGGGAGCATTTTGCTGGTGGGAAAAATCTGTTTCCGCTCAGCGGTTACGCATTTTGGAAGCACTGCCCAGGGAGAACGAAAGTCAGGGAACTCCGGGAGAAATTTTGTCCGTGAGCGAACACGGCATCGATGTTCAAACTTCGGATGGCAGTTTGCTCCTCCGTAAAGTACAATTAGAAGGACGCAAGCGCATGTCAGCCGCGGAATTTGCCAGGGGCCATTCTGTTTGTAAAGGAACTCTATTGGGCTAACTGTAAAGCAGTGACTCAGAAATTTCCCTTTGCAAGGTGTCGCGATGCCGCTTTTATGATGGGCTTACAATGAGTCGAACGGCAGCCCCACCCAAGTATCGTAGAGTTGTGCTTAAATTGAGCGGAGAAGCCCTCCGGGCAGGGGGAAGTAAAGATAGCATTTCCCCGCAAATAGTAACGGACATTGCCAGTCAGGTAAAAGAAGTACAAGATCTGGGAGTAGAGGTGGCCATCGTGGTGGGCGGAGGCAATATTTGGCGTGGCCTGGCGGCCAGTCACCGAGGTATGAATCGCGTCACCGCTGATTATATGGGCATGCTTGCCACCGTCATCAATGGCATGGCATTGATGAGTGGCTTGGAAGAGATGGGCTGCACAGTGCGTCTCCAAACTGCCATTGAAATGAACAATGTGGCTGAGCCCTTTATTCTTCGACGTGCCATGCGTCACCTGGAACGGGGGCGAATTGTTATTTTTGTTGCCGGTACTGGAAACCCCTATTTTTCCACAGATACAGCCGCGGCGCTGCGTGCCAACGAAATCGGAGCACAAGTGATTTTGAAAGCGACGAAGGTGGATGGTATCTATGATGCGGATCCCGTCACTCACCCCCATGCTCAGCGTTTTTCGAATATTACTTACCAAGAAGCACTCTCGCGTCGGTTAGCCGTAATGGATTCCACCGCTTTTAGCCTTTGCATGGACAATAGTATTCCCATCATAGTCTTTGATATGTTCGAAACCCGAAATATCTACAAAGCAGTCATGGGAGAATCTATTGGTACTCTCGTTTCCGAATCTTATTGAGTGAGGTGACGCAAAAAAGGGAAACCTTGTAGGCTAAAATGGTTTTTTTGCTCCCAGAGCTCCTAAAAGTGCGTAACGTCAGTTATTGAGTGATGTGACGCAAAAAAGAGAAACCTTGTAGGCTAAAATGGTTTTTTTGCTCCCAGAGCTCCTAAAAGTACGTAACGTCAGTTATTGAGTGAGGTGACGCAAAAAAGAGAAACCTTGTAGGCTAAAATGTTTTTTTGCTCCCAGAGCTCTTAAAAGTACGTAACGTCAGTTATTGAATAAAAATATTTAGCTATGAACCTGGAAGAAACACTATTTGCAGCCGAAGAAGGGATGGAAAAATCCCTTGGCTATATGTCTCATGAGTTTGCCACAATTCGCACCGGAAAAGCCTCTCCCGCTCTGGTGGAAAATCTCGATGTGGATGCCTATGGGACCCTCATGAAACTCAAACAGTTGGCGCTCATCACCGCACCGGAACCTCGATTGCTTTTGATTCAACCTTTTGATGCCGCTACCGTGAGAAATATTGAACGCGCCATCAATGAGTCCCGAATCGGTATTACACCAGCGGTTGACGGCAAATTGATTCGTATTCCCATCCCGGAACTTTCCGAAGAACGACGCAAAGAACTGACACGGACCGTCAAGCAAATCGCCGAAGAGTCCCGTGTGCGCATTCGCGGTTGTCGTCGTGAGGCAATGGAGACTGCCAAGAAATTAGAAAAAGAGGGCAAGCTGACGGAGGATGATCTCCATTCAGCGGAAGACGAGATTCAAAAACTCACCAACCGTTTTATCGAACAGGTAGAGAAACAAGTGGGAACCAAGGAAACTGAATTGATGAAAATCTGATGAGTTCCTGGGCAGATACGGATAGTTTTTTAGAACAAAGTCTGGGATAAAATAACGACAAGGCAGCTCATTTTATTTTTTTCTGCTATAAAAAGCGCACTCAACGGACTGTGAAATTTTTCCTAAAAACAACATTGCTGGCTCTCCTGATTCCTATGGGTCTCCATGCGGATGTGGTACGACCTGCCCCCGGATTTTCCTGGAAAAATGCCCAAGGCAATACCTCCACACTGCAAAACGTCAGGGGGCGCTCCGTAATCCTTATCATAGCTCCCGATGTGGAAAACCGCACATTTCGCAGCCAGCTTCAGGAAATTCAAGGATCTTATCAAGCTCTCAGCGCCGGTCGCATGTTAGCATTCATAGCCTTTACTCAAAATTCTGCGGGACGTGTGCCGTCCAATGTGCCTTATATCCTAGTTTCTAACGGGCCACGAGTAGCCAATCTCTATGGTGTGTCTGACCAATTCGGGATAGCTATTATCGGCCGTGACGGTAATTTGGATTATTTCAGCGATAAAGTGGTGGCTGGTCAACGTGTCCTGGATATCATAAACAACTCGTTTGAAGTCCAACAAGCCCTTCGAAGGGAGTAGAAAATTCCTATTGTGTAGCGTATTTTTTCCCCTCGAGGAGTAGGTGTTATATACGTATATTGTTTTTTTGATTTGCTGACATTTTCAAGCGATACTGAAGGTGTTCAGGAGATATGCTTTATGCCTATAGCTGAAATCGACTCTGGAATTTTAAAAAGAGGACAAAGCTCTGGATACGGTGAAATCCATTCCATGAAAAATTCGGAGTCTTCCTCCAATCCTTTTGCAGACGCATCTGTGCAGTCGGAACGCACTTGTCTCAGAACACTAAAGAATCCTCCTGAGAGTGGGCTCTCTCCTCATTTCACGACAATCATAGAACACCCTCATCCGTCCATTTCCGTGGAGCATCTCATAATGAAAATATCGGACATAGCAGGACCCACTACAGGAGAAATTGCTATTGGATTGAGCATGGTTCCGGGCCTTCATATTCCGGTTGCGATATTGAACATAGTTGGGGGGATTGGAGGGGTGATACTCGGTTCTTCAATTGACATGAAGGGATATATAAAGCGATACCGCGGAGCGAAGAAATTTAAGAAAGAAAATCCGGAAACTTCTTGTTCCGGTTGCAGCAAAAATATTCCGCAGGAAATCCCTTTGGCACCTCGTAAGAATTGCGAGCTCGCCGAAACCGCTTCGGTAAGCCGCAATGATTCCGCACCCAACGAAGCCTGTTCTTGTAAAGTCAAGGACCATTACGTGCGTAAAGCCATTCATAATCTGCGCATAAATTTACCACGCAACCTGTTGGATATTCACCGAACGATAGCATCCATAGTCGCTAATATCATCGCTTTTCTTTCGTTTAGTTCCTCCATTGCGCTAAATGTTGCCAGCGGGTTCCTGGGATTTGTTGTAGGAGTAGGCGGTTTTTTCCTATATATATGGCAATGGTTAAAGCTCCGTACTCGGCTTGAAAATGTAATCGGGGAAAATAAAAATCTAATTCAGACAAATGATGCGGAGGAAAAATATTTATTTAAAACTTTAGATAGATTAAAAATAAAGCACCTAAAGCAACAAATAAGGAATTCAAAAGTATTAGCCGCTATTTACGGCTTTGTCGGGGTTTTAGGAACTTGGGGACTCGTATCCGGTGCTTTATTAATTGCTGGCATTTCGATAAGTGGTGCGGCCACAGCTGGAGTTGTTCCAGCTATCATATTCTTAGTGACTCTGACGATATGGGGAGGGCGCGCCCTCTTTAAGACAGTCAAAAAACATCGTGATGGAAAAAAATTACAAGCGGAGTTGCAAAGGGACATTCAAAACTTTAACCAGAAGCAACGGGAGAAGAACAAGCTTAGGGAAGAAATCGATAGTATATCATCTATGCCAGAGAAACGAGAAAATCTCTCTAATATTGAGAAGTGGTCAGAAACAGAAAAAGTTCGACTGAAAGAGCTCCAAGATAAATGGCTGAAATCTCATCCTCAGAATGCAGTGGAATATTTACTTGGTGTGCTCTTTGAGCCTGATTCGAACAACGTTCTGCAAATCAATCAGACGGTAATGAAATACCTGAAGTCACGCTCTGAAACCAAAACCGATGAACTGTTTCACAGCGCTTTCCAACTGTTGAAACAGCAGTGGAGCGTAGTACTGGAAGAAGAGCGGAAGGCAGTGCTTCTCCCTACTGATAATGATTCGGAGACAGAGAGAAAATATCGACAAAAAATCGTCCTGCAGGCCCGGCAAAAAGCCGTCCAAACTGCCTGCAAAATGCTTAAGCTGGAGAGTTAAGCATACGCTTCCTGAGCAGGCGGAGGATATCAGATCTACGGGTCGATTGCCTAGTGGATGCAATACGTGGTATTGATGTAATTTAAATTTTTCAGAGAAACATGCCAGATAAAATAGGTCCGAAGATTCCAACGGGATTTACCTGAGGGTTCCTTTTTCAATATCGAAAATAAGCAAAGAGGTGCGCAAGTTCCAAGAGTAGTCAGTTCCCATTCATCTTCTCCTTCGGCTCAGAATCAAAATATCACGTACACAAATGAAAGCACACTCCAGCGCCAACAAGCATCAGAGGCTCCCGATTCTTCATCAGAGGCAACTCAGGAAAAACAGTTGCAGAATCTCCCAAATCATGAAACAGCCTTGTCTGTTGGTAGTGTGGTTGGGGGGGTATCATTGGCGAGTAACATATTGGCTGCAATCGGTCAGGCAAGCAATGGGCTAACAGCCGTGGGAGCGATAGCGGCTCCAATACAGTTATTGTCGAGTGTAGCACTAGGATACCATGCATGTGTTGATTCTAAGAAAGCAGAGGAAAATAAAGAACACGTCGGAAGAGAGTCTTCGGACCTGGTTTCTCAAAGTGCTTGTATACCATCTGCACAGGATGTTGTTGAGGACCTAGAGCTATTGTGAAACCTCTTCCGCAAAAAATGGTTCGCAGGTTACATAATGAGAAACCTCCTGGTTTCCAAAAAGCTTCCAGCCCTCAGAGCCCTATTGATTTAAATTCGCATGATGGTGGAGATATCACTGCACAATCCGAAGGGAATGTAGAAAATGTGGCAATGACAGAGACCTCTGGTGATCCAGGGGGAACTTCTTTCACAAAAGCAATCTCTGCCATTCCACTCGCGAACCAGAGAGGTTCTGTATTTAATGTGTCATTTGAAAAACCGCCTGTCTCTACTAAACAGCCTGAGGTTGTTAGCAGCTATGCAAAAGAAGATGCTGCAAAAAAAAGAGTGCAAAAGGCATATGCTGATCGACCTTATAAGCTGTGTACAACTACAGGTTTTCTCTTTGGGACGGTCTCTAATATTTTTGGTCCACTAGGAGTCTTTATTAAAAATCCAATTTTTGGAACACTCGGAAATAGTTTCGGCGTGGTGAGTGCAATAACTTTTATAGCTGGGAGCGGAGGAATTGTGTTGGGAGCTATGTCATTATTTGAAGTTTCTATGGCGCCAACTCTCACTCCCGAATATTTTGCAATCTCGTATGGTGCGGTGCTTGTGATAACTCTCTTAAGGAAAATAAACTCTTTAATTAACAATGCCATTACTAAGCGAGAAACGCGATCCTTGGATATGCAAAATGAAAATTTTAATGAAAAAATAGATAACACTTTAAAATATAAACTATTTAACCTAATCAAGGTCTCACTCAAGAAAGATACTATCGTACGTTTATTTACAGAACTGAATTCTAATAATATGCAGGAAGCTTCGAGTGAAGCTTCGAAGAAAAGCACGAGTGTAAAAGATTGCCTGCAACTAAATAGAAAGAATTTGGAAGAATCTGAAAAGCGGGCCTTAGAAGCTATGATTCATGCTTTTGGGATTGCCTATTAAAGGAATTAGGGAATATTTAACCGATGACGTATTAAACAGCATCGGCTCGGGACATTGAATTTGTAAATCTGCATTCGTTAATAAGATCAGTCAATATGTATCACCTGTTCGAGGGGGATGCCATTTTTTGCCATGCGGAGTTCTTTTTATGGGTGCCTGTCCAGGAACTGGGATTTTCACAGATTACTTTTTATATAGACGCAAGGAACATCTTATGGCGTAAATTTATTCTGTGCGTATTCTGATTGTCGATGACGAGAAAAATATTCGCCGGACACTTCAAGTTGCTTTGGAGTCCATGGGCCATGAACCGTATCTGGCGACAGCAGGGGCGTCAGCTCTGGAACAGCTGAGGGCAGAAAACTTTGATGTCGTTTTGCTGGATCTCAAGCTGAGCCAGGAGAGTGCTTTGGATCTTCTGCAGGAAATTCTACGAGTTTCGCCAGGCACCACAGTCGTGATGATTACGGCCTATGCCTCCGTGGAAACAGCTGTGGAAGCCATGCGACGCGGAGCATTTGATTATTTGTCCAAGCCGATGACCCCGGATCAGGTGCGGCGAGTGTTGGTACATATTGAGCGCACAAAAAAACTTCAACGCCAAGTGGCTGAACTGGAACTTCGTGTGGCTTCCGAAGAATCAGAAACCCCTCTTTATACCCGATCTTCCGCAATGCAAAAGGCGCTGGATCTGGCGTTTAAAGCGGCTGAAAGTGACGTCAACGTATTGTTGCTTGGAGAAAGTGGGACGGGAAAGAGCGTATTAGCAAGAGCCCTGCATCGACGTAGCAAGAGACAGACCGGACCCTTTGTTACAATAAGTTGTCCCAGCCTTTCGCGTGAATTATTAGAAAGCGAGCTATTTGGCCACGTTCGCGGATCCTTTACTGGTGCGCATACGGATACTAAGGGAAAGGTGGAGGCAGCGGATGGTGGTACGCTTTTCCTGGATGAAATCGGAGAACTTCCTCTGGGGATCCAATCTAAATTATTACGGCTTCTTCAAGAACGGGAATATGAACGAGTTGGCGAAACAAAGTCACGCCGGGCCGATGTGAGGATTATTTCTGCCACCCATCGTAATCTTCCTCTTTCTATTCAACAGGGTACCTTTCGCGAAGACCTATTTTATCGATTAAATGTGATCTCAGTGAAACTGCCCTCTCTTCGAGAACGCTCCGGTGATATTGAGCGACTGGCGCTTTCGCATTTACATTTTCTGGCTTCTCGTGCTGGCAAGCCTGCTCGGAATTTTTCATCAGCAGCTTTGGAAGCAATGCAAAATTATGCATGGCCGGGCAACTTAAGGGAATTACGGAATGTCATCGAAAGAGCTGTCATTCTTAGCGACTCTGATCAAATTGAAAAAGAGGATCTCATAGAAACTATCCAACCAGCATCGGAAATTCGCCTGGGAGGAAAATTTAGCTTGGATCAAATTGAAGCCGAACATATTCGACTATTGATCGATAATACTAAGACCCTGGACGAAGCGGCGACTATCTTGAAGGTGGATCCTGCGACTCTTTATCGAAAAAGGAAGAAGATCTGGTATTAATCCCTGGAAATACGGTTGCTAGCGGGAACGCTTTCATTCCGGAAATGTGGTGGATCCTTCTTCATGCAATTTGCACGAGTTCCATTCTTGTTTCGTGCATCTTCGCATGGTGCTTTTCCGGAAGAGGCTCCTCTCAATAATTTATAAGTTATTGATTTACAGTATATGTTGAAGATCCTAGGAAACATGGCATGGCTCTAGCTTAAAGAATGACATATGTGTAAATGGAGCGGAAAAACCGCGGACATACCCTTGGTCGCCTGCAAGTGGTAACAGCTAAGAAATGAGACGACGAATCTTTTGGGGACTTTTCCCTATTTTCATTCTCATCGTAGGCATTGGCATTTATGCAATCCTGCTTTTTGCAAAGCTGGGAAGTAGTGTGGACGTTATTTTGCGGGAAAATTTTCGAAGTGTACTGGCGGGGCAGCAAATGAAG
This sequence comes from Verrucomicrobiota bacterium, assembly GCA_023269545.1. Lineage (GTDB taxonomy): Bacteria > Verrucomicrobiota > Verrucomicrobiia > Chthoniobacterales > Xiphinematobacteraceae > Xiphinematobacter. Next base: position 189 of record JAHFTB010000021.1, on the reverse strand, counting down.
GAATCTGTGGAGAAAATGCAGGCCGGATTATTATTTTCCCTGTTTGGAAAACAGGAAATCGGGCTGCATCTCTATAATCAGAATGTATGGATATTTCATGAGGGCCTCATGACGGCGACTCATAATATTAGTCTTCCCAATGAACCGGCACTGATTCAGGAACTTACGCGTCTTTATGAAAAGTTTCTC
>JAHFTB010000020.1 GCA_023269545.1 Verrucomicrobiota bacterium | reverse complement strand
TTTTCCCTGTTTGGAAAACAGGAAATCGGGCTGCATCTCTATAATCAGAATGTATGGATATTTCATGAGGGCCTCATGACGGCGACTCATAATATTAGTCTTCCCAATGAACCGGCACTGGTTCAGGAACTTACGCGTCTTTATGAAAAGTTTCTCGAACAGATGAAAACTTTTTGGAAAGTTCCTGATCTTGCGGCCCGCCGATCCATGTATTCCCAAGAGATATTGCCGGCTCTCACCGCAATTAAAGATATTTCTCAGCAGATCATTCACCTCAATCAAGAGAGCATGGTGCAAGCGGATCATAAGACGCGAGAACTCAGTGCTCATTCCATGCGAACCATGGGCTTGGCGAGCATCGTGGGCATTGCCCTGGCTGTTTTGTCTGCAATCCGACTTCAAAGGGCAATTTTACAACCCATGGAATCACTGAGACTGGTTTCACAAAAGTTGGGGGAAGGAGAGCTGGATCAAGTGGTGCCAGTGAGTTCGAAAGACGAACTGGGGCAACTAGCTGAAGCTTTTAATAAAATGGCGTCGCAGCTCCGGGCATATCGGCGGGCGACGACCGACCAACTGCTTCAAGCGCAGCACATGACGGAAATCACATTTTCGGCATTTCCCGACCCTATCATCGTGTTCTCGCCGGAATGTCGAATCAACTTTACTAACCCCGCGGCTGCCACTCTTCTTCAAAAACTGGGGAAACACCTTCCCCAAGCTATGCAGGAGCCCGTGGAACAACTTCTCAGAGGTGGAGCGGACTATTTGCCTATCGCTTTTGACAAGGCAATCATCATTAGAGTGGAGGAAAAAGAGGTTTTCTTCCTACCCCGTATCATCGGTATTCGAGATGAAAGTGGCCATCTTTTTGGTGCAGCCGTGATATTACAAGATGTCACACGCTTGCGGCTTCTTGATGACGTAAAAAACAACTTGGTATCCACCGTGAGCCACGAACTGAAGACTCCCCTTTGTAGTGTACGAATGGGGTTGTATTTGTTGCTTGAAGAGAAAATAGGGTCATTAAATTCTCAACAAATCGAGCTCCTGCTCACTGCACGCGAAGATACGGATCGTTTGCTTGCCATGATCAATGATTGGTTGGATTTAAGCAGATTCGAATCAGGCGGCGCCTTTTTCAGTCTGGAAAAGCTAAATTCCGAAACGCTGGTTCGAACGGTTTGGAAGGACTTTTATGCGTTTGTCGAATGTCGAGGTTCCAAATTGCTCACTACTATTGAACCGGATCTCCCGAGCGTCAGGGTGGATATTCGACAGATTTCTCAGGTCTTCTCGAATCTGCTATCTAATGCCGTAAAGCATATTCGGTATGGTGAGCAAATTATGCTTGCCGCTAGCAAGCGAGATGATAAAGTGCGCTTCTCTGTAATTCATCAAGGCGAAGGAATTGCACCCCAATATCAATCTCGGATTTTCGAGCGTTTCTTCCGCGTCCCTGGCACTGAATCCGAAGGGGCGGGACTTGGATTAGCTATTGCCAAGGAAATCGTTGTCGCTCATGGCGGATCGATTGGAGTGATTAGTCAAGAGGGATCCGCATTGGAATTTTATGTTGACCTTCCATCCATTTCACCAGAAACATAATTTTAATTTTTACCATTACTTATTTTAACCCGTAAAAAACAAAAACCAAATGATTCTATTATGATTGACCTCAGTTATATCCTAGTGACCTTCGTCTTTTTTGGCCTGATGATTGCATTCGTCTGGGGCTGTGAGAAAGTATAAATATCGCCGTATTTTATGGAAAATATCATTGTCGGGATTATTGCCCTTCTTCTCATCGCTTATTTGATCTTCGCGATTATTCGCCCGGAGAAATTCTAACTTATTATTACTATGAACACTTCAGGCTGGATTCAGCTCATTCTCTTTGCCGGTGTGCTGCTGGCGATCACCAAACCTCTTGGTCTCTACCTATGCCGTGTGCTTGATGCCGATGGAAAGACGTTCCTCGACCCTATTATCAAGCCCTTGGAACGGTTTACCTATCGGATTTTTGGTGTGGATTCCAAACAAGAGCACGATTGGAAACGTTATGCGGTAGCGATGCTATTATTTAGCCTCGTATCAATGCTTTTCACCTACGTCTTGTTGCGTTTACAAGCCGTACTCCCTCTCAATCCGCAAAAATTCGGAGCGTTGAGTGAACACCTCGCTTTCAATACAGCGGCCAGTTTCACAACTAATACCGATTGGCAAAGCTACGGCGGCGAGAGCACTATGTCGTATTTTTCGCAGATGGTGGCGCTGACTCTCCACAACTTTGTCTCGGCTGCTGTGGGGATCGCTATCGCCGCGGCTCTCGTCCGTGGCATTGCTCGGCATACGGCAAAAACGATCGGCAATTTCTGGGTCGATTTAACACGCATCACTTATTACCTTCTGCTTCCCATATGCGTGGCTTATGCCCTCGTGTTAGTATCGCAGGGGGTTATCCAAAACTTTAAAACCTACGATTCGGTTTCTTTAGTTGAGCCATTTACGGCACAAGTGGCCAAAGTGGACGCTCAGGGTCAGCCGGTGAACGATGCGCAGGGCAAGCCTGTGATGATCGATCAGAAAGTGGATACGCAGAGCATTGTGAACGGCCCGATGGCCTCACAGATTGCGATTAAGATGCTTGGAACAAACGGCGGTGGTTATACGAATGCTAATGCTGCTCATCCATTTGAAAATCCCACGCCATTTGCAAATTTCTTGCAGATGCTATCGATTCTGGCGATTCCGAGTGCGCTGACCTATTACCTAGGTCGCACGGTCAGGAACCAAAAGCATGGCTGGGCTGTCTGGGCAGCGATGTTCGTCCTGTTCCTCGGAGGCTTGCTGATTTGCTGGCACTATGAAGCGGTCGGTAATCCCAACTTTGCAGCTCTTGGCGTGGATCCTGCCGACGGCAATATGGAGGGAAAAGAAGTCCGATTTGGCATCTTTAATTCCGCCCTCTTCGCGACAGTGACGACTGATGCTTCCTGTGGTGCCGTAAATGCGGCGCACGATTCTTTCACCCCATTGGGTGGTCTGATTCCGTTGCTTAATATCCAACTTGGCGAAGCCATTTTTGGCGGAGTTGGGGCGGGACTCTATGGGATGTTTGTCTATGTGATCATCGCTGTGTTTGTGGCCGGCTTGATGGTTGGCCGTACGCCGGAATATCTTGGGAAGAAGATCGAGCCTTATGAAATGAAGATGGCTTCGTTCGCTATTCTTATCATCGCGTTCCTAATTCTCGGCTTTACAGCTTGGGGTTGTGTCAGTCCCATGGGTTTGCCTGATGCAACCGGTAAGTTGACGGATGGGACAAATAATTCAGGACCGCATGGATTTAGCGAAATGCTTTATGCGTACAGCTCGGCTGCCGGAAACAATGGAAGTGCTTTCTCCGGGTTGAGCGCCAATGCTCCTTGGTATGACACCACACTTGCTTTTGGCATGCTTTTTGGCCGATTTGCCATGATCATTCCGATTATTGCCTTGGCCGGATCACTTGCTCGTAAAAAGTTTGTGGCGGAAAGCGCCGCCACATTTTCGGTTTCGGGACCGCTCTTTAGTTCCTTGTTGGTTGGAACCGTACTCCTGATCGGAGCACTCACATTCGTACCTGCACTCGTTCTCGGTCCTATTGTGGAACACTTCCTCATGAATGCAGGAAAACTATTCTAATATTAATTGGTTATACATTAAAAACTTATTATGGCAGCTAAAGTCTATTCTATTTTTGATCCCGCCATCATCGTTCCTGCGATTGGCGAATCATTCAAAAAGCTCAATCCGGTTCGTATGATCCGTAACCCAGTGATGTTTGTCACTGAAGTGGGTGCCGCTATTACTACGGTGTTAATATTCACAGGGGGACAAGGTGCTTCCTTTGGATTTTTATTCCAAATTACGCTCTGGCTCTGGTTTACCGTGCTTTTCGCGAATTTTGCGGAAGCCATGGCGGAGGGAAGAGGTAAGGCCCAGGCAGATTCCCTACGTAAGGCTCGGACGCAGACCTTTGCAAATCGGCTCAAAGGGAACACGACGGAAAAAGTGGCGGCGGATGTCTTGCGTAAAGGTGATACCGTTGTCGTAGTCGCAGGGGAGTTAATTCCCGGTGATGGTGAAATTATCGAAGGCGCCGCGACCGTTGACGAATCGGCGATTACAGGAGAATCCGCACCTGTGGTACGGGAAGCAGGTGGTGATCGCAGTGCTGTAACGGGAGGAACTCGTGTCCTATCGGATATTGTTAAGATTCGCATTACGTCAAATCCGGGCGATACCTTTTTGGATCGCATGATTGGACTTGTTGAAGGTGCGAAGAGACAGAAGACACCGAACGAAATTGCGCTGACAATATTGCTCTCCGCGCTTACGGTCATCTTCTTGGTGGTTCTTGTTTCAATGAAAGCGTTCGGCATCTATGTCGGCGCTAATTTTTCGATCACCGTACTCGTCGCTTTGCTGGTCTGTCTGATTCCGACAACCATTGGGGGACTGCTGAGCGCCATCGGTATTGCGGGTATAGACCGACTCGTGCAGAAAAATGTACTTGCGATGAGTGGACGTGCGGTGGAAGCCGCAGGCGACGTGGATGTCCTCATGTTGGATAAAACCGGTACGATTACGCTGGGGAATCGACACGCTATCAACTTCTCGCCCGCTCCGAATATTACTAAGGAAGTGCTTGCGGAAGCAGCTCAATTAGCCTCGCTTGCTGATGAAACCCCAGAGGGTCGCAGTATCGTGGCATTGGCTAAAGAAAGATACGGTTTGCACACTAAGGAATTGCACGAGTTGCCTGACGCTCGGTTTATTCCCTTTAGCGCGCAGACACGGATGAGCGGATTAGACTTTAATGGAGTCAGTTATCGTAAGGGTTCCATAGATGCGATTCGTCAATACGTGGGAGGACAACTTCCCGAAGCTGTGGAAAAGGATGCTCAGGAGATTTCTAGGCTTGGCAGTACCGCCCTGGTAGTTGCCACTCAAGATTGCGTGTTGGGTACGATTCAATTGAAGGACATTGTAAAGCGTGGTTTGGCCGCCCGTTTTGAACGTTTCCGGGCAATGGGGATTCGTACTGTGATGATTACGGGAGATAATCCTCTTACAGCCGCTGCTATCGCAAAAGAAGCCGGAGTGGATGATTTCCTTGCCGAAGCAAAACCAGAAGACAAACTTGCGCTGATTCGTCGGGAACAAGCCGGCGGACGCATGGTGGCCATGACGGGTGATGGCACAAACGATGCGCCTGCGCTCGCTCAGGCCGATGTGGGGGTGGCTATGAATACCGGCACTCAAGCTGCGAAAGAAGCCGGCAACATGGTGGATCTCGATTCTAATCCCACAAAACTCATTGAAATCGTGGAAATTGGAAAACAACTCCTCATTACTCGTGGGGCTTTAACAACATTTAGCATCGCAAATGATGTGGCGAAATATTTTGCGATTATTCCCGCAATGATAGTGGTCACCTTCCCGCAGATTGCTCCGTTAAATATTATGAAGCTTGCCTCGCCGCAAAGTGCTATTCTGAGCGCGGTTATCTTCAATGCGATTATTATTATTCTCCTGATTCCATTGGCGCTCAAAGGCGTGAAATTCCGTCCGCTGGGCGCTGCAAAAATCCTGGAACGTAATCTGCTGATCTACGGTGTAGGCGGTATTATCATTCCATTCATCGGTATCAAAGCCATCGATATGATCGTCGCGGCTCTGCACCTCGCTTAATATAAATACTTAATGAAAACTATCACCATCAAAGACATTTATACCGCAATCGTCGCAACATTATTATTTGCGATCGTCCTTTGCGGATTCTATCCTGTCGTAATTTGGGGTCTTGCTCAGCTGCTTTTTCCGCATCAGGCTAATGGAAGTCTGATTGAAAAAAGTGGTGCAATTGTGGGGTCTGAATATATCGGACAGAACTTTACTCTTCCGAAGTATTTTCATCCGCGCCCTTCGGCCGCCGGTGCGAATGGCTATGATGCTACCAGCTCCGGAGGGAGCAATTTGGGGCCGACTTCCCAAAAATTAATGGATGCTATAAAAACTCGTGTTCAAACTTATCGCACCGAAAATGCGTTGGCAACAGACGTTCTCATCCCTGCCGATGCAGTAACAGGCAGTGGTAGCGGTCTTGATCCTCATATCAGTCTCAAGAATGCATTTCTGCAAGCCCAACGAGTTGCTACAGCGCGGGATCTCGATATTCAAGTAGTAAAAGAGGAAATTAAAAAAGCTACGACTATGCCCTTCCTCGGTATTCTTGGAGAACCCAGTGTCAATGTTCTCAAGCTAAATCTCGCACTCGATAAGATTGCGCATTAATCCACACGAACTGTTCTATTTAAACGCCGGAGGCGTTTGGAGGCTGTACTCGCAGCGCCGGTGTCTCCGTCGTGATTACGCAAAAAAGAGAAACTTTGTGGGTGAAAATGTTTTTTTGCTTAAAAGTGCGTAAATGCAGTTATAATTTATAATTTGAGATTATGAAATCCCATGAAACCATCTTTGTCATCCCGACCTACCGACTACGGGATGTAGCGGAAACCATCGAGATTTATGATGAACATTTTTGGAGCAATGGACACTCGGTAAAGATGATTGTCTTTGATGATTCCAGTCTGGCAAACCATAAAAAGTATTATGCTCAACTCGAGCAAACGCGGACAGTTAATGAGCTATACTATGTGGGGCCTCACGAAAAAGAGCAGTTTCTCAGTTTTCTTAATCGTAAGTTGCGAGATCGGAACCTCGAATCGCTAGTCCGCAATCTCTTCCGTCCCAGCTATGGAGGCAATCGGAATTTCACACTCATGTATACACTGGGTGCTTACATGGTCAGCTCTGATGACGACATGCGTCCATACGGGCTCATTGAGAGTAGCCCCGAATCTCTTCAAGCCGACGAAATCAGCCGCGGAAAACTTCTTAAGTCGGGAGAAAACGGTTTTTACAAAAAGTCCTTTGACCTTCTGACCACTTTTAAGGATGTGCTAGGTAAAAAAACCGGTGAGCTTCCGGGTAATTATGAGTCGGGCGAATTGGTGATGGATACGGCTATGGACCTTGAAACTAATGTTTCCACAGATTTTTCGAGGCAAAATTCGCTTCTCTTGCGCCATGGCGCTATGTCTCGCAACAATATAGTCAAGATTGCTCAAACTTTTCGCACTGGGACCAACGACATTGATGCGCTGGATTTCGTCCACATGTATTTGAATGATGAATCCCAACATCAGGAGAATTTGCATGATTTTAGAGATCTCTATGTGCTAGTTAACTTTCGTCCGGTAGTGACGAAAAAAAATTGGCGGATCGATTGCGGAGTGGCCGGCTATGATAATCGATTAGGCCTGCCTCCGTTTTTCCCGACGCGCCTTCGGTTTGAGGATTTTATTTATAGGCTGTGGATACAGCAACCGGGTATTGCCTCCGCTCACATCGATGCGGTGCAAACGCATATTAAAAATAATTATATGCGGAATCCACTGGCTATGGATGTTTTTAATGAGGAAATCTGCATTCTTCTAAAAAAGAAAATCAAAGCGAGTCTCGATAAAATTGATGACCTTTCGATTGACTTTGGTTATACGGGTGAAATTACCCTTCAGGATACGGAAGAAATTCTACAAAAGATTACGACAGTTCATAAACAAGTGTTAAATGCTGCCAATACTGCTTCCGACCCACATCGGAAGGAATCCCTTTTGCTATTTGCCGAAGGTTTGAGCCGCTCATTTTACGGTTTCGAGCCAGATTTTTTTCAGCAAAACGTCACTCGTATTGTAGATGATGTGGTAAGTGTCATTCGCTCGTCGCTTCGGATTTGGCCGATGCTCATCGAGATTTGCTATTTTTATAAAGATAAGAAGGAATTTCCGCAATTGTATGTAAAAAATAAACGGATTAAAAATTATCAACGTAACACTCATCGAAAAGGATGAATGCGGAAATTTCCAGTGTCAGGCCCAATGCGGAGGATTTTCTCTCTATTATTCGGCGGCAACGGCTGGGGAAATTAAAAATCTATTTAGGTCCCTGTGCCGGTGTCGGTAAGACCTATGCGATGCTGAGAGAGGGACACCGTCTGAAGGAACAGGGGATCGACGTGGTCGTTGGTTATGTCGAACCACATGATCGACCAGAAACAACCTCTCAAATTGGGAATCTTGAAATCATTCCACAGCGTTTGACTTCTTATCATGGAATCACCCTCCGCGAGATGGATATTTCAGCTGTGATCCGGAGAAAGCCTACAGTGGCACTGGTAGACGAATTGGCGCATACGAATGTGCCGGATAGTAAGAACCCGAAACGGTATGAGGATGTCAAGGAACTCCTGGAAGCTGGTATCCATGTCATTACGACTGTTAATATCCAGCATTTTGAATCGCTCTATAATTTTGTTGAGGAGGCCACCGGAGTTCGTGTCAAAGAGCGCATTCCGGATGAGATAATCGCTGATGCGGATCAAATCGTAAATATTGATTTGCCCGCTGAAGATTTGCAAGAGCGGCTCAATGGCGGAAAAATTTATCCTAAGGAACGTATTGAGACCGCCTTGGAAAATTTTTTTTCACATAAAAATCTGACTTGGTTGCGAGAGATGACTTTTACTGAGACGGCTAATTTTCTTAACCGTCAGCAAAGGAAAAAAAAGCAAGATCAGGAAACACAAGTGAATGTATTGGGGCAAGTCATGGTAGCGATTAGCAGCTTGGGGCCCCGTCCGGAACGTTTATTACGAAAAACGGCTCGACTGGCTGTCCAGCTCAATGCGCCTTGGTATGCTGTTTATGTGCGAACTCCTCAAGAATCTGTTGTTCGTATGGATGCGGCAGCACAGCGGCAGATCGCAGATACACTGGAAACCGCACAAAAAATGGGAGGATTAGTGATTTCCCTCAGGCATAAGAACGTATCTCAAGCTCTCGTTACATTTGCTCGTGAGTATGGAATTACTCACATGGTATTAGGACGGACCGGTAAGAAGCATTTTTGGGAATACTTCTCTCCCACCCTTTATGAGCAAGTTCTTAGTGCATTGCCCGATATGGATCTTTTCATCGTATAAGTTCATGGCATCACGAAATCGATATCAATGAGAGGAAAAATACCGAAGCCATTAAGGAGCTGCCGCTGCGAAACTATAAAGAAGTTCGCTCAATGTGGGCTCCCCCCATGCGCTTGCTTGCAAGTTATGTTCTCTGGGAGAAGGTAAAAGGATAGCCATTGCTATTCCTGCTCCCATCAGTGGTCCGCCAAAAAGAGACATGCCTCCCATAATGTAGTCTAACTCTAATGCATGAGCATAAGGACAACTACTCCAGTTGACAGAGCAAATTCCAATACGGCAGGGAGGATAAAAACTGTTATGTATCAGAATATATAGGGGACCGATTGGCTTAATTTTGAGAATGGATGCAATGTCTTTTTTGACTGCTTCCGTGCTGCAATTTCCATCCAATAAAATAAAACCTATCTCTGCGTTCTCTTTCTGCAAATTTTCCAGCAATACAGGCAGAGTTTGAAACGAATCTCCAACAAGATATTCGACATTGGAGTATTTTCCTTTCAAGCGCAGTGGAACTTCCGGATCAATATCCAAAGCATATACTTTGGATGAAAAGTGGGAGAGCACCTGTAAGCTCCCTCCAAATTGCGTCCCAATTTCTATGGATACTTTAGGTTTTAAATTCTGGAGAAAATAAATCAATGCCATTTGTTCCACAGGCATCATATTCCAAAATCCAGGATCCGTATTGAAATTGATCTCAGAGGGAAAAAATGCAGTGATAGTATTTATAGGAGTCATGAATTATACTTCCTCTGCTTTAATAGAATTAGCCTTGGATAGCATATTTTTCACGAGTGTGCAAAACATAGAATGAGCCGATGCAGTCATTTGGAGTGAATGTTGCCTGGGATAGGGCAGGGAAATCGCTATAGCCATTCCGGTTATAAGTATCATATGAGATACAAGCCTTCCTGGAACGTAATCTAATTCTAATACATGAACGTAAGGGCAGCTATTCCAGTTAGCAGACATGATTCCTACACGACAGGAAGGAAGAAAGCTATCATGCATAAGAATATATAAGGGAACTATAGGTTTAAATTGAAGAATGGCTTCAATATCTTTTTTCACCGCTTCAGTTTCGTGATCTCCATCTATCAAAATGAAACTCACTTCTGCGTTTTCTTTCTGTAATTTTTCTAGCAGTATAGGCAGAGTTTTGGAAGAATCTCCAATGAGATACTCGACATTAGAGTATTTTCCAGCTAGTTGTTGAGGGACTTTCGGATCAATATCTAAAGAATATACCTTTGAAGAAAAATGGGAAAGAACTTGCAAACTTCCTCCAAGGTGTGTTCCAATTTCTATGGCTATTTTAGGTTTTAAATTCTGGAGAAAATAAATCAGGCTCATCATTTCTCCTGGTGCCATCAGCCAAAATGACGCATTTGTGTTGAAATTGACATCTGAGGGAAAAGGCAAAGTGGCTGTAAAATTGCGAACAGACATGGGGAAAGTATAAAAATTTTGGAATGGTATTTAAAGATAAGCTATTTAATTAAATTGTTGGATAAATGGGAGAAATAATAAGTGTAAAAGTAGGTGATTGATACCTATTGCCGCACGAGAATTCGATGATGCTTAATGCAGCTCCTCGGGGAGGAGAGGGTGAATTTTTTTGATATTTTGGAGGGCATCCCGATGGCCGATGAGAACAGCGTCGGATGTTTCTACTACAACGAGGTCTTGAATACCGCAAAGAACGACAGTTCGTTGATTGGCAACGACAATATTGTTTTTAGAATCCACTAGAACAGTGGAACCGCGAATGCAGTTGTTGTCGCTGTCACAACCCAGATGGGTGGGCAAAGCAGTCCATGATCCGACATCGTCCCAGTCAAATTGGGAACGAAGAGCCACAACATGCGAGGCATTTTCCATGATGGCAAAGTCTACGGAATTTTTTGGCAGATGAGGGAAGTATTCCAAGATGTAAGCGGTGGGATCACCGGTGGGAAATGCGCGGATGAAGTCAGCAAGAGGAGGGGAGAGTTTTGAGCATTCTTGTAAGAAATATTCCGCTTGCCACACAAACATGCCGGCATTCCAGCCAAATTTTCCTTGCTGGAGATAGGTTTGGGCGGTTTTCTTGTCAGGTTTTTCAACGAAATGCAGAACTTGATAAACGGCCGAGCCGTTTGAGGCATCATAAAGTTTAGCACCAAGTTCGAGATATCCAAAACCAGTTGCCGGATAGGTGGGGGTAATGGAGATAGTAACGAGACACGGCTGTCTAGCGGCAGTTGCGATGGCATCATTCATCTGACGGCGAAAGGTCGCGACATCCCGAATCATGGCATCTGCAGGAAGCAGTGCAACAATGGCATTGGGCTGTTGAGCCCGGGCCATAGCAGTGGCGAGAGCCGCCGCAGGACCGGTATCTCTTTTAGCGGGTTCCACAATGATATGATCCACTGCAAAAAGGGGGAGTTGTTTTCGGAGCGCTTCGATTTGGGTTTGGTTAGTAAGAATAAAGATACGTTCCATGGAAACTACGTCTTTTATGCGATCGATGGTTTCTTCCAGTAAGGTACGTTTTCCGAAAAGACGGAGAAGGTGCTTTGGGAGCTGATTTCGACTCATTGGCCAAAACCGTTCACCACTTCCTCCGGCCATAATGAAGACGTAGAGAGAATCCGATATGCTGGCGGAAAGATTCATAGACCCTACAGCTTAAAAAAAGCTGTGAATTACCCTCAAGAACCGAATGGATAAAGAAATGCTTTCCTTAAAGAAAGCCCAGTTTCCGGGCAGAGGGAACACTCATTTTAGTGACGCATTATTCCATGGAAGTGAGATATCCTCCGAGGATTTCTAATTTTTTTCTCCATGCCGCTTCTCTCTCCCGATGTTCCGCCACTACAGCTTCGGGAGCATTGGAAACAAACGATTTATTGTTGAGCTTGGCTTCTACCTTGGCAATTTCAGATTCGACTTTACTGATTTCGCCAGTAATGCGTCGACGTTCGGAATCAATATCCACCAGACCTTCCAGAGGAATGAAAAATTCTCCCAGGGCAGTTACTACGCCAGCAGATCCTTTGGGGGCCAGAGAAAGAGACTCTATTTTTTCCGCTTTTACTAATGCGCCAAATGCAATTTGATCAGCCGAATCCCAGGAAACAGCGGGGCGGATACACATTGGCGAAAATTTATTGGATGGTATCTTAAATTCCGCACGGAGATTGCGAACGATGTGGACACTTTTATAGAGTGTTTCGACCGCATTGAGGATATGATCCTTTTTTTCTTCACTTAGATGTGGAAGAGAATTTTCGGATGGCGGAGTGGCAAATAGCAGAAAACTTGTTTCGGATTGGCCAAAGCCCAGCAAATTCCAAAGTTCTTCCGTGATGTGGGGCATGAGAGGGTGAAGAAGACACAGAATGCCGGAAAGTATGTGATCCATGGTACGCAAAATCGCCTCACGGTGAGAGGGAGTGTCTTTTTGTTGAAGATGAGATTTGGCGGCCTCAACAAATTGGTCGCAATAATCGCTCCAAAAAAAGTCATAGAGGGCATTGGCAACTTCATGGAAACGAAACTCTTGCCAAGCAGCTGTGATGCGGTGGTGAAGACGATCGAATTTTTCCACTATGGCGATGCAAATATCCGGAAAAAGTGGTTGGAGATCATGAAACGGTTGAAAACCATAGGAAGGCCCTTGCATCTGTCGGAAACGAGTGGCATTCCAGAGTTTATTGGCAAAATTCCGACCTTCTTCGACTTGCTTCTCATCGAAGCGAATATCCTGTCCACTCGGCGCAATACGTAAGAGGCCGAGTCGTAGTCCGTCCGCTCCGTATTTATCAATCAGTTGAAGAGGATCTGGCGAATTGCCAAGGGTTTTGGACATTTTGCGTCCTTTGGAATCGCGAACGAGATTATGGATGATGACGTTGGAGAAAGGCTTGTCTTCAGTGAATTGGTAACCAGCCATGATCATGCGTGCCACCCAGAAAAACAGGATATCAAATCCGGTACTGAGAACAGTAGTCGGATAGAATTTGGAGCGCGTGGTTGTGTCCATCGTAGCGAATGGCCAGAGCCATGAACTGAACCAGGTATCCAAAACATCGGGATCTTGTTCCCAATTTTCGGAATCGGCAGGAGGTGTGAGATCTACATGAATTTTACCGTCTTTCCGGTACCATGCGGGAATGCGATGTCCCCACCAAAGCTGGCGGCTGATACACCAGTCTTGGAGATTCTCCATCCAGTGTTCGTATACCTTAATCCAGCGCGAGGGGAAAATGTGAATGGCACCGTTACGAACAGCGTCGGTTGATTCTTGGACAGCGGAATAGCGAAGGAACCACTGTTCGGAGAGGCGAGTCTCGATGGGAACGTCCGCTCGCTCGCTGTAACCGATGTGATTTTCGTAAGGTTCGGTTTTTATGAGAAGTTCCGATTCTTCCAGCATCTTCACGGACTCCTCTCGAGCTCGAAAACGATCCAGTCCGTTCAACCTGGGCACTTCCGGACAATTGATTTTCCCATCCGGATGGAGGATGTCGATGGTTTCCAGATGGTGCCGTTGGCCGATTTCAAAGTCAGCCTTGTCATGTGCCGGGGTGACTTTGAGCACACCGGTACCGAAGGTTTTGTCAATGTGACTATCTGCGACAATAGGAATTGAGGCGCGAGGAAAGGGACGCCAAGCATGGAGGCCCACGAGGTCACTATAGCGAGGATCTTCAGGATGGACAGCGATAGCGGTATCTCCCATCAGAGTTTCCGGACGGGTGGTCGCAATCTCAAGAAATTTGCCCGGGCGTTCGACTACTTCGTAACGCATAGTGTAAAGAAACCCTTTGCTTGGCTTCATCACCACCTCTTCATCAGAGAGAGCGGTGAGCGAAGTAGGACACCAGTTTACCATGCGTTTACCTCGGTAAATCAACCCTTCTCGGTAAAGGTCCACAAAAGTTTTGCGGACTACTCGAGAGTAATCCGGATCCATAGTAAACCGTTCCCTGGACCAATCACACGAGCATCCCAAACGTTTTAATTGTTGAATGATGATGCCGCCGTGTTTTTCCTTCCATTCCCAAACGGCTTCAAGAAACTTTTCGCGCCCGATATCCCTGCGTCCCACTCCTTGAGTTTTACGCAGATGACGTTCCACCATGGTCTGAGTAGCTATGCCCGCATGGTCTGTACCTGGTAACCAAAGCACTTCATAGCCGAGCATTCGAGCCCGTCGGCAGAGGGCGTCTTGCATGGTATTGTTTAAAACATGACCGAGATGGAGGACTCCGGTGACATTGGGAGGTGGAATAACGATGGAAAAAGGTGGCTTGGAAGAAGTCGGATCCGCTTGAAAACAATTGGCTTGCAGCCATGCGGCATACCATTTTTTTTCAACGGTAGCGGATTCATAAGCTTTAGGTATTTCGGACATTAGAAGAGCGCGTGGCTTGTGGGCCAATCATGTTGGCCCAGTGTGAACGGCGAGAATAAAAAGAAGCATCCACACATACAAGCTATCCGTCAAAACCGCTTGTAGGAAGAGATCTGCATCCTGTAAGATTTTCTTCGCCTTGCTTTTCTATTATAGCGGAATTCCGCTATAACGGGAAAAGCAGGAGATGATTTTATGACCTCCTGCGGAACTCAATGGCCATGTGCCCTTCGAGCGCCTTACAAAAGTCTCCGCCGGCTTTTGTTATTTTCGCTCGTTTTTTTGATGTGTAGCAGGGACTTGGAAGCGAATTGGCATCCCATTTGGAGGGAAGGACGTCGCTATGTTTCTCTGGAAGATATGGCAAATTTTTATAGCCTTTCTCTTCAACCCGGTAATGGGCGCTCATTTGCTCTTATTTCGCCCAATTGCGCTCTCAGAGGCCAACGTGATTCCCGTGAACTCTTTATCAACGACGTAAAATATATTCTGTGTTTTCCGGTAAGGGTGGAGGGATCCAGGTTCTATTTGACTTCGCTAGATCTTCTTAAAATTGTGGAACCAGTACTTCGTCCGCAGAAGATTCAAAACCCGAAAGCGGTAACGACAGTGGTCTTAGATCCCGGACATGGAGGATATGATAGCGGAGCAAACTGCCTCTATGGAGCCGAAAAGGGATTTACCTTGGATATCGTGCGGCGGGCTGCTCGATTATTGAAAGAACGAGGCTATCAGGTACGATTGACACGAGTGAGCGATACATTTGTTCCCTTGGAGAAAAGAGCCGCCATAGCCAATCACATACCAAACAGCATCTTCGTCAGCGTACATTTTAACCAAAGCCATTCTTCAGTGGCGCGAGGCGTGGAAACTTATTGCGTGGCACCCTTGGGAGTGCCATCGATGGATGAAGAATTTGTGAGCAATCGTGATTTTAAGCCCTGTCCAGGACAACAACAAGATCCCCAAAATATTGCATTGGCAACGGCCATCCATACAGCGGTGGTACGCGCACTCGATGTACCTGATCGCGGCATCAAGCGGGCACGGTACGCCGTAATTCGCGAACTGCACGTACCGGGCGTTCTTGTAGAGGGAGGATTCTTAAGCGACGCCGGAGATGTTCGAAAAATAGCATCTCCTTATTATCGTGAACAACTGGCAAATGGAATTGCTCAGGGAGTAGATCATTATCGTCAAGCAGTCAAAAAAAGACCATCGCCTCCTAGAATCTCTTCCTCGTTGCCATCATTTTCGCTGCAGGATCATCACTCCTTGCTGAGAATCATAGCTCCGGACCTAGATCCTCATTTACTCGGTCTGTTGCCGTCTCCAGCGCCGAAATTTTGAAACCGAGGCTTTACAAGCTTCCGAGTACGAAATACCCCATTTCAAATGGGTTTGGATGTACAGACAAGAAGCTCTGATCCTGATGGAGGACCAATTGGAGTCTTTGATTCGGGAATTGGCGGATTGACTGTGGTCGCAGCTCTCCGCCGTCTGTTACCGAACGAAAGCATTTTTTATGTAGGCGATACTGCTCGTGTTCCCTATGGGGGAAAGAGCAAAACCACTATTGAGCGATATAGCACGGAAATTAGCAAATTGCTGCTGGCGGAGAACGCAAAGATGCTCGTTGTGGCCTGCAATACTTCGTCTGCTTTGGCATTGACGTATTTACGCGACCAGTTTTCCGTACCCGTATTGGGAGTGATCCAACCAGGAGCTGCTGCTGCGATCGCCGTATCGCGTAACAAGCGAATTGGAGTGATCGGCACTAGAGCGACCATAGCGAGCAAAGCTTATGATCAGGCAATTCAAGCGATGTGCGCGGAAGCACAAGTCTTTAGCAGGGCATGCCCGCTCTTGGTCCCTTTGATTGAAGAAGGCATGTTCAGAGATGAAGTGACAGATTTGACGCTCCAACGCTATTTGGAATCCTTATTGCAAAAAGATATCGATACATTAGTGCTTGGCTGTACTCATTACCCTCTATTACGCGAGGCAATTGCACGAGTAGTGGGCGCAAAAGTTACTTTAGTGGATTCGGCACAGAATTGTGCTTTAGCTGTGCAGGATGCCTTGCTAAAAAAGAAAAAGATCAATCAGAGAGCAGACGGAAATTTACGAGTCGCCTTGACTGATGCTACGGAAGGCTTCTTGCGGGTGGCGGAAAAGGTGTTGGGACTGGACATTCGCAATGTCGAATTATTAGGAGTCCGGGAAAGTTAGAGCCAGTCCAAAAAGCCTATAGCGGGGGCGTTGCCAGAAGTTTTTCTGCTTTTAGGGAGTGTCGTCAAAGTACGAGAGCAGGCAGCGCGAGGCATGGGCTTTTTTCCGTGGTGGCTACGAACTGAGTTCCTTCCAATGCGTCACCACTAATTGCGACCACGTTTCCAAAGCCGTGATGCGATTTTGGAGCTCATCGAGTGAAAGAAATTCTAGCTGACGTAAGGCAGATTCAGCAGACCGGACTTGAGGAGATTCTAGTTCGACGAGATGTATCACGCCCAGATGAACGCGTCCTACTTCGTTGGAATCATCATTGATGAGACCCACAATGCGGTCTTTAAAACCACCTTCCAGATGGATTTCTTCGCGGATTTCCCGATGAACAGCCGAGCGATAGGCATCCTTGTCGAAGGCAAAAAGTTCTTCATCCGAATCATTGATATGACCTCCAATGCCTATGGATCCCAGAGAAACCAGACGCTTCTCCCCAGAGTGGGCTCCACGTGTATAATGCAGTAGTTTGTCTTGCCAGGTAAATACTGCGTATGGAATCAACTGCTTGTAAGCGGGATCTGTTTCAGCATTGCCGCGGCGCAAGAAAAAATTATTTTTACGAGAAAGGAATTCCGGTAGGTATTTGTCGATATCCACCCGAATGCCCTGGAATGCGCCCAAGTGGTCAAAAAGGCTTCTGCGAACCACCAGCACCATTTCATCGAGTTTGGACATCCCTTTTTTTCTGGTCCTCTTCGAGAAAAAACAAGGCATTATTCTCTTTATCGTCTGAGGATCGCAATGGTGCGCTGTCCCTGCCTATCGATAGATGCCAATACCCCCGCATGCAGGTCCACGGACTGAATTGCTTGCAGGAAATCCGTTTGATTATTGACCAAAATGGAACCTACTTCTTGAATCACATCCCCCACCACGATGCCTGCTACTTCAGCTGCGCTTTTTTCTTCCACATGGGTCACCACCACTCCTTTGGAAGCCGTCACTCCAAACGTACGAGCCAGAGCATCGTTCAATGATTGCGTTTGGAGCCCGATGATTTCCAGGGTGGGTGAAATCCGCTGAGGTGAGGGCGCAGGCTCAGAGCGATGAGGCAATGGAGGGGTGGGTTGTTCGACGGTCTTTATTGAAATAGTTTTTGTCTTTCCATTGCTCCAAATCCGGAGGCGAATCGACTCTCCAATACCGCGAGCAAGGACTCGTTTGCGGACTTCGGCGGCTCGTCGAACAGCATGGTTGTCTACCGCTAGGATAATATCGCCAGGCCGAAGCTCACTTTCTGCAGCAGGGGTTTTCAGGCGAATCGTTCGAATCAAGACACCCTCGGGGACTTGGGGGAAGGTGGCCAGCAGGGTGGGATCATCTGAAAGTGATTGGATTTCAATACCTAGCCACGGGCGACTCACATGGCCTCGGATCATCAGTTGTTGAGCTACGGAACGGGCTTCATTAATCGGAACAGCAAAAGACAGGCCACGGTTTATCGTGCTGAAAAGAGTGTTGATGCCAATGACCTTTCCATCAATATCTGCCAAGGGACCTCCGCTACTTCCGGGATACAGCTCGGCATTCGTTTGAATGTAGTTATCACTACCAGTCACTTCGGTAAGATTCGATCGATGGAGTCCACTCACAATGCCAAAAGTGAAGGTACCTGGCAGATCATAAGGGGCGCCCAGTGTAAATGCGAACTGTCCGATGCGCACTTTATCGCTATCGGCAAATTCCACAATGGGTAGATGAGAAGCAGAAATTTTGAGGACGGCAACGTCCGAGTATTCATCCGTTCCCACAATTTTTGCGGAAAACCGACGCCCATCTTGCAATGTGATACGAATAGCCGATTCGTTAGCCCCTTGAATCAGATGATAATTTGTGAGCAAAAATCCATCGGATGAAATTAGGAAGCCAGATCCCTGACTCATACTACGAGTCGATTGTCCCACCGGAGTTTGCAGAAATGCAAGTGCCGGAGGAGCTTCAATTACTACAACCGCAGGCGCAAGCTTTTCATAAACCTGTGTAAAGGCATCGCTCAACTCATGAGCCAATATCACCTGATTTTTAACCTCTGAACTCTCTTGAGGAATAGCATTCTCACAGCTCCCAATCGCTCCATCTCCTCCCAAAAAGAGCCATGCAATCGCAAAAACTCTCAGCGAAATACGCATCACAGAACGTGTATAGAAATGCTTGACGAAAATCAAGGCCCACACGGTACCGGATAAACACTGTGGTGGTACTATAAGTTTGGTGACACTCCCCCCCTATAAATCCTTGTTAACCTAAAGGGGGGGTGAGCAAACGGTATTTGGGATCCAGTTCTTCCTTATATCGATAGATATTTGTGGGAGACTTGGAAAGGACAGTGGCTTTTAACAAAATGAATTCCGGATAAAAGGTGTCACTTGCCGGTTCATATACCTGTTGACCAGAAAAATAACCGTCGAGATGATATTCATAATTATGATCACTCCCGAGCTTATTCTGCTGACGATCTGGCGCAAGGCACTTATGTTCATTCAGCATGACTAATTGGGCGGTATTCCACTGTTGTCCTGGCTTTCTGATCCAGCCCCACATTTTATAATCGGTTTTATACATGCGTCTCCCAATAAAGTAATTTCCAGAATGCTCTTGGGTAATTGCCTGCTGCCTAGTGGCACGCGCAGGAGCATCCGGATCAATGGATTGGCAAGCTGTGAGGACTGCAAATACTGATAAGAAAAGGAGGCGAATCAAGAGAGTCATAGATGGCTAAGGCCTTTTTCTATTATAGCAGTTCCGCTTTCTTAAGAAAGTCCGGCAGCCAATTTTCGAAAGAGTTTTTCGACTGGATGG
This sequence comes from Verrucomicrobiota bacterium, assembly GCA_023269545.1. Taxonomy (GTDB): domain Bacteria; phylum Verrucomicrobiota; class Verrucomicrobiia; order Chthoniobacterales; family Xiphinematobacteraceae; genus Xiphinematobacter. The sequence continues at coordinate 24,888 of JAHFTB010000020.1, read as the reverse complement.
TGGGTTCTTCGAGTTCAAAGAGATGCCAGTCTTCTCTGAGACTCACCGTATTTCCTGGCTGAACTTCTGCGAGGGGTCCCAGAGATTCAATTTCTATCATATCTGAATTGGAGAATGTTTCAAAGTTACATCCACCGTCCGGATAAGTAGCTCCTTCCTCGAAAGAAAAGCTTTTGATAAATAAATTTTTGTTCAATGCATATGCTACCCAACGTTGGCGATGTGCTAAGCCCAGCTTGGTAGGGGAAGAATTAGCTTTTTGCTGCAAAGTTAAATATTGAGTACCAAACTGCCAGCGTGAATCGGCAAGATCGGTATAGGGCCATAGCACTATATTTCGATTAGGTGATAGATCGCGGGGGTGTTCTCCCAAAGGAGGTTGTGGAATGATTTCCAATCAGCCAGGCGCCATTACGGTCAGAGCCCAAGGGGCGAGAGTAAGGCTTTTCTGATCTTCGTTAATGATAGTGTGGCGAAGGCTAACATGAGAAGAGTTGTCTAAGGTCAGAGAGATTTCCTTACGAAGTTGAACAGGATTTTTCTGGTAGCTGGTGAGAAGAACTTCTCCCTCTTGCGATTGAGAGAAATCCACTGGTTCGTTGTCGATATGATAGGTGATGGAAAAATCCTCGGGAGCTGTCCAAAGGCGATGTCCGCCACGGATACACCATTCAGGCTCGCCGGATTTTCCGAGCTGCTTTTGATACTGTTTGAGGATGTTTTCTCCTTGGTGACGACGGTAGGAAATAATACGAGGACCCACCTCTAAGGTAACTATGAGTTCTACATGGTCATTAAAGAATCTTAGATTCTTTTGCCAGCCGGCGTAAGAAACAATTTCGGTCTGCATGGTTTTAATGAGAAGATCAGGATGTTTTAAAATTACATGCAACAGGTGTGGAGGGAGATGTCAAGAGGACTGCGGAAGCTTGGCCATTGACTCCTAATAGCGAGATCAGAATGGGGGCGATTCCTTGAATCCGCATAAGCGATTCGCCAATAACCACATTGCCTAATCCGGAAGCAGTAAAGGATTCTCCTAACTGACTCTTAGGAAAAAGGGAAGTGACGCCCGGCCAAAGTTCATTGATTGCAGCATGTTCAGCCATCTTAAATTGGGTACCCAAAGCGGAAGTCAGTATGAGTTTTGGAATTTTATCACCGGTGGCTTCTTTGAATAGGCTACACAGAGTCGGTACTAAATGAGAGTTTTTCCGGATCACTGTTCCGGGATGCGGATGGATTGCGCTGCCTTTCGGATTCGGACTCAGGAAAACGGCGGCTGCAGCTTCTGAAAAAGGGGAACCGCCAAAGCGTCTCGGTCCGAGACGTAAGGAATGATAAGCTTTTTGCAAGAGAGGAGCTATTTCCTCGGCAGCCACGACAATGCATTGATCACAGATTCCAGCTTCCATCCATTCTTCTGCGGTGCAGAAGGCTGCGCCAACAGCTGACGAATCTCCCACCAGCGAAGTCACCATTCCATCAATTCCCAAGTGCGCAGCAATATGGCTCGAGGGAGCATTATAAACGGTTTCAGGAAAAAAAATAGGGCTTCCCGAGGAAGCGCCATGGGTGGCTACGGTTTCAAAGAACCGAATCGTGTGGCAGAGGCTTCCATGAGTGGAAAGAAAAATCAGTGCGGTACGATCAGCCTCTTTTGCCGTCCATTCCTTTCCGGCATCAGCGAGAGCATCCAGAACAGCTGCTAGAGCGAGCTGTGAAATTCGGCCCGACCGCCGCAAGCGCGGTTCATAACGGATTTCCAGTGTTAAGCAGGGGAAATTACCCTTTAAGGGTTCTGTTTGAAGTGCGGCTGTGAGGTGGGTGATTCCGCGAGCTGCTGGAGAAATCCAACCAATACCTTGGATATAGAGGCTCATAGACTTTGTAAGGCTAAACAAGCATTTGCTCCTCCAAAGCCAAACGAATTAGTTAAAACTCGCTGTACGATCGCAGCACGTGAAGTGTTTGCCACCACATTTAAAGAGGTTTCTTTCTGACGAAAATTTAAGTTGGGCGGCAAAAAATTGCTTTGTAATGCATGGAGGCAAAAAGCTGTTTCAATTGCACCTGCAGCTCCCAATGCGTGCCCCATCATGGCTTTGGTGCTACTTACAGGGATATTGGGGAGAAGATCTAAGAGGGCGCGCGCTTCACTGGCATCATTCTGCACGGTAGCGGTACCGTGGGCATTAATATAATCTATGGATTGAGACGAAAAATTAGCATGGGTCAGGGCTCTCTGAATGGCTAAGCGAGCGCCTGAACCATTGGGGTTCGGCTGGGTAAGGTGATGATTATCTGAAGCGACTCCATAACCGGCAATCTCAGCAAGTATGGGAATGCCGCAACGCTCTGCTTGTTCGAGATCTTCGAGGTAGAAGACGGCGGCACCTTCTCCGAGAACGAGCCCCGTACGGGAAGCATCGAAGGGACGACATTTTTCGGCGGTCATCGCTTTAAGACTTTCAAAGCCAGCAAAGACCAATAGAGAAAGTGCATCGTATCCTCCACAAAGCACTCGTTGATAGCGCCCCGAACGCACAGCCAAAAAGGCTAAACCCAGGGCATTGGTTCCGGAAGCACAGGCATTGGAGATGATGCGACAAGGAACTTCCCAGCCCATGGAAAATAGGGCATCCTGAACAGGTTGCATCGGCATGTAACCTGCAATGTGCGATGCCGGTTGTCGCGAGGAAGCGGTCTGATGATAAAAAAACTCTTCACCAAAGGACATGCCGCCACTCGTAGTCGCCATAAAGCAAATTTCCGGACGAAAATGAGGTTGAGTACAGCGAGCTTCCTTCAGCGTAGTTCGTAACATTCGAGCGCTGCGGTGCCAACGTTTAGAACCAGCCGTTGCTAATTTTGTATCATCCACTTGACCTGCGGTTTTGCACTGACACCGCGAAATATCGAAAGAAGTAATCGGAGAAATGCAGTCGTCTCCGCGCAGAAGAGCTTCGCGAGTCGCCTGCCAACCGATTCCTAATGGACTGACACATCCGCAGGCAGTAATGGCAACTCGGCGGAACATGGAAGACTGAGGAGTCACTACTTTATCCATTTAATTCTTGAGAACCATTCGCCGTTTTTTAGGCTGTGTGGCCTGCAATGCGTAATACGAGACGCGTAAGTACCACCTTTTCATCCAAGGGAGTACTAATGAGCAGGCGATTAGTTTCCAAACATTCTGTGAAAGATGACTTAAGTTCCACCACGGAATATCGGTTGCAATTTACGGCAGCAACTCCAAGAGCATAAGCATTAATGGTTCCATCCTTTTTTTTGGGAAGATGAAAAGTGCTTTCATGAGGAAGGTGAGCGATTGAGTGGGAAAAGACACCGGCGTGCTGAGGAGGACGAATCTTATGGTGCTCCAGAAGACCTTTTACAATAATTAGGTTTCGAATAGTGGGTATGATGGCTACCAAAAGAATGCCAATAGCCTGTTCCCCCTGAAAGAATAACTGTTGTAAGGATTCCAGACAAAGATGAATATTCCTGACAAGGAGAGCACTGGAAAGGTCAAAAATATTGCTTTCACGGGTGGCAGGAACCAATTCCCGAACGAGAGTCTCTGTAATAGGACCATCGGTTTTTTGAGATGCACTTGCGAGTTTTTCGAATTCTGATTCTGCTTGTCGCGTATCTGCTCCAATTCGCATGGCTAAGAGATCAAGCGCAAGCGTGGTGAAATTTAAGCCGTGTCGAGCCGCTTTTTGTTTCAACCAATCGGAAATATCCGCATCTGTGGAATTCCATCCGAAGTGAGGTTTGTCACAAACTGTGACGTTGGCTATTTTCGATAATGATTTATAGAAGCTCCGTCGTTTATCTGCCTCAGGTGCGCTCAGAAGGAAAATGACCCCCGTAGGAAGTCCTTGTTCAAAAATACGGTGTAATTTTTCCAAAGCTGCTACTACGGTTTCTGAGCGTCCTACTACAGAATCAGCAAGCATTGAGGCGTTTTTTAGCCAGACTAATTTGGTTTTCTGAAGAAAAGGAAAAGTAAGCAGAGCTTGAGCAACACTCAAAATACATTCGATCGCTTGGTCCACGTTGTCCGCTGCCCCATCAATGATTTCTCTCGTAAAGGCGTTCAGACCTGGCACTAAAGACTCAGCTAAATTCGAGGCGGTGGATTTTACGGCCGCTTCGTCGGACCCAGTGATAAAGTGGATAGCCTGCTGTCTCATAAAACGATCGAGATTATTTTTTGGAATACAGGCCACCACGGCCTTTCTTGGAGCGACTGGACTTTGTGAGTGGAGGAGTGCTCTGAGCTCTTTCTCCTGTTTCCAGTTCCCGGATTTGATCCCGTAAGAGAGCTGCCTTCTCGTACTCCATCTTAGCGGATGCACTTTGCATTTCTTTTTGAAGATCCGGAATCAGGTTTCTCGTATCAAGATCTCCGCCTGTTTCTTCCAGAATGGATTGCTCCACTTCGTGAGCTTTTAAAATGACATGAAGACTTTCCTGAGTTGCTCGCATCACGCTTTGCGGAATAATGCCATGTTCTTTATTATAAGCGCTTTGTCGTGCACGTCGATATTCGCAAATTGAGATCAGCCCTTGAATGCTTCGTGTGAGCACATCAGCAAACAGAACCACTTCCCCATTAATGTGACGCGCAGCACGCCCTGCCGTTTGAATGAGAGATGTTTGGCTACGCAAATATCCTTCCTTATCCGCATCCAGGATACAGATGAGACTTACTTCCGGAAGATCAAGACCTTCACGGAGCAAGTTGATGCCAACCAAAATATCGAATTCCGCAGCACGTAAAGCTCGCAGAATTTCCACGCGTTCTATCGTGTCGATATCACTATGCAAATAACGCACCTTAAGTCCAATATCTCGCAAATAGTCCGTAAGATCTTCCGCCGTCCGCTTGGTTAAAGTCGTTACAAGAGTGCGTTCCCTTTTTTCTACCCGCCCTCGGCAAAGCTCAATGGTGTCATCCACTTGGTGAGCGAGAGGACGGATGGTGATCTTTGGATCTAACAAACCAGTTGGACGAATGATTTGTTCGGCAATCAACGGAGAACCCGGTGTGAGGCAATCGAATGAGTCGGGCGTGGTAAATGGGAGGGGCGAAGCAAAAGAAGTGGGCGAAGCAGGCGGAGCTTGTTCGGAAAATTTTTGTTCTTTATTTGCTATATGCCCACAATTTCCAACGACACTATTTTTGAGTTCAAATACACCGGGTGTGGCACTGACATAAATAATTTGTCCCGCCATCTCCATGAATTCCGAAAAATTAAGAGGTCGGTTGTCCAGTGCGCTGGGAAGACGGAATCCATAATTGACCAATACCTGTTTTCTGGAACGGTCGCCGGCATACATTCCACCGATTTGTGGAACAGTAGCGTGGGACTCATCAATCATGAGGAGCGTATCCTTGGGTAAGAAATCCATCAGTGTATAAGGTCGGGAACCTGGGGGGCGACCACTCAAATGCCGCGAATAATTTTCAATTCCCGTGCAATAGCCCATTTCCTGCATCATCTCGAGATCATATTCCGTACGCATCTTAATACGTTGAGATTCAATAAGTTTATTCTCTCGTTCAAACTCTATGAGGCGCTCATCGAGTTCCGTACGAATGGCGGAGATGGCTGTACGTAACTTATCGTGAGGCGTGACGAATTGTTTAGCAGGAAATATCGTCAAATGTGTGAGCCGATTGTGGATATCGCCGGTTAAGGGATCAAAAGTGGAGATACGATCAATTTCGTCACCAAAAAACTCCACCCGGATGGCAACCTCTTTGCTTTCTGCGGGATGCACCTCAACGACATCCCCTCGCACACGGAATTTTCCGCGCGTAAAGGCAATGTCATTGCGTTCATATAACATCTCCACCAGCTTTGTTAAAAATGTTTCGCGTGTTAGAATTTGTCCCACTTTAATACTGAGGAGCATTTGCAGAAAATCTTCGGGAGAAGCTAAACCATAAATGCAAGAAACGCTGGCAACTACGATGACATCTCTTCGAGACAATAGTGAGTGAACAGTGGATAAGCGCAGACGCTCGATTTCCTCGTTAATTGCACTATCCTTTTCAATATAAGTATCCGTTCTGGGAAGATAGGCTTCCGGTTGATAATAATCGAAGTAGCTGACGAAGTATTCGACTGCGTTGCGAGGAAAGAACTGCTTGTATTCGCTGTAAAGTTGGGCTGCCAATGTCTTATTATGAGACATGATTAAAGTGGGTTGATCCAACTCACGGATGACATTAGCCATCGTAAATGTCTTACCCGAACCAGTCACCCCAAGGAGAGTTTGATGACGGTTTTTAGCTCGGAGCGAACGTAGGAGCTTGTCGATAGCCGGGCCCTGGTCCCCGCAGGGGGCAAATTGGGAAACAAGCTCAAACGACATAGCCCACGAACCTATCGCATGATCCTTATGGAAACAAACAAATTGCTGGAAAGCTCAAAAAAGCTTTTGTTTCAAATAATTGTTTGAAACGGAAGCCAGGAAATGCTACCTGTTACAGGTATGGGGGATTCACTGGCTAAAGAAAACGGAATTTCAGGTAAAACGTGTGAGCGCTTGCTAGAAATTGCCGGAGAAGTTTTTGCGGAACAAGGTCTTCATGGAGCGACAGTTCGTGAAATCACGAGTCGAGCAGGGGTAAATATCGCCGCAGTCAATTATTATTTTCGAGATAAGGAGGAACTTTATGCAGCGGTGTTAAGATGTGCTCACCAATCCTCATTAAAGGATGTTTGGCAAGAAAAACTAGCCGGTGAGAATGCGGAAGATCGATTGCGGCGATTTGTTTATAAGTTACTGCATCATCTCCTGGATCCCTCTCGCCCCACATGGCATGGGATGCTTATGGCTCGTGAATTAGCGAAGCCCACATCCATTTTGCATAAACTGGTGGATGAAGGATTACGTCCTCGGTGTCAGTTAATTATAGATACAGTTCAGGAGCTGGCGGGGACTTCAGTTCCACAGAAAAAACTTCGAATGATAGCTGCTAGCATTCTGGGACAGTGTTTTTTCTATCGTCACAGTAGAGCGGTTGCGGAGCACCTATTCCCTGAATTGTATGTGGGAGAGAATTGGTTAAGTGGGCTTTCCGAGCATATTTCAAATCTCACCATTTGTGCCATTCGTGCCGAATTTGGCAAAAATCCATAAATTTTTGTAGTGATTGACTCTCTTCCCCATCCTAAAAAACCGTTTCATCCAAGGATCCTATATGTTGCATTGATAATTATGGCAGTCGTTGGTTTGGGCGTCTATTTTTCGGGTCGCGGCATAGAAACAACAGATGATGCATTTATCACAGCTCATATAGTTCAGATCGGACCGCAGGTTCCCGGTCAAATTTTGAGTGTGGGAGTGGATGACAACCAATATGTCAAAAAGGGGGAGTTATTAGTGGAACTTGATCCACGAGACAATTGGGCTATTTATCATCAAGCCGCGGCAAATTTAGCTTCTTCGGAAGCTAAGCTCGTTCAAGCGCAATTTTCCTTACAGTCGAGTCGGCGTAACTTGGATCAAGCCCACGAAGACGTCGAGCAGGCAGCGGCGAATGCAGAAAATTCCGAGGCGGATTTTATTCGGAACGAAGATTTGCGTAACCGAGGAGTGATTTCCCAACGCGATTACGATACTTCTAAAGCTCTAAAACTTAGTAATCATGCGGTACTCAATGGCAGGCAAAAAAAAGTCCTTGGTGTGGAATCGAATGTCCAAATGGCAGAAGCTTCAGTAAAAGCCGCCCGAGCGAGCGTGGAAGAAGCTCGGGCCCTATTAGAGTCCACCCGGCTCCGCCTGTCATATACCAAAATTTATGCTCCGTTGGATGGTTATGTGACCCATAAAAATGTGGAACCGGGAAATTATGTTTCCACGGGTACGGCACTGATGGCCTTAGTTTCGAAAGAAATTTGGGTAGTGGCCAATTTTAAGGAAACACAGCTTTCTCATATGCGGCGGGGTCAAGAAGCAGAAGTAAGAATCGATGCCTACCCAAAATTAAAGTTAAGAGGCAGAGTAGATAGTATTCAGATGGGCTCTGGGAGTCAATTTAGCCTCCTTCCGCCGGAGAATGCCACAGGTAACTTTGTAAAAGTTGTTCAGCGCGTACCTGTTAAAATTGTATTTACCCATCTTCCTTTCCCGCTCCCTCCGCTTGGACCGGGCATGTCTGTGAAGCCCATTATTTTTGTACAATAATTCCTTTGAACTAATACTATGAGCGATGTCTCATCATCTCATCACCGCCTTTTCTATGGCTGGGTCGTTGTCGCAGCAGCCTGCGGTATCACTTTTTTCGGTTTCGGAAGTTCCTATACTTTCAGTGCCTTCCTGACCTCCTTGCAACATGATTTTGGTGCTTCACGAGGATCGGTCTCTCTAGTGTTTTCATTATCAGCATTTCTCTACTATAATTTTGGGGTTGTGAGTGGTGCACTTGCCAGTCGATGGGGGGCACGGCGGTTGGCTGTGATGGGAATGCTTTTTCTTGGAATCGGCCTCATCTTGGCTAGTAGAGCACAATCCCTTTGGGAGGTATATGTGGGCTATGGTATTGGTGTAGGGTTGGGGATCGGTTGCAGCTATGTGCCGGCCATTGGTACCGTACAGCGTTGGTTTGTAAGGAATCGAGGGCTTGCCTCGGGCTTCGCAGTGAGCGGAACCGGCTTGGGTACATTGGTGATGCCGCTTCTGGCTTCTTGGCTCATCAAAACAGTTGGATGGCGCGATGCCTATTTACTCCTAGGTTGTCTGGCTGCGACTCTCGGTACAGGATTATCGCTTCTTCTAGTAGATGATCCCCGCCAGCGTGGGCTTGCTCCGGATGGAGACCCTATACAAACAAATGCTTCCATCCCTGCTACTACAGGAACTTCCGTGCGGCAGGCTATTCAAAGTATTCCGTTCATTGGTTTATACATCGCTTGTCTCATTTCTTCCTTAGGAATCTTTGTTCCTTTCGTCCATTTGGTACCGTACGCTTTGGATCATCATGTAAATCCTTCTCTGGCTGTATTACTCATCGGTGTGATCGGTGCTGGCAGCACGTCGGGACGTTTCTTTCTAGGAGGGTTTGCGGATCGAATGGGGAGGGAGTCTTTCCTTATAGTAATGCTTGTAGGGATCGCAGTATCGCTAGCACTCTGGGCCCTGGTAAGCAGTTTTTGGATGCTTGCTATTTTTGCTTTCCTCTTCGGTTCTTTCTATGGCGGTTGGTTTGCAATTATACCTGCGGTGGTGATGGATTATGTGGGCGCGCAAAATGTCCGAGCTATCATAGGAATTCTTTATACTAGTCTTGGGATTGGAGCGCTATTGGGTCCTAGTATGGCCGGTTTTGCTTTCGACATCAGCCATAGCTATTTGTTGCCAATTCTGGCTGGTGTAGGAGCGAATATTATCGCTGCAGGCATTGTAATGCTCAGTACGCAGATAGTTTCCAGAAAAATCTTTTCCAAAAACCTCTCTGCCACTTCGTTGGATCAGTAGAGTGTAAGTTAATATGTACGGAATTCGACCCGCCTTAAGCAACCAGGTGAATCCATGGCTGGTCACGTTGATTATTTCGCTATCCACCTTTATGGAGGTATTGGACAGCAGTATTGCAAATGTTTCCTTGGCGCATATTGCGGGAGGGTTAGGGGCAGGCTTGGATGAGAGCACCTGGGTGTTGACGTCTTATTTAGTAGCTAATGCCGTCATGATGCCTATTAGCGGATGGCTGGGGACCGTTTTCGGGTGCAAACCATATTACATGTTTTGTGTGGCAAGTTTTACGGCGAGCTCGCTTCTTTGCGCCTTCGCACCTAATTTAAATTGGCTTTTATTTTTTCGAATTCTCCAAGGCCTTGGGGGAGCGGGAATGGCGCCTATCGTACAATCCATGTTAGCGGATATTTTTCCGCCGGAAAAAAGGGGGATGGCTTTTTCGGTATATGGTCTTTCCGTGGTATTTGCGCCTGCCATTGGGCCTGCCCTGGGAGGCTGGATTACTGACAACTACAGCTGGCACTGGATTTTTCTCATCAACATCCCGGTAGGCATGATTTCTTTGGTACTGACCAGCCTTTTCGTAAGTGAACCTATTCAAACCGCAGTGGAGCGTGAGCGCTTATCCAGAGGCGGCAGATTTCAGTTTGATTTTATTGGATTTGCACTTAGCGTGATTGGGATTGGCTGTTTGGAGTTTTTTGTGGATCGAGGCCAGCGGTATGACTGGTTTTCTTCGCCGTTGATACTCGCTCTTGCAGTCACCTCCGGTGTATCTTTGTTGGTATTGGTCTTTTGGGAGTCTTGGCAGCGGAGCCCCATTGTGAACATCAATCTTCTGCGTCTTCCTCATTTTTTAGCGGCTTTTTTGATGATGTTTGCCATGGGATTCGTGCTTTTTGGTATCACGGCTATTTTGCCCCAATTTTTAGAGCAGGTGTTAGGCTATACTGCTCAACAGTCTGGTGCCGCTCTAACGATGGGGGGATTCTTTCTGGTGTTGATGATGCCTTTGGTGGGAGGATTTTTAATTAAAAAGGTATCCTCACGGGTCCTCATAGGAGGGGGCTTGCTATTGCAAGCGGCGGCTTTATTTCATTTATCTGGTTTTAATATTAATATCAGTTTTGAACAGGCTTCATTCTCTCGAGTTCTGCAAGTCGCCGGTATCGCTTTGATATTTATCCCTGTTACCCGAGTAGCTTATGATGGCTTATCGCCTGGTGAAAATAATGGCGCCGCGGCACTTATTAATCTTGCCAGAAATCTTGGTGGAAGTGTCGGAATTGCCATTTCAAATACTCTTCTTGCTCAAAGGAGCCAATTCCATCAAGTGAGATTGGTGGAGCATGTCACCCCTTATGAAGTAGGGACGCAAAATTTTCTTCAACGGATGCATTCTCTATTTCCTTCCCTTCATCAGATAGAGTATATGCAACAGGCATACCAGCAGGTGCTACGTCAGGCGGCTATGCTTTCGTATATTGACGTTTTTATTGTCATGGGTGTCGTGAGCTTAGCGATTTTTCCTCTGATTTTTCTCATACCCAAAGGTATTTCTTCAATAGGCGGGCATTCTGAATAACTGATGTTACGCACTTGAGGAGCTCTGGGAGCAAAAAAACCATTTTAGCCTACCAGGTTTCCCTTTTTTGCGTCACATCACTGAATAAACAGAATCTGCCCAGGAATTGGGTTTTCTTTGGAGAAAGCATTTCTTTATCTATTCAGTTCTTGGGAGCAATCGTAGCTTGTTTAAGCTGTGGGTTCTACTCTTCATCGGAAACAAACCTTCGGGAAGCAGGAGACGCGTTCTGAATTCAATGCGCTAAAAAATGATGGGAATAATGAGGATAGCAACAATATTGACCACCTTGATCATAGGATTGATGGCGGGTCCGGCGGTATCTTTGTAGGGATCTCCCACAGTGTCTCCGGTGACAGCGGCCGCATGGGTTTCGGATCCTTTGCCTCCAAAATTACCTTCTTCAATGAATTTTTTGGCATTGTCCCACGCACCTCCACTGGATGTCATCGCAATTGCTAAAAACAGGCCGGTAACGATGGTGCCTACCAGGACTCCACCGAGAGCTATCATGCCGAGACAGGGGATGGCAGCCACGATAATTACGGTAAGCAGGGGAAGAAGAGCCGGGACAATCATTTCGCGGAGAGCGGCTTTGGTGACAATGTCTACGCAAGTCGCATATTCCGGAGTATCTTCCCCTCGAAGGATACCGGGCTTAAGTTCTATCTGGCGTCGAACTTCGCGAACTACGGCGCCGGCAGCTTTTCCGACAGCATCCATGCTAAAAGCACTAAAGGAAAAAGGGAGAAGACCACCAATGAGGAGGCCCACCAAGATACGAGGATCACTCAGAGAGAAAGAAAGAAAAGCCTGTCCACCATTGGAAGCCACATGAGTTTGAAGCTCTTGTACATAGGAGCCAAAAAGGACGAGAGCTGCGAGACCGGCGGAGGCAATGGCGTAACCTTTGGTAACGGCTTTCATGGTATTGCCAATAGCATCCAAAGAGTCGGTCACCTTGCGGGTTTCCTGAGACAGTCCACCCATGACGGCAATGCCGCCAGCATTATCCGTAATAGGGCCAAAGGCATCGAGAGAAATGATAATTCCGGAAAGTGAGAGCATACTCATGACAGCGATAGCGACGCCATAGAGTCCTCCCATAGAATAGCTCGAAAGGATAGCTCCTATAATGAAGATGACAGGTAGGGCTGTGGCATGGTTTCCCGTGGCAAGCCCTGCAATAATGTTTGTGGCATGGCCGGTTTCAGAAGCCCGTGCGATAGATCGAACGGGACGATAAGCGGTGGAAGTATAGTAGTTAGTGATTAAGACTACAGCCACGGTCATTGCCAGCCCCACCAAAGTGGAAATATAAATATTAAAAGCGGGATGATTTTGATTGGCAACTTGAAGAGAGGCAGGAATTAGGGTGGTGACCACCGGATAAAAGGCAATGGCTGAGAATACAGCATTGATCCCCACGGCAGCCATAAGGGACGTACCCGGGGAGCAACGAAAAATGTTCACAAATAGAATGCCGAGAATGGATCCAATAATGGAGATCCCCCCTAAGAGAAAGGGAAGAGCCATAGCTCCGGAGTCCGCGGGAGTGAGCAGAAAACCCACGAATACGGCTCCAATCAAACTGACGGCGTAAGTTTCGAACACATCGGCAGCCATGCCTGCACAATCCCCGACATTGTCCCCTACGTTATCCGCAATGGTGGCCGGATTGCGTGGGTCATCCTCATCCAATCGCTGCTCGATTTTGCCTACTAAATCGGCTCCCACATCAGCAGCTTTAGTGTAAATACCTCCTCCAAGCCGAGCGAAGACGCTAATGAGGCTGGCTCCGAAGGCAAGGCCTATCAGCGAATTAATTACTTCGCGAGTTTCCATGAAGTTTTGGGCTATGAGATAATATATTCCTACGGCCAGGAGAGCCAAGGCGACCACCAACAAACCGGTCACTGCGCCTCCATTGAAAGCAATTCGCAAAGCTGCCAAAGCACTGGTTGTTGCTGCTTGAGCTGTCCGTACATTGGCAATAACTGCAATTCTCATTCCCACATAACCAGCTGCCAATGAGCAAATTGCTCCTACGATAAAACCTAATGCGGTGGGCATTCCTCTTAACCAAAGAAAAAGACAGAAAATCAACACAGCAATGCAACTGATAGTGGTAATTTGTCGTCGGAGATAAGCCTGAGCTCCTTCTTGAATAGCCGCAGCAATCTTTTGCAAAGCTTCAGATCCTGCGGAAGCAGAAAGGATGATACGGATGAGTCCCATCGCTACCACGAGGCCGATGAAACCACAGGTAAGCGAAAAAATAATTTGAGAATTCAGTGAGGGCAGAAAAAAGCCAACCGGATTGTTCATGAAAATAGGGGAGGCGCGAAATACTAATCAAAGTATTCCATATGGCAATGCCAGAATTTCGACCAATTATCATACAAGTTATTTTATTTCAAAATATTCTGAATATTCTGAAACAAATATCATCCCCCAATCCGTGCCATTCTCGTGAGCGTATTACTGATTTTTGGGTCACTGGTATTGATCAGGAATTCCCCAGGAACTGGGCGGTCTTTAATTATCTATTCAGTTCTTGGGGGCAATTCGCAACTTTTTTAAGCTATGGGTTCTACCAACTTAACCGATGGCCAGTTTCTATTGCACGATGTCGTTTGTCTTCTTCGGTGTGGAGATAGAGACTGGTAGTATTGAGAGAGGCGTGCCCCAACGTGTCGCGCACATGACGGAGATCGACACTGTCCGCGAGGCGAGAACCTGCTGTGTGACGAAGCCAGTGAGCTGAGGCTGCCCGAAGACGCTGGGCCCGGGCCCAATAGTTTTCCCCTTGTGCCTCCAAACGCCGGGCCGTTTGTTCAAATATCGCTTTGATGATGGTATGGGCTGCAGAGCGAGTCAAAGGAGAAGGCAGGATTCCTTGTTGTGAAGTGTGCCAGGCAAGAGGCAAGAGCAAGGGAGTTGCTTCATGCTCCAGAGGAAGAGAGGGGAGCCCCACGCTCTCTCGATAATGCGCCACTTCCCGCATGAGATCGGTGGTCGCTGGCACAAGTCGGGATTTATTGCCTTTGCCTGTCACATCGAGCCACCATCGCCACTGCCCGTCTTTATCAGTTCGACAGAAAAATTTTCCCATTGTGTTGCTGACTACTTCGGAGATACGGAGACCGCACAAGAAGAGTAAGCTGAATACCCAGCGCGTCCGTGCCTGAGTGGCTTGTTCCCGGATGGTGGCGACTGGCATGGACTGAATCGTGAGCTTCACTTGTGTCCAAGCTTCTTCGTCCAGAAAACGAATGATTCGAGTTGTTTGTGGAGTACGACGTTGTCGGAGAAAGGAGAGTGGGTTGCCCATCAGGTAGCCCACTTGTACCAACCAACTAAACATCGAATTCAAAATGACGAGAGCTTGGCGCACGCTTGTAAGTGAAAGGGGGCCTACGAATGGTCGCCACAAAGGATGATGGCGTGGCCATTTCCGTCCCTTGGCCATGACCCATCGTTCGGTAGGTTGGGGATTTGCTAAAAAACGTTGGTAGAGTAAGAGATGGTCGTGTGTGAGAGAGGAAAGGGCTTTTCCTGTTTCCACGAGTGACCAGAGGAGGAGGCGTTCCGATTCCTTACGATTACTGGCGAAAGTATGGGGATTATCAGAATAACGGTTTAACCAGGCGAGGATGGCATCACGATCCGTGTCGGCGGCAATTTGGCGATAGCCTGAGGATCGATTGTATCCCTGGCGACCAGAGAGGGCATCGATCACTGTGAGATTTTCTATGGTGACCGGTTGGGGGATTGGGGAGCTCCTTTTTAGGGGAGTAAGGGTTTGGGACTCAATTTTTAATGGCTTCTGCATTTGCAAGAAAAAATTCCAAATTTTTTTGACATTAGAGTAATAATGTCAAATTATATCTTTTGAAATCAAGATTTACAACATAATATGTTGTATTATTTATTATAGAATGACAACAGAGACCTCTGAAAATTTTTTGTTCAGCGAAAGCCTTCAGTCTGAAATCAAGGAATTGCGTTTGAAATGTGAGGACACTCAAGAGCTGTATTGGGAAGTATGCGGTTTGCTTTTTTTTCGATACGGCGTCACTCCCACTGCAAATAAGCTTTATCAATTGGTGCGAAAAGGGAGTATGAGCGCACCGGCAGAGGCGCTTGGACGATTTTGGAAAACGCTCCGGGAAAAGAGTCGCATCCGCATTGAATGTCCTGATTTGCCAGTTGCCTTGCGCGAGGTGGTCGGCGAAATGACAGGGGCATTGTGGCAACGCGCTCAAGCACTCGCCCATGAAAGCTTAGATGCTACGCGTAATGAGGCACAGACCAGTGTTCTGATGGCCCAATCCGCAACGGAACAGGCGGAAATCCAAGCGAAATTAGCGCAAGAGTCTCGGGAAGAAATTCAGGTTAAATTTCGGAGTTGTGAAGAAAATCTACGCTCAGTGGAACAGAAGCTTGCTAAAGAAGAAGGCGAGAAAGTGGTGCTACAGCGTCAACTAGAGGATCATGCTCACCAGCGGCACCAAATCCATGAGGCGCTAAAAACCAGTCAGCAGGAATTTGCAGCTGAGCTCGAGCGGCAGCGGATTACCGTAACCGCTTTAGAGGAGCGTTATCAAGTGAACCTTCAGAGAGCTGTATTAGAAACAGAGCGAGAGCGTTCAAATTTGCTTAAGCTTCAGGAGGAATTAGAGAAAACCAGGCAAAGCGCCGCAGAACAGCAATGTGAGATTCAAAATGCATTTCGAATCAGCCAACAAGAATTTACAGCCGAATTAGAGCGTCAACGAATTGCCGCCGCAGCCGTCGAGAAACGTTATCACGATGATTTTCAGCGAACTTTACGAGAAGTGGATCATGAGCGTTCCAACCTTCTAAAAGTGCGAGACGAGTTGGAGCAGGTCAGAAGCGCAGCAACGGAACAGGCCGAGCGGGATCGTTCGAGCATTGATGTGCTTCATCACGAATGCGCAAAGTTGAGTCAAAAATTTGGCGAAATGGAAGGCGCTCTTACGGAAGCCCGAGCGGCTGCAGAGATCTTATACCATCTCGTTAAAGATAATCAGATAAAAGACAAAGCTGATAGTGCAGTACCCCCGAAAAAGTGGAGAGGTAAGGAGCAGAAAGTTGTAGATTAATTTAGGAGATAAATCTGTTTATTGAAATGGAGGTTTGAACTAGCACATCGAAAATTCCCTTCAATTTTTCTGCCATTAAATCCTGGAATTTCCAGCTCTTCCCCATTACATTTTGGAGGCAGCGAAGTCTCTCTTAGTTTTTATTTTAACATATTTAACTATAATGCTTTATGCGCGAGGCCTTGCTGCTTTTTTGTTCTTCTCATGAAATTTTCAGGCTAGACTGCACATGCGCAGGGGCTTTTTACAGGCCGGTAATTTTTACAAACCGACGGTTTTATCATATTTGTGAGCTCTTTCAAACTACCCTTTACTCCCTTTTTAGCACTCCGTTACCTCAAGCCAAAACGGACTTTTCTATCCATCATTACCCTGATTTCGATCATTGGAGTGACTCTCGGTGTGACAGTCCTCATCGTAGTGATTTCTGTCATGACAGGTTTTGAACTGGAACTCCGCCGCAAGGTCATTGGCTTTGACCCCCACGTGAATATTACTTCCAGAGGGATACTCGATAATTGGCAGGAGATGATGCAAAAAGCACAAGCGCGTCATTATATTACCGGTATAGCCCCCTATGTTCAGGGACCGGTCATTCTGGAATTCAATCATCGGCGCCTTGTTCCCATTATGCGGGGAATCGATCCGGACCTGGAGTTAAAAGTGACTGATATACGCAAACTCCTTTTTAACGGAAAATTTGACCTCAATGGGGACAATGCTATTTTGGGACTCGATCTTGCCCGTAGTCTCGGTATAGAAGTCGGCGATCAAATCACCATTTACTCGCCCGCCAACGTAAGCGAAATCATTGCCGAACTGGACCGTCTAGAAAAGCGAAGTAGAAATGGAGAAAAAGGGACCGACCTGAGCAGCCTCCGTCAATTGACACTGCCAAAGACTCTTACTGTCACTGGCATCTTCCAGACAGGCCGTTACCTTTACGACAGCCAATTTTTACTTGTGCCTCTCTATATTGGACAAGAACTCTATGACTTGGGAAATGGCATCCATGGGCTGGCAATCAAGACCTCCGATCCCTATCACGCTACAGAAGTTAAACAGGATCTTTTGCGCACCCTTCCTCCTGATCTGATGGTGGACACTTGGATTGACCAGAACAAATCGCTTTTTGACGCCATCCATATGGAAAGAAACGTCATGTTTTTCCTGCTCATGTTCATCATCTTAGTGGCTGCCTTTGGCATCATGAATACCTTGATCACCGTTACTGTCCAAAAGACCCGCGAAATCGGTATCCTTAAAGCTCTGGGAGCACAGACCTGGCAAATTATCAGTGTTTTTGTTGCCCAAGGAATGGTAGTGGGCTTTTTTGGCACTCTGAGTGGACTAGGTTTGGGAATGTGGCTCGTGCGTTATCGTAACGAAGTGAGCCATTGGTTATCATCGATTCTAGGAATTCAAATATTCCCAAAAGATGTGTATCAATTTTCGGAGATTCCTGCGGAAATAATTCCCTCCGATGTCCTTACCATCTGTATCAGTGCGTTTATCATCTGTTCAGTAGCCGCATTGATCCCCGCTTGGTTTGCCGCTCGTTTGGATCCGGTCAAAGCCTTGCGATATGAATAAAATTCCAGGGATTAAATGTATGATTTCGCTTGCCCAAAGCGCTTGAATTCCTAAAAATCCCCCCTTTCGACTCAATTGGATTTAGGCAGCCGTAGCTCAATTGGATAGAGCATCTGACTACGGATCAGAAGGTTCGGGGTTCAAATCCCTGCGGCTGCACCATTTGTTTTACTCTGTAGAACTCTCTCTACAGCCTTTTAAATACTTGATTTAGGTGCTATATCGCTCCCAGCTTGGTTGCTTTTCATTCCGTTGGATTTATGTTGTTTTGACCAGTCAACGGGCAATGAATGGGCAATAGCCATGCCGACTAAGAACATTCCATATTTTATTTCTCCTTACCCCAGTTGTCCCTCCACTCCTTGGAAATTGGAGTTTCGAGTGTCATTTGCTGGCAAACGCATCAGAAAGTTCTTTGCCTCAAAAGCCGAAGCAGAGGCTGCTGCTCCACTTCTAATCGCTCAGGTCAGAACATGCGGTACTCAATCTTTGGCTGAACAGAGACGGGGGCTTTCGTTGTCTACTGCCTTAAATATTTACAGGCAACACCAGGTCACTTGTATGACAGGAAAGCATCTCCAAACGGCAAGATATGTTTTCAAGGGTCTTGAAGAAAAATTCGGCGCAATGCCCATGGATTCCATCACTTCTCTCGAATTGGAAAAATGGATGCGTTCTAGGGGAACCTCTCCGACCACAGGAGCCTGCTTCTACAGGTACACGCGTATGTTTTGGCGGTGGACCTATAAAAAACAATTGATTGAACATAATACCATTGAGCGAGTTGATTCACCTTCAGCCAAAACGCGCCTCAATATTTTAACTCCATCACAAATGAAGGCATTGCTTGCTTTGGATTGCCCGAAGTGGCTACGCGTCGCATTTTCGCTCTGTGGTTTTGCAGGACTTCGAACCGAAGAACTTCTCCGCATGGATTGGGGTGCTGTCATTCATGATGAACAAAGTATTCATGTTGGAAAAGGAATTCAGAAAAATTCCGGGGGATGGACTGAACGATATGTGGATTTTACTGATCCGATAAAACGTCGAATGGAAGAGCTTCAAGGAAATGGAAAAATTGTACCTGTTCCGTTCATTACATTCCGTCGTCAACGCGTCGCCGCAGCCAAGGCGGCAGGCCTGAAAGAGTGGCCCGCAAATTGTCTACGTCATTCTTTCGCCAGCTACCATCTCGCCCTACACGGAGATGCTGGAAAAACTGGCCACCAAATGGGCCATACTTCATCAGCTATGGTATATCGCACCTATGCTCAGGCTGTGCGCAAAAGTCAGGCAACGGAATGGTGGGCGATTTGAATTTACCTTCTCCAACTCGTACAGTAGGGAATTTGGATAGGCGACATTGGTTTCAATAGAAACCCGTACATTCTACCCTGGGTTGGGGCGGTGTTGTTTTGCAATTTATTGGAATTTATTGCTATCTAGTCGCAGCGCCCTCTGTGCACCACATTTTGATGATGTTTTTGGCATATTATGCCGATTTTCCCAGCGGATTATTCAAGAAGCGTTAATACAATGCCTTACGGTTCATTCTCTTCGCAAATAGAGTAGCTTGGAGAAAACGCGTAAAACACCCCTATATGTGGTAGTGATTTATACTTAAAATAAGTGATTAATATAATTAATACTTATTCGCTAACTAATGCGAATGCCCAGAACTGGTAATATTCCGCAAAATAATCGACCTCCTCGAACAAACCACTTCGAGGCCAAGAGGACCATAAATACGCTAAAATATGCTGGAGGGGCAGCGCTACTGATACTCGGGACAGGAGCTGCTGTAGCGACTTATTACTCGTTAGCTCCCCGTGCAGCTGGAAATAACGAAAATCATACAAATGGTACAGGTGGCAATGGCAGCAATAGCACAGATCTCAGCGGCCATAGCAAAAAAAGTCTCGGAAAGGCACAGAAACGCAGAGGTGAACCTGCTACAAAGCAAGCACCGGTAGGATATCGCTCAGATTCCCAGAGAAATAACTCGCATCAATTGTGGCAGCAGAAAAACAGTGAACAACGTTCGCAACTTTCCCCACCAAAAGTTTCCTCAAATTCAACGGAAGCAAAGAACTCTCATGGAGGATTACAACAAAGTCAGGGGCGAGGGAAAAATGGACAGACATCCTCCGGAAATGAAAAGAGTTCCCTTACTACGGCACCTAATAAGAACAGTTCGGCAGAGCATTCCCAAAAACCGAATTTGCGGAATGTGCATCCCGACTTGGTTGTTTCAGATAAGCAACCTGGCGCAAACAAAACAAATAACACCTCTCACTCAGTGCCGAGGGGGAATGGGAAAGGTACAAATAATACGCACCCAGTTGATACTCGGCAGGGGAAAGAATTAAAAATTAATGACACCAATACTCGTCCCAAACGAGATACAGAATTTCTTGCAGCTGCGCCCGTAGATACGCTTGAGGGAGGCGCTGCTTTCCTGTTTGATTGGGACTCTGCTTTTCAGCAAGAAGAAGCGGTTTCTTCACCAACCGTATCGCAGCCACGCAGCAGTGTGGTAGAGACCAACGTCAGAATTCCCAAAGAGAGTCTTTCGTTGAGTCAAATCAAGCAGCAACTTCAAAATTCGAATTCGAGTCTTTTACAAAGTGCTGGGGCACGGGACCAACCAATATCTAGTGGAGGAAATGAGGGAACGAAAATTCTCATGCTGGAACACCTTAAAAGGCTTGTAGGAGACGGAGGGAGTGCGAATCAACAGATTTCATCAAGTACGCTAAATAAATTAGCCCAATTGGCAAAAGACTCGCAACTCAGCATGACTGACTTATTTCGTTATGCAGCAGGAACTAGCCGTGCAGAGTTAACGGGGAAAGATCCGTCTACGCTTTCAAATGCAGATCTAGACAACCTGTTGGGACCATTTGTTGAGACAGTGTTTTTCCGACCTGGGTTTATTGCAAACATAGTAAACCAGGCAGCAAATCAGACTCTTTCTTTTTCCGAAGTACAAGAGCTAGCAGCAAAGCGGTGCAGAGACTATCCTCACGCCATGCAAGGTCAATTTGATCTCATCCATAGCTTATCCGACCCATTACATAAGGCGCTTACAGAAGGGGTTCTCAGCGGGCTATCACCACTTTTTTTAAGGAATGATATCGAAGAAATTGGAGATATAAAGCTTGGTAGTTTAGAGCACGTCGTTACTGAGATGGGTCATCTGCAGAATCAAAACGAAGAGTTGCGGATAACCAGTAACAAACTCTATGAGCATGGCCTCGATGCGGTAGAAGACCAATTATCTAATACAAATACATTCGGAGGCGAAAGAAACTTAAAATTTACTGGAGGAGATTACCTAACTGGCGAAGCCTTTGTTAATGCTACAAAAAGTATTGATATACCTGATACGAGGAATCCAGAAATAAAGGACAATCTCGTTCTTCTAAGGCTTTTGAGAGAAAACCAAAATCGAGGGATTCGCAATGATGCAATACGAGTAGTGGATAATAAAATTCAAGTCCGTAGTAACCTGCTCGCCCATAGAGAAAGAGTCTTAAGCAAAAGCACAGAGAACGTAGATCAACTCTATGCAAATAATTCGGTCAGTGTTGAAAAGGTGGCAGCCGAACGCGCTAGGGCAATTGGTTACGAGCCCACTGAAACAGTCCAATTTTATCAGACGGAACAGCGTAGTGTAGGCGTCAATGGCCAATCGGCGCCATATTCCGTGCGGGCCGCTATTAATGGGACAGTAGTCCAGGCCCAGATGATAGGATATGACCGTGAAAGTGGGCAAACTGGCGTTGGACTTTTAGCTCGTACTGGCCCTCAGCAAGGCCAAAAAGTATGGCTTACCCAGGAAGGCCTCGGGAAAGAAGTTCTCAAACAATCTTCCGAAAAGCTCACTCGACTCAAATTGGAGCTTCCTAAACAACAAGAGAAGCTTTTCAGAGAATTGGTGCCTGGAAAACCTGTAGCACTTTATGAGCCATCGATGCCCTGGTACAAACTGAACGGGCTCATTGTTGAATACGAAAACCCCGGCAGTACTGGCACTTCCTATATTGGACTTATGAGATATCCGGATGGAACCTGGGCGGCCGCCGAGGATATTCCGGCTGGCAATTTGAACCAATTACAAGATTACGTTTCGAAGAATTGGAAAAACTTTGTCAATGATGAACCTATCCGTTTCCAAAATGGAACAAAAACTACGCTACCTCCGCCCACTGAGGCCGAACTGATTCTTCAGACATTTCGTGGTACGCCCGAGCAAATAGTGAATAAAAGTTCGGAACCTCTCAACTGGAATATAAATGCTCTTGAGCGTCATGTGAATAATACGCTTACTGAGCAAATTAAAGAATTAAAAACTAGCAGCCAATATAACTTGGAAGAATTTAAGGCCCGACTTCCGGAATTTGCTCGGTTGGCATGGGACATTGGAGAAGGAAAGCGGATGGAAGTCGATGAGGTCTTTCTCCGAGGCATGATAGGCGGGATTGAAATTGTAAGTATGGGAACAGGAGCAGGGGGAGGTATAATGGCGGAACGTAAGGCAGCTTGGAAGCAGAAGCACTCGTCTCCTTCAACTAGGCAGAATAATTTCCCAAACCCAGCTGATGCCTCAGTTGGAGGGACGCAAACTAGAGGTTCTCAAAATGCTCAAAATTCAAACACCCAGCAGAGGTCTCGGGTAGCTGGAGGAGCTCAAAATGCCCAGCAGGCTGGTCGGAGTCAGGGCGCTCAAACCAACAGCATGGTGCGGATAAAGTGGCCAGGAGGGGGGCACCAGGAAATTTCAAGCGATGAGATTTTGAATGTTCCCGTAGGAACACGAAGCATCCAGGTCATAGAAAAACAAGGTAAAGTTTATAAACTGATACCGCGACCTAATGGAAATAAGCAGGCAGTAGAACTTGATAATCCAGTAGAAATTAGTGCATTTCAGCGCTGTTCCAGAGCCAAACGTGGGACAGGATTATCTTGTTTGCGTGGAAATCCTGAGCCAGAAAATTTTCCTACAGCACCACCACAGCAACAACCTGTACCACCTCCAGCCATTCGGCCGAACAATGGTGCTAAGCAGCAACAGCAGCAGAGGGACAGTGGAGAATATGAGAGTATTGATACTCCCCAAGTTGGACGTCGAAACAATGGCGCTGTACAGCAACAGCAGCAGGGGGACAGTGGAGAGTATGCGAGTATTGATGATACTCCCCAAGCTGGACGTCGAAACAATGGCGCTGTACAGCAACAGCAGCAGGGGGACAGTGGAGAGTATGCGAGTATTGATGATACTCCCCAAGCTGGACGTCGAAACAATGGCGCTGTACGACAGCAGCAGAGGGACAGTGGAGCGTATACTCAGGAAGATTTATCGTTGAATGAATTGCGCACAAGAGGTAATCTTTTATCCGGAGGGCACAACAGCGAAGCATATAAAATAGGTAATTACGTCTATAAAACTCCAAAATTAATGAGTGGATGGACTGAGAATGAGCATCCTCAGCGTGTCGCTTCTCTATGGAACGAATTTTATAGGAAAGCCTATAACGGAAAGTATGCGCATCTAGCTATTGCAAAGCCTGTTATGTTGAAGGATGGCACCATCGCTCTTAAAGCACCATGCATTGAGGGTACGCAAGCTTCAAAGGCTCAACAGCAGAGGGCGAATGAGGAATTACGCCTTGTTTTCAACAGAGAGATGCTTGATGTAAACGCAAAAGGCAATGTTCTCGTTGATGTGAAAACCGGAGATGTTATGCCTATAGATTTTGGTTATGTTAGGAGTTTGAATCCTCCACACTCTCCTTTTAGTGAAAGATTAGCTGCTAGATTAGCTAATTAGAGCTTGTCTGGAAAGCAGCCAAATGGATTCGAAAAATAGTTTTACTCTGTTGGAGTTCCATATTTTAGTCCACTTGGCTGCTTGTTTTTCATTAACGGCAAAATTATAAATGCCTGATTTGAGGAAATAGAGCATTTTATATTTAAGCAGTTACAGTTAATTCATATATCCAGCATGTCGAAGATAGTTAGAACATTCGTCTTTAGTCAGAGAATTCAAAATATTGGAAATGGAAGAGAGTATGGCATCGAGGGTTCTAGGAGCTGCTTTTCGAAGATGAGCTTTTAATTTGGAGAAAAAATTTTCGATTGGATTGAGATCCGGCGAATAAGCTGGCAGGAAAAGTTTTTGAGCCGCGCAACCCATTGCCTTTAGTGGCTGGTGCTGGTCGTAAACCTGCAGATTCAAATTCTTAGCCCCTGGAAGGGGGGCCAAAAGCTACGCAAGCGGCTGCACATTTCTTGAAGTGGGCTGGGGAAGATGGACTCCAGGAAGCTCCTGCTGTTTCTCTATCTTGCTGGGAAGCTATTCTATTCAGTAGGTAAATTGTGTGGCTATAGCGTTACCTTTTCAAAAATTTCGCGTATTTACGCTTTTCTGCAGGGGTGAGTTCTCTGCCGCCTGCTTCAATAACTATTCTGTCGAATTCCTCTGCAGTTAATTTGTCCCTCATTGGCCGAATGTGAACAAATGAAGGGGTACCATTAATTTTTTTGAAAGAAACGGATGTAGTTTTCCGCATTTGCTTTGAAGTCTTTAATGGCATAATCGGCTACCTCCTTTTTACTTAAGCCCAAAAATGGCTCTTTTGCAAGAATACCTGCTTTTTTGCCAAGGATGTCTCTGTGCGCAAATCCATGTGCGGTGTCGTATCGAGCTATGCAGCACATCTTGCCATCTATTTCAGCAAGCAGTACCACGCGAAAATCTGTCAGTTCTCCCTGTTCAGTATGTCGCCATACCAGAATGACGGCATTATCGAGATAAATGAAAAATTCTTTTTCTGGCATTGGAAGAAGTCAGTCAAAATTTAATGCCTCGATCAAAAAATCACAAGCAACAGGAAGCATTGAGAAGGATTACAAGCTGCTCATTAAGAAAAAGATGAGTGCGGTTCATTACATAAAGTGAACTTCCCCCGAAATTGAGGAGAGCCCGAGGCAGTGATAAAGAAAGCACTGCAACATGCCAAAACCACCAAAAAACTACGATCAACAATTCAAAAAAAATGCAGTCAGTCTGCTGCT
>JAHFTB010000019.1:39184-46210 GCA_023269545.1 Verrucomicrobiota bacterium | reverse complement strand
CTCATCTTCTTCGCAGCCTACCGCTCTCTCAGCAGCACCCGGCAGCCCTGCGTCTTCTTCGCGGACAGAGGAAAGCTCGTCTCCCGCGAACACACCACACCGCCCTCCCCTGGCTACGTCCGCTCCACCCATTTCCGCTTCCAAAGCGCGAATCAAAGCTTCCCCACTGGCCAAAAAAATTGCTCATTTATTGCAAGTGGATCTCTCCCGTCTCTCGGGTAGCGGCCCGGGCGGGAGAATTATTGCTTGCGATGTACCATCCAGCAGCACCTCCGCTCCTCCTCCCACGGCGAATACTCCCCCTGCGACTCCCGTACCCACCAATATCCCGCATAGCAAAATAGAATTATCAGGAATGCGCCGAGTGGTTGCTTCCCGCCTATTGGAAAGCAAAACCCGGATTCCGCATTTTTATGTTCAAGTGGAAGTCAATGCAGAGCCATTAATGCGGCTGCGGAAACAACTGAATGAAGCTGCGGAAGCGACAGGTACTCCCAAAATTACTGTCAATGACTTCATCCTGCTCGCCACGGCGCGGGCAGCTGCTACTCATCCAAAAGTCAATGCGGCCTTTTCCGGAGATTCAGTCATTCAATACGAAACCGTACATCTCGCTGTGGCCGTTGCCATAGAAGATGGACTCCTCACACCGGTCATTCGGGATGCTCAGAATCTTTCTCTTAGCCAGATCAGCTCCGCCGTCAAAGATTTAGCAAGTCGTGCCCGCAATAAGAAGCTCAAACCCGATGAATACCAAGGAGGCACCCTCACCGTTTCCAACTTGGGCTCATATGGAGTCGAAACCTTTTCCGCAATCATCAACCCTCCGCAAGCGGTGATTCTCGCCATAGGAGCTATCGTAAAAAAACCTGTGGTAGACGCAAACAATCAAATTGTTGTAGGACAACAACTTGTCATTTCCTTAAGCTGCGATCATCGGGTAGTGGATGGTGCTGTCGGTGCTGAATTCCTGACGACCATCCGCAAACTCATTGAAGCGCCCTCATCCTTACTTCTCTAATACTACTTAATACACATCCCCATGGCTTACGATCTTATTGTTATTGGCGGAGGGCCCGCTGGCTACGTGGGCGCCATTCGAGCCGCCCAGCTTGGAAAAAAAGTTGCTTGTGTCGAATCAGACCGTGCGGGAGGCACCTGCCTCAATTGGGGCTGTATCCCTACCAAATCCCTGCTTCGCAATGCAGAGCTTTATCAGACACTTCAGAAACAGTCCGAAGAATTTGGCCTGAAGTTTGACAACCTCTCTTTTGACTGGACGAAAGTCATCGGGCGGAGCCGCAAAGTATCCGATAAACTCGCCGGCGGAATCGAACATCTTTTCAAGAAAAACAAAATCGATTCCATCCCTGGACAAGCATCCATTCCCAAAGCCGGAGTCGTCGAAGTAGTAGGAAAAGACGGCAAGAAGCAAACGCTGGAAGCTTCTAAAATTTTAATTGCCACCGGCGTCGTCACCCGGGCCATGCCAGGCCTTCCCTTCAATGACAAGACCGTCATTGGTAGCAAGCAAGCCATGGTCATTCCGCAACAACCCAAGGAAATTATTATTATTGGGGCAGGTGCCATCGGCATCGAATTCGCCTACTTTTTCAATGCCTTCGGCACCAAAGTGACTGTTGTCGAAATGATGCCCAATATCCTCCCCGTCGAGGATACGGAAGTCAGTATCACTTTGGAAAAAACTCTCGCCAAACAAGGCATTCGTCTACTCACTGGCACCA
Source organism: Verrucomicrobiota bacterium (assembly GCA_023269545.1). Lineage (GTDB taxonomy): Bacteria > Verrucomicrobiota > Verrucomicrobiia > Chthoniobacterales > Xiphinematobacteraceae > Xiphinematobacter. The sequence continues at coordinate 44,465 of JAHFTB010000019.1, read as the reverse complement.
AAGTGGAAAAAGCGGAAGCCAATGATCAAGGCGTCAGCATCACCGTTTCCGGGAAATCCAGCGAAACTCTTCAAGCTCCCGTTGCATTAGTCGCCATCGGGGTCTCCCCTCTTTTGCCTGCAGGAATCAAATTGGATCTCGATCAAAAAGGTTATCTGAAAACGAACGACCAATACGAAACCAATGTGAAAGGCATCTATGGAGCAGGAGATATTATTGGCCCCCCTTGGCTCGCACATGTCGCTAGCTACGAAGCTGTCCAAGCCGTTGAAGGTATGTTTGCCGTAGCAAAACCCAAAAAAGTTTCCACTTTCCCCGGTTGCACTTATTGCCACCCGCAAGTGGCCAGCGTGGGACTGACAGAACGAGCCGCCAAGGAAAAAGGATTAAAATTTAAGGTCGGTAAATTCCCCTTTATGGCCAGCGGTAAAGCCCTTGCCGTTGGCGATAGCGAAGGCTTTGTGAAGCTCATTTTCGGAGAACCACATGGAGAACTGCTCGGAGCTCATATCCTAGGTGCGGATGCCACGGAAATGATCGCCGAACTCGGTCTTGCTATCACTCTCGAAGCCACGTCCGACGAAATCAATGCGACCATCCACGCGCATCCGACCTTGAGCGAAGCTGTAAAAGAAGCCACCGAAGCCTCTCACGGCATTGCTATTCATATTTAGACGTCCGCAAAGCAGGGCTTGTTTCACCCTTCCATACAGACAATTAGAATTAGAGGCACAACAGTACGACCATCTTTCAAATGATGAAAAATCCTGTCTTTCCTGGTTGGAATCATATACCCTATCTCTCTCCTTCCCTTTGAAGGGCATTGAGATTTTGTAGACTGAAGGATGAGCATCGATTACCTTACTAAATGATGTTACGCAAAAAAGGAAACCTTGTAGGCTAAAATGGTTTTTTTGCTCCCAGAGCTCCTAAAAATGCGTAACGTCAGTTGCTAAAATGAGCCTCAGCACACTGGCTATTTCTAAGGATTTTGAAGCCAACGGCTTTTCCATTGCCCAGGCTCAAATCAATCCTTGCCGAAACCATTGTCGAGGCTACTGAAAGCGACAACAAAAACCTAGTTACCAAGGATTATCTCAAAGCTGAACTTGGTGAGGTAAAAGCCGAAATTACAGCAGTAAAATCCGAATTACAGGTAGAAATCGTAGCAGTAAAATCTGAAATGAAGGTAGAAATCGGTGAAGTAAGGACAGAAATTGCAGCAGTAAAGTCTGAATTACAGGCGGAAATCAAAACTCGAAGATCGATACGATCAAATGGATGATCGGGCTACACCTTGCCACCCTTTTTGCTACGTTGAGCCTGCTGTCCGGATTGATCTACATGCTACTGAAAGCTTTTATTCCTGCGCCTTAGCTGCCAGAGAATCAGATTTCTGTGCTTTATTCTAATGAATCAATGGCACAAATTCAGAGGAAATCAATGGCTAGCAACCTGAAAATAACGATGTAAATTTTTCTGTCGCCTCGTAGCGGCATGTAAAAATAGGCCATGAGGAAACGTTTACTCTTGAAAAAATACTCGCCAAATGGGTGAGCAGCTTATTTCCGTATAAGCGACTTCCCCAAAATCGCTTCTGTTAAACAGGCATGTAAAGATTTAGTAAAACGGACTTACTACTCTGTTTTTGAAGTTTATTTTCCCTTCCCTTTCATTTCAAAAGCGGTATTAGCACACTTTTGCTTATTGGCAACAAAGCTCTTTAATTATGTCCCTTCGAAACAACCAAATAGCCATCGTCCATGGAACAGCCTCTCCATTAAATGAACTCAGCGATATTATTTTTCGTAATCATGCCGACTATGCCATCAGGCATGGATATATGCTCCAGGAGTTTAGGCTGAATCCGAACGAGGGCCAACTTTGGACGCTGTATCAGATGTTTGCCAATAATACGGGAATTCGTCGCGCCTTTTGGATCGATTCAGAGGCCGTGTTCACTAACCTCGAATTTTTACTCACAGAGCACCTCCCCATCGGAAAAATAGTCATGGCTTGCGACATTTTTGGGCCTAGTGCTGACTGCTTGTGGCTGGAAAATTGCCCGGAAGTCGTCCGTCTACTTTGGGCCGCTTCACGGGTGGAAACATGGATTTTTGAGGGACACCATCCCGGTACAATTCCATGCAGAGAACAAATGGCACTTCGTTATTTGTCTCTCCACCCCCCTTATCAGGAACTTTTTACTTATGTGGAGCAGAGAGTCATGAAATCCTATCTTTTGAATGAATGTTATTCGGACGACCGGCCGAAAGATGATTTCGGCCAATGGCAAGCAGGCGACTTTATTTTGCATCTCGGCGGACTCATCCCTGCATTAAAGGTTTCCACATTAGAAAGCATCTTGAATCCCTCATCGAAAACACCTAGCCCATCTTCCTACTGAAAATTCCCCTCGTGGAAAAAATTACTCTCCGCAACGATCAAATCACTATTGTCCACGGCGCAACTCCCTCTTACGCCCCTCTCACTGCCCTCACCTTCCCAAATCATGCCGAATATGCAGCCAAACAGGGTTATATGCTGAAGACAGTCGATTTTCAGCCCTCGGAGGCGACGTGGGGCAAAATCCGCATATTAAGAGAGATCTTGAATGATACTAATATCCGCCGAGTTTTCTGGATCGATGCCGACGCTATCTTCACCAATATGGAGCTTGCGCTCACAGAGCATCTGCCGGACGGAAAAATAGTAATGGCTTGCGAGGTCCTAGGACCTAACACAGGCTCTATGTGGCTGGAAAATTGTCCGGAAGTTCACCGTTTACTTTGGATCATCGCCACCAGAGGGCACCAGATGTTTGCCACACGTGCCTGGCATGAACAATCAGCTTTCCGCTATTTTGCACTCCACCCACCTTACGATAAAGTCATACAATATGTAGAGCAAACCAGGATGAACTCCGGATTTACGGAACATTATAAATCCTGGAGTCGGCCACAAGACGGTTTTGGTCAATGGCAGCCAGACCATTTGATCTTGCATCTTCCTGGCGTCCGGATGAAACCCGCCATGGAAGTTCTTCAAAAGGTGCTTTCCTCCCAAAAGGGCGAATTTTGTATTAAGGAAAGTGAAAATCGAGACGGTCCTTCTTAAGCGAAAAATGCATGATATGACTCTCCGCAACGATCAAATCGCCATTGTCCATGGAGCAACCCCCTCTATAAGCGACCTTACAGAAATCACATTTCGAAACCATGCTCATTACGCCTTAAAACACGGTTATGCTCTTCGCGAATTTGAATTTCGACCATCAGAAAAGGTATGGGAAAAAATTCGAGTTCTGCGCGAAACATTTGCCGACCCCAATATTCACCGAGCTTTTTGGATTGATGCGGACGCCATATTTACCAACTTGGAGCTTTCACTTGTCGAACATCTCCCCAATGGAAAAATAGTGGGAGCCTGCGATGTTTTCGGATTCAATGCCGGTTGTCTCTGGCTAGAAAATTGTCCTGAAGTGCGTCGCCTGCTTTGGGTCCTAACAAATCAAGGACGCGAAATGTTTGATAGCGCTCTCTGGAAGGAACAATCCGCTCTTCGCTACTTCTCCCTTCATCCCCCTTATACTGAACTCTTCACATACGTCGATCCTAGCAAGATGAACGCCTACTTGAATGAAATCTACGCGAAGGAAAATAGACCGCCGCTAGCGAGCTTGAATCAATGGAAACCAGGTTGCTTTGTCTTACATTTGCCAGGCATATCCCATCGTATCAGGATTCAAATTTTAAAAAAAATCCTGGCTGAACAGCTCACCCCTCCATAGCGAATCCCATATCCCATATAAAATGAGCATGAATTTTATACGGGCTTCATTATGGATTTATCCAAGAGGCCCCCTCAACAAACTCATTCGCGGATAGCTCCCAGAAATTCCCCCGGAGAAGGAGGTTTATTCTTTTCCTCGCTCAATATCTGCAAGTAGTTTAACGCGTTTAACATGCGAGTCTTTACTTATTATACTCCACTCAAAGGTAGGAAAGTGGCGTTGGAAAATGCACTCATTGAACTTTGGGCAACTTCTTGGAAGCGTGCAGGCTGGCATCCGTGCGTCCTCACTGCAGCGGACTTGCCGCAGGATCCCGCCTCTACTGCTATGTTGAAAGCTTTTAATTGCCAGCCTAGCATAAACAGACCCGGCCTCGATGGCGCTTGTTTTGCCAGATGGCTTGCTGTGTCGATACAAGGAGGCGGCTTCATGTGCGACTATGATGTCATCAACTACGGATTTCCACCTCGCGAAGTGAGCGAATTGACTGTCTATGAACGCCATGTCCCCTGCCTTGTCAGCGGAAGCGCAGAGGAATTTCTTCGTATGTGTAAAATATTCGCCACTTACCGTACGGATTCCCTGGATCAAGTCGGTTCGCGATTAGACACATCAGATATGAAAATTCTCATTCGTAGGCCAGACGCTTATGTTCAACGGACTGACTGTATCGAATACACCCATCCCGGTTGGGAAGAAGCCACAGCAGTTCATTTTAGCAACTTTGCTATGAAACCACGTAGCTTGGTACCCCGACACCAGCATATTCCTCTCATCCGTTCATTCCTATAGCGAAACCAGTATACAATGAGCATGAATTTTCCTGGAATTTTTGATTCCACTGAGACGCAAAATAGAGGCCATATCTGAAGTACGGACTTTATTTCATTTGTGGACGGAAGATAGAGAATCGATTAAATTACGCCTATGAGCTTGAGTACATTAGCCATTTCGAAAGGCTTGGAAGCCAACGGATTTACCATTCCTCAGTCTCAAATTCTTGCCGAAACCATCGTCGAGGCTGTTGAGAGCGACAACAAAAACTTGGTTACCAAGGATTATCTCAAAGCGGAGCTTATGGAGCTCAAGATGGAGCTGAAAAGTGATATAGCCGCACTCGAAACAAAGATGGCTGGTTTTGAAACCAGAGTGATCCAGTGGATGATCGGTCTACAGTTTTCTACTATCGGCCTGGTTGTCGGCCTGATCTATTTCCTCTTGAGGCACTGAGTCTTCGGGATACTGTATTTGTGGACGGAAGATAGAGAATCGATTAAATTACGCCTATGAGCTTGAGTACATTAGCCATTTCGAAGGGCTTGGAAGCCAACGGATTTACCATTCCTCAGTCTCAAATTCTTGCCGAGACCATCGTCGAGGCTGTTGAGAGCGACAACAAAAACTTGGTTACCAAGGATTATCTCAAAGCGGAGCTTATGGAGCTCAAGATGGAGCTGAAAAGTGATATAGCCGCACTCGAAACAAAGA
>JAHFTB010000019.1:0-39174 GCA_023269545.1 Verrucomicrobiota bacterium | reverse complement strand
ACCATCGTCGAGGCTGTTGAGAGCGACAACAAAAACTTGGTTACCAAGGATTATCTCAAAGCGGAGCTTATGGAGCTCAAGATGGAGCTGAAAAGTGATATAGCCGCACTCGAAACAAAGATGGCTGGTTTTGAAACAAAGATGGCTGGTTTTGAAACAAAGATGGCTGGTTTTGAAACAAAGATGGCTGGTTTTGAAACCAGAGTGATCCAGTGGATGATCGGTCTACAGTTTTCTACTATCGGCCTGGTTGTCGGCCTGATCTATTTCCTCTTGAGGCACTGAGTCTTCGGGATACTGAGAGAAGAACAAATGGAGCAGCCAGCGCAGCAAATTGCCACTGCAGAATGCGTTACTGTTACGGAAGTAGTACGTGAAAGTTTGCTGCCCTTGGTTGGAACACGTGGATTAAACATTGAGAAAACTCAGTACTAACGCACGCATTTTAAACCAGATCGACCGTTCAGTTGGGGCGACTTTCTGTTTCCTGTTGACGGCCTGGCGTCAATTGAGCGGGGGAGGGAGTTCTTCCAAAGTCCACTTCAAACCTCGCAGCATTCTTCTGCTCAAACTAGCCGAGCAGGGATCCACTGTACTCGCCTACGAAGCCATTCGGCAGGCAGTGAAAAGAGTGGGAGCAGAAAACGTCTATTTTCTTCTGTTTGAGGAAAACCGCTTCATTCTGGATCTGCTGGAGCTCGTTCCTCCCAACAATATTCTTACCATCCGTACACACTCTGCTTTCACAATGGCAGTCAGTTGCCTTCAGCGGCTCCGGCAGATTCGCGCACGTCGTATTGATGCTTGTGTGGATATGGAATTCTTTGCACGGAGCACTGCTGTAATTGCTTACCTCACCGGCGCCCGTATTCGCGTTGGATTTCATGCCTACTTTGGAGAAGGGCCGTATCGCGGTGACCTCATGACACACCGATTGATTTACAATCCCTACTTTCATTGCAGCGATACCTTTACCAGCCTGATACAGGCTTTGGATATTATCTCCCCTCAGGATTTTCCCACCTTCCATGTCAAACCCGAACCCTATGTGCCCCCTCCCCTCTTACGTATAAGCAATGAGAAACGTATCGAGGTCGAACACCTTATTGCCACTGCTTCCGAAGGGAGTGCAGGCCCGCTCATTTTATTGAATGCCAATGCGAGCGACCTCCTCCCTCTACGCCGGTGGAAACTGGAGAACTATTTAGAATTAGCGAAACGTATTCTTTCCACTTTCCCATCCATCCAAGTTGCTTTTACCGGTGCGCCCGATGAAGCGGAAAAATCCCAACATCTCGCCAGGGCAGTCCAGTCTCCACGTTGCTTTTCCTTGGCTGGCAAGACGACATTGCACCAGCTACTCATTGTTTATCAGCTCGCCGAGGTGCTCATTACTAACGATAGCGGTCCGGCACATTTTGCAGCTCTTACTAATATTGATGTGATCACGCTTTTTGGTCCCGAAACCCCGTTGCTTTTTGGATCGCCCTCCCCTCGTAATCATAACCTCTGGGCTGGCATTGCCTGTAGCCCTTGCATTAACGCCCTTAATAACCGTCAAACTAAATGCAATAACAATGTTTGTATGCAAATGCTTTCGGTAGATCTGGTATTTGAAACATTATACCGAGTCCTGCAGAAAAGAAGTACTCTCCTTAAAGAGAGCGCAGTTCCTGAGCAAAATTTTGGTGAACTCAACATTTCTGTGAACTAAGAACTTCCACGAACCACGAACTAGCACCTCATGTGGTTCCAGGGCAAAATTAAACCTCTTTCATTTTTTTGAGATGGGGACCACCTGGCAACGCGTTGGGATTATTTTCCCGTCAAATCCACATACCACTTCAGTGTCTTAGCAAAAAATAGATCCATCCCACTGAGAGAGTGAGTGAGGCAAACTGCAAGCTGATTCACCACTTAATCATGTCGACTTTTTGGTCTCCCAGTTTGGCTATCAATTTCGTTTCTAGGGAAACCATTTCGGATCTCCGCTCTCCCCGCAACTCTCCCATTTCAGCTCACAGTCCTCCCATTTCAGCCCTCAAAAAATCCTTTGTTACCAAGATCGCTATTTTCAACGATATCCACCAGCTCCTCAGCAACGCCTTCTGCTTGGGTTTCTGTAAACCCCTTGGCTTCCGATCGCCGTGAGATGACCAATGTACTGATGCTCATGGGTATGATTTATTTGAGAAGGGTACGAAAATCAATACCCTTCGCGCTGATAGGAGGCCCCGAAACAACACAAATATTCTTCATTCTTCAAATAAGCAGCCTATATAGCGAAGCCCGTATAAAATGAGCATGAATTTTCCTGGGTATACGGACTTCGCTATACCACTATTTCCAAAGGTGCTTCGGGTACTGACGTTGCAGCTCTTTTTTCAGCCCAGGATAGGTCTCCTTCCAAAAGGTGCCCAGATCCGTGGTCACTTGAACAGGACGATGATTCGGCGCAAGGATGTGGATCGTGAGAGGGACGCGTCCCTCTGCAATGCGGAGGGCGGATTTCACCCCATACAGATCCTGGATTCGCGCACTCAGCAGCGGATCTGCCGTAGCATCATAAATGATTTTTACCTTGCGACCGCCGGGGAGTTCCAATCGTTCGGGAGCATAACGTTCCAACTGGTGCTGCTGATGCGGAGAAAGCCAGGCTCGTACTACTTCGATCACTGAACGTTCCTTAATATCCCGATAACACGTGGCATTTTCACAGATCTGTGTGATGAGTAAATTACGTTCGAAATCTCCCATGGGAGGTAAGTTCAATTCTGGCATCCACTCGGAAAGTCGATTCACACGATGGATCCATTGCTCCACTGATTCTCCCCAGCCTGCTAATTTGAGTTCTCCTTTTAGCACTTCGGTGGCCAAACATTGGCTGGTTTCATGAGAGGGTTCCGCATCCCGATTTTGAGATTCAATGACGAGATCTCGAAATAAGGTGGAGCGCCGGACTATCACGCGGTTTTGGGAATGGTCAAAAATCACCTCTTTCTTTTCTCGCAAATGTTGAGGAAATAACTCTTTAAGCCATTCTTCACGTACAATGGTCGCCAGGCTGAGCAAAACGTGAGGCTCTCCAGGACGGGAATCAATTTCATTAATTTCCGCCGCAACCAACAACCGTTCCGTTTGTGCCGCGCTAGTGCGGGTTAACATTCCATAACGACCATGAACCAGATCACAAACCAGAGTGCCCATACTTCTGCGACACGCAAGTTGATCAGAAAAACCTGCAAGAATGCATTTTGCAATACTCTCGTCTTCCGCAGGCCCGCTGTCTTCCGTAAGGCCTTGTGATTTTGCGATTTGCAAAAATTGGCCAAAGAGTTTTTCCACTTGCCTGGCAGAATCCGCATGAACAGCGAGGCGACGGCAGACATCGGTTCGAAACCCTTGTCTTTTTGCCCAGGCGTAAGCTCGCATCCTCACACTAAAATCAGAAAAGTTCGACCCGAATAAATCTTCCCGTTCTTTTTCTATTCGGCGATCGGTTCGCAGAAGAAGATTGCGGGACTGCGTCAAGGCGGCAATGAGAGCTACGGCACGCACACAGCCCAGTTTTTCGGCGGCCAGAAACATGCGGGCATAGCGGGGATGAACGGGAAAGGCGAGCATGCGGCGTCCTATGGCAGTAATTTCAACTCCATTTTCGGCAATGGCACCCAAATCCTCCAGCAGATGGATGGCACGTTCCAGAACGATGGGTTTCGGCGGATCGATCCAGCGAAAAGTAGTGAGATTGCGAACTCCCGCCGCTTTCAAAGCGAGCACAGTCTCGGCAAGGTCCATGCGAAGAATTTCAGGCAATTCGCGGGCGGGACGATGAGCATGGTCTTTCTCGCTCCAAAGTCTGACGCATATTCCCGGAGCCGTCCGGCCTGCACGGCCCGTACGTTGATCAGCGGAGGCTCGACTGATCTTTTCGATCAGAAGAGTATTGATTCCGCGATGAGGATCGTATTTTGCCATTCGGGCCAAACCGGAATCGATTACGAGCGTGACTCCTTCAATCGTGAGTGACGTTTCCGCAACATTCGTGGAAACGATCACCTTTCTTGTACTGCCTGCTTCCACGGCGATATCTTGTTCTCCAGCTGGTAATTCACCGTGTAAAGGGAATACGGGGACGGAGCCCCCCAGCTCGGCTCGAATCTCCTGGATGGTGCGTCCTATTTCGTAGGCTCCTGGCATGAACACCAGGGCGTTTCCATTTGTTTGAGGAAATCGGGCCGCCACTTCCCTGGCAGCTGCTTCCCATATGGGCTCCCCCTCCGGGGTATTTTTATATGTGATATTTACCGGAAAAGTGCGTCCTTCGGATTGAAGTGCTTCACAAGGAGCCATATACTCTCGTAAAGTCGTCCCATCCAAGGTGGCGGACATTACGACTAATTTTAAATCGGGACGTTGCTTTTCTTGAAGTTCCAAAGCTTGAGCCAGTGTCAAATCTCCAAAAAGATGTCGTTCGTGGAATTCATCAAAAAGGATGGCCGAAACCTCCTTCAATAGGGGGTCCGCCAACATCTGCCGTAATAAAATTCCTTCCGTCACAAAAAGAAGGCGTGTGGCAGCAGAAGAAACATTGTCCAACCGAATTTGATAACCTACTTCTTGTCCCAATGCTCCCCCTCGTTCCGCAGCCACTCGACTGGCTAACATTCGTGCAGCCAATCTCCTGGGTTGCAAAATCACCACCTTCCCCGTCAAACCCAGATCCATTACAAATTGGGGAATCTGCGTCGATTTTCCGGAACCAGTCGGAGCTTGTAAGATCAAACGATTGGCTCGCCGCAAAGCGGCTTCTATTTCAGATCTCAGCTGATGAATTGGCAAATGACTAGTATCAATAACGGACATGAGTCCTCTACAGTGGCGAAAATCCCCCCTCCACCTCCAGCACAACTCACTGGAAAAATTAAGTCTGCTCGTGTAAAGCAGCCTAGGGCGTTTTACATTGAGAGCGTTTTCTCACTAAAATGACGCACTGCCTTGCCATTCCAATGGATTTTTCTTTTCCAAGTTGTTTTGTGAAAATACTCTGCGTTATTTGCATTAGTTCTCTTTTTTGTCCGGCAATATCGCTTGCGGTACCGGATGTCCTGACCGCCGATCAAATGGCTTCGGCTGCTGAACCGGAAAATCTTTTCATTCCCACACCGGGAGAAATCTTTGCCGCCATCGATAAGCAGTGCAAAGCCAATTGGATTTCGATGAATCGGGATGCCATTTCCGAAACCAGTACCCGGCCCCAAATTGCCCTCAGCTTAGGTGCTTTAATCACAGACGGTTATATTGCCATCGAGGCCCAGGATAGCCAAGGCGTGAAGAACATCGGTAAAGATATCCTCAATCTCGCCAAGAAACTCAATGTCTCTCAAAGTCTCCTTGCGCGCGGAAGCAGTCTGAACGAATTTGCGGAAAAAAATCAGTGGACCACTCTGAAAGAAGAACTGGAAGCTACTCAAAACGAAGTCAAGGCGACCATGGCTGAACAAAAAGATCAGGACCTGATGATCTTAGTAACGATCGGTGCATGGATCCGGGGCCTTCAAGCAACAAGCGCCATAGTCACCAATAGCTATACGCCAGGAGCGGCAAAATTGTTAAGACAGCCCGCCATTGTAGATTACCTACTCAAAAAAATTGCCGCTCTTCCCCCAAAAATTCAGGCAAATCCGGCATTAGTCATTATTGCCGCTCAGTTGAGTAAGGTCCAATCTCTGGTAAATACCTCCGTAGAAAAGCCGCTTTCTCCGGAAACTATAAAAGAATTACATCAAATCGCTGCGGAGATGATGAACCATATTCTGGAACAATCACCTTCACCCCCGTGAAAATTGTAGCTGCCCAAGCACTGGGCTTTTTAAAAATGACATTTCTTCACCCCATTCACTTCTTGAGGGCAATTCGAAGCCCTTTTTTTGCCCTGGGGTTTTTCCTGAGTATTTACACCGCCCTGGCTACCACACCCATCCCTCATCCTTCCCCTTCCGGATCCGCCAGCGCTGACCCCTCTATTTCGGAATCTTCGACTGCGAATGCCCCAAATCCGGCACCCACCAGTCCTCCAGCTCACCCACCGCCTAGTCCGAAATCCTCCCTCACTTCGGACTCATCCGATTTGAAGCCCGCCGACTTTCCGAGTCCGGCATCCCCTACTCCCAGTCCTGAACGTCAGCCTTTTTTCAGCCAAGACAACCACCATACTTTGCGTTCAAAAGCTTTGGAACTCGCGGGAGCATTCTCTAACGATGGCTATAAAATTCGCGATAGTTTTTGGCTTTCCATGAGCCCGCCCATAGGGCAAGCTTCATTTTTAGCGGTGAATCTTTTCGCTGGAAATCAATATTGGTTTTGTGTCGCGGCTACCCCACCCTCCCGTATTGTCCTCAAACTTTACAACGAAAATGGAGAACTCATTGCGACGCAACCCTACGAAAACGACTCAACGGCTGCCCTCGGAGCCGAACCCGTCACTAGCGGAAAACATTATCTCAGCGTTCAACTATCGGAAGGAAACCCCGTAAACTTCTGTATCCTTTATACTTACAAATAGTACCGATGTCTGTACAGAAAACTTTGGAAAAACTGGATGGCTCAGGCGTTCTCCACTTTTCGGTCTTTATCGAAAATAAAGTCGGAGCCTTACTAAAAATAGTAAAATTACTCAATGAACATAGTGTTGAAGTACTTGCCATCAGCATTTTGGATTCTTCGGAATCCGGCATTACTCGGATCATTGTAAGCGATCCCGATCGTGTTCAATACCTCTTCGATAAACACGGGATCGCTTATACCACCAGCGAAGTACTCCTAGTGGAACTTCCTCAAAGCTCTTCGGATCTCGCGCACATCCTGGGTTCACTCCTTATGGCTGAGATTAATATCTCATTTGCCTACCCTCTTTTGATTCGGCCCCGGGGAAGATCCGTTCTCGCTATTCATCCTGATGATATGGAATGCGCTTGCTCAGTGCTGATGGGAGAACACTTTAAACTACTCAATCAATCCGATATTTCGCGGTAGTGGAAATATTTCTATTCCTGCCCAGGAATCGGGCAGATCTCTCTTTTTTTGCAACAAGACCGCGCCGGTTCATAGATTTGCTATAGATGAAATCAGACACTTTTGAAATCCTGGCTCGCAACTGCTCACAGATACTCAGTCCCACCGAACTACGTTCCAAGCTGGCGGAAAATCGGCCGTTACGAGTGAAGCTAGGCGTCGATCCTACGGCCCCGGATATTCATCTCGGCCATACTGTTGCGCTGACAAAATTGCGTCAATTCCAGGAAGCGGGTCACCAGGCCATTCTCATTATTGGAGACTTTACGGCAATGATTGGCGATCCCAGCGGCCGCTCAGTGACTCGCCCTCACCTCACCCATGAAGAAGTCCTCTCCAATGCTCAGACTTATCAGGAACAGGCCTTTAAAATTTTGGATCGAGACCAAACACAGATTGTTTTCAATGGCGAATGGTTTCAAACCATGTCCTTCGAAGAAATCCTTCGTCTGAACAGCCGCCTAACTCTTCAACAACTCCTTCAACGAGAAGATTTTAAATCGCGCATCGAACAAGGTCAACCTGTTCGAGCCCATGAAATTCAATATCCCATCATGCAAGGATGGGATTCCGTTCAAATACGAGCAGACATCGAACTCGGCGGCACCGATCAGCTCTTTAACATTTTAGTGGGAAGAGATCTTCAAAAGGAAGAGGGCTTGCCACAACAAGTGGCCCTGCTTCTTCCACTTTTAGAAGGACTCGATGGCACCCAGAAAATGAGCAAGAGTCTCGGCAATGCAGTGGGGGTTGCCGACACGCCGGAAATGATGTTTGGCAAACTTCTTAGCATCCCGGATTCTATTATGAGCCGTTACTACGAACTGCTACTATGCGAAAACCTGCCGCTCGATGTCCATCCTATGCAGGCCAAAAAGGACCTCGCTGTCCGAATCGTGAGCTGCTACCACTCTGCATCCGATGCAAAACGCGCTTTGGAGGATTTTGATCTCCGTTTTAGCAAACGAGATTTGGCTCATGCTGATTTGCCTACCTACTCACCCACACCCAATATACGGGACCTCATCTCCCTCATCACTGGAGCCTATGCCAACTGCTTTGGCATTTCCAAATCCCGCGGCGATGCTCGACGTCTGATTGAACAGGGAAGCATTCAGTGGCAGGGAGAAAAGATCACCGACATCAAAGCCCAACTCTCTTCCTCCGGAGTTCTAAAGCTAGATAAGACCCGTGCAGTTCGAGTTCAATGAACCTATCATTATTAGTGCAGCCCGTCATCAAGGTGCTTGCTTATTAAAAATTCGAAACCAATTGCCGAATTTTTTCTTTATTCCCTCAAAAAACGTCAGATAGCGTTCCTCAATTTGAGTAGCTTGAGGCAGTTGCTTGAGGACATTAGCTACGGAAAGTGTTTCTAACTCCAAGGAGGTCCAACAAGTTCCTATGGCTGTGGGATAATGTGCATCACTGCCCGCCATCATTCTGAGGGAACGTTGTTCCGCATACGCACGCGCTCGCTGGTTGTAGGATCTCCGAGAAACAGCCGCATTAAATACCTCCACTACATCCAGGTTCATTTTGTCCATGACATCCGCTCGGATACCGGCTCTCCAGCGATCAAAGGGATGAGGGGGGATGGGGATTCCGCCGTGAGTTCGAATTTCATCCGCTACTTGAACCGCCGGAACGCCCTTCCGATCGGGAAGAGTGGTGCCAATACACAAAAGATGGCCGTCGGCAGTGGAAATCTCCACTCCAGGGATGATCAAAAAATCTTCCACAGGGAGTCCATCTTCCCGCATCATGCCCTTGCGGAGACAATAATCCATGGCGCGGCAGGTATCGTGGTCTGTAATGGCGATCCCATTGAGTCCTCGTGACTTCGCGGCTGCCACCATTTGCTCCGGCTTACTGGAGGCGTCTGCCGAAAAAAATGAATGCGTATGAAAATCAAAGCGATAAAGCATCTGTTCCATTACTCTAACATCTGAAAGAATTTATCAAATGGATATCTTCCCCGCATTTAAAGAATGGGCCTTAGTTTGTAAAGCGTTAGGCGAAGGGCGGCAAAGCATCCTGATTCGAAAGGGAGGTATTGCCGAAGGGAAAGCCGGATTCCGTTTCCTACATCAAGAGTTTCTTTTGTTTCCCACCTGGTTTCACGAACAGTTGGAAAAAACGATATTATCGCCGGACACTCTCCTGCCCGCTCAGGAGGAAGATTCTTTGGAAATTTGCTATCTGGCCTCGATAGAATGGATACAACTGGTGGAGGATTTTGAGAAACTACAGCGGATTCGTGAGTTCCACATTTTGCAGGATTCCGTGGTTCACGAACGCTTTCAATACCAGGAAAGACCAGGCGTTCATGTGGCTTTAGTTCGCGTATTTCGGTTAGATCCTCCTCATCGCATTCCTTATGAGAAAAAGTACGGAGGCTGCCGGTCATGGATCGATGTCCCCTCGCATAAAGGGTCCGTGCTCGTTTCGGTACTCAGCGATGAAATACACCACCATCGCAAGAAATTGCTGGAAAAAATTCTCTGCGAGTGAATTCCCTGTTCTCGGGCCTCCCGGATGAAACTCTTCGGCCCACACCTGCTTATCATCATCCATGGCGAAGGCATGAAAAAGGGGCTCCTAATGAGGACGCGCCGTTCCTCACAATTCAAACATTCCGTCGAAAAATTCACCCCATACCCTATGTCAGCGGCGTGCCTTGCATAAGGACTTAAGTGACAAATTCCTGACTATGCGAAAAGCTTGATAGCAAAATTATTCCGCTGTTTTTCAATTTAATGATATTAAATAACTCATTGACTTTAAAAATTATTATTTAGTTTTTATTTTTTAAAAAATTCCCGGGGTATCTTATACTGTGATGTGACGCAAAAAAGGAAACCTTGTAGGCTAAAATAGTTTTTTGCTCCCAGAGCTCCTCAAAGTGCGTCACGTCAGTTATTCTTATATTTGATCGTTGCGACAGACCCACCAAACACACCCCACGAGAATCGCGGCTACAATAGCAAATAATGACAGCGTAAACATTTTCTCAAAAATTACAAATGGCTGAGAGTCCAAAATTTTATGCTAAAAGCAATGAAATTTCCGGAGGAATTGATAGCACAATTCCTATAAAATGAACATGAATGTGCACAAAATAGAGGCCATATCTGAAGATACAGACCCTGTTTTTTAACAAAGCTGGGAGCAAAAATAACGGTATAGTCGTACTCACTTTATAGAAATTACGCTCTTATATCCGAACAAAGCTAAATAGTCAGATTAAAAAAATCTTGAAAGATCAAAGTATAGACGGCCCGCTTCATTGGATGCAACCAATTGATTTTAAATTCATTAGGAGCAATCCAACGAAGAACGCGAAATTCCTCGGAGGGATCTTCCATCTTAAGCAGCGATTTTTCTTTGAGAAATTCAGCGCGGAAATAATACTGTTCCTGACCTATGGAACCGAATTTTTCCACACCTTTTGGAAACTGATACCGATAAGGTCCTTTGCTTTCCCGGATACGATAGCATGGGGGAGAAAGTAAAACTTCCTCTTGTACCTCACGATGCAAAGCTTCCTCCAGGCTCTCTCCCTCGTGGACGCCTCCCTGAGGAAATTGCCAGCTGCCGGCTGCATCCCGCCGTTCGCCAATTAACACTTGCCCTGCGGAGTCCTCCAGAATCAAAGCAACATTCGGGCGGTAAGCCAGTTTGACCGAGCTACTTTCCATTACAATTTCCATGAGAGGGAAACATGGGATTTTTACTGGACCGGGCCAAGTCAATTTATTGCTTCACCAATACTCTCCCTTCGATTCACACTGGATATAGCAAAACAGGTATGTCCGTTCAAAAAACCTTCCTTTTTAGCATTGATTTTGAAGAATTCGAAACTTTGCCTTCCCAAGAAAATTTCCGCCAGACTCCACTGCCCACATTAGCGAAACTCCTCTTGGATTTCCTAAAAAAGTCTCAGATGGTCACCACCTTTTTTGTGGTGGGGAAAGTAGCCCGAGCATATCCGGATATCATTTCCGCAATTTTTGATGCCGGGCACGAACTGGCTTGTCATACGGATCAGCACAATACCCTCAATACACTCGATCCTTCGAAATTTCGAGTGGATTTAGAGCACAATAGAGCAGCTCTATTGAGTGCCGCCCCCAGGGCTGTAGTCACAGGTTTCCGAGCTCCTCTTCTGTCTTTGACCCCGCAAACCTCGTGGGCCTATAACATTTTAGCGGATTTAGGTTTTGCATACTCCAGTTCAGTCCTCCCCGCATCAAATCCCCTCTTCGGATGGCCGGGATTCGGGACCACTCCACGCCAAATCAACGGCATCTGGGAAGTACCGATCACATTAGGCTCCGGCTGGCGACGGAGCCTGCCTTTTGCTGCGGGAACCTATTTTCGCTGTCTCCCCATGCGATGGATCTTAAAAGAATTTGAGCGCTCGGAAAAAATAGCATCCCCTATCGTGGGTTATTTTCATCCCTATGATGCGGACATTCACCAACAATATGTCCTCCATAAAGAAATGGTTCGTACCCCTTATTTAAATCCTTTGTTGTATTGGGGCCGTAAACAAACCATTCCGCGTCTTCGCATGTTAGTCGAAATAGGATTCGTATTCGATCGATACGATCATCATTTTAAAAAGACCAGGACTTATGCAAGAACAGAGGGAAACGAGAGAGCTTTTCTCTAGAATCCGCATAAGTCCTGATCCATACTTTCCTGAATTTGCCTCCAATGTCATTTCCTGAAAAAATAGCCGTCGTCATTCCCTCGTACCGGGTGAAAAATCATATTGTTCAAGTGGTTCAAGACGTACTTCCGCGAGTCGACTACGTCATTGTAGTAGATGATGCGTGCCCGGAGGAAAGCGGCAGCCATCTCTACAACTGCTTAAAAAACAGTAAGTTGAACATAGTCCGGAATGAAAAGAACCTAGGTGTCGGAGGAGCTATGATCACAGGTTTTCAAGAAGCCCTTAAGACGGATGCCTCCATAATTATTAAAATGGATGGCGATGGCCAAATGAATGCCATGCATCTGAATAGACTCATTGCGCCTCTTCTTGCTCATCAGGCTGACTATTCCAAGGGGAATCGCTTTTATGACCTCCTAGCTCTTCCTTCCATGCCTTGGATCCGAAGACTCGGAAACTTCGGTCTCACTTTTCTTGCTAAATTTTCCAGTGGCTATTGGAACATTTCTGATCCTACTAACGGTTTTATTGCCATTCGCCGCGAAGCATTGTCTCTTTTAAATATTCAACTCCTTGATCATTCGTATTTTTTTGAAATAGATATTTTGGTGCAACTCAACATTATTCACGCCGTCGCAGTGGATATTCCTATTCCTGCCCAATACGGCAGCGAAATTAGCAGTCTCAATCCTTTGAAAATTTTATTTACCTTTCCTTCCAAGCTATTAACCTCCATTTGCCGAAGAATCTGGTGGAGATATTTTGTATACGACGTCAATATGACCACCATCTTTTTAGTTATAGGCACTTTATTACTACTTGGAGGCAGCGGTTTTAGCTTTCTTAAATGGACCGATAGCATCTATGAAAATACGAGTCAGCCAGCAGGCACAATTGCCTTGGCCATATTACCGATCATCTTAGGGTTCCAGCTTATTTTACAAGCGATTGTCTTGGATATCGTAGATAAGCCTCATATAGCACTTTGCAGTTATCTGAAGTAGCTTATTAGCTTTATAGCCAGTCAAAAAAGACAAATATTAAACCCATTTGCATTGCAATTCGAAAAATAACAATCATTTTCCCAATTTTCTAATTGCCGATGAGTCATTTGGATTTTATGGTTTCTGACTTGGAGTCGTATTTATGGCATCTTGGATTCCGGCACATACGATGATCCCGCACAAGCCGTCCACCTGTTTGCAACCGGAGCCACGTCCTGGTCACTCAGGCACCTTCTGCCTAAGTCTTTTCCACCTCTCACCTTATTTATTTCCTTGAAAGATCGTACCCTAACTTTTTTTTCATCGTTTTATTGGCTCCTATTGGGAGCCATATTCATAGCCGGCTGGCACTTTCGGTTCTCTCTCCCATCCCTACCCTTCATGGATCCGGATACCTACGGATACCTCTCACCGGCCGTACATCTGTTTGGAAACGGCACTTATGTTTCTACCTGGCGTAATTTTCTTTATCCCTCATTTCTCATTCTCGTCTTACAGGTTTTTCCGCATTTGGGGTTTATTTCCAAAGTGCAACACATTATAGGGCTGGGGACTGCAGTCATCATAGTTTTGACTTTCTTTCGATCCCGAGTCTTTCTTCCCACGGGAAAGATCTTAGATGGGATGGTACGGCTTGTTGCGCTGATTGGAGCCTACGTATATTTGCTTTCTCAATCTCCCATTATGCTGGAACACAGCATTCGTCCGGAAGCGCTATTTCCATTCGCCTCCGCCATGAATATGTTAATAGGTTTGGAATTTTCTCGGCGAGTTTTTCTTAAACAACGTGTGGATGGGCTCACTTCGACTTGGACAATCCTTTTAATCATTGGTGCGATAGGAACGTACTATCTTAAGCCTGCATGGGGATTAGCCGTGGGGGCATCTCTTCTTCCTTTAGCCCTAGCATGGCTATGGATTCCTAATCAGTGGGTCTGGAAATCCCTGTCTACACTGACAGGCATACTCTTATCGGTCATTCTATTTGCTGTTCCCACACGAATTCTTCAAAGACAGGTGAATGGAGACTTTTTTTTACCCACAACCCTTCTTTGTACCCACGCACAATTTCTTCAGGATATTATTCAAAAAGATGCTCTTTCCTTGCCTATGAAATCTCCAGAAAGAGCACCTATGTTGCAATTTGCACAGGACATCCGAACTGCAATACAAAGCCCTCACTACAAACGTTATGGACTGACATTAAATCCGGACGATCTTATGTATAGAGGCCCACTGGAGCACCTGGCAAGCGGACTCCAAAACAGTAAATGGTCCCTCGAAAAATTTTGCTATTATTACTATTTTCGTTCCTGGATAGAACACCCATTGGCGCAGATCCAAAAAGTGGAAAAACAAATGGCATATTTTTATTCCCCAAAAAAAGTAAATATCTATACGCCGAATCACTCACTGGATCCACTCGATCAATATCATATCTCTTTGAAAGCGATGCATGATACCCATTATGCAAAATGGCAACCGCTGGATACTTATCAGAAAAGTCTGCAAAATCCTCATTTTGCCACATCGCTCGATCCTCACCTGCCACATGGAATGCGATGGCTGATGCGCTTGTTAAACAATTTGTTTCTCGCTTTCTTACTTCTTTCTCTTGTCGGAGTCACGATAGTATTTTTTGGAAATGACCTATATCGAAAATTGCTTCCGGCCGCTCTGTGCTCTCTTTATCTTTCCAGTTTTAATTTTTCCAACTGTTTGACAATTTCCGTGGTACATATGATGAGTGTCAGCCGATATCACTTTAATCAAATTTCCATGAGCGTGCTTTCGCAAGGCTTTGAATTTCTCTTCGTCATCGCCTTAATTATTACTTATTTTTCTCGGCGGCAGCTGAGCCAACCTCCAGTGAAAGCAAACAAAAAGCTATCTTAAGCTGATTCATGATAGAGAAGAATTCCGCTATAATGAAAAATCCACGTGTACTTTGCTTGCTTGCTGAGGGGTTTGAAGAAATCGAGGCTTTGGCCCCCGTGGATTTGCTTAGAAGGGCAAATTGCGAAGTGGTACTTGCGGCAGTAGCGGACCATCGGGAGGTCAGAGGACGTAATGGAATCATTGTGAGAGCGGATACTGTCTTATCCGAAATCTGTCCTCTGAACGCCGAAGGCAAACCGGAATTTGACGTATTAATGATTCCCGGAGGTCCGGGTGTCAGCGAACTACGAAAGGACGGACGCGCTATCCGATTAGCAACCGCTTACGGGCAAGCTGGAGCTTGGGTGGCAGCTATTTGCGCGGCACCATTGATTCTTGCGGACGCTGGCTTGCTGGCTAATCGACGGTTCACAGCACATTTTTCCGTGTGGAGCGAGCTCCCTCAGGTTCCGGACCCTCAACGCGTGGTAATCGATGGAAACCTGATCACCTCGCGAGGCGCCGGTACCGCTCTCGACTTTGGTCTCGCACTGATAGAGGTTTTACTGGGGGCTCAAAAAAGGGAAGAAGTTTCCGTCTCCATTATGCTCTAAGATTTTTTTTCGTCTGGCAGCCGCAGCCACCTCCGCAGGACTGCTTACGTTTTTTAAAAATTCCTTTAAGAAAGAAAGCGGCCGTTATGACCACAATCCCCCACGATGCCAGTGTCTGAAAGTCCGCTGATAATGGATGATTCATAGTTACCTCCACCCTAAAGTTACCTCCACCTCAAAATTAGCTTCACCCAAAAATTACTTCAACCCCAGTGGAGAAATCTTCCGGTTTGGTAAACTGCCAATGCAGCAATATAAGCTACGGCAAGCATATAGCCAAATTGGAAAGAAGGCCAAAGCCAACTGTTAGTTTCCCGTCGTACAACGGCAACCGTACTCATACATTGAAGAGAAAGAACAAAGAACACCATGAGAGTCACACCGACCAGAGGAGTAAAGACTGGGCGACCATCCGGCCAGCGATCTTTCCGGAGTGCTTCTTGGAGAGGTTTGCTCGCCTCTTCGCCTCCTTCGACACTATAAGCAACACTTAAAGTACTGATAAACACTTCCCTCGCAGCCTGAGCGCAGATCAAGCCAACGCCGATTTTCCAATTAAATCCCAAAGGCTGAATCGCTGGCTCCAGAGCTAATCCGATTCTTCCGGCAAAACTCTTTTCCAAGGCCACTTCGGGATCCGAGGTATTGGTCTTGGGATGAGTCGAGAGAAACCAAAGCAAAATCGAGACACCAAGAATTACCGTCCCGGCACGCTTCAAGAATGCCATGGCACGACGAAACATTTGCTGAAACACAGAAGAAAGAGAGGGCAGCCGATACGGAGGAAGCTCCATCACCATCGGTACCGGATCCCCTTTGAGGAGGGTTTTTTTAAAAAGCCAACCAAAGAAAAAAGCAGCCGAAATGCCCAGCGCATACATAGCTAACATGACACCGGCTTTGACAAGGGGGGCCCAACGCATGTTGGCTGGAAAGAGAAGCGCGATCATGAGGGTATAGACTGGAAGTCGCGCTGAACAGCTCATGAAAGGAGCTATTAAAATAGTCGCCAGCCGGTCCCGAGCACTCGGAATAGTGCGGGTAGCCATAATACCAGGAATCGCACAGGCAAAAGAGCTCAGAAGAGGTATAAAGGATTTCCCATGTAAGCCGACTCGGCTCATCAAATGGTCCATAATAAACGCGGCTCGCGCCATATAGCCGGTGTCTTCCAGTAAGCCGATAAAGAAAAAAAGGATTAAAATTTGCGGCAAAAATGTGATCACAGATCCGCAGCCCGCTAAAGCACCATCCGAAATTAAGTTGGTAAAATCACCCGGAGGCAAACTCCCTTTCACCCAGTTTTGCGCCGCAGTAAATCCGGCTTGAATCCAATCCATGGGATAGTTAGCCACGACAAAAATAGACAGGAACATGGCTGTCATAATCGTGCCAAATGTCACCCACCCCCAAATAGGATGGGTCACCACTTGGTCCAGTCGATTCGTAATGTCCGCACTCAGCCGAGGAGTCCGCTGAATCACTGCGGAACAAATTGCTTGAATTTTATGATAGCGGTTTGCAACTGCTTCTTGTCGCCATTCGGACTGTTTTTGCTCCAGGGCAGCTCGCTTTTTTGTGACCTCCGCCAGGAAGTCTTCCGAAAATTTATAGAGAGAAATTTGATCGGGATTAGGCTCGAAAAGAGCTAGGCGAAGAGCTGCATCGTGCCGTGAGAGTTGTCTCATCACAGCCGGCGGTGGTCCTTTGTAACTCACCGCCGCATGCCGCAGTTCTACCAATCCCTCACGACGAAGAACGTCACAGGGAATGACCGGACACCCCAGCAGCTTGCTCAGTTCCGCAACATGGACCACTTGCCCTTGATCTTCCAAGAGATCTATCATCGTTAATACCACGATCACAGGAAGGTCGAGTTCGAGAACTTGGCTGACTAGAAAAAGATGCCTTTGTAAGCTGGTGGCATCCATCACACAGAGAATGCAATCTGGTGGAGGAGTATCCGCATGCAAACCAAGAAGAACTTCGGTCGTAATGCGCTCATCTGGAGAGGTGGGATTCAGACTATAAGTGCCAGGTAAATCAATCAATCCAATGGATTCACCATGGGGACCTCGAAAAACTCCCGTCTGTCTCTCTACGGTGACTCCAGGATAATTCCCTACTTTTTGACGAAGCCCAGTCAGGGCATTGAAAAGAGTCGTCTTTCCGCAATTAGGATTTCCTACCAAGGCGAGAGTCCGTTGCTTTTTTTGAGTGGAAGCAGGGGGCAAAAAAGTAGTAGTCATAAAGAAATCAAAATCCGCTTAGCGTCAGCAAGACGCAGAGTCAGCCGAGTCCCTCGTACTTCAATGTGCAACGGGTCGCCCATAGGGGCGCGCCCTATCACGAGAACGGAGGTACCACTCAGAATCCCCATTTCAAACAAGCGCTGGTACCAAGAAACATCTCCTTCAAAACCCTTGATTACGACACTCGTTCCGGGATGACAATCTGCCAATGTGTTTGCCATAAGATGTGGAAATTCAGGCGCCCAACTTCTGCCCGGGAACCAGACTTTCTTTAAAGAAATCGTTGCTTATCCATTCAGTTCTTGGGGGCAATTCACAGCTTTTTTTAGGCTGTGGAGTCTTTGATTGAGAAGTCACAATGATTTTGTCTGCCAATCGACGATTCACTGCGAGACGAACCCCACAAACCAAACAAATCAGACAGGCTCCATCTGATATTTTACGCAACGGTGCGGACTCGCAAAACCCCATCTCCCTCAATCGCTGACAGAAGGAAGGTTCCCCTGATAACTGCACAAGGCAAAGATCCTCACCCACTTGTGCATTTCTCAGGGTGAAAGAAGTGTCGGGCCAACTTATTGGCTGGGTTTTCAAAACGGAGCTAGTATACCCAAATGAGATTTAATCTCAAGTACTGCTTGAATTTATTTTCTTCGATCAAGACTACTTCGTATTGAGTATCATTCTTTAAGAGTGCCTTGCGCCCAGGCAATGCAAAGTCTGGTGCTGGATCAGGGGCTCTTCTACCCACTTCACCGTCTTATAGGCTGCGCTTTTGCTTATCCCATAACTTTGACTGATATGAAAATATGTCCGGCATTTACGAATATATTCTAGCATCATCAGAACCATGTTTTCTATGCTCAATTGATATTTGTGCGCTATAGTATGAATGCGGTATCCGCAGGGCGGCTGCTCACCGATCAAGTTCTCCATTGGTCTCACTATGAGCCTTCTCTACGCTGTAACGCCGGTTGTTGCGCTATTCGAACAGCGCAAGGAGTCCTCTTGGTGGATCCTTTGCCAATGGATTCATTAGCACTTCGCCAACTGGAGACATTTGGGGTTCCTACCACCATTTTGATCACAAATGAGAACCATCAAAGAGCCTCCCTTGAAATGCAAAAAAAGTGGAAGATTCCCATACTCGCAGGAGAAGGGGCGGAATTGGTTGCTGATGAATACTTGAGGGAGGGTCAGACGATTTTGGAGAACCTCCAGATATTGCATCTGCCTGGCGCAGGGAAAGGGGAAATCGCCGTGCTTCAGAAGAATGTGCTTGGGGTATTCGGCGATTTTCTCATCCACTTAGAGCCGGATCGTTTGGAACTTTTACCAGAAAAATACTGTGAAAATTCGGAGCTAGCTCGTCGTTCCTTGTCTCGCTTACGTGGTTGGGATATTCCCATCCTTTTATTCGCACATGGACTCCCCATAATGAGCGAAGGATCGTTGCATTTGGAAAAATTGCTGAAGACAACCGAAAATTGACTCCCCAACCGGGTCGCCAACCGCTCAACCATTTGAAGGATTTTCGGCGTTTTAAAACTGAAGGAGTGAAGACACAGGCAGTGGAGCGAGAGCGGCTCGGCCATTGAGAGCGGATAATTCAATAAAGCACTGCAAAAGGACGACATCGGCTCCGGATTCGAGAACAAGACGGACGGCAGCGCTTGCCGTGCCGCCCGTGGCGAGGACATCGTCCACTATGCAAACACGTTCGTTAGGAAGAAAGGCATCTTCATGGGATTCGATTTCCGCAAACCCATATTCGAGCGAATACTGGGTTCCACGAGTTCGAAACGGCAGTTTTCCTTTTTTCCGAATGGGAACAAATCCAATTTCTAACAAAGAAGCCATGGCGGCACCAAAAATGAAGCCACGGGCTTCCACTGCGGCAATTTTTGCGATGTGTTCTTTTTTACAAACTTCCGCCATTTGGCGTACAGCCTCATGAAAAAGAGGACCGTTACCCAGTACGGGCGTAATATCTTTAAATCCGATACCAGGTTTTGGAAAATCGGGGATGTCGCGGATAGCCGCCCGTAAACGGCAGTTCGGAGTGGGCGGTTCGGAGTTCGTAGAGGACACAAAATGCGAACTTACTCAATCTCCGAAAGAAATTTCCGCAGTACGGGCATCCTGAACCATCTGACAATCCGGAGCGACCCGACGCAGTTTATTTACTGCATCCGTAATAGGAACTTCGGTGATGTGGTTTCCCATGTAACTTACCATCATACCGAATTTACCCTGATTAATCAGTTCAACTGCATGAATACCAAATCGTGTACCGAGAATACGATCCACTGCCGTGGGCGTACCTCCGCGTTGAAGATGACCTAAAACGCAAACACGGGTGTCTTTCCCTGTACGGTCAGCAATTTCACGTCCCACCATCTCTCCCACCCCTCCGAAACGGTATTCTCCGCTGGCAACGCTGTGGCGGTGTTGTCTTCCTTCTCGGGAGGACGCTCCTTCGGCGATAACCATCATGGTACTCTTCGCTCCGAAGCGGTCTCTTTGTCGGACTTCTTGAGCGATTTTTTCCAAACTAAAGGGGATTTCAGGAATCAAGATGACGTCTGCTCCACCTGCCATTCCCCCATACAAAGCAATCCAGCCTGCATGGCGACCCATCACTTCCAAGACCATCACTCGACGATGGCTCGTAGCCGTGGTGTGGAGACGATCCATGGCATCTACAACACAGGCGACCGCGGAATCGAAGCCAAAGGTAATGGCTGTAGCTTCAAGATCGTTATCGATGGTTTTTGGAACACCGACGACGGGCATTCCGTTTTCAGAAAGTTGAAGCCCCGTACTCAAAGAGCCATCGCCGCCGATGACAATCACAGCATGGAGCCCCAATTCGTTAAAGGTTTGGCGTGCCTTGTTAATGATTTCTTGAGGAATGGTCGCTTTATCACCAGCTCCGACTTTTGCCACGAAATGCCCCTTATTAGTTGTGCCTAAGATAGTTCCACCGAGGTGCATAATCCCCGCAGTGGCATTGCGATCCAGTTTCAGAAAGTCTCCGGGAGGAAGAAGGCCTTCAAAGCCTTCGCGAAATCCGATCACTTCCATTCCATAATGATCCGCAGTGCGAGCGACAGCTCTGAGTACCGCATTAAGTCCCGGACAATCTCCACCACTGGTCAAAACTCCGATTTTTTTTTTCATTATTCCGTAATCAAATTTTATGTAAAGCTAGCTCCTTTTCTTCTTTTCTTTTAAAAGGCCGCTATTTTGAAATATTAACTGACGTTACGCACTTTGAGGAGCTCTGGGAGCAAAAAAACCATTTTAGCCTACAAGGTTTCCCTTTTTTGCGTCACATCACATATTAAACAGGTATGGGGAGACCGGTAAAAATACATTAGAGAGAATTGCGCTCTTGATTAGGCCGCCCACTGGCAGCCCATTGATCATATAAAGCCCACCCCTGTTGCAGTAATTCGAGACCTTCACTAAAGCCATTAGGGGAACCCAGCAATATAATAATGAGGCGACGTGGCGTAACCATAACCAGATTTCCCTGCCGAGCGGATTCGGAAGGGCGATCAGCCGTGAGTGCCAGACATTGGCCGATGCGAGAACTGAAACCAGCTTTTGCTCCATCGATTCGGTCTTTGCCCAAAAGTGAATTTGTGTTTCGGATACGAAAAGAAAGCGGCTTGCCCTGACGGCTCAAACTGATGACCCTTGAAGCTTGTTCGGCGTAAAAAGGAAATTCAGGCCGCGCATAAGCGTAGCGCACCAGGCGCCCCATGTCGGTGGCGGTTGAATAAGATGGTTTCCTCCTTTGATCGGAACCGTCCGGACTGGTAAAACGAGTGCGAGTCATTTCCAATTGGCTCGCCAATGCATTCATCTGGCTGACAAAGTTATCTTTTCCGGAAAGTCCTCTGGGATTGGGGATATTCGAACCCATAAAATCAGCCAGGGTATAGGCGGCCAAACGGTCTGAGGACAAGACGACGCAATAAAGAAGATCTCGCAAAGAAATGCGATCTCCCGCTTGCAACCCCACCGTCGACTGAATGGCAACGGATGCCACGGAGGTCGTCACGGAGAGATTTTGATTGCTCGCTCGCAAGCAATCTAATACCACCATCGAGGTGGCAAGTTGAGTTAAGTCGCCGATCGGTAATTTGTTATTTTGATCGTCGCTTTTCAAAATAGCTCCGGTTTGCTGATCAGCCACAAGGAAGCTTTGCGCACTTCGTGCCGAGCTACTCAGCCCAATAGCAAAAATGCAAATCACCAGTGTTTTTTGAAGTATTGTGTGCATGTGAATTGAATACTTTATTGGGTTTAAGTTTTTAAAAGTTTCCATCATCTCTTTTCCCCACCAACCCATTTGGTTCTAACCCACCCTCCGCCTTCATGACAACTGAGAACTGACCAAGATGAGTGAGTAGTTCGTAGTTCGCGATTCGCGGTTCGCGCCAATTGATGGCTCGTCGTGGGTAAATCCATTCAATTCTTCGAGGTCATTCGCGACTTTTTTAAGGCCATGGGGTCTACCAACTCATCTTCCGCACGCGGAGGATGTCTTTTTCAATTTGGATACGAAGAGCCTGAATGTCAGGAAATTTGATTTCCGCACGGAGATAGGATTCAAATCGGACTTCAAGATCTTTGCCATATATATCAGCCGAAAAATCCAGCAGATGAACTTCTAACAAGCGTTGGGTAGAGGAAGAAACCGTGGGACGAATCCCAATATTAGCCACTCCGCGGTGGACTTTACCCTCAAGCAGAACGTGCACCGCGTACACTCCGTTTGGGGGAAATAGCTCGTTGTGAGCAGCAAGGTTTGCAGTGGGAAATCCGATGAAACGCCCCCTGGCTTCGCCGGTTGCGACTGTACCCAAAATGGTATATTCACGCCCGAGATACTTGGCAGCTGAGGAAAGGTCGCCTCTTTGAATCGCATGCCGAATTCGAGTGCTACTGATAGCTTCCCCCTCCATTTCCACCATCCCAATTTCGATCACTTGAAATCCGAGTTCAGGACCAAGTTGGCGAAGGAGATCGACATTGCCCTTCCGGCCTTTCCCAAAATTCCAGTTGTATCCCACACAAATTTCACAAAGCGAAGGGGCATTTTGAACGAGGAGCTCAACAAATCGATGAGCCGACAGACCGGCCAGTTCCGCATTAAAGGGAAGGATCAGGAAGTATTGTATCCCCAGATCCTGAAGAAGACGAATCTTATGAGACGTGGATGTCAGCAGATGAGGAGCGCGAGAAGGACGCAAAAATTGAGCCGGATGAGGATCGAATGTTAAGACGACACAGGAAGCACCATAAGAGCGGGCATCTTCCAAAGCTCGACGAATCAGTGTCTGGTGCCCCAGATGCACTCCGTCAAATACTCCCGCTGCGATCACCAGCGGATTCAGCAGGGACTTAAGCTCCGGAATCGAGTGGAGAATCATGCCCCACGCAGCTTGGATACGGCAGGCAGACTGAGGATATGCTCGGTGAGAGATTCCACAGAAGAGGTCTTCAGTTTTTCGATGGTCACAGCTCCTTCGACAGAAAATTTCCCCGACTGAGTTCGGCGTAAAGTTTGAAGATGAGCTCCGCATCCCAGCACTTCGCCAATGTCATGCACATAGGTGCGCACATAAAATCCTTTGCTGCAAACCACACGAAAATCAATTTCCGGCAGACGGATCGCTTTGATTTCAAAGGCATATACATGCACCAACCGAGGTTCCCTTTCGACACTTTTCCCTTGCCGAGCTAGTTTGTATAGGGGAACGCCGTTTTTCTTGATAGCCGACACCATGGGAGGCGTTTGATAGAAATCACCCATGAATTTATGGAATGCTTGCTCAATTTCTTCAGCGGAATAATCAGCCACGGAACGGCTTTCCACCACTTTCCCATCCGCATCTTGACTGTCCGTAATTTCTCCGAGCCGTAACGTGCCTGTATATTCTTTATCCTCACTCATGAGGAGATCCTGAATTTTAGTGCCGCGCCCCATTGTAATCAAGAGCAGACCGGTTGCGAGAGGATCTAGCGTACCGCAATGACCTACTTTTTTTGTGGAGAACGCACGGCGTACGATGGCAACGACATCGTGTGACGTCATGCCAGGGGCTTTGTCCACAGGCAGGACCCCATCAAGCGAAACTTTCGATTTCATGACAAACAGCAATAAGAAATTGTTGGCGAACAGATGAGAGAGTCCCTTGGACTCGTGCTCCGGAAGCAGCAGGATGCCCTCCCCCTCCAAACTGGGCGCAAATTTTGCAAACGTCAATCCGAGGGTCTTTCGAACGAAGACTGACTCGTACTTTTCCATCTTGTAGCTCTTCGAAGAAGATTGCAACCAAGACACCTTCTATGGAGCGAAGGTGATCAATAATGCCTTCATTGTCCTCAGGGAGAATTTGAAGCTGCCGGACATCTGCCATGGACAGCGAAAAACTGGCAATGGTATCGCCACATGAAAATTCTAGGTAATTTAAGGCATGCCGGAGGAGATTGAGGCGCCGAAGAGGCTGAGTGGCATATATTGCCTGCGAAAGTTCGGCAACATGCACTCCGGAACGAATCAAGCTGGCAGCAGCTTCAAATGTACGAGAAGTCGTGCCGGCATACTGAAAAGAACCCGTATCGGTAGAAATGGCTGCGTAAAGATTGGTGGCAATTTCGGGTGTGAATTGAGCTCCGGCATATTGTAAAAACTCAAAAAGAATCTGCCCTGTGGCCGGAGCGGACGGGTCCACATAGTTCAAATCCCCATAGCGCTGATTGCTCACGTGGTGGTCGATGTTGAGGAATACTCCGGGGGAGGCAATGCCATCGAGTACCTTTCCTAATCGGCTGCGAGTGGAGCAATCCAGAGCCACTACAGCATCAAAAGAAAGTGGTTTTACGGAGGGAAAAGTCACCAGGGAATGACAAGGAAGGTAAGAAAACTTATCAGGCAGCCCATCTTCGTTCCAAGCAGTCACTTTTTTCCCAAGACTGCGAAGCCAGAGGACACAGGCAATAGTGGAGCCCAGGGCATCTCCATCAGGCCTCAGATGACTGGTAACCAAGAGGTTTTCAGCCCCGCGGAGGACGGACAGAATAGTGGCTAGTTCGTGGTTCGTAGTTCGTGCTGGCAAGTTCGTGATCAGTGGTTAAGGAGAATATTTTTCGCTCTATTCAGTTCTTTGGGGCCATTTGCGGCTTTTTTCCAGGCTGTGGGTTCTACGAACTATGAACTTCCGCCCACTACGAACCACGAACTCCCCACTCATTAGAGGCCCAACTCATCCATGAGACTAATAATTCGAGTCCCCCGTTCGATTGATGCATCTAATTGAAAATGAAGGTGTGGAGTATTTTTCAGAACAACGCGTTTGGAGAGCGCTTGTTGGAGTTGTGACCGATGCGCTTCAAGCGTTGCGATAGCACTTTTCCTTTGTTGATCATTGCCCAGTGCACTCACATAGACATGCGCATTCTTAAGATCCGGGGTGATATCGACCGAGTTGATCGAGACTAAAGGAGCATCAAACCGAAGATCTCTGAGAATCAATGTTCCCAGTTCCCGTTTCAGCAATTCACAAATTCTTTGCAGCCGATGTTTCATCTCTAAAAAAAGAATATATAGCGAAATTCCCATATATAGCGAAACCCGTATAAAATAAGCATGAAGGGCCGGATTCTTGCTTCGGGCGAGACGCCGAATGAAAAAAGGGAGGACCATGCTTAAGGAGTTTTCCTATGATAGGTTGTCGAGTTGAGTAGGTTAACTGTTATTCCAATGATTGGGGCACTTTATCCAGAGTATAGCACTCGATGATATCGTCAGGTTGATATTCAGAAAAATCTCCCAGTTTGATACCGCATTCCAATCCCACGCGCACTTCTTTCACATCGTCTTGGAAACGGCGGAGTGTAGCCAACCCTCCGTCATAGATAGGTTGGCGCTTACGCAAGAGTCGGGCACGTGCCACTCGAGCAATGCGTCCGTCTTTTACCACACAGCCTGCCACCTTCCCTTTGGAAAGGGCAAAGACCTGTCTGACTTCAGCATGTCCAATGACGGTTTCACGCAGTTGAGGGTCTAACATGCCCGCCATGGCTTCCTTCACCTGGTCTATCAGTTCGTAAATAATACTGTAGAGTTTGATTTGAATGCCTTCGCGTTTCGCAATGCCAGAGGCTGTATTTTCGACTCTGACGCCAAAGCCTATGATCACCGCATTGGAAGCGCTGGCCAACAGCACATCTGATTCAGAGATGGGGCCAACCGCAGCGTGAATAATATCCAAAGAGATTTTTTGGCTGGGAATTTCTTTGAGAGAAGTTATGAGAGCTTCCATGGAACCCTGAACGTCTGTCTTTATGACAATTTGCAGAGATTTTTTCTGATCATTGGCAATGTTTTGGAAGAGATTTTCCAATGTAGCACGTTGAGGAGCGGTCAGCTTATGGGTACGGATGGCATCTAGCCTCTCTTCGCTGAGTGTTCTCGCCGAACGCTCGGAGTTCATGACCACGAGTTCGTCCCCGGCATTGGGCAGTCCGCTCAGACCTAAAACTTTCACCGGAGTCGCTGGCGTCGCTTCACGAACGGCTTTGCCATTGTCATCGATCAACTGTTTGATCTTGCCCCAGTGATTGCCACAAATAAAGGCCTGTCCGACTCGCAGCGTTCCCATCCGAACAATAATAGTGGCGGTGGGTCCTCGGCCGGGTTCCAGCTGAGCTTCAATTACGGTGCATCGGGCAGCAGTGCGTCGGCTTGCTTTGAGTTCAAGCATTTCGGCTTGAAGGGACATCATATCCAGTAACTCATTGATACCAATTCCCTTGGTAGCGCTGACGGGCATGCAGATGGTTTCCCCACCCCAATCTTCCGGAGTTAAGCCGCGTTCTTGAAGTTGCTGTTTGACACGATCAATATTGGCACTGGGCAAATCCGTCTTATTAATGGCCACCATGATAGTGACTTTGGCTGCCTTGGCATGATTGATGGCCTCAATCGTTTGAGGCATGAGGCCGTCATCAGCAGCGACTACTAGAACCACAATATCCGTCACATTAGCTCCACGAGCTCGCATGGCAGTAAAAGCAGCATGACCCGGAGTATCCAAGAAAGTGATACAGTGCCCGTTCCGTTCGACACTATAAGCCCCAATATGTTGGGTGATGCCTCCCGCTTCTCCCGCAGCTACTTTGGCTTTGCGGATGGCGTCCAGCAGAGAAGTTTTTCCATGATCGACATGGCCCATAAGAGTAATAATGGGCGCGCGAGGCACCAGTTCGTCAGCGACTTTTTCAATGGAAGGCGGAGGCGGAGCGACGACGGCCGTCTCTAATTTGTGATGTC
The DNA here is from genome assembly GCA_023269545.1 of Verrucomicrobiota bacterium. Lineage (GTDB taxonomy): Bacteria > Verrucomicrobiota > Verrucomicrobiia > Chthoniobacterales > Xiphinematobacteraceae > Xiphinematobacter. The sequence continues at coordinate 12,319 of JAHFTB010000019.1, read as the reverse complement.
CCTCACCGGATTTGCGTTTTTCACGTTCGAAATGAAAACCATGCTTTTCGCAAAGCCTTGCTGCCACATCGGGCTCGATGCTCTGATTGATGGCAGCGAAAATGTTCAGCTCCATCAGGTCGTGAATAATCTGAAATGGCTTCAGACCTAGTTGTTGCGCAAGATCGCGAACTACAATAGGCGGCTTGATGTGAATCGTCTTCGAATCGATGACTTCAGAAGAAACAGACGGCAAAACCTCCTCTACGACGGGTGGTGCTATGACTTCCTCAGAAATTGGGGTCAGCTCCTCGGATTCCTTCGGTTCTTCAGGTGCGACAACGGGAGGTTTCGGCTTGCCCATGGAAGCCAAAAAAGGACGTATTTTAGGGGCCTTTTCCCCGTCAGCTTTTTTAGCCTTCTTTTTAGGTTCGATCAGGGAAAGAGGAACTTTAGGAGGGGCGGGCGGGGCAGGAGCGGCAGGGGATTCAGCGACAGGCTTTTCTGCCGGTGGTTTGGTGGTGGATTTAGTCTGAGAGGTTCCCCCCCCTGTAGGACGGGAAACGCCGGGATGGCGTCTGCTGCGATTGGAGTTGTTGCCCTTCGCCTTGTTGCTGGTGACTCGTGTTGCCATGTAAATTGAAATTCCCTGGAGCGTTCATCGCAGGGTGGGTCTAAGTTGCAGAATTGTCCGGTTGAAGACTTCTTGCAGTTTGCAAAATTTGGGCGGCGCGCTCTAGGTCCACATTGAGAATTCCCGCTATATCTTCGGCTTCGGACATAGCGACTACCTCCACTGAATTCATTCCTCCGGCGGCAAGATGAGCGGCATCCGCTTCGCTCAAGTGCAGAGATTCCGCCAGGGAATGAGCTGCCTGCGCCTTTTGCGTTTCAAGAGCTTCTTCTTTGGATTTATCCTGATAAATATCAATATCCCAGCCCGTCAACTTGGCAGTCAGGCGAGCATTTTGGCCTCTTTTGCCGATTGCCAAAGAAAGATCATCCTTGGCGACAGTGATTTGAAAAGCCTTTTTGTTTTCATCTCTTACAAGACTTTTGATCATGGCCGGGCGGAGAGCCTCCTTCACAAATTCTTCGATATCGGGATGCCAGCGGATAATGTCCACTTTTTCGTTATTGAGTTCGCGTACAATATTTTTTACGCGGGCACCTCGCATTCCGACACAGGCTCCCACTGGATCCACCTTATCGTCGGCACTATGGACGGCCACTTTGGTACGATATCCGGCTTCCCGGGCAATACCCTTTAATTCCACAGTACGATCAGCGATTTCACTGACTTCAATTTCAAAGAGTCTGCGGACAAAATTGGGATGACTGCGAGAAAGAATAATTTCGGGGCCTCGAGGACCATTTTCCACGGCAACGACATAGGCACGCAAACGATCCCCGATGCTATACTCTTCGGTGGAAACTCGTTCGCGACTTGGCATCACGGCCTCAAATTTTCCGAGATCCACGATGACATCAGAACGCTCGAAGCGGCGGACCGTTCCACTGACGATTTCGCCAGCCCGATCCTTGAACTCCTGATAAATCATGTCTTTTTCCAGCTGACGCAAACGCTGCATAATAGCTTGGCGGGCAGTCTGGGCCGCAATACGACCAAAATCTCTGGGAGTGACTTCAACATCCACTTCATCACCGATTTTCGCCTCGGGCTTGAGGGCGCGAGCCTTGAAAAGAGCAATTTCATCGTGGGGATTTTGAACGGATTCCGCGACGATCAACTTAGCCATCGCACGAATATTACCGTTTTTAGGATTGATTTCGATGCGCAAATCTCGGGTTCCAGCGGTAAAGCTACGTTTCGAGGCAGCAAGAAGTGCGGAGGAAATAGCTTCCACCAGGACGTCCCGGCGGATTCCTCTTTCACGCTCTAAATAATCGAGCATCGCAATCAATTCGGCATTCATAACGAATTAGGCACCAGATAAAAAATGCGGGTGCAAGAGCGGAAGATAAAACTCCACCTTAAGCCCGCAATCGCCTACCTGGAATCAAAAAGTATGCGTGCAGGAACGAACCCGGTCAAGAGGCAACCGACGTTTATTTTTGATTATAGGGCATTTTCAGCGCATAAAAGTTCAAAAATTCCTTCAAAATCGCCTGGCTGTCCCCAAAAATCACGGATGAGGAAGGCGCGGATACTAAATTTTCATAAATTGAAACTAGCTGAAGTCCATATTGGTGCAGCGCGTATCTACTTTCAATGACCTGTCGGTTACGATGGATGGTTTCCAAAGAAGGAAGGACGGGCAGATAGGAAATGATCTCTCTTGCGACTCGGGGAGATTCCGAGGCGATCCGCACAATATGTTCTTGGAAATCGAGTTCCAACTCACCGAAATCCACTTGATCTTCACGAAGCACCCGGTGCAGGAACTTCTCCTTGAGCAGCTCGTCGATGGGCATTCCCACTGCCGAAAACTTTTCGTCCCAGCGAGAGAGAAGTGAATGTTTTATTTTTTCTTTTCCGATCAAAGAGACGGGTACGCCTAAAAAGCCATAAAGCGAATCCAGAACCAGTCCTGCCGAACGAAAATCCGAAGTAATCGAAGGAATATCCCTTCCAATCAATGGCTTATTGGAAAGCCAAGCCTCCAGAAAAGTCATGCCAAATCCCTCTTCCATACTGGTAGTCAGAAGAGATTCAGCGGCAGAGACGAGGTCGCCTAAAGAAATGTTTCGCTGAGTGCAAGTATCGAACTCAACAGGAAGCCGTCGGGAACAGACCAGTGCTTTCCACCGCTCATAGGAAGCAAGACGTGAATCCGGAGCTAATGCCAGAGCCAGTTGAGTTCGTGGTGGGTGGTTCGTAATTCGCAAAGGTGGATGGTGCTGAGTTTGTGGTCCGCAGGCATGATCCTTGGGAAAGGTGCAGGCAAGTAACAGGGCCTCCCCAATATTTTTCCGTCGAATGGCCCGACAGGGATAAACCACTAGTGTCTCAGCTCCAAAAAATTGTGGAGCGAGTTGTCGAGTGGCGACAAGGGGAACTACCGGATTGGGAAGATGGAGAAGTTGGCCTGGAAAGTCCGTCTGCTTGAGAATTTGTTCGTCTCGTGAATTCAACAAGGCATAGGCGATGCGAGAAGTCGAAGGATAGAGGAATGCGAGATTTTCGTCGGCTATCAGCCGCCGATAATTTTCCGGCCGCTGATTTTCCGCAAAATCGTGGATTTGTAAGAGTAAAGCTTGGCCATCCTTAGCCCAGGACGAGATGACTTCCGGCAACGCGGAATTTTTTCCTAAAGAATGATTATGGACATGCCAGAGATCGGGAGGCCCTCCCAGAAGACGAGAAGCCGTTTTTTCCAATTCCCTCTGTAGAGTCCGAGCATCTCCCCATGAGGGATTCTTGTAATCCAGTCCCGACACGGAAGCTGTAGGATGGGAAATCACGGAATCGTGAGGAATATCCCCTGCTAAGACAGCCACGCGGAATTCAGATTCACGAAGCGCTCGGCAAGCCAGTTCAATGACACGCGAAACTCCTCCTCTCCGCAAGTGATAGTGCACGATCGCAATCCGCATGGTAAGCTCTTATAGCGACATTTCCATAAGAAGGCTACGAACCAGCCACTACCAACTTTTGAAGTATGGTTGCGTAATCCAAAACCATGCGATCGCCGGAGGGAGGATAGCACAGGACTTGGGAACGAAGTTCCGGTAAGCGTTCCATAGCTTCCAAGATTGCTTCCCTTAAATTTGCGCGAAAGCTCACCCCATACTTTTTCCCTGCCTCTACGATGCCTCCCCCATCCTCGTGGTAAACGAGAGGGAGACCACATTGCGCACCTTCCACGTGGTGCATCCCTCCCGGCTCCCAACGGGAAGCCGTCAGATAAAGATGGCATTCCCGTAATCGCCTTCCCAATGGGTGCCCGGTGAGAGGTGAAATAGTTTCGGCAGCTTTCCATGTGATATCAGAGGGCCAACGGCCCATGATCCGAAATTTGCAACGGGGAAGTCCACCCGAAGCAATCCACTCATCCAGTTCTTGGTATTTGTCGAATCCCTTGAGGAGATTGTTTGACCAATGGTGAGTCACAATACGAATCGGCTCATTGGGACCCGGAAGACGTGTGCCAAAAGGATGATAAATGGACGAATCCGCACCATTATAAATTACAGAATGAGGCAGAGAAAGATCGAACCACTGAGCTACAAAATAATCGCGGAGCCACTCGGAAATGAAGATCGTGTAATCCGACAGCTGATTAGTAAGGCGCAGCAGTTCGTCGATGTCTTGAGTCCCTTTTCTTTGATCACAATCATTGACCCGCAAAACAATGGGGACTTCCGGATGTTTTTGCCGAAAGGAGGTGAGTTCTTGCAAGCCGAACCGCTTGGCAGGATTATCCGTACGAGGATCAATCACTAGGATAATGTCCGGTTTTTCTTGTAAATGAAAAACGACACGCCATCCACGGCGCCAAAGAAAGTTCGATAGTTGAGAAACGAACGGACTGCTCCCCCCCCAAGAAGAACGGGTAGGGACCATGCTCACAGCCAAAGTGGGACGCACCTTTTTTCCGGATCGCAGAAAAGAAATCATTAGAGAAGATCTCAGCCCGTAATAGTTGAACCCATTTTAAGCAGCTATGGCCTTATTACAGCATTCTAAAATGCCATTTGCAAAAGCATGAATATCTCCGACACGCAACACCGCTGCCCGTGCAAGGGCTCCCATTCTTGAGCATTGAGCGGGATCATTCCAGAGTTTCAGCATTTGTTGTGCTAAAATGGTGGGATTCCTCTCGGGAACGAGAACAATTTCCTGATTGTCGTTGAATTTTTGTTCCGTCCAAAGTCCCCTCGTCCGAGTGAGAATCACAGGTTTTCCACAGGCCATAGCCTGAAGCGCTACACTTTGACCAGAGGGTTGGATGCACTCATGAAGAGGGATGACAACGAGTCGCGCTTTGCGATAAAGGTGGAGAAGCTCCGCGTCGTCTAACACAGGATTCTTCCATGATCCACGTAATACGGACACATTGGAAGGAAGCGCCGGCGGCATAGAACAAGAAGTTAAGATTTTTACTGGTAAAGCACACTGTTCCGCAGCCGCAATCAGGGTCTCATAGTCTCTGCGAGAATCGTTGCCCACAGACAAAACATAACTTTCCTCAAAGTTTGCGGGAGACCAAAAATCCGTGTCGACCCCGAAAGGAACTTCGATCGTCTCAGAAAGATTGTAAAAATCACGGACCCCTTCGGCCTCCGGCCGCGCAAAAAATGCCATGGGACTTCCCTTCAAAAGCGCACGAGTCATCCAGCGTTTGATCCCTTGGGGAGGATAATTCAGAAGGCCACAGTGAATCCCCACCATCGGCGTACGAATCCAATTTATTTTTTTCCAAATAGCAATAGCCAGAGCCAGCGTCGTCGTCGTAGCCACGATACATTCCGCTTCTCGGAGACGACTCAGTAATTGGCCCACCGCCAATACATCGTCCCCGCTGGTACGAATAGGCATCATCCATCCGAATAGAGTATTATAAACAGTGACCCAGGAACTTGGCGCTTTTTGTATTTCCAAGAAGTTAATATCATGCCCCTGCTGCGCTAACTCAATAGCACCATAAAAGAATTCCGTGGCAGCTCGTTTTTCGCGAATAGCCCCCACCCGTTGGGCGCGCCCTCCTGAATATAAAAAAACAATCTTCATTCGTGGGTTTTAAAAAAGTGTCTTTTCCAAGGCCGCAGAGCAGCTTCCGCTTTGATCAAAGGTTGAATAAAAGTGGTCAGGAGCGCAGTAATACTCCTCCCGCTTGGGGAAAGAATTTCTAAGTGCTCTCGAGTAAGTTGGCGAGGTGAAGCAAGAAACACTCGAATGTTTCGGCTTTTATTGACCCACTCCTCCATTCGCTCCATAGAAATTCCGCGTCCATGCAAAATTTTTATCGGTCCTCGGCCCGAAAAACCCGGCATGACCGTACGAAAATTATATTCCGTGGGTAAAACATATATTCCTATCGGCGATTCATACACAGCTTGACGAAAAGCAGGCTGGTCTTCCGCCCGGCCAGTAGTTTCCATAAAAATTTGATAGAGACCCAGCCATTTATCAAAAAAATCAATGATCTGCGGACGCATACGATACGCAATCACACCGGAATTAAATTCACAAAAGCAATGAGGCGTGACCGCCGGACGCGAGGGACGATAAGGCGCATGGCTAGCTGCTAAATCAAATCGATCTAAGATTTCAAATACATCCTGAATCGGCGCGCACAGATAAGTATCCGTATCCAAAAAAAGCGTCCGCTCAAAAGGGGATTCCTTCAGCGGGGCAATCTTATCTCCAAAAGAATAGAGAGGGCAGGTGATTTTTCGAATTTCTGCGAAAAGGCGCGAGGTCACATTCTGTTGATCCGTATGCAAAACGATAGGCAAATCAGGCATGTGCTTACGAACAGACTCCGCAGACCGTAGCGCTTCACCCGTGTGACGCTTGCCGGTGGCCACATACAAAACGCCACAAGATGCTTGAGAAATCATTTTTTATAACTGACGTTACGCACTTTGAGGAGCTCTGGGAGCAAAAAAACCATTTTAGCCTACAAGGTTTCCCTTTTTTGCGTCACATCACTTTTATAATTCGGCCAATTCTGCACCATAATAGGGCGGCTCTTTGTTACCCACCAAAAAAAAGCATCTACAATTTTCCGCGCAAATCGCAATGGCGGAGTTACCTGGCGCATAAGAAAAGAAATGTGGTTCCAATCGAAAAAACCATTGTGTTCTCTGCCAATTTGAGCGATTTCGCGCATTCTTGTCCAGCCGCCGGTTGCTGTTTTAGTATCTGCGTAATAACGAATTTTTGCAATGACCACATTAATTGCAATGATTTTTCCTCGATCAGCCAACCGAATGAGCAAATCCCAATCCATAGCATAACAAAGATCAGTGCGAAGTCCGCCGACCCCCCAAAAAGCATCTCTTCGAAAATAAGTAGCTGGCTGCACCGCTTCTAAGGCCGTAGCTAAACGCTTACGATCAAAAGAACGATAAGGAACCACACGGATCAGTTCGCCTTCTCGATTTATCTTTGCACCAAGTCCGTAAATAGCAGTCGCCTCAGGATAAGCGATAAAGGCTTCGACTATTTGATGAAGCGCCCCGGGAACAAGCAAATCATCGGAATTTAACCAAGCGGCCACTTCACCTGTGGCTAATCGCATGCCCTTATTAATGGCATCACTTTGTCCTCCGTCCGCTTCGCGGATGATTTTTAGCCACGGAAGATGAGCATAGCGCGCAAGGATCTGCGGTGTCGCATCCGTAGAAAGGGCATCTATGACGATCCACTCTAAATTCGGATAATTTTGAGCCAAGACACTTCGGATGGTTTCTTCGAGAAACTCCGCTTGATTCCATGTAGGGGTAATGAGTGAAATTCGCATGGTGAATTCGTGGTTCGTGGAAGGTATCATTCGCGACTTTTTTTATAGCGGAATTCCTTTAAGCCGTGGGGTCTACGACACTCCCTAGTCGAGTCTCAAATTTTCGGGCACCCGAAAAAATCCGCTGTTTTGAACATCCGCACGATTCCGATGGACTACGAGATTGCCTCGCATATCACAGACCCAATTTTCGACGGCGCCATTTTTAAAAAGAAGCGGTATGGACTGATGAATTTCCGTGAGCGAGCGCTCCATAGAAACTACATGCACACAGATATCAGGCGCGCCTGAATATGCGGAAGACCGCTCTAACGTACGTTTCCGTACCTCCGAAATCCATCCTACATCCACTTGCCGAATTCCATCGTGTGTTTGAACCGGACAATGCATCACAATCGAACCGCCCTGAAGATTATTAAGAAGGAGCGTACCCAGCGCACCCAGGATCTCTCCGTGCCGTGCTCCCACATGCCCCGCCATTTGCATCATAGGGTGCTCTAAATCGAGCGAGTTAATATAGAATTCCACCGCTTCTCGCGCATGGGCATCCGCAACTATACGCCCTCCTTCGAGAATAATCGCACGATTACATTGCTCGAGGACATTTTGTGTGGAATGACTCACCATAATGACCGTTGTCCCGAGATTCTTAGTATCCTCAATCTTTTTAAGACATTTTTCCTGAAACTTAGCATCTCCCACAGTAAGCACCTCATCCAAAATAAGAATATCCGGACTAAGATGCGCAGCCACAGAAAATGCCAACCGAACACGCATACCACTGGAATAACGCTTGACCGGAGTTTCCATAAATTTTTCCACTTCGGAAAACTCCACAATGTGAGCATAGCGTTCCTCGATTTCTCTCCGCTTCATTCCCAAAATGGCTCCGTTAAGAAACACGTTTTCCCGCCCAGTCAATTCCTGATGAAATCCGGTACCCACTTCCAGCAAGCTAGCCACGCGCCCCTGAAGTTTTGCCATTCCCATGCTGGGCGCAGTAATACGAGAAAGAAGCTTGAGGAGAGTGGACTTCCCGGATCCATTGCGTCCCATAATGCCCATCACATCCCCTTTATAAATTTTGAAATTTACACCGTTCAATGCCCAGAAATCATATGCCTTCAGCGGCTTGTTCAGGCAGCCATCGTGAATATAAGAGTGCGGATCCTCCTTCCCACAACGCCGTGCCCACCAGCTCTCAATTTCCTTCCCCAACATCTTCCGGTTTAACGTACCGAGACGATACTTTTTCCCAAGGTTCTCCGCTTGGATCACAACATTTGACATCTCAACACTCCTTCTCAAAGGGACCCTACGCGGAATCCACACTAGTACGCTCCACCTTATTAAAAACCATAATTCCCATCACCACTATGATCGCGCTAATAATAGCACCGAACAAAATCTGACTAAAAGTAACGGTGCCTACTCCCATAAAAGCACAGCGAAATGCTTCGATAATAGGAACTATGGGATTAAGTTGAATCATCCACCGCAGGTTCGGAGAAACTTCCGACAAAGGATAGACCACACAACTTCCATACATCCAAATTTGAATCACAAATCCCACCCCCACAGAAAGATCTCGGTAACGAGTGGCCAGAGCGGAAACGAGACACCCCACTCCCAATCCTAATGCTGCTAACTCAAAAATCAGCACAGGCAATACCACCAGACGCCAGTCAGGTTGAAGCGCCGCCCCTTTCATTAAAAAGACGAGATATAGGACAAGGAAAAGCCCTATCTGCACGAGAAAACCCAGTAAATTCACCAGCACCTGAGAAATGGGAACTATCAGCCGAGGAAAGTAAATCTTATCGAAAATACTCTGATTAGAAATAAAAGTCGTAGCCGTCTTAGTCACGCACTCCGAAAAATATCTCCAACAAACGATCCCCGAGAGAAAAAATAATAGAGGCGGAATCCCATCCGTCGGAATTTTTAGAATCCTCGAAAACACTAAGACAAACATGAGAGTCTGTATCAAAGGTTGAATCACATGCCAGATGGATCCTAAGATAGTCTGCCTGTAGAGGGCTTTATAATCACGATGCACCATCATTCCGATTAATTCCCGATATTCCCAAATTTCCCTCCAAGGAACATGCAGAAGTCCTCTGGCCGGAGTAATCACCGTCCAATTTTGCTCAGATGAGGCAAAAACCTCCTTCGGTTTTAAAAACGAAACAATTTTGTGCATAAGAAATTAACTGGCGACCCGTCTAGCAGAACACACTAAACACAAACCGCTTATATAAAAATGCTGGAGTTCATAGTCCATATGCGCTCTATAACGAAATTCCTATAAAAGAGCCTCGCTCCGATCAAAAAATTTAAAATCACCATCCATGCATTCTATTCTTTTTTTCATCCAATGTCGATGAATACGAGGAACATATAACAGTCAAGCGCATCTCGCCCAGACAGGAAGTAGTTTTATTCTTGGCCAAATGATCCGGGAAACCTTCGTCCTGCAGTAGCGCCCTTTACTTGCGCACTAGGATGCGTAGATTGTACGTATTGCAGTTTGTGTAAAAACTGGCTGGGACCAAATAACTTTTCTCCCGACCCTATTGATCAAACTCTTCCGCCACGGAATGCAACACTCAGATAAAGAGCGACTTGTATGTTTTTATGAAAGTTTGGATTCTTACCAGCGAAGATCCCACAGAATTCACAGGCGGCATTAGTCGCTATGTGGAAAACATTACTGCTGCCCTGACGGCCCAAAACGCAGAAATTACGGTCATTGCCCGAGCAACTCGCGATTATCACCAGCAAGTCACCGACCGGTTCTCTCTGGTCGGATTCGTTTCCGATCACAACAAAGGTGAAAATCCGGCGGAATCGGCCATTCGCTCCGGCGCATTTCCCTACAACCTTCTATCCTATTGGCCCGCACTTAGTTATCAGATGGCCGATTGGGTGGAGAGTCTCATCACCCGCCTGGGGCCCCCAGATGTGATTGAGTGCCAGGAGCACGGCGCTCTCGCCTATTTTCTCTTACAAAGAAAGCTCATAGGACAACCGAGCCTACAAAACATCCCTATTCTGATCCATTGCCATGGCCCGTCTTTTATGATTGCCGAGGCCAATCACCAACCGACAGCAGCTTTTCCTGACTATTGGGTGGGCGAAATGGAAAAATTTTGTATTTCGGCGGCGGACGCCTTGTTATCTCCCAGTCATTTTGTAGCAGAACAAATCGCTCAGCGTACTTTTTGCAGAGAAAAATTTGAGGTGATTCCCTACCCGAGGAAAGATGGCATTCCCTCTGCGCCTGTCGCGCCCTCCAATAAACCCACGGTCCTGTACTTTGGTCGCTTAGAAATACACAAGGGCATTCTGAAAGCACTTCAATCCATGGAAACTCTCTGGGAAAGCCATGCAGATTTCTCTGTCGTGCTCATAGGGAGCGATACCAATTATATGCCACGAGCAACCACCGTGGAAGCCTTCATCCGAGCACGTTATGCTCATCAAATTCAGACAGGACGAATCCGGATTCAGAACAACTGCGCTTGGGAAGAATTACAAAAACACATCGCTTCCGCACAAATTGTAATTGTTCCTAGCCTGTGGGAAAATTTTCCTAATACCTGTATCGAAGCCATGTCCCTAAGAAGAGTAGTTCTTGCTTCCAAGGACGGCGGGCAAGCGGAACTCATTGGTTTTGATGGAAAAGCGGGGATCCTTTTCGACTGGGAAGTTCCCGGAGACTTTGCGGCTCAATTGAGCCAACTCTTGAAAATGTCTTCCTTGGAAAAGGAACAAATGGGCAAAATCGCTCGCGCGCGAGCGGCAGAATATTGCTCGAAAGAAAAAATCGTCACTCAACGTCTCCACCACTTCGAGAATATTATTAAGCGACATCAAAAACCTGCTTTTTTTCCAGCTCCCTGGACCACCTATCGCTTACCGGCTTCCCTTCAGAAAGCCCAAAAATCCCAGAAAGCCCCTTCTCCGAAGGGGCAAGAACCCCCTCGAGTATCAGTCGTCATTCCCTATTTCAACCTCGGAAAATACGTAAAAGAAGCCGTCGAATCCACCCTCCACAGCACCCAACTCCCCGAAGAAATTCTGATCGTAGATGACTGTAGCACGGGAGAGGAGAATCTCACCATTCTTCAAGAATTAGAGTCTCTGCATCCTTCCGTACGCGTGATCCGCCATCCCACCAATAAGGGCCTTGCCACCACCCGCAATACGGGAGCGCAGCAAGCACGAGGTGAATTCATCGCATTTTTAGATGCGGACGATGAAGTACAGCCCGAATTTTTTGAAAAAGCGCTTCGCGTACTCGATACCTACGCCAATGTGGGTTTTGTTTATTCTTGGGTTCAACACTTCGGCAACTTCACATCTGTTTGGCCCACTTGGAATGCTCATTTCCCTTATCTATTGGGTCATAATATGCTTTGCGCCAATTGCGTGGTCAGGAAAAAAGCATTTCTGGAAGTGGGAGGGAATAATCCTCAGTTCGAATACAGTCTCGAGGACTATGAATGCTGGATCAATCTTCTGAAACACGGATGGCTCGGCGTCTCTCTCCCCGAGTGTCTGGTTCGTTATCGGATGCGAACAGGCTCCATGTTGCGCTTAGCTACAGAAAATCAACTCCATTATTTATACGATTTAATGGTTCGAACTCATCCTGAGCTTTATCGACAATGGGGAGGTGAATTGGCTGCTTTACAAGCAATCAATGGCAGCTCTATTCGATGGGACCATCCTGCAAGAAATTATTCGCAATCCTCTGAGAACTACCTGCGCACTGTCGAAAAACAGCGAGACGCATTGGGAGAAGAAGTAAAACTTCTGACCCATGCATCGAAACATCAGGGCGATTATATTCAAAAACAGCGGCAGGAAATCGAATATCTTAAAAGCCTAGTCAAAGGAAA
>JAHFTB010000018.1 GCA_023269545.1 Verrucomicrobiota bacterium | reverse complement strand
GCTGAGGCTGATAGGCTCATCTTCGATTATATCGAAACTTTTTATAATCCCTCTCGCCTCCATTGCGCTCTCGATTATCTATCCCCGGCTCAGTACGAAAAATCACTCAAATCCATCAAACTTCAAAATTTAATTAACAACTTTCCAATTTAAACTATATTCCCCTGTCAACCTTTTCGGCACCACTTCAATGTCCAAGGGTTGATGACAGTCAATCCGGCTGCCTCGAAAGGAAATGTATCGCGTGTGGCTACCGAAAAACCATGCGCTGCTGCAATAGCAGCGATATAGCCGTCTGTGGCCGCAATTGCCTGTCCGGCAGCTCGAGCTTTGGCGCGTAACGTTGCATATGCTTGCGACTCAATAGCATCGAATGACAGGATACGTCCAGCAAACAACGGCAAAACGCGCTGCTCAAGACTGGAATGAAGCGTATCCCGGCGTTTTCCCTCTGGGAGCACAGCGATACCAAAACGCAGTTCCGCAAGGCTGATGGTTGAGAGGTACAGCGTTTCGATGATCTGCGCGTCAATCCAAGCAAGCACGTTCATATCTCCAGACGCCCACTTCGCAACCAATTTCGGCGAGCAGGGAATCGAGTTTGATCCGGCTTTCGGGACGAACAGCATTTTCGAGGAATTCTGATGTAACCTATTGGTATTCAAATTTGTGGCATTCAACTGGGCATTGGAACCTTAATTTCCTTTCCGGGCTCGCTTTTCCTTATAGCTGTATTACTTTATTTTTATGACTTTGCTTGAATCTATCATGCGGGGTGTCCAAAAGCTGACGTTGCCTCAGCAAGTTGAAATAGTAAGTCACATTTACCGGCTCGACACCACAGCTCAACAAGAGCGTGTTGAGGTACTGCGCCGCACGCATGGGTGCTTAGATGAAGCCGATGCCAAAGCGTTTCAGGAAGCGCTCGATGATTCCCGACGGATCGAAGTGCATGACTGAACGTTTCAACGAAATTCTACTGGATACCAGCGTTGTTGTAGCACATCTGCGAGGCGATATTAATGTACTTGCTTTAACGACAACGACTGAAACATCCTTATTTATATCCTTGGTAGTCCTTGGGGAACTTTACAAAGGAGCACTTTCTTCCACCCGTCCTGAACATAATCGACACCGCGTAGACGACTTCCTCTCAATTGCAGGGTTGCTGCATCCTGATTCAGCCACTGCTGAGGTCTACGCCAAAGTAGCTGTTCAACTCAAACGCAAAGGCCATCCCATTCCGGAGAATGACGTTTGGATTGCAGCCGTAGCTCTGGAATGTAACATGCCATTAGCTACTCGCGATGCGCACTTTCAAGAAGTGGAAGGACTCAAGCTCATCGGCTGGTAGCATACTCAGTGGGAAGCGCTATTTTAGAAATACTACCATGATGAGTGATGTCCTCATCAATTTTCCTCTCGATGACGGAGAACTTAAGCAACTTGCCGACTTTCTAAATGGAAGAGGCTCCGCTGTGATGAATCTGGAAATGCTTGATGGCTACTTCGCAGCATTGATCAGTAGCCCGGATACTGTAGGACCTAGCCGGTATTTTCCGCATGTGCTTGGAGAAGAACATGTTTTTGATACTGCGGAGCAAGCAACTGCCATCATTAGTTTAATGATGCGGCACTGGAATACGATTGCCTTTAAACTGTTAGAAACTTTGGAAAAGGATAATGTGTATCTTCCCGTATTACTGGAAAATGAAGATGGTATTGCTTATGGGAATGATTGGGCGAAAGGGTTTATGTGTGCAGTTCAGTCTGGCTCGTCGATTTGGTCGGACCTTATCGATGATGAAGAACGCGGCGGGGCGTTAGTACCGATTATGATGTTAGCCCATGAGCACGATCCGGACCCTAAAATGCGTCCAGATCCAATCCCACCCGAAAAACGCGAAAAAATTCTTCAGATGATGACTGCTGGCCTTGCCGAAATCTATCGTTACTTTGAGCCTTGTCGTCGCTCAATAGCTCGTCCTACATCTTCCGAGCGCGGAAAAGACCCAAAAAATCAGAGACGAATCTAACGTCCCATGTAGATGTGTTGCGGTGCTTCAGAGGGGAACAGCAGTCGTGTTACCAGCCACCCTTTTCCAGCTTGTTGGCATTAATGTGCCTTCCATGTCCAAGGGTTGATGACAGTTAATCCGGCGGCCTCGAAAGGAAATGTGTCACGCGTAGCTACCGAGAAACCATGCGTCGCTGCAATAGCAGCGATATAGCCGTCTGTGGCCGCAATTGCCTGTCCGGCGGCCCGAGCTTTGGCACGCAGCGTTGCATATGCTTGCGACGCTATAGCATCGAATGACAGGATGCGTCCAGTAAACAACGGCAAGACGCGCTGCTCAAGACTGGAATGAAGCGTATCCCGGCGTTTTCCCTCTGGGAGCACAGCGATACCAAAACGCAGTTCCGCAAGGCTGATGGTTGAGAGATACAGTGTTTCGATGATCTGCGCGTCAATCCAAGCAAGAACGTTCATATCTCCAGATGCCCTTAACGGCTCAGAAATAACATTGGTATCGACTAGGATCATTCAAAATTCACCGGATTGGAAGGTCTCCTATCTCGTTCGATTTCAAGTTCGACGCCGCCTACTTCGCGGCCAATTTCGGCGAGCAGGGAGCCGAGTTTGATCCGGCCTTCGGGACGAACAGCATTTTCGAGGATTTCCCGGATTTCAGCCTCGGTACTTAGGCCATGCATAGCGGCACGCACGCGCAAGGCTCGGTGCGTTTCATCAGGTAGGTTGCGGACAGTGACGGATGCCATTGATTTACTAATTTGATAAATATCAATGATCTCATTATAGCACAAATGATATCATTTTGGTAGTGTCGTAAAACATATGTTTTGCGATACGTTAGCAAAGGCCCGGCAAAAATCTCAGTTGAAGCCTTAAAAAAATGTGCGGAAAACATTGTCGCAATGCGGTACTATACGGGAACCTATTTTAATTGTTATCCGTCTATGCTAGTGGGCTATATTGCGCGTTTCGTCGGATTCCGACCGGCAGAGCACTGATTTGCAACGCGACGCGCTGTTGGCAGCAGGTGTCGATGCCCGCCATTTATTCAAGGATCATGCCTCGGGTGCCAAGGACGATCGCTCTGGCTTGGCACAAGCCTTGGAATTTGTGCGCTCTGGTGACATACTGGTAGTTTGGAAGCTGGATCGGCTTGGCCCCGTTCGCTGTCACACTTGCTCGCCATCGTGACTACACTGAAAGATCAGCAAGTGGCTTTTCGTTCGCTCACCGAAGGTATGGATACCACCACAGCATCTGGTGAGCTGCTGTTCCATATATTTGGTGCACTTGCGCAGTACGAGCGTGCCTTGATTCAAGAGCGTGTTGTTGCGGGCTTGGCTGCTGCCAAACGGCGTGGGCGGATTGGCGGACGCCCGCCAGCCATTGTTGGTGAGAAATTGGACGCCATCATCTCCGCGCTGAATAGCGGCATGTCTAAGGCAGCTGTGTGCCGCAATTTTGGTGTCAAGCGCACCACGTTGATTGAAACCCTTGCTCGGCTCAAGTGTCCTGCGTAAACACACTCAGGATAGTAGCGGCTTGATGATCCTAGTTAGGAAACATATGACCCTTATATGGGTTTGACCAATTGCAAAGGTTTTTGGAGAGGCTTTCTGTTGGGCGAAATAGGTAAAACGATATTTGGCTCCATTCCAGGTAGGGATGGTTCTAAGATTTCTCGTAATCGTAATGCAAAAAACGGGCCCATAGGCCTCTTGTCTGTTGGCCTTAGATGGGTAAAAAAAGAGTTATTCCCCATCTCTTGAAACCACTGCTCTTGCTGTTCTTTAGAGGAAGCATTCCAAGCAGCCTGCATTCTCTCCATCAGCCCAGGGTCTTCTTCTGAGATTTTCTTTGGTGTTCACGGTTCTTTTTAGGTTATCTCCCCTGTCCACCTTTTCGGCACCACTTCAGAGCAACTTTGTTGCTTTATTTTTAAGACCGCATGTCAGAGGAACCCTTTGTTTCAAAGGGAGCCATGCGATGCTGTAGGCGAGGCGGAATGTGTGCGGTCACATGAGCCAGGTCTCCTTCATAGTGAAGAGAGAGGACATGTCCCACTCGATGAATTTCAGCAAAGAGAGCAGACTCCGTAAGTGGAATTCGATATTCGCCTTTCAACCGCCACGCGCGCAAATCCAGTTCTAGTTGCTCAAAGAAGGCGTTTATTCCCTCCCCGGTCCGAGCGGAAATTGCCACACTCCCGGGATAACGTTGCAGTTGCGATTGAACGAGTTCTCGATCGTGGACACAATCCATCTTATTAAAGACAAGGACGGTTTGTTTTCCACTGGCTCCTAATTCTTTAATAGTGGCATCCACTACCACCATTTGGTCGTGATATTGAGGATGACTGATATCTACAATATGAATGAGCAGATCCGCTAATTGAACTTCTTCGAGAGTGGCTTTAAATGATTCCACTACAGTGTGGGGCAGTTTGCGAATGAAACCCACGGTATCAGTCAGGAGGACTTTTTGGCGGTTGGGGAGAATCATTTGGCGGGTAGTGGGATCGAGCGTCGCAAAGAGTTTGTCTTCTGCAATGACCTCCGAGCCAGTCAAGCGGTTCAGCAGCGAAGATTTTCCTGCATTGGTATAGCCTACAACGGCTGCCACGGGCCAATTTCTTCTGAGACGTCCCTCGCGCTGAATCGAACGATTCTTCCGAACGGCGCTAAGATCTTTTTCCAATTTGGCAATTCGCTCTTGAACTCGTCGTCGATCGACTTCCAACTGAGTTTCTCCGGGGCCACGAGTACCGATGCCACCCGTTTGTCGGGAAAGATGGGTCCACATGCGCGTCAAGCGCGGAAGCAAATACTGTAGTTGTGCCAGTTCAATTTGCAGTCGTCCTTCGCGAGTCCGAGCTCGCTGGGCGAAAATATCCAAGATCAATTGGGTGCGGTCTAAAACCTTGCGGCTTGTAACGAGTTCCAGGTTTCTTCCTTGGGCTGGAGAAAGTTCGTCGTCAAAAATGACCGAAGTGACTTCTTTTTCTTCGCATTGTCGCGCCACTTCTTCTGCTTTCCCTTTTCCAATGTAGTAGGGAGCTGTGGGCCGTTCCAAACGTTGTATGCAGGTATCTACAATGACTGCTCCGGCGGTTGCGGCAAGTTGACGCAATTCTTCCAGGGATTCTTCTACATCCCATCGAGTGGTTTTCCCGTGTTCCAATCCGACCAAAATCGCCTTTTCTTGTGGGCGAGAAGAAGCCTTGTTCATGAAAAATTTTAATGTTTCTTAGGCGAAACGGAATTTATCGATGTATCAGGGGGAGCGTGTAATTGAGCCTGATTTTGCAACCAGGTTACAACCGCCACTACGGCTAAACGTGTGCTATCAAACACAGAGAGGTTCAATGGGGTAAATGTAGTCTGATGCCGAAACCAGGTCAATTGTCTTTTCGCATAATGGCACGTTGCTCTTACGATCTTTTCCTGGCACTGAGTCTCGGTGATCTGGCCATCCAGGAAAGCCAGGATTTCACGAAATCCAATGGCTCGCGAAGCGGTTTGCCCAATTTTGTCCCGAATTTTTTTCACTTCTTCCACAACTCCCTGTTGCCACATGCGCGTTACATTGTGCGAGATGCGTTGGTAAAGTTCTTCTCGTTCTCGTAATAGAAACCACCCGTGTGCTGCACCAATCGGCTGCTTCTTGGAATAAAAATCTTTCAGGGGTCTTTTTGAGAGTTCGCAGATTTCGATTGCTCGAAGGACACGACGAGGATTGCGCATATCAATTCTCTCCTCCGCCGTAGGATCGATTCGGATGAGGCGTTCCTGA
This sequence comes from Verrucomicrobiota bacterium, assembly GCA_023269545.1. Classification (GTDB taxonomy): domain Bacteria; phylum Verrucomicrobiota; class Verrucomicrobiia; order Chthoniobacterales; family Xiphinematobacteraceae; genus Xiphinematobacter. Next base: position 40,633 of record JAHFTB010000018.1, on the reverse strand, counting down.
AGTGTCGAGAGTGAAAGTTGCTCGAGTTCTCGGCGCAATAAGGGGTCACTGGCCGGCAAGGGATCTAATTTCTGAATCAGAGCTCGGAAATATAATCCTGTTCCTCCCACTACGATGGGAATTTTACCTCGTTTCAGAATTTCCTCTATCCTGCGAGAAGCCTCTTGGTAAAAACGCTCCACATGGTAGGATTCTTGTGCCTCGATGCAGGCAACCATGTAATGGACGATCTCACCTGGAGACAATGCCTCTCGGCCCGGTTGGGAGGTCAATAATCTCAAGCCAGAATAAATCTGAAAAGCATCCGCTCCAACGATTTCCCCGTTAATTTGAGAGGCAAGTTCGAGGGCGAACTCAGATTTTCCCACACCTGTGGGCCCTCCCAAAAAAACGATGTCAGAGTTTTCGGAGATTTTCTGGGAGTTACTCAAACCGACGTTCTTCCAATGCTTTTGCTCCGCTGACTACCAATTTACGGCCCATATATTCTTTGTCGTGCAACTCCGTAACTCCGCGGCGCGCTTCATCCACTGTTTGCATTTGGACAAATGCAAATCCTTTGGATCGAAGTGTTTGTCGATGGCAAACTATTTCCACATTTTGGACGCTGCCGACTCCTTTAAACAATTCGAATAAATCGCTTTCCGTAGCGTCAAAGGATAAATTCCCGACGTAGATACGAGGTGAAGTCACTTCCACTATTTCCGGTTTTCGGATTTCCGGACGCGAAGCGGGCTCCGAGGCTTTCTGCCAAAAAGGCTTTTGAAGGATAGGGGGAGTTTCTTTTGATTTTTTCTTTCCTCCAAAGAATTTTAAGATCTTCTGCCAGAGAGAAGAAGGAGGAGAAGGAGCTTCTTCGCGAGGGCGATAATTTTCGCCACTTTTTTCTCGGTTGCGGGATGGATGATGGCGGCGGGGAGAACCACGCCGGAACGGCCGTTTTTTTGACGGATAGGACGAATGAGATGACATGCTTGAATAGGTTGATTTGCCGCCAGAGCTGTCGCGTATGTGAGAACGCAGAAACTTTTCTGCGTAGACAACTGGCAACGGTTAATAAGCAACGGTTTCTTTTGGCTGATGGACAACACATGTGCCCAGCCCTCAAAACCGGTGCGCTGCTTTTAACCAGGCTTCCGATTTTCTTAAATAAGAAAAGAAATCGGATAATGAAGGAAAAAACCACACCGTAAAACAAGGGAAGGCTCGAATGTTCTTCGGCGAAGACAATAGTTGATTTCTTGTCGCCAGCGGACGCTATTAAGTACTTGCCATTCCCGTATTGCATCCTTCAGAAAACCTGGAAGGCAGCATGGTATGAATAAAAAAGGAGCCTTTCAAGACACAACTTCGTTGTTTTCCATACCTTCGTTGTTTTCTGCGCCTTCGCTGTTTGCTTTTACTCCCTTATTTTCTTCCACTTCATGGCTTTTTTTACCGTCCCATCTTCCTCGTCTCTACTTTATAACGGCTTTTCTTGAGGATAACTACCCAATACCTTGACTGCCCGGCATCGCTTGGAGAGTTCGCGAAAAACATCGCTCGTCTGTAACTCTCTGGAGTGACCCTGGGCTTCCACAAAGAAAAAGAGGTCCTTGCTCCCCTTGGAAGCAGGTCGGCTTGCCAAATGAGACAAGTTGATGGAGTTCTCTTTAAATGGCTCCAGAGCAGATACTAATGCTCCTGGCTTATCTTCCACCCGCAAGGCAATTAAGGTGCGATCAAATCCGGAAGGAGGATTGGGCGTACGGCTCAGCACCAAAAAACGTCCTGTTTCAGCCCCGTCCTTATTTTGGTCGTCCAGGGTAATTTCAGCACAGACAGTCAATTCCGTTTCAGCCAAGTCATCCAAACTATGAGCTGCGAGCCCTTGGGCTGTTTCGATTGGAACCACTCCGCAATCCGCCTCGTTTTTGGCAACTTGATTGAAAACGTCCGAAGTTTCCCTGAAGAAAATATATTTAACACTAGAGCCAAATCGCCTACTGGCCGCTTGGTGGGTCACTCCCCCGGCAGGTCCAAAGCAAGCGATCACGACTTCTTTTTCCACGGCTCGAGATGCCGATAAGATTTCACGATATATAGCTCTAATTGACAATCCCGGCAAGGGACCTTTGCTCTGTTCTTCCAGACGACGGAGCATCTGTTCTTCCCGGCTGGGAGAATAAATGGCTAATCCTTCGCGTTTTTTCAACTCTCCTACTTGTTGCACTATCACGGCGCGTTGATTGAGAAGGGTGAGGAGTTGCGAATCTATTACGTCAATTTTCGCTCTGAACCCGGCTAAAGTATTTTGGGCGCTTGGAGATTCCGTGGGGGAAATATAGTAAGTGGGAGATGTGGATGCAGGTTCAGTCATAATCAAGTCTTGAAAAAACGCGTTTTAACAATTTGCTGTCTGTTCGGTAATCGAGCCTTCCTTTTCTTCGGAAGAAGTATTGGCCATCTGCGAAGTTTGATCAGAAAAAACCTCCGCTTTCGCGTCAGTCGCTTCAGGCGTCTCCGCAGTGACAGCAGCAATTCGTCTCAGTTCGTGTGAATTAGGTAATTCATCTAAAGATTTTAATCCAAAATGCTCTAAAAAATACTGGGTAGTTTCATACATCAGTGGTCTTCCGGGAATTTCCGCACGGCCGGCGATGCGAATCAATCCACGGTCCAGAAGCGTTTGCACCACTCCATCCACAGCCACTCCTCTCACTTTTTCCATCTCTGCTCGGGTCAGAGGTTGACGATATGCGACGATTGCCAGAGTTTCCAAAGCGGGAGCGCTCAGCCGAGCCGGACGACTCTCTGGAAATAGTTGGCGAAGCCATTGAGCAAAGGCCGGCCTCGTCACTAATTGCCAACCAGCCGCAGTTTCTTTCAGTTCAAAAGAACGTTCGCTTTGCTTATAAATATTCGCCAGTTCTTTCAGTGCGACAGCCAATTCCTTGGGCGGAACCTTGGCAAATGCTTTGGGAGAAGGATCTTCCGGATAGGCTTCGGCAGCAGATCGCAAGGCGGCCAAAATTTCCTTTTCCAAAAGAGGCTTCTGGGAAGCAAAAAGCAATGCCTCCACTATGGAAGTCAGAGAAAATGGGCAATCAGGCATCAATGTAACTGACGTTACGCACTTTTAGGAGCTCTGGGAGCAAAAAAACCATTTTAGCCTACCAGGTTTCCTTTTTTGCGTCACATCACAATGTAAGTAAATCAAATCATCCCTTTAAATAACGTGTAAAATACTGCGCGCACCCGACAGCTCACGGATAGTTCCGCAAGGGAAAATACTGAATTGCAGGTGCCAAGCGCATCCAATGGCGGTAAGACATATTTATACACTACAGCAAAATACTCTGACAATCCAGATCTCTCCGAATCGTTCTTCCTGTCGGACATGTAATTGTTTCATTCGAATCAACTCCAATAAAGCAAGAAAAGTAACTACGATTTCCGTTCGACTCGCAGTTTCTCCCACAAGTTCCTCAAAACGAATGTCTTTACCCAGGGCGGTGGCAGCCATGAGTTGTTCCATTTTATCCGCAACGCTAAAATTTTCTTCAAAAATTTCCCGTAAATTTTCGGTCTTTTTCTGCCGTTTGAGAACTTTTTGAAAGGCGTGAATTAAGTCGAATATGCCCACTTCCTCTACGAGAAGATTTTCTTTGGGTTCTAATTCTGGAAGGGCGGAAATCCGGGGAAACAAACATTCCCGCAATGCTTCCTGAAGGCGCAATTGCCCTGCGGCTTCTTTAAACTTGCGATATTCAATCAGTTGGCGAATGAGGTCCCATCGCGGATCTTCTTCCTCCTCTTCTTCTTCAACCGCACGTTGGTCGACTGGCAACAGAGTACGGCTTTTAATATAGAGCAAATTTGCCGCCATCACGATGAACTCACCCGCCAGTTCGATATTGAGGATCTGAAAGGTACCTATGTATTCCAAATACTGCTTAGTAATGCGCTCGATGGAAATGTCATAAATGTCCACTTCATCTCGCTTGATCAAATAAAGCAGCAAATCGAGCGGTCCTTCGAAGACCTCTAATCTTACTTTATAATCTTGTTCCACACCGTACTCAAACCTATAGCAAACTATCCCAATGTGAGCATAAAAATATTTCGGTCATAGGTTTTATGCACAAATGGAGGGATGCCCCAATATAATGAGTTCATAGTTCGCGGCAACTGATGGTTAGCAGTGGAGACTGCTCATATGAAATATTGCTTGCCAACAAAGAATCACAAACTGCCAACCAAGAACCAAGAATTTCAGTCCGTTTGGTCTACGAATTCACCACTAACGCCGCTTGTATCCTCGCTTGGTGCCTTCCTTGGCAAGACGCGAAATGTGTTTGGTATGTTCCTTGATCTTGGTCTTGCGCTTTCTTAGCTGCGCAGCCAGTTTTGCCATGACTTTGTCGATAGCGGCATAAAGATCGTCCTCGGCAACTTCGGCGAAAATATCCGGACCAGGTATCGCCAAATGGATTTTTACCACATGTTTTTTTGTTCGTGTCTCGTCATGTAGGAGGACGATATGAGCGGCAAGAATGTTTTCCGCCATCGTTTCCAAATGGGAAATCTTGTCCGCTACATACGAGTGTATTGCAGCAGTTAAAACTAAATGGCGCGGGCTGAGATGAATTTGCATGGGGTATATTCAGATATTATAGACAGGTGCTTTGGCAGCTATCGGAACGGGAATGGGTAGCCAAATAAAGCTTCCCACCCATCCATCCCTATTGCGGTTTGAACTCGTGCAAAAAATTGCCCGAATACCAAAGAACAACAACCTGTCGATTAATACACTAACACACCCGAGAAAATTTTAAATACCGTATGTTTACGGAAAAATTCGGAGAAATCATCGTTTTTTCACGATAATGAACAGTTTCTAGGGAATATTCTGTGGAATGAGTCCCAAAAAATTTCTGACCATGCCAAATTCATGAATAGCAAACGGCGTGGGTTTTGTGGCGACCCAAAAAGCAGTGGAGCTTCCTCCATCCAAATTTAAGGCATTGAAAGTGCACCAATTCGGAAAAATATCTGGCTTTGCAAGCAACTCCCCCGCTTGGGCGAGTGTCAGAGGAGTCATTGAAATAAGTGCCCAATTGCCGTGGCTATCCGATGCCACAATGGTTCGCCGCGCAGCTCGAATATCGTTCAACCCTCGTATGACACGTCCATGTTCCACTAAAAAAGGCCCCCCCTGCAATGCATCCATCACCTGTTTGGAAAGGCAGAATTCCGCTGAACGAACCAAACGGATGGAATTCTTTCGAATTTCTATAATCCCGCTCAACAAACGCGCTTTTCCCAAGGGATTCAATATCCTTCGATCACTAATTACCAACCCTATGGGAGCAGAATCCATTTGAAAATATCCTCCATTGATCCCTGCGAAATCTCCTCGTTGCATCATCGCATTCTCCAGATGGTTGGCTACCCAAGGAGGATTATCCACTACATGGAGACGGCATTTCGCTTCATTAAAGAGAACTGCAAAGATGCGCACTTTCACACCCGAAGATTCCACTTCCACTTCATGAAAAAAAGCATTCGCAGGTAAAGGTATCGGAGGAGAAGCGGAGACTTTTTTCCAGTCAGCAAAAAGATCAGCCGTTGAGCTCAATAGCACCAAAAAACAAATAGCTATAGCGAAGCCCATATGAAATGAGCATGAATTTTCCCGGGATTTTTGATTCCAGCGAGGCGTAAAACAGAGGCCATATCTGAAGAGACGGACTCTGTTTTCTAACAAAGTTGGGAGCAAAAATAACGGTAAATTCGAATTCATTTGATACGGGCTTCGCTATAGCTCATAGACCACCCTACAGTCTAAAAAAAGCCGCGAATTGCCCCAAGGACTGAATGGATAAAGGAGGAACGCTTTCTTAAAGAAGGCCCGGTTCCCAGGCGGGAAGCTCTCATTTTTTGGTTTCGACCAGAGCAGCAAATGCCGCTGCATGCGTATGTAAACAATTCTTGCCTGCGACAGGTCCAATTTCTCCGCCGCAAAAAAAGCCAATGGAAGGATGCTTGCCCCACACTGTTTCCAGCAGACCTGCGTCATGATCTGGCATGCCAAAAAATTTACTCCCTCGCTCCATACATGAAAACAGAATGGAAGCCAGAGGAGTTTGAAACATTCCAGCCGCCTGTTTGAGATGTGCTCGCATCGCGGTATCGGCACTGGCACTATCTCGAATCTGATACTGGAGAGTCTGCCCCACCCTAGGGACGCCTCCAATCACTACCGCTCCGGAAGTCGGATCCGCCCCCAAGATACTGCGTACCAGAAAATGTTCCGCCTCGAATTCATCTACATATTCAGATGAGGCAAGACCCGCAAAAAGATTGCCCTGCGCACCGGCCTTTTCCAAATCACTCAGAGACTGAAATGCAGATTCCAATGCTTCATAAGCAGGCCGCGAACCGAGGGAATACACGACATTTTTATCCGCACGCGTGACGGTCAGCGGTTCTCCAATCGGGCGGCAACCCGGACTCACTCCCGCCACTATGGAGAGAGCTCCTTCCAAGCCTAAAGCCAGACCCGGCACAATCGCATTGTTACGAAATACGGCCAAATTCTCGTCCACTCCACTGGCAAGCGCTCCCGCCATGGGAATCTTAGGAAAGACAGTATTCCATTCGCCCAAGAACTGTTCTACAGAAAGACCAAAAGGATTTAATAAACCAATCCACCCATTAGGATTGCCGGCACTATGACCCAATTCGCCAGGTACTGCCGTTCCTTCCAGCTTCTCCTGAGAAAGCTCCGTGATCACCACCCGGACTTCCGGCGCATGAACTGCCAATAGAGAAAAACCTGAACCGGATTCTCTCTCCGCTCCATTAAACGTACGCCCTAATGAAGTGCATCCCACTAATTCCACCACATGACCATCCACCCGAACAATATCCGTAAATTCTTCCAGTTTGAGCAGGTAATCAGAACTAAGAAAAACGAGCGCAAAATCCGCGGATGCATTCAAGGATCGCTGAAGTCCACTGACTGCTTCGGCAACACGCGCAGCGTCATAGGGACCCGTAAAATCAATGGAGGTAGCGCTGCAACACATAATAATACTTAGTTTTGCCGAAAAAATCTTCTAACATCCCCATGGCTTTTTTAACATTTTTCACACGTAAAATCAGGAGTTCTTTATGGGTGGAAGGTAAGGATGCTCAGTAGCAATATTCAATATTCATCTTTTGCTCGGCCAAAGTTTTAACAATCCGCGAGAAACCAACCGGATGATTACCGCTTTCAATCATGAGCACATCACTCTCCGAAACCAGCATCTCACAAGATTCGAAAATCGCCAAAGCTCTTTGGACATCAATTACTAACATACGTACCACAGCATGATCGATAGGATCCGACATGGAAAGCCCGTAAATATTCATACGTTCTTGCGCGAGGGAATCACAGATAGCAGCCCAAGCACCTACCCTGTTTTCAACAAAAAGAGCCAGCTGTTCGACAATGCGAATAGATGCCATGGAGGGGCATTCTGCATTCTCTCCCCAATTTTTGCAAGAAAGGGGAATTTTCTTTCTTACAACCTCTATCCGCAGGAGTCCGGATGGCTTTCGTGGGGTGGGGAGCCAGCTCACAAATATGACGGATTCCTCCTGAAATGATATGGAATTGTCATTGTTTTTGGTATAGCGGTTCTCACTTTAAAAGAATTCCGCCATATAGCGAGCCCGCAACAAGCTGACGAGTCGAAGTTTCTTCTCGCTCCATATGGAGCCCTTACCGTTAAATGCTCTCATGCCCTGGCTAGTCTTCCTTGTCACCACAGCCATTGCTATCGTTGGCCTAGTCGCTTACATCCGTTTGGGAAAACAAATTTGGCAGACGACGCACCCTTCCCTGCAGCCTTATCGATGGCCGGACAGCCTCTTTTGTCTGATTTTGGGAATTTATTTTCTGACATTAGTGGCCTCTTCATCTGAAAACCGTCTGCTCACTTTGAAAGATATTCAAATGGGTACGGTTTTTTACGTTCTGCTGGATTTAATTATTCTCAGCTATTTGCTCCTTCGTCATCTTCACCCCATTCAACTTTTTGGAATCCAAAAGTTGTCTGGAATTCGTATTCTTAAGATGGCGACGTTTTGGCTGATCGCCCTTTATCCCTTGATTTTCCTAGTGCAAATCGGAGTGGAAAATATAGCCGGCCTGGACACTCCTCAGCCATTGGTGCAATTTCTGATCAAAAATTCGCATTTGTCCGACCGTATCACAGTAGGTCTCCTTGCTGTGATAGTAGCCCCATTAACAGAAGAACTCATTTTTCGAGGGTATCTGTATGGGGTAATGCGCAAATACGCTGGACGGCTTGCGGCAATCTTCGTCAGCTCCTGCCTGTTTGCTGCGATCCACCAACACCTCGCTGCTTTCCCCGGCTTGTTTCTTCTCGCAGTCGCCTTGTGCCTGGTTTACGAAGCCACGGGTTGCCTTCTCGTATCCATTGTGATGCATGCGCTTTTTAATCTGATCGGCGTCCTCGCCGCCATATTCGGATCCAAAATACAATTTTAGAGCATGGCCATTTCAGTACTCCCATACCTTGCCACTCTTTTTTGATTCGTCTGTTCCCTCAGGCCATGGAAGATGCCCTCATTGATAAATTGACTCGTTCTCTTCCTGAGGGATACCATACCATCGTCGGCATCGGAGATGATTGCGCCGTGACTCAATCTCCCAAAAAAGGAGAGCTTTTACTTTTGAAAACCGACTGCATTGTAGAAGGAATTCATTTTGAAAAAAACGCTCCCGGCAAGTGGGTGGGCTGGAAAGCGCTTTGCCGAGCGATCAGTGATGTAGCAGCTTGTGGGGGAATCCCAACCCACGCCTTAATTACCTTTGCTGCACCCTCCGACGTTTCCCAGCGACGACTGCAATCTGTTTACCTCGGTATCGAACGGGCGGCTCGTCAATTCGATATCGGGATCATTGGTGGAGAATCCTCTCGCTCGCCAAGTTCCTTTTTTCTTTCGGTGACCCTTACTGGCTCTGTGTTGCGTCGCCATCTCATTCTCCGTTCGGGGGCACATCCCGGAGATTCCCTTTTCGTAACAGGACGTTTGGGAGGAAGTTTGCGTCGCCAACATCATCTTAAATTTACCCCCCGGCTCATGGAGGCTCGTTGGCTTGCCACCCATATTCCGATTCACGCGATGATGGATCTGAGCGATGGCCTTGGCAGTGATCTGCCCCGTATGGCTAAAGCCAGTCGTACTGGTTTTGAAATCCAACCCACACTCCTTCCCAGGACCCCCGGTTGCTCTGTGGAACAAGCTATTTCGGATGGTGAGGACTATGAACTGCTTTTCGCTATTCCTCCTAAAAAAGAAGCGTTCCTCATCCAACAGTGGCCCTTTCCTCGCTTAAAACTCACCAAGATCGGATACATGACCGCACATCCCAAACGGAGCACCCCCCTTGCCCGAGGATATGACCACTTCAAATAATTGCCCCGCGTTTCGCAACCCTTCCTCCATCCTTATTTTAACAGCTGCATTTGGCGAGGGACACAACGCGGCCTCTCGAAACTTACGGACAGCTCTTCTGGAACGTTCTCCCACCAGCCGAGTGGAAATACACGATGTCTTTCAAGAATCCTACGGTTGGCGTCACGAAATACTTCGCAAGGGATATAGCGCCCTCATCAATCATCTTCCCGCAGTTTGGAACCAGGTTTTTGACGTAATGGACAAAACGCCCATAGGATCCTCCAGCGCGCGAATATTCTCCACAGCTCTCGAGCGACTTCATGACCTGCTCCTTGAAACAACGCCCACTGTGGTCATTAATACCTTCCCGGGCTATGGTATCTTACTCGATAGTCTTCATAAAAAGGGACTGAAAAGAACCTATTGGAATATTACCCTTCTGACCGATTCCATCACTATCAATTCGCTTTGGTATCGAAGTGATTCGGACACCTTCATCACCCCAAACCTGCAAACCTCGGCCGTTTTAGAAAAGGCAGGCATTCCACGCCACAAAATCCATCCGCTAGGGTTTCCGGTTTCTCCTACTTTTTCAAAGATCTCCACCCACAAACTGCCTCCTCTATCCGGAGAAAAATGGAAAATACTCTACATGGTCAATGCCGCCCATCGTCGTGCGCCTTCCCTGACCAAACGCTTATTGACCTTAAAAAACGCAGAAATCACCGTTACTGTAGGTAAAAACGAAGCTCTTGGAAAAACCCTGAACCAGCTTTCCCACTCCCAACAACCTTTCGAAATCCATGGCTGGACCCCACACATGCCCAGACTCATTGGACGAAGTCACGTTCTGATTGGCAAAGCCGGAGGAGCTACCGTACAAGAAGCACTGGCAGGCCGCACTCCCCTTCTCATCACTCAAATTGTTCCGGGACAAGAAGAAGGAAATGGACAATTGATTTTAGAAAATGGGGCGGGCACTTTTGCTTCCAAGGGACCCCAGATTATTGCAAAACTGGAAGAGGCTTTTGCAGAAGAAGGTTTGCTGTGGAAAAAATGGTTCCACGCAGCTAGTTCTCTGAGCCAGCCGAATGCTGCCCTGAATATTGCCGATTTTATCCTTACCCAAAAAATACAATCCTCCTGAGATGCGTTCCAAAATCAGTGCCCTGATCCGACGTAAATTTTATAGAAATTTGGTGCGATATTTTTGAAGAAACTACATCCACGCATCTATCAAATCGTGAGCAAACATTTTGGCCTCATTCCCGAAAAAAACCTGTTTATTGACGACCTGCCGGAAAACATTGAAGGTGCACGTGCGGCAGGCTTCCAAAGTTTCACCTATGATTGGCGTCAACATCACCTGTTCGAAGCCACACTTTCCTCCCTCCCACATTCTTCTCCCTTACAAAAATGCATTTAACTCAGCAGACCTATGCCGAACTTCAACGCATCTACAATCAGCCGCTGTTCGATCTTCTTCACGAAGCTCGGAGTGTACATAAAATCCACTGGCCGCATACGGAAATACAGCTTTGCACTCTCCTCAGCGTAAAAACAGGAGGATGCAGCGAGGATTGCTCTTACTGTGCACAAAGCGCGCGCTATTCCACTGGCGTACAAGCCGAAAAGCTCATGAGCATCGAAGATGTCTTGGAAAAAGCCAAAAAAGCACGGGAAAATGGCTCCACACGATTTTGTATGGGTGCAGCCTGGAAAGGCATCCGAGACGGCGACAAGAAGTTTGAGCAGATGTTGGAAATCATCCGCGAGGTAGGTCAACTCGGAATGGAAGTCTGCGTCACACTCGGACAAGTAGGCCCCGTCGAAGCTGAAAAATTAAAGGCCGCTGGCGTCACTGCTTACAGCCACAATATCGATACTTCTCCTGAACACTACAGCAACATTGTATCCACCCACACCTTTCAAGATCGGCTCAATACCATCGCCGCCGTACAACAAGCCGGCATGTCCGTTTGTTGCGGAGGGATCTTGGGCTTGGGCGAAACGGTGAAAGATCGCCTCCGGATGCTAGAAGTCCTCTGTAACTTTCACCCCGCTCCGGAAAGCGTTCCCATCAATTGCTTGGTTCCTATTTCTGGCACGCCTTTGCAAGAATCGCCCCCAGTCGATATTTTCGAAATTGTACGCCTCATTGCAACCACTCGAATCGCTTTACCCACCTCCAAAGTACGTCTTGCGGCAGGTCGTACCGGCCTTTCTCGCGAAACTCAGGCACTCTGCTTCTATGCAGGCGCCAATTCCATGTTTTATGGAAATAAGCTGCTCACCACTCCCAATCCCGCCGCAAACGAAGATCTTTATCTCCTTAAACTCCTGGATTTAACACCCGCTCCTTTCCAAAACAACACTCCGCTTCCCATATGAAAATCTCTATCGGTTCCGACCACGCCGGCTTTCAATATAAAGAACGTATCGTCGCTTATCTCAAGGAGCTCGGCCACCAAGTCATCGACGTGGGCACTCACAATAGCGATTCAACGGACTACCCACTCTATATTATCCCTGCAGCTGAAGCGGTAATAAAAGGAGAAGCCGAACGAGGCATTGTCGTAGGTGGTTCCGGTAACGGCGAAGCTATGGCAGCTAATAAAGTAAAAGGCATACGCTGCGCCCTTTGCTGGAATGACGAAACAGCCGAATACTCCCGCCTGCACAATAACTCAAATGTCCTCTCCATCGGACAACGCATGGTCTCTATCGAAATTGCCCTCAGAATCATCAGGATTTGGTTGGAGACCCCCTTTGCAGGAGGTCGGCACCAACGCAGAATCGACGAAATCGATCGGTATGAAATGCGTTCGTAGTTCGTGGTTCGTAGACTCCACAGTCTAAAAAAGCTGTGAATTTCCCCAAGATACAAATGGAAATTGCCACCAACTTCTACACTTCCACAAACCATGAACTCATTTCATAGGAATGGGGACTGTTCAGGAAGGAAGACCACTGGAAAGGAGCTTATTAATGATCGTCGTCGGCAGCTCCCAAACGAGCTCCTGCAGACCTTTTTTTTGCTGCTCCGGAAGCTTCATGAGTGAAGCTATTTTTTCCATAATAACTTTTATTTTTCTGGTGCCTTCAGCAAACGTATGACGCACTTCGCTGGATGAGTGTGATGGATTCTCTCTGATTTCCACAGCGATTTGAGAAAATACCTCTTTGCACTCATCACAAACCAAACGTAATTTTTGCATCTGCTCTTCAGAAAGATCTCCACGGGGAGCGTTTTTGTAAGTATCTAAAGCTTCTGACATATATTTCAGGTTCGCTATATAATATGACCTAGGCTTGGGAAGCAATTGAGAGCCGTCTCCGTTGACACTTGAAAATAAATCCAGCGCCCCTGCGATTCGGTTCTTTAAATTCCAAACCGTCGGTGGTAGCAAAATTTTTTGCATGACAGATGTATTAAATTTTGATAAAAGGCGTCTTTCCAGACGCCCTAGTACTTCCAGTATTTCTCTGTAATTTGTGGCGCGCTGAACCTCTTCAATTGCGTCATCGATTAGCGGGTAAATCATCCTTGGTGCTATCTCTTTAAAAATTATTTTTTGATCCGAATTAAATCGTTTATCGCTATCAATATCTTCATAGCTATAGCTATCAAGCATCTCTACAACTTGCTGCTTTTGTGTTTCCATATTCGGATCCACATATCTTGTTGCAGTAGCACTCGCCACTCTCTGATTTAATACCGAGATATCAGAAGAATGAGTTTCGCGCTTATTACGATAAGACTTTGCATCATAAAAATCTTCGGAAGGCACCTGCCGTTGAGTAAAATCCGTTTTCTGTAAAGAGAAGGAATTTGTAAAACCTATGGAAATAGCTTGGGTTGACATAATAGTATCGAGATAGAAATATCATCTCGATCGTTTAAAATTCAACCGAAACCGTAAAGACTCATAAGAAAGCCTTTCGACTTCATTAATAGCGATCCAATTTTCCCTCTTTTTTACTTCTCTTTCCGGAGATCACGGTAAGTGGTTTCTTCTTGGTCCCATCTTCCGGACTGCATAAAAGCTTGAGCTGCCGCATTCTTGCTGGCTTGTATCGCAATGATGTCAGTTGGCGCAATTTTCAGAATTCTGTGATATATTTCAACAGCTTTTTGAGGTTGATTTTGTTGAGCATAATGCTCTGCTAATTGATACATTCCCTTAAAATCTCGCGGATGTCCTTCCAGGAGAGTTTCCAAAGCGAAGGCTGCGGTTTCCGGCATGTTGCAAGTTTTTGCGATCGTATAAAGCAACCAATTGGCATACCTATGATAAGGGTCGTGCTCCAATAGTTTTTCCACTGTTTCCAAAATAGCATATGGATTTTTCATCCGAGCCTTAAAGGTAAAATATAGAAAATCATAGATTTTCCTAAAAACACTTCTTTGTCCCGCAGACTTGGCTATTCCGGCTTGACGGAGCAACCGCCGGCCAGCAAGAAAGTCCGGATATTCCCTCAACAAGCTTTGCATCAGTGGGATGGTATATTCCGGATTGCCCAATTGCAGAGCACTCATAGCTTTCAACCACATAGCTTGGTGATGTGGAGAAAGGTCCTGTTCCTGCGTGATAGCCATATCCGATTTTGGTGAGGAAACACCAAGGATATTATACTCTTTTAAAAAGACGAACCCAACAAATGCCTCCACGTATCCTGACAATATAAAATAAAAAGAGCGAAGTTCTGTCTTGCACCCGCTATGAAGCCAGTATGTCCGAATTCCATCCAAGTCGTCCAGACGAACGTACACACAGCAAAACCAGCCAACCAAAAGAGCATTTTTACTGTGATCCCAAGCCACCTCATCTCTCTGTTATGTTTCTTCCATCATTTTTGGGCACAAACTAAACGATCTGATTAACTCTCCTCCTACCTCCAAAGTTTGGATACCAAGCTTTTGATCAAATGGTACCGGGGGCTCCGAATCCGGCAATCCCCAACAGGGCTCAATGGCAATAAAACCGGAGAAATCACTCCACAATGTAAAAAAAGGAACCTCTGAAAAATCGAAATCCACCCGACGTCCTTCTTCTCTATCTTCCAAAACAATGCGCCGATCCACCACACCTTCCAGTCCTATCAAAAAGGAGCCGGGCAACTCTTGCTTGGGCCATGGCATGACCCCTCCCTCAAACTCGAATTCCCGAACTTCTCCATTTAGAAAATTATTCGGCGCCATATACCGTCGATACCAACCGGGAGGAAGCAGCAAACGCATAGCATTCGAGACTGCAAATCCAGGATGGAGACCAAAGCTTACATGCGCTTTGCGATGACTCTCCTCATTTTTAAAGCGAAAGGTGACCTGTAGCATCCCCTGCTTTAAACGATATTCCAACTGCATCGCCACACGACGAGGATATTGATCTCGGGGAACGCGCTCTCCGGGCACTTCGTACGTCAGGGAACCTGACTCCAAATCCACCCGAGGCGGCTCAAATAAAAAATTACGTAAAAATCCATGGTTGCCTCCGCGCACTACCTCATGACCATACTGAGATTCCTGATTCCAAAGCCGATGAAGATAATATCCCATCACCGTCGCATGGCTTCCCCAACCAGCTGCAGGCGCAGCCACCATACCATCACGCCAAAGAAATCCCATCCAGGAACCATTCGAATGACGGCGTGCTATACTGATCAACTCGGCTCCCATCCGCGACACCATGATCCGCAAGCCCCGTTCCGGATCCTCTAAAATATCCAGATCCCTTCCGGCTTGGAATATAAATTGCATATTTCTGTTGCAACCCACTAGAACTTATTTACACCCTTGACAAGCTAGGAAAGCTTTCCGAACGCTTCTTGTCAATGGACCCTATCCAAGATTTGTTGGAAACCCATAGCTTAAATCCCAAAGACTTTGAGGAAAAATTTTCTCGCTCCTCGGGACCAGGCGGACAGCATGTCAACAAAGTCTCCACCGCCGTACGTCTCCACCATCTCCCCACCGGTCTCACCGCCATAGGACGGGCATCCCGCTCCTTACACTGCAATCGGCTTTTTGCCTATAAAGCCCTGATCGAACGCATCCAAATACTCCGCCAACAAACCCTCCAAAACCAACGAGCACTCACCTCCAAAAAACGGCGCCAAACAGCTCGTCGATCCTTCAAAACTAAGGAAAATATGCTCCGGGAGAAGCGCATTCGTGCTGAAACCAAACGCAACCGGGATATCAAGGAGTAGACAGCGCAAGCAGCCCCATAAAATAGTCTTTTAAGATCATTCGCTCTTTCTACACTCCTTCCCTATTCATTAGCCATGGACATGCTCACTTGCGAACTGCCCGGAATCCCAAAAATCGCCAGCGGAAAAGTCCGTGAAATTTTTGATGTGGGTGAAAATTTATTGCTGGTCGCCACTGATAGAATCTCCGCTTTTGACTGTATCCTTCCCAACCCCATTCCTGATAAAGGAAAAGTCCTGACTCAAATTTCCTCATTCTGGTTTCAAAAACTTGATTTTGTCCCCAACCACTTTCTGACCTCTTCCGTACAAAGCTACCCCGAATCCTTGCATCCCTACGTAGAAATCCTCTCCGGCCGTTCCATGCTGATAAAAAAAGCAGTTCCTCTCCCCGTAGAATGCATTGCGCGGGGCTATCTGGCCGGTTCAGCTTGGGCGGAATATCAAGCATCAGGAACTGTTTGCGGACAACGTCTCCCGCAGGGGCTGCACCGATCTGATCGACTTTCTACCGCTCTCTTTACCCCCACCACCAAGGCCACTGCCGGCCATGATACAAATATGAGCTGGAAAGAGTGTCGAGCTCTTCTCGGTGAAGATATCGCTCAACAAGTTCGCGATTGGACCATTGAACTCTACGAATATGGCAGAGCCTATGCAGCCACGCGAGGAATTCTGGTAGCGGACACCAAATTCGAATTTGGCTTGATCGACGATCAGTTACTCCTAGTCGACGAGTGTCTGACGCCGGATTCCTCTCGTTTTTGGCCTGCCGGCTCTTATCACCCGGATTCCTCTCCACCGAGCTTCGACAAACAATTCGTGCGCGATTATCTGGAGAATATTCCTTGGAATAAAATGCCTCCCGCTCCTTCTCTTCCTGAAACTATTGTCGCCAAAACTTCCGAAAAATATCGAGAAGCATACACACTATTAACCGGCTCGAAGGTTTAAAGTATTTAACTGTGACGTGACACACTTTGAGGAGCTCTGGGAGCAAAAAAGCCATTTTAACCTACAAGGTTTCCCTTTTTTGCGTCACATCACGTATTTAAGAAAAAATGTGCTCTGCCTCATCGATAGATAATCGGAGAACACACGCTTGATGGAAAACGACATCGAGTTGCTCCTTTTACACCTTGCCACTGAGCGCGGACTCTCCACAAACTACCAACTTTCCACACGCCATTCCTTGGAATCCTTCGCTGGTTGGCTCAAAGAATTCCATAGTCTTCAGAAGACAACCGATGTGCATCCTCAGCACCTCACGGAATACCTGGCTCACCGTAAATCCCAAGCATTGGCAGCAGCGTCCCTCAAACTCGAAGCCGTAGCCCTGCGCATCTTTTTCCGTTTTCTCACTACACGCGGTCATATTCCTCAAGATCCCGCACGATTTCTGGTCCTTCCCAAAATCGAACAATATCTTCCGGAAACGCTTACCCCCCCCTCCATGGAGCGGTTTTTGGAAAGCGCAAATGCTCTCTCTCCTTTGGGACTTCGTGACCGTGCAATGCTGGAGCTGCTCTATGCCTGTGGTCTGCGAGTCTTTGAACTCTGCTCCCTTCGTCTGGAAAACTTGGATCTCGAAGCGAGCTTTGTGCGAGTAACCGGAAAAGGTAACAAAACGCGGCTCATCCCTGTCGGCTCCAAAGCCAAAGAATCCATGACTCGCTATCTCCATTCCGGCCGACCACAGTTAGTTACTGCACGGACGGGAACTCACATTTTTCTTTCCATCCGAGGCAAAAAACTCACCCCACAGCGTATTTGGCAACTCATTAAAGAATACGCCGCCCGAGTAGGAATTGACTCCAATGTCTACCCGCATCTTTTTCGCCATTCCTTCGCCACTCACCTTTTGAGTAATGGCGCCGACCTACGAATTATTCAGGAACTGCTCGGCCATACCGATATCTCTACCACCCAAATCTATACCCATGTGGATCAGCGCGCCCTCCACGAGGTGCACCGTAAATTCCATCCAAGAGCTTCAGTATTCTAAAATTTTTTCTGAGCAAGGATGAGGATAGCGTATATTGCTCAGTGGCCCGTGCTTCGACACTCATTTTGCTCACCATCGTGGTGGCGTTGAGCATGGCTCGAGGCGAAAACTTTTCCATACAAAAGATCGTTTCGAAGCTTGTAAGTGTGCCAGAATATCAGTACGCGGGAGGGCCTGCTCCCAGCCTTCGCAATCATGGCAACTCCTGCTTTCTTGCATTGGAGGTGGAGTTTTCTTACCAACCAAAAACCGAGGCAGATCGGTATATGGACCAACTGCTATTCACTTACTACCTTCTTTTGAATGTACGGTCTCTTCAGCATCCTAATGGAATTTTGCTCATGGGGTCGGTGATGCACGATGCGATTTGCGCTCGGCGAGAGCGTCGGTCTGTAATGTATGTGGCGCCTTCCACCTTGGATCGTTTTTTTCAAGGTCGTGTTCTTTCAAGCGTGGCTCAAATCGTATATGATATTGGAGTCACGATCAGTAAAGAAGGCCGATGTGTGGCACTTCGGAGCTGGAAAGGACAAGGCCCATGGTGGGAAAAATATTCGCCACTTTCAGGATTTATTCTGAATAAAAATCAGACTCCTTTCGCACCTTTACTATGGGAAGATTACGAGCAAATTCGATCAGAACACAACTGAGCACCACCACCTTTGACCCAGGAATTGGGCTTTCTTTAAAAAGCACATGGAGTCACTCCATCCAGTTTCTGTGGAAATTCGCGGCTTTTTTAGGCTGCGGAGTCTACGAGAATGACGAATGACGAACTACGAACTCTCTATGTAGCCGATCTGGGACTCCCCATCGTGTCCCTTGCGGAATTCAAGATGATTTCCGAAGGAGGTCTCATGCTTCATTCTTTCACACAAGAAAAGCTCCTCACGGATTCCTCGGCAAACAAATGGGGACAACTAAAAACCATACTGCGTACATGGCGACAAAGGAGAAAAATTAAAAAGAGGGCACGGTTGACCATAGCCATACCTTCGCAAATGGTATTGACGCGCTTTTTAAAACTACCCGGTACTCGATGCGAAGATATTCACCACATCATAGCTTTCGAAGCTCAACAAAATATTCCTTTTCCTCTGAGCGAGGTGGTGTGGGACTACCAAATCATTGGCTCTTCGGTGAAGGGACATTGGGACGTCGTACTGGTTGCCACGAAAAAAGTCCCACTCGCCGCATTAAGAAGAGATATTATGGAAGCAGGCTTCTTATTAGAAAGAACAGATACTGCGCCTACGGCCCTCTATAATGCTTTTCGTTATAACTATTCCGAAAACAAAGGCTGCACCTTAATTATTAATATAGGAACTCACTCGACAAATCTTATCTTTTCCGAAGAAGAAAAAGTTTTTATCCGAACCATTCCTTCCATCCTTTCCCAAAAAATCACGCCCCCCCATGGAGGAGAAAAATATCAAGAGTCACAGAATGTCGAACCTCCACTTGCATACAAAGCAACAATTCCCCTTTGTCCTGAAATAAAACGACTGCGCACGGAAATCGATCGCTCCATTTCTTTCTATTGTAGTCATCAAGGAGGGAGCCCTCCTCAACAGATATTATTTTATGGAAGCGCGCATCCGCAGGAAATCTTTAATGATCGATTACAAATACAGGATTTTAATCCCTTGCGGAATGTGCAATCCACCTCCGAGACGGCTGCGAAAGCTCAGATGCACACACTTGGAGAAGTCGTAGGACTGGCAACTCACGCATTAAAGAATGTTCCGCTCGAAATTCAACTTCTTTCTCCGGAAGCGATTCACGAAGCAGCTTTAGCTCGGAGAAAATTACTATTAGCAATTGCCAGTATTTGTCTTATTTTTTCCTTGGCTAGCAGCTGGTTGTATTTTTTTCGTACCGCTGCCATAAAGGCAGCTCTCTTAGAGAGGAGTAAAAATCAAGCATCTCGACTGGATATCGATACTCATCGACTACAAACACTATCCAGTCAAAATGAACAGCTTAAGACCGATCTCCTCCCTCTTGTCCTTGCCCTTGCGGATCGTACGATATGGCCCACTCTTATTCACACGCTCGAAACCAGTTTGCCTTCAAAGTTTATTTGGATGACTCGATTAGAACCTATCGCCGGAAGTCACCCCATTTTACCTGCTCCTGAAGAATGGAATAAAAGAAGAAAGTGGATGGCTCCTCAGAAAGAGCATCAATTATTAATCGAAGGTCTCTATTTGGAAAATCCCCGACAAGCGACAGTCGTGGATGATTTTGTCCACAATCTTTCTCAATCCTCTTTTTTTACGATTCCCGATAAAGCGAAGGTCATTCGTGTACGAGATACCCCGGATGGGGAACATTGGGCCTATCGATATACCTTGCTCCTGCCACTCCCTCCTCCACAATGAAGTGAATCGAGAAAGTCCATTTTCCCCTGCGATTTTTGTAGTTTTGCTACTCATTATAGAGGGAACCGGTACTTTTTTGGCTTATCGCAATGACCAAGTGGTATCCAGGCAGTTAGGCAAGATCGCCCACGATCTCCAAGATTTGCAGAATCAAGGAGTCACTTCCGCTGATCTTGATCAACTCGAAGAAGAGAAGCAGATATATATTCACGAAGCTGCACAATGGGTGGATGCGCTTCGCAAACTTCAACTGCAAGTAGTTATAGTCACCCCTCAATCATTTCAGGATAAACTACGTGATAGGGTTTCGTCGCTCATTGAAAAAGCAAATCACGCAAACGTACATTTGCCGCCTAAATTTTACTTCGGTTTCGATGAATATCGATCGGCACTGCCTCCGCAAACGATTGCTACTGAATTAGAGCAAGAGTTAGAAGTAATATATGGTTTGATCAGTAAGTTCATTGAATTTCAGATATTAAGTATTTCGACCATTCATCGCTTTTCTTCACGCGAGGAACCGGCCTCATTTCCGCAAATTCCTGGTCCGTTAAAAAAAATAAAAAAGAAAATTTTTGATATTTGTTTTGTATCTGATCAGCGAGCATTTCGAAACGTATGGAATACTATTCCGGAGTTTCCGCATCTTCTCAGTATCGAAGCGCTACAAGTCATTCATTCGGAATCTCAAATTCCTGCCAAAAAAGAGGGCGATACCAATATTGGGAAGGACGATGCGAAACAAAAATTAACTGTTAATAGCACAGACATTGCACTTGGTAACAAAGAAGAAATCAAACTCCTCTTTGGAAAAGAAAGGTTAATGATCACCATTCGTATGGCGATGCTCATTTTGACACTGCCTGAAAAAAAGAACGGAATATTCCCATGAAAACCATTTCATCAATTTTCGACAAAATTTTCTTAGCATTTTCTTCCCTCCTCCTTGCAACTTCCTCGACATATCTTATATTTATTTCTACAAGGCACTTAAGCCTCCCCCGGAATTTGCAACAATGTTTTCCATTGGAGGACTCAAATTTGTCGGATCCTATGCATCCCATCCTTTCGGTTGATACTTTTTTGAGAGATCTCATCCGTTCGAAAGAACGAATACCATTAGAAGATGGAAAAACCGAGGATGTTTCCAATCCTATGTTTCCATTAAGAAAGGACATGGTTTTCGATATCGAGGCCATTCGAACAGCTAGGCAGCAGGTGGCAACTGGAAAATTCTGGAAATCCCGATCCCTATTTGTTCCACATCCGTATGTTTGTAAGAGAAACAAATTAATTGATCCATTTGAAAATTCCGAAAATCTCCATTCCCCCATCCCTAATTGGTGGCTGATAAAATATCGCTTGGACTATGGAAGACCAGATCTTCCGCACGCGGATCTCAAAGGAGACGGCTTTACGGTGCTTGAGAATTATCAAACAGATACCCATCCCACCGATCCCAATACCCATGCTCCCCCTTACATTAAACTTCGGTTGCATAAAGTGATTCATACTCCGTTCCGTATTAAATTTAGCGGAACCCCTGATGACGGAAAAACCTTTGCTCTGAATACCGTGGATGTACCCTTTGGGCGGACTCAATTCCTAAAGTTGGGAGAATCATTTCAAATCGCAAATACTTCGTATTTGTTAAAAACCTATCACCACAAAACATATGTGAAAGACAGTGGACTGGAAATAGATGTCAGCGAACTGATTCTTGAAAACGATAAAGAAACCATTGTGCTCTATTTAGACAAGGAAACTAATTTTCCCAGCTCCTCGTCGGCATTTAAAATTTTTGGAAATGACTCAGAGCTGATAGTGAAAAAAGGAGAGATATTTGTACTGCCACAATGGCAGGAATATCTATACAAACTCGTGGACATCACGGAAACCGATGCCGTAATAGAAGATATTGCAACAGGTAAAAAGCATCGTATTTCCAAACTTTCTCCGGAAAGCCATGAATAGTCGTTTGCCAGATGGACTCAGTAATGAGTGGCTGTCATGAATCCACCATTAAGAAACAACAGACAAATTATTATCGCTGCTGTATGGACGTCTGTCTTTGTGATCGATATTGCCCAGTCTTCGGAAATCCAGGCCCTTGTAGAACGGAAAGAGAAAGAATCCATAGCAGCAGCAGAACAGGTAAAAGAAATCGTCAAAAAAGGCGAAGAAGCCTATTCCAAAAAAGATTATGACAAGGCATTCATTTTATACCGGAACGCTCTGGAGGGGCTCCCCTCCGGAGGAAGTGCCACTGCAAAGTTAAGAACCTCGGTGCTTCAGAAATTTTCTCGAACTGTTATAAGATTAGCGCAACAACAAATCTCGAAAGGTTGTTTTCAGAAGGCGCAATTCTTATCTCAGTTGGTACTTCAATATTGTCCGAAGCATTCACGTGCATTAGCCATAAAACAGCAATTAATAAAGAGTCAGCTGTCTCACCAAACATTCACGCCGGAAGTTACCATGCAGGTGGACAAAGTAAACCAGCTTCTACATGAAGCAAAGGAGTTATACCATGCCGGAAAATATGACCTTGCTCTGAAACGGTACGAACAAATTCTGCATCTTGACAAATATCATGTGGCAGCTCGTCAAGGACAGGCAGCAGTCGAGCGGGCTCGTTCGCGTGATACCGAAGAAGCTTATAAAGAGAGGCGAGGGCAAATGATTGTCGATGTGGACCAAGCATGGGAACGACCTATACGCAAATTACATACGGAAGTTCCGCCGATCATGGAACAGGTCCCACTAAAACCTCAAGGCACCAGCGCCATTCATCGGAAGCTGGATGAAATTATTATCCCTCAAATTAATTTCCGCGATACTCCTCTGCGAGAAGCCTTGCAATATTTGCGTCAGCGCGCGGCAGCTTTGGATGTTCAAGAATCCGATCCTATTCGAAAAGGGGTGAATATTATTCTAAAAGCTGCTCCCGAAAGCGATCAGGCTCACATTCCTATCACACTTCAATTAACGGAAGTTCCCCTTCGTAATGTCCTCATCTATTTAATGGAAGGAGCAAATATGAAACTTAAAATTGAGCCTTATGCTATTCTTGCGGTTCCGTTTTCCGAATCCACGGAAAATTTGATTACCAAAGAATACCAGGTCACGTCTTCTTTTATTTCACAGTTGCCAGCATTAGATGCCTCGCTGCCCGAGCAATCATATCCTTCGGTGGGCCATTCCCTGGCACAAGGATCCCAACCTGCTCTTATCGCCCGCTCCGGTGCCAAGGAATTTCTCCAAGCACAAGGAGTTACTTTTCCACCAGGAGCCAGTGCTAACTATCTGCCAAGTAGCAGTCGGCTGGTAGTGAAGAATACACAAACAAATTTGGATTTGATCGATTCCCTGGTCGAACCCTCTCTGAGCTCATTTTCAAAACAGGTAAATATCGAAGCCAAATTTCTGGAAATCACGCAGGACAATGCGGAGGAATTGGGTTTTGACTGGCTTTTGGGAGAATTCCGATTGCCTTTTGGTTCCGGAATTTATGGGAGTGGAGGAAGTGACGATACTCCGGGCGGCAGACTCTCTCAAGGCGCTCAAAATTTTCCCATTCAAGATGTACAAGGGACGCCGGTAGGAATGTCGAAAACCGGTGCTGGCAGACTGACGGGAGCCAATCGCAGTGGCAGTGTTGCTATTCAACTCAATGCGATGGATGCGCTTTTATTAGGCGGAGCAAGTGCCGCTATTACCCCTGGCGTCTTTGCGCTAGCGGGCGTATTTACAAACCCTCAATTTCAGCTTGTCATTCGCGCACTTCACCAAAAAAAAGGCGTGGACCTTATGACGGCTCCGAGCGTTATTACGAAAAGTGGTCATGCGGCCCGAATTCAAATTGTCCGCGAGTTTCGCTACCCCACACAATTTGACCCCCCTCAAATTCCCCCCACACAAACTTTTGGTATCAGTCCACTCACTCCTACCACTCCAACGGCATTCGAAACTAAAAACACCGGCATCGAATTAGATGTCACTCCCACAGTAGGACCTGATGGCACTACTATCGATTTAATTTTGCAACCGAAGGTGACGGAATTTGAGGGATTCATCAATTATGGAAGTCAAATTGATACGGTTGCTCCTATTAGCAGTGCATTAGGTCTATCTACGGGCGCCACCGCAACAGTTAAGCTTTCGGATAATACTATTCATCAACCCGTATTCAGTATACGTGAAGCGAGCACACAGCTTACGATTACCGATGGATCGACCATTGCCTTAGGAGGCTTAATTCAAGAAAAGATCCAAAAGGTACAGGATAAAACTCCCATCCTAGGCGATATTCCTGTGCTTGGTCGGCTTTTTCGCTCCAATACCGAACGCCGCATAAAAACAAATCTGATTATGTTTGTTACAGCTCACTTAATTGACCCTGGTGGACAGCCCACGCTTCTGAGTGAAGTAGAGCCATCCTCACCACAGCTTCCTAAAACAAATCAACCGGAAGCTTGGCTTCTTCCATAAGAACGTCTCCTTATGAAAAAACATTGAGTAGCCTCCACAGCCTTAAAAAATCCGCGCATTGCCCAAGAACTCAATGAATTACACAGTGCTCTCCTTAAAGAAAGTCCGGTTCCCAGGCAGAAAACTCACTGTGTTTCTGAAACTCACTGTGTTTCTTATGGGAAGCGTACTTTCATTGGAATCTTCCGAGGTGACTCAACCAGCAGCGCCGCTATCTTCCGAAAGTCGGGCAATTGTCCGACGAAAAGAAAATATTATAGACGCTCAAAAATTAGTCCTTCAAGGAGAACAAGCTATGCGGCACAAGGATTATCAGGGTGCAACCCAAACCTATCTGAAAGCGCTCGATTTGATTTCCGCAGTTCCCGCCACCGCTAAACTCCGTCAGCAAACAATCGATAAATTGAGTACTGCTGCTATTCGATATGCTCATGAGTTAATTCAAAAGAGCCGTTATTCCGATGCTAAAAAAGTAGTGGCAGCCATCTTACTTCCACAATACCAACCCAACGATCGATCTGCGATTCGCTTGCTTTCGAAATTACAAAAAAATGATTCTTTTGAGCATGCGCTGATCCCAAATTTTGCAGAAGACCAAAATAAAATTGCTCGTCTTTTAATCGAAGCAGAAGACTTTTATTCCACAAATCGCTTGGATCTTGCCCAAAAGCGCTATGAGGAAATTCTTCATATCGATCCCTACAATATGGCGGCGAAGCAAGGCGAAAAACGCCTTCATCGACGTAAAGAGGTATATTATCAACGCGCTTTTCTGGAGAACCGATCCCATCTTTTGGGAAATGTAACCAGAAGTTGGGAACGTCCCCTCCTTCAGACCGACTCGGACGCAATTCTTCAAAACTCAAATGCGAGCGGTACTGAAGAAATCCGCGCGAAATTAAACAAAATACTTCTTCCTAAGGTGGAATTTCGCGAGACGACAGTCAGTGAGGCTATTGATTTTTTGAAACAGCGTGCCAAAGAGCTGGATTCCACACCAGGCGGTAAGGGAATTAATATCGTACTGAAGCACGCCAAAGTGGGGCCTTCGCTTTCCACCCATTCCGCAGGTAAGCCAACACAAGAAAACATTTCTTTTCCCTCCACAAAAATTGACCTGACCCTCACTAATATTCCTCTATATGAAGCCCTGCGTTACGTCAGTGAACTAGCAGGTTTAAAGCTTAACATTGAGCCCTATGCAGTTTCGATCGTCCCCGCATCCATGTCGGGAGACCAGTTTTTGACTAAGGAATATCGCATTCTACCAAGTTTTCTTCCTGCTCAGCCAGTCAAAGCAGCCTTCGATCTCACAAATGAAAAAAAGAAAATCTGGGTTCGTATGGGCGCACAGGAATATCTCCAATCCCAGGGAGTGCCCTTTCCAAATGGTGCTTCTGCAAATTATGTATCCGCTGGCAGTCGCCTCATCGTTCGCAACACTCCCGATGCTTTGAATTTGATTGATTCCATTGTAGCTGCCGCTAATAGGGCAGCTCCACTACAGGTTCAGATCGAATCCAAATTTATAAATATTTCACAAAATAATTTGAAAGAAATGGGATTTGACTGGTTGCTAGGTCCAGTCTCTCTTCCTACCCATCTTGCTTTGAGTGGGGGAGGAGCCTCTCGCACTCACGCAGCTCATTATCCGATGGTAAACCCCGCTACCGGATTTCCAATCGGGAGAAATCCGGTTACCGATAATCTCCGTGCTGGAAGCGGCGGCGGCCCGAAGTCGGCTATATCGACCCATTCCATTAGCTCCCTCATTGCTCAAAGTCTTGGCGCTCAGTGGGGAGGAGCTGCCTCTGTTTTTGGGATCTCCGGCATCTTTACCCGTCCCCAATTCCAAATGGTTATCCGTGCTCTCAGCCAAACTAAAGGCGTAGACCTTGTTTCCGCTCCAAAAGTGACAGCACGTAGTGGACAAAAGGCGACTATCAAAATTATTCGCACTTTTCCCTACCCCACAGAATTCCATCCTCCGCAAATTCCTCAAAAGGGAATCGTCGCTCCAAAAGAGGTCCTGACAAACAATGCCTTTGTGTCGCAAATAGTCACCCCCACAACGCCTTCCCGCTTTGAAGTCCGAAACACAGGCGTTACCATGGAGGTGGAACCGATAGTTGGCCCCGATGGCATGACCATTGATCTGAATCTTTCGCCAGAAGTAGTGGAGTTCGATGGTTTCATAAACTATGGCGTACCCATCTTGGGTATCGTGAATCAAGCCGTAACCGGTATTCCTGCTCCTACCGTGCTTACAGAGAATACTATTCATCAACCCATTTTTAGTACCCGGAAAGTGACTACTAGTGTGAGTATCTGGGATGGTCAAACCGTCGCCCTTGGGGGACTGATGCGGGAGGATACGCAAAAAGTGGAAGATAAAATTCCTTTTTTGGGTGATATTCCTCTCATGGGTCGCTTATTCCGTTCTTATTCAGAGCAAAAAATCAAAGACAATTTGATTATTTTTGTTACTGCCCGATTGATCGATGCGCAGGGAAACCCGATTCGTCCTGAGGAAGAAAAAGAGGAAATCAGAAACCCTCAAGAAATATTAGGAGCACTTTCCAATTAGAAAGACCACCCAAATAAGCCTCTTCGGAAAGACCACCCAAATAATCCTCTTCGGAAAGATCGCCCAAATAAGCCTCTTCGAAGAACCTACAGCCTAAAAAAGCTGCGAATCGCCCTCAAGAATGTAATCACTGACGTGACGCACTTTGAGGAGCTCTGTGAGCAAAAAAACCATTTTAGCCTACAAAGCTTCCCTTTTTTGCGTCACATCACGCAATAATTCAAAAATGCTCCAAAAGATCGGTCGCATTCTGCTCCGACTTCTGGTAGCTTACGGTGGTTATCCCAGAGTTCTTACTTTTCTTAGTTTTATCTTGGCCGGGTGCCCGCGCACTGAAGTGCGAGGCTGGCGTCTTGGTAGCATTTAGATCCACCTCATCATTCACACACCACCCAACTCCTTTGATCCCTTTGTATAAATTTATGCACTAAATTTGACGGCAACATCTCAATCGCCCAAGCTCTTTTCGAATTTGTTCTCCACCTTTCATGATTTAAAATGATATGGGGCTCCCCTAAACAGTTGTTGCCTTTTTTAGATATTCTTCTGTAAAGGCGTCTGGTTGCTAAATATTGCTTTTTATACCAATATCTTTTTTTACCGTGCCCACCATTGCAATTACAGGCGGAATTGCCTCCGGCAAGACCGCCTTTCGACAATATCTTTCCTCTCGATGGAATGCAGAACCCTTTGATGCCGACGCTGCGGTCGCCGAATTTATGGACCATTCAGAAGAGGTCCGTCAGGAAATCGAAGAAACATTTGCTCCGACAGTCTATCGGGAAGGACGATTGGATAAGGAACAAATGCGTACGCGGATTTTCTCTCATCCCGAAGCTCGTAAGAAACTGGAGGGGATTCTCCATCCCCGAATTCAAGCGATCTGGAGAAAACGAGCGGCAGATTGTGCAGAGACGAAAAGTCGGTTTCTAGTAGAAATTCCTCTCTTATATGAAACCGGAGGCGAGACATTTTGTGATTTCGTTATAGTCGTGGCGTGTTCGCTAGCCACCCAACTCGAACGGCTGACCTCCTCTCGGGGACTGGAAAAGCCGTTCGCCAACAAAATCATCAAAAGCCAGATTTCTACGGAAGACAAGATTCGGCGAGCGGACTTAGTCATATGGAACGACGGCCCGGAGGAACTCCTCATAGAACAAGCTGATTTGACTGCAAATTATTTCGTCGAGCGTTATGGATAAAAAATCTTCCCAAGCGCATTCCTCTCAGGAGAACTCCCTCTCATTAAATTCTCTGCAAGAAAAATCCTTGCTTGAATTGACTGCGATGGTCAAAGAGCGAAACATCCGCCTACGAGCGGAAGGTTCGCGTCACCATCTGGTTTTAGATTTGGCCCGATCTTACCTAGCTTCGGGACAAGCCGTATCTGTTGAGGGAATTCTGGAACTTAATGGTGAACAGGGGATTTTGCGTTCCTCATACTTTAACTTCAAACCAGGAGTCGAAGACGTCCAGGTTCCTGTCTCCATCCTTCGACAATATCAATTGAAACCGGGACTCAAGATTTCCGGAAGCATTCGTCTCCCGGGAGAAAAAGAACGGGGACTTGTGCTTGAAAATGTATTTACGATTGAAGATACCGTGGTTTCAGATTGGCAGGTCGCCAAGGACTTTGAAAAACTCACCCCCTTATTTCCGCAGCGACGTATTATTTTGGAGAGCAAAACAAAACCCACTCAAGGGGCTCGCGCCGTAGATATTATAGCCCCATTAGGAATGGGACAACGTGGTTTGATTGTAGCTCCTCCAAGGTCAGGAAAAACCATGCTATTGAGGGACATTGCCAAGGCAATTCGGGACAACCATCCCGACATTCACCTCATTCTCCTGCTCGTAAATGAACGGCCTGAGGAGGTGACTGATTTGCGCCGCGAAATTTCGGCGGAAATCATTAGTTCCACATTCGACGAACCCATAGCCCGCCATGTGCAGGTCTGCGAACTAGTTTCCGAACGGGCAAAACGTCTGGTGGAATTGGGGAAAAATGTAGTGATTTTATTAGACAGCATCACTCGTATGGCACGAGGCTATAACAACCTTCAACCTGCCAAAGGGAGAACCATGAGCGGCGGTGTGGATTCCAAAGCTCTCACTCGCCCCCGAAAATTCTTTGGAACAGCAAGAAATACTGAGGAAGGCGGAAGCCTCACTATTCTCGCCACAGCCTTGATTGAAACTCAAAATCGGATGGACGATCTGATCTTCGAAGAATTCAAAGGGACGGGCAATATGGAAGTACATTTAGACCGAGCCATCGCTGAACAACGTACTTTCCCTGCCATTCATATTGTTAAATCTGGTACCCGCAGAGAAGACCTTCTCTATCATCCCGACGAATATCAACGAGTCACCCTCCTCCGAAGGCAACTCTCTGAAATTCCAGCGGTTGAAGCGATGGAAATTCTCGCCCGCAACCTCGAAGCAACACGGACAAATGCTGAATTACTATTAACCGGATTGCGAGGACTTTAACGGCCGTTCGTAGATCCCACAGCCTAAAAAACTACAAATGGTTCCCAAAAACCGAGAATGCATAACGCAATGCTTTCCCTAAAGAAAGCCCACTTCCCAGGCGGCAACGCGGCAAAGATTTAGCAGGTTTTGGGAATTATTGTCCGGAAAACAGTGACGTCCCGTCCGCTATATCTCCTCCCGTTGGATTTTCCGCAGCTTTTCACGGCGAACCTCCACGTGACGCTTACGCGACAACGCCGTTCCTATTCAGTAACTGACGTGACGCACTTTGAGGAGCTCTGGGAGCAAAAAAACCATTTTAGCCTACAAGGTTTCCTTTTTTGCGTCACATCACTCAGTAATAATATCCTTATAGGTCATACCTGCCGGAATCATGGGAAGCACATGTTCCGTATAGGGCACCATGACATCCAAAACATAGGCTTCCTTACAATCCAACAAGCGTTGAATTGCAGCCCGAAGATCTTTTTTATGAATCACACGTTCGCACTTCACTCCAAAGCCCTTACAAATTTCAATGTAATCAGGATAAATGCGGTCCAGGTTTTTAGGATCGCCAAGGAAGGTATGTCCACGGTTGCTACTATAGAAACGATCTTCCCATTGCACCACCATACCCAGATGTTGGTTGTTCAGAATAATGGCCTTTGCAGCAATTCCTTCAATATGAGCTGTTGCAAGCTCCTGTATATTCATCAAAAAAGATCCGTCTCCATCAATATCAATCACCTGCTTTTCCGGATGAGCAATTTTTGCGCCCAACGCTGCTGGATAGCCAAAGCCCATGGCTCCTAAACCAGCGGATGTGAGAAGTGTGCGAGGATGGCGGAATTGATAATACTGGGCGGCCCACATCTGATGCTGTCCCACACCGGTGGTCAAAATAGCATCTCCCTGAGTCATTTCATGCAATAGCTGAATAACATACTGAGGTTGGATGATATCAGGGGTATCCTGAAAAGTGAGAGGATGCTTTGCCTTCCAGGAATCAATTTGCGCATACCATTTTGGAAAACGTGTGAATTTATCAGTAACTCGCTGATAGCCATCTTCATGAAGCATCTCATTGGTCTTTTTCAGCGCGTATTTGAGATCACTGAGAATAGGGAGCCGAACGAGACGATTTTTATTAATTTCAGACCGATCAATATCGATGTGAACAATAAATCCATGCTTACAGAATTCTTCAAACTTTCCGGTGACGCGATCGTCAAAGCGTACTCCAATAGCAAGCAAAAGGTCCGCTTCATTCACGGCATTATTAGCATAAACAGTACCGTGCATGCCCAACCACTTTAGAGAGAGAGGATGAGTTTCCGGAAAACCACCCACGCCCATCAAAGTCGTAGCTACCGGAATTTGCGTACGTTCCACAAATTCCAACAATTCTTGACTGGCATTGCCCGAAATCACTCCACCTCCACAGTAAATCATCGGATATTCCGCTCCCTTGATCAGTTCGATGATCTCTCGTAGTGCGCTGTCTTCCGCCTTCAATTCGGGATGATATCCACGAAGAGCAATCTCTTGAGGATAGATGGGACAGGTTTTTTGAATCTGAATATTTTTCGGAAGATCAATCAACACCGGCCCCGGTCTGCCAGATTGAGCAATATAAAAAGCTTCTTTGACAATCCGAGGAATGTCACTGATGTCGCAAATTAAATAACTGTGCTTCACTACTGGTAGCGTCATGCCAAAGATATCCGTTTCCTGAAATGCGCCTCGCCCAATCATTGCCTGTGGCACCTGGCCGGTAATAGCGACCAAAGGCACAGAGTCCATAAACGCATCTGCAATACCTGTAAGTAAATTAGTGGCTCCCGGGCCGGAGGTGGCCATACACACTCCAGGGCGCCCGGTTGCCCTGGCATAACCCTCCGCTGCGAAAGTTCCTCCCTGCTCATGACGAGGAAGTACCACTCGAATTTTTTGAGATTGCGTCAGGGCTTGATGGAGAGGGATGGAGGCTCCTCCGGGATAAGCAAAAATAGTGTCTACGCCTTCGCGCTCCAAGCATTGGACAAGAATTTCCGCGCCATTCATTAAACACCCGCCATCCACCAGGTGTTCCCTGTGAGCGGAGGTATCGTGAGAAGGGGAAGAATTGGGATGAGACTGCATAAAGGTAATTGTAAATTAAAGCACAGATTGGGCGACGCTGAAATAACAAAATAATGTGCACACATCAGCTAGGGCGAGTGCCAAAGGCCCCGATGCCACGCGCGGATCCAGATGGAGACTCCGAAAAAATGACGGAATGCTCAAGCCAATAAGACATGCGAAAACGACGGAGGCTAGAACGGAACTCCCTATGGCCCAAGCAGCTGGAGTGTCTCCCTTAGTCAGCCACACCACCATTCCAACAAGTCCCCCACACGAAAGACCAAGTAATAAAGCGGCAAAAAATTCTTTCTTCAACGCGGTGAGAAACCATTTTCCAGTGACTTGGCCTCCATGCAACTGTTGTAATGCAAGAGCCATAGACTGAGCGCAAACACTTTCCCCGAGCCCCAAGACCAGTGTCATAAACAGCGCTAAAATAATACGGCTCTCCAGTGTCGAGGCAAAATGATTAGAAACCGCCGCGCAGAGTATTCCGCCGCCAATGGTAGTGAGCAACCAAGGAAACCGGTAACGAAATGATTTCCATATAGAAGCATTTTTCAGCTCTCCCACATGAAAACCAATGGTCTGAAAAATTTCGTCCGTACTGGGTTTGTCGTCAAACGAAAGTATTTCCTCTGTAAAGACGCTGATATCCACAATACCTGTCAACCGTCTCTCTGTATCCACAATAGGAATTGCCAAAAGTTTGTAGAGCACAAAAAGCTCACAAGCATCTAGAAGTGAAGCTCTTTCCGGAACAGAAATGACCCTCCGGATCATGAGTTCGCAAAGTTTTTTTTCCGGAGCGGCAGTGAGTAGCCGGCGAGAAGGAAGGACGCCCACTAACCGTCCTTCCGCATCCCCAACATAAAAATAAACCACTCCGTCTGGAAGGCCCTCCCTGCGAATCGTCTCCAGTGTATTGGCTACAGTATTTTCTTCCAGCAGCAGAGAAAATTCGTTTTTAGCGAAGTTCTTAACTGACTTTTTGAGGTGCTCGGAAAAATTTTCTGCCATGATGCCTTCACCCATAGAGCATGCTGGGGAGGATTCTCAAGCTTGCTATTGCGGTTGGAAACCCCTTCCTCGTGAAGAAAATGTCCTGGGATCCTTATCGTATAGTTGAAATTCTTTCACAGTCTGTTAAAAAAGTCTTCTCCCTTCATCGAAGGGTTGCCTTTCTTATGCGCCAACCTCTCTGATACTCTTTCTTTTGTGAGCAGTAACCCTATTTACATGCTATTTTCTTCTTCACGCAGTATTGCCCCTTCAATGCTGCGTTGGACTCTTGCAGTAGCCCTGCTTTTAGAAATTGCGAGGGCTATGTTCTGGCCCTCAGGGATGATATATTGGCAAGGAGAATGGGATTCCATTCTCCGGGCGTTTTCCAATAATTCTCTTCCTTTGCTGATTACTCCATTTGTAATCGCAAGAATTGTTTTGGTGATCGGTTTGCTGTTCGGGTTTTTCACCCGAATATGGGCGATCTTAACAGTCGTTTTAGCAATATTTAGCTACCAGACGCCAGGCCAAATGGAACACAGTTGTCTGATAGAATACGTAGTGGTGCTCTGTGGAGCGGGTCTGGCCCTGGTAGTCTTGGGCGGAGGACGAGGTTCCATTGATCGGATGATCAGCGGGCACCTTCTTCCCCGAGTGGGATAAATCCCGAGAGTTGACTAATCACCCTTCCTACGCTTTAATTCATCCACTCGGTTTCCTCATGCGGGTATAGCTTAGTGGTAAAGTTCCAGCCTTCCACGCTGGCCAGGAGGGTTCGATTCCCTCTACCCGCTCCACTCTGTTGGAGCTCTGTCCAAAAAGACTATTGCGGGGGCGTTGCCAGAAGTTTTTCTGCTTAGGGAGGCTCGGCTAATATCCGCTGTCTTTTTGGACAGGCTCTTACTGATTCTTCTGCGCGAAAAACCTTCTTCGGCTCCGCTTCCTCATCCCCATTTTCACTGATCTTCACCGCCTTCTCCCCACTGAGGGGCTGAGTAGATACAAAATTTCTTATTTTTTCTGCTATTAAATTCTGGAATTCCTACTTCTTCCATTGTATCTTTTGCTAGTTGTCAGGTCTTTTTTAGTTTTTGCTTTAGCATTGAATTACAATGCCTTTGACAAGAAACTTCGCTATTTTTTTGCCCCTCTCATAATATCATATTCGGTCCAGAGAAGAGGAGGTTTCTCGCAAACAATCGCCACCTTTTAAGCGACTACAAGTTTCACTAGCCACTTATCAAATTCCCATGGAACCCTTCTCAGAACATGGACACTCCGCTTGGATAAATGCTCATTTTATTTCATTAAATTTCCTTCAGGAAAAATCATTGCGAGAATTAATGGTAATGGCTCAAGGAAAAGAGATTCGTCCACGGAGGGATGCTTCTCGGCGTCAATTGATTTTGAATTTGGCCCGTTATTATCTCGCAACAGGCAAAATCGTAACGGCTGAAGGGATATTAGAACTCAGCGGGGAAGAAGGAATCTTGCGTTTCCCTGTTTTCAATTTCAAACCAGGAGCAGAAGACGTTCAGGTTCCTGCCGTTTTCCTTCGACAATATCGACTCAAGGCGGGTTTAAAGATCTCTGGAAATATCCGACTTCCTTTGGAAAAAGAACAAGGTCTGATACTGGAAAGCATCTCTGCAATCGAAGGCATTCCTCATACAAAGCGGGCAATGACTAAGGACTTTGAAAAACTCACCCCTTGCTTTCCGCTGCGTCGCATTCTCTTGGAAAACAGAGGTTGTCCCACGTACGGAACACGAATCGTGGATATGATAGCTCCACTAGGGATGGGACAGCGCGGATTGATTGTCGCTCCTCCCAAATCAGGAAAAACGATGTTATTGAGGGAAATCGCAAAGGCGATCGGCGACAATCACCCCGAAGTTCACCTCATTCTTCTACTCGTCAATGAACGCCCTGAGGAAGTCACTGACATTCGTTGTGAAATCTCTGCGGATATTATTAGTTCCACCTTTGATGAGGCTGTTGACCGCCATATTCAGGTCTGCGAACTGGTTGCTGAACGCGCCAAACGTCTCGTTGAACTAGGAAAAGATGTCGTGATTCTTTTAGATAGCATCACCCGCATGGCACGCGGTTACAATAACCTACACCTTGCCAAGGGGAGAACCATGAGCGGTGGAGTGGATTCCAAATTGCTAGTGCGTCCCCGTAAATTCTTTGCCGCGGCGCGCAATACAGAAGAAGGCGGAAGCCTCACCATTCTTGCCACCACTTTAGTGGAAACCCATAGCCAGATGGATGAGCTGATCTTTCAAGAATTTAAGGGTACAGGCAATATGGAAATCCATCTGGATCGTACTATTGCTGAAGAGCGCATTTTCCCTGCTATTCACATTTTAAAGTCTGGCACTCGGAGAGAAGATCTTCTTTACCATCCCGACGAATATCAGCGCATTATTCACCTGCGCAAACAACTCTCGGTACTGCCAGCCCTGGAAGCAATGCAGATCCTTACCCAAAATATACAAGCCACTCAAACTAATGCGGAATTACTCCTAACTGGATTGCGTAATATATCGGGACTTACGCAAAAGCCATGGTCAGGGAAGAAAATTTGAGCTCTTGAAAAAGGAAATTATCGAGGATTCCTTGTTTGATGCGGTAAAATTCCTGCTCATTTATAGAGGAATTTCGCTATAGGACTTTCGACATAACGGGTTGTGGCGATACCGCGAACCAAGTCCCGTCCTGCCATCCTTTCAAGAATTTTCAGTGGTGAAGTTTCAGGACGTTCCATTGCGGAGACCGGCAAATAAAAGGTTTGTTCAAATTGAAATTGCCCCGCTGTGGCTGCGTGTGAAACTTGATCCGTATAGACCACCCAAGTTCCGCCTGCCGGAAAGTGCAGGGTGCTTTGTTGAACATTTTTCTGATATTCCAGATCTTGTTTCATTTGGTCGTGCAACTGGAGCATGTAATGATCGTATTCACTACGTTTGGCTTTGGTGACTCGGAGTAAATGCAACAGAGTAGGAGTGCCAAAAATCGGGGCTTTCAATTTGGGAAAGAAGCGTGCCACCACATCTGGAAATGGTTCTCCGACCCGCCAGGAACGAGGGCATCCCTCTGGGTTCACGTTGCTGAAGACGCGGATAATTCGTTTTCCTTGCAAGGGGGTGGAAGGAAAACAATCGACATGCAACCGAGTATCGTCCTTACGCCAGGAGGTGACACGTCCTGCCACTTCCACGGGTCGAAAACTGGTTCGGCCCTGTTTGAGGCATCCTTGGTATTTAGGCAAAAGGTTATGAAGGAGATGGCGAGTATGATCCGCAAACCGATGCATCAGTCTCCCTAACCGGGAACCAGCATTTTCTTTGAGAATCGTGCCGCCAATTTGCCTATTGGCAATGTTGTAGCATACGTTTTTGGATTTTCCTACCACGTGTGGACTCAGAAATTCTTTTTCTTCCTCTGATAAAGTGAAATTGAGGCGAGGGAAAAGAATGACAAAACCCTCTTCCAGGCGATGGAGGCTTTCTTTCTGTCGTTCCTCGGAAAAGGAGGCTTTCCAGTCTGTTTCCAGTGCTTCGTAAACTAATGGTGGCATTATGTAATTAACTTACATACAACTGGATAAGCTATGAATGTCAGGTGTCAAAGCAAAAAGGGAACGCAAGACATGCGTCACCGACGAGATCATTTTATCGGAATTTCGCTATATGCCCTGAAGACGACGATTCACTTCCAGCCGTGCCTGTTCAAAAGCTTCTTGTGCTGCGATGAGATGTTTTTCGGCATGCTGAAGCAGTTTTTTTTGGGCTTCGCATTCGAGTTCATTCATTTTTTGGCTGGTGCCGACAAATCCAAAATTAGCGGCACTTCCTTTGATTTGATGCGCTAAGCTGGCAACTTTTTGGGAGGAGGCATCGGCGATGGCTGCCCGCAGGTCTTTTAAAAGTTGAGGGAGCTCCCTCTCAAATTCTCGGTAGACTGTGATAAATTCCGGTAAAAGGCTGCAGGTGATAGCTTCAAACTGAGTCCAATCCAGATTATTTCGAGGATCTTCCGAATCACAGGAGTCTGTTTTTTTCATTCAATTGAATATCAGCATTTTAACATATCAATCACTCCTTTTTTAGGAAAATGTGCGGAAATATTCAGGGCATTTTCCAAAAGATGGATATAAGCGGATCGCGGAATTTCCCGGACTCCGAATTGCTCCAAATGCGGGGAGATCCATTGGGTATCCAGTAGGAGAAATCCCCCGGCATTCAATGTATCCACTAGCGCCTTTAAAGCAACTTTGGAGCCATCTGTTTTCCGATGGAACATGGATTCCCCAAAAAAAACTCCTCCGATTGCCACTCCATACAATCCTCCTGCCAATTCCTCGTTGCACCAAATTTCCAAGGAATGTGCATGGCCCAGATTGTGGAGATGGCAATAGGTGGCTAAGATAATGTCGTCGATCCATGTCTCTTCTCGTTTTGAACAGGCGACCATGACATCCCGAAAGGCCATGTCGATGGTAGCATGCCACGGTTGTGTTTTGAGGCTGCGGCGAAGGCCATGGGGAATGTGAAATTCGTTGAGTGGAAGGATTCCGCGATATTTAGGGGAAAACCACTCAATATGACCGGGTTCTACTGCCATTGGGAATAAACCCTGACGATAAGCCTCAAGAAGAAGTTCGGGAGGGATAATCTTTGTTGTCACTTGCTAAATTAGTTCGTAGTTGGTGGTGGGTGGTTCGTAGAATCCAATGGCCTAAAAAAGCTGCGGATTCTGTGAACCACTCACTACGCACTCGACCAATGAAGGCCCAGCGCCTGGGCAGCCCATAGTTAATCTCATACCACTACCCATTATCGTAATGCCGCCGGATTCTACTTCTAAAATTCTCATTCTTGATTTCGGTTCACAGTATACTCAAGTAATTGCTCGGCGCATCCGAGAATGCCGTATTTACTCTGAAATCAGTGCGTACCACATTAGCGCGGCTCAAGTCCGCGCGGCAGCTCCCGCTGGGATTATTCTCTCCGGCGGTCCAGCCAGCGTCTATTCTCCCAAAGCCCCCAAATTGGATAAAGGGATTTACAAATTGGGAATTCCCATCCTGGGAATCTGTTATGGAACCCAACTCGTAGCCAAGGATTTTGGGGGGAAGGTGGAGCAATCCTCTCACCGCGAGTACGGAGCCGGTATTTTGCATCTGAATCCGAAATGCCTTTTGTTCCGTGGCTTGCCACTTAAAATTGACGTTTGGAATAGTCATGGAGACCAGGTGACTTCGCTTCCAAAAGGGTTTCGCGTTTTTGGAAAGACGGAAAATTCTCCTCATGCCGTGA
The DNA here is from genome assembly GCA_023269545.1 of Verrucomicrobiota bacterium. Classification (GTDB taxonomy): domain Bacteria; phylum Verrucomicrobiota; class Verrucomicrobiia; order Chthoniobacterales; family Xiphinematobacteraceae; genus Xiphinematobacter. The sequence continues at coordinate 2,560 of JAHFTB010000018.1, read as the reverse complement.
TCGGCTTTCCAGAAAAAAACATTTACGGCCTTCAGTTTCACCCTGAAGTCGGCCATACTCCCCTTGGAAAAAATATTCTCGAAAATTTTGCAATTAATCTCTGTGGATGCATTCCGAATTGGACCGTGGAATCCTTTATTGAACGGAGTTGCAAAGCCATTCAAGATCAAGTACAGGAGGGACGCGTCCTTCTTGGGCTCAGTGGAGGAGTGGATTCTACCGTGGCAGCCGCTTTGTTAGACCGCGCTATTGGAGATCGTCTGACCTGTATTTTTGTGGACAATGGGCTTTTGCGTACGGGGGAGCGTCGTGCGGTGAAAGAACTCTTTTCCGGTAATTTTCACATCCGCCTCAAAACTGTGGATGCCGCCCAGAGCTTTATTTCGAGGCTCAAAGGGGTGACGGATCCCGAGAGGAAACGGAGAATTATTGGGAATGAATTTGTGCGGGTTTTTCAATCCACTGCCAAACAACTCCAGAGTCGGGCTTCTTCCAAACATCCCTTCCGATTTTTAGCTCAGGGAACTCTCTATCCCGATGTGATCGAAAGCATATCGATTGCCGGAAATCCTGCGTCCTTAATCAAAAGCCACCATAATGTAGGGGGGCTTCCCTCGTGGATGAAATTTGAGCTGGTGGAGCCGCTGCGCCAGCTTTTTAAGGACGAAGTTCGAGAAGTGGGAGTAAAGCTAGGGTTGTCAAAGGAAGTGGTGAATAGACAGCCTTTTCCGGGCCCCGGATTGGCAGTAAGAATTTTGAGCGATGTCACACGTACGCGTTTGCGCATTTTGCGCGAAGCCGATACGATTGTCATTCAAGAAATGAAAGCTTCCGGGTGGTATTACAAAGTATGGCAATCTTTTGCAGTCTTACTCCCTGTGCGTTCAGTTGGGGTGATGGGTGACGAACGTACTTATGAGAATACTATCGCATTACGGATGGTAGAAAGCCGAGACGGGATGACCGCGGACTGGGTGCGCCTTCCATATGAGTTACTCGCAATGATTTCTTCGAGAATTATTAATGAAGTCAAAGGAGTGAATCGGGTTTGTTATGATGTCTCTAGCAAGCCACCTGCCACCATTGAATGGGAATGAGACGCGCCCTTTATCCCGGAAGTTTTGATCCTGTTACCAATGGTCACATAGACGTGATTTATCGGGCTATCGAATTATTTGATGAATTAATCGTTGCCATTGCGGAAAATGATTCTAAGACTCCGCTATTTTCTACGGAGGAAAGAGTGGAATCTGTTCGGAAATCCTTGCGGAACGATATCCCCGTCCAAGTGTTGATTTTAGATGGATTGCTGGCGGACTTTGCAAAAAAAAATCAAATCAACGTAGTGATTCGCGGTTTGCGAGCCGTTTCGGATTTTGAATTTGAATTTCAGATGGCCCTGATGAATCGTCACCTGCACCCTCAACTGGAGACCGTTTTTCTCACTCCACAAGAGGATTATACTTACCTCAGCTCTCGTCTGGTGAAAGAAGTCGCTCGACTGGGAGGGGATATTTCTAAGTTTGTTCCTCCCGCCGTAGCCACTAAACTGAAAAAAATTTATACTCCATGCCTTTGAAAATTCATCTTCATCAAATCCCGCTCACAGGCGGTAAATGGGAGGGGGAAGAGGACCCTCACATTTTCGGCTTATCCGAGGTGGGGGCTCTCCCAATCGGCCCTCTAAGCTATTGTTTGGAAGGGGGAATTTCAAATGACGGTTTTTTTGCAGTAGGTAGTTTGAGCTTGAAAGTGCAACTGCAATGCGTTGCTTGTCTCTGTTTTTTTGAATACAAAATACAGGTGGATCATGTGGCCATTCAAACAGAATTAGAAGGAAGAGAAATCGTAGACTTGACCCCGCTCGTCCGAGAGGATATTCTACTTGCTCTTCCGTTATATCCGAGATGCGACTCTACGTCTGAACTATCCTGTCCGGCCACATTTCCGACAGAGGCAAAGGCCGTTGAAAGCGAAAGGGATACATCCCAGACGGCATGGGAAGCACTAAAGAACTTGAACCTAAAAAAGAATTCCTAATAAATTATGGGAGTCCCAAAGAGAAAAACTTCCAAGATGCGTTTGCGTACTCGCAAAGCGGCAAATCGCTGGCGAGCCGCCCAGCTTGCTTCTTGTCCACAATGTGGAGAAAAGATTGTGCCCCATACCGCATGTTCTGGTTGCGGATACTATAAGAATCGGCAAGTCCTCACAGTTGAGGCGTCGGCTTAAAGCCCTCAATCACGTTGCGAAGATTTGGTACGGGCATTAAAAATAAATGCTCTAATCTGTTGCCCTCGGGCAAGCTACAGAGTATTAAGACTTCGGGTTATTGGAGCATTTTCTCATTAAAATGACGTACGATGTTGCCAGGAATATGTGTTTCAGCGAAAGAACGATGGCAAGCCCAAGGGCGGGAATTCGTGATAAATGGAGCATACTTTCCATGAGAAAGTGCTCTCAATTTATTTCCAAACCAATCTCTAACGCTTTCTTCATTCCATGAGAATCGCCCTCGATGCGATGGGAGTTGATCATGCCCCGCAAAATATTATCGAAG
>JAHFTB010000017.1 GCA_023269545.1 Verrucomicrobiota bacterium | reverse complement strand
AAAGCCTAGTCAAAGGAAATCCCCCGGCAAGTGGCATCCCCCATTCCACAAATAGCACAAGAAATGACGCTTCCTATGTGGAACTATTAAAAGTCCAGAGAGACCTTTTGGAAGGGCGACTTGCCGTAGCTAATGAAATGCTATCCATGAAACAAGCACGGACTTGGGAATATCAAGTTGCCATACGCGTCGTCAGACGCCTTTGCAAATTAGCCCCCTTGCACTTGATATTAAGACAGCCACTTCTGTTAAAAACTTTGGAAAAATTCCTCTAAGAACTTCAAATGCCGGATCCACTATTTAAATCTTGAGGAATATCCGGATGCGGACGGGCGGCAAATCCTTCTGTAAACTCACAGAGAAGGGACATGCATTCTTCCCAAGACTGTTCAGCCGTGCGTAATTCCAGCTCCGGATTGGCAGGCGGTTCATAAGGGGCGGTAATCCCCGTAAAATTAGGGATCTCTCCTGCACGCGCCTTCTTATAAAGCCCTTTGGGGTCCCGTTCTTCACAAACCTCTACCGGCGCATTGACATAAACTTCCGCGAATGCAATTCCCTCTCGTGCGCAGCTTTCCCGCACGAGACGCCGATCTTCCCGATAAGGAGAAATAAAGGAACAGATCACCACCAAACCCGCCTCCGCCAACAATTTTGCCGCTTCGCTTGCTCGCCGAATATTCTCTTTGCGGTCAGCCGGACTAAACTTCAAATCCGAAGAAAGACCATGCCGCAAATTGTCGCCATCCAAAATAAATGTCGCCATTCCTCGGCGATGCAAATGCCATTCCAATTGAGCGGCCAGCGAAGATTTACCGGAAGCGGAAAGTCCCGTAAACCAAAGAATCGCCCCTCGATGTCCATACTGCTCCGCCCGAGCGATGCGAGTCACCCGGCTGGAAGACCAGACAATATGGCTGCTAGCCGGCAAATGCCCGAGAGGATTTTCCGGATATTGAGCTATGCGAACGATTCCTCCTCCTCCGATACGCTTACCAGTTAGAATAACGAAACGCCCGGTTTCGTTTATCCGATCGTGTGTATCAAATGCCAAGGAACGCTTAGTACGAATCAGCACTTCGGCAACTTCGTTTTTTGCAATTTGCGTCGGTTTTCCCGAAACAGACTGAAGAGTCGAAGAATCCAAAAGATGAGTGATCTCCACAAGTCTCGCCTCCGTCGATTGAGCCCCCAACTTCAACACAAAAGGCTTATTGAGCAGCAATGGTTCCTCATGCAGCCAGAAGAGACTGGCAACAATTTCACGATGAACAGCAGGCGCTTCATGCTCATGGCTGGCAATTTGACCCCGCTCCACAAAAATTTGTTCTTCGAGAGTGATTGCAACGGATTTTCCTGCCACAGCAGAAGTCGGCTGGGCATTCCATTCTTCGATGGACCGGATACGACTGCGTTTGCCATCGGGCCAAAAGTAAATTTCTTCGCCGACCTGCAGACTTCCCGCTTCAATTCTGCCTGCCAAAATACGACGGTGATCGAAACGGTAAATATCCTGCACCATGAACCGCAAAGGCTGACCAAACGGTGGCTTCGGCAAAATGAAACGGTCCAAAGCTTCCAAAATGGAAGGCCCTTTGTACCAAGGCATGTTAGGACTCGTATGAATAATATTATGCCCTTTCTTAGCCGAGATCGGAATCACATACTGAGGCTCCACCCCTAGCGGCACTAAAAATTTCAATGCCTCCGAACGAATGTGCTGAAATCGAACTTCGTCAAAAGCCACAAGATCCATTTTATTTACCACCACCGCCACTTGTTTGACACCTAGCAACGACAACAAAAGAGCATGTCTACGCGACTGCTCTTGAATCCCTTCCACAGCATCGATCATCAAAACCGCGGCATCCGCAGACGCCGCACCCGTGATCATGTTTTTCAAAAACTCTTTATGCCCCGGGGCATCAATGATCACATATTCCCGGTGTGCCGTACGAAAAGGAAGCTGAGTCGTATCAATGGTAATGTTCTGCTCCTGCTCTTCCAACAAAGCATCGAGCAAAAAAGCAAACTCAAATTCCATACCCTCCGCTTCACTCGCCTTGCGAATAGCTTCCACCTTGCCATCCGGTAAAGAATGAGTGTCGTGGAAAAGACGTCCAATCAAAGTGGATTTCCCATGGTCCACATGCCCCACAATCACAATTCGCAATTTTGGCGCACTCATCGTGGCCGTGGATGCGCAACAGTCTGCTTTTGATAACAAGGCAGAGTCTAGCTGAGGCAAAGCCAATGGAGTGGTCGGTTGGCAATGAGCCGTTTGCAGAGGTTCTTTGCGATCAGTTCTAAGAGTGGGGTGAGTGCTCATTGAGTGCTGTTTTCCAGAGAAACAAACGAAGTGATAAGACAAGACGAAATCATAAGAAAGGGGCAAAGCAGTAGAAAATTGGCGAAGCAGTAAGAAAGGGGCGAAGCCCCCTCACATAAATCCTTTCGCTCGCAGTTTTTGCATCGCATTGCGTTCATGATGATCCTGAGCGCGACCAGCCCGTTCAGAAGTTTTTGTCACAAGCAGTTCCTGAATAATTTCGGAAATCGTAGCCGCCGAACTCTCGATCGGCTGAGTGATAGGCCAGCAACCCAACGAACGATAACGATAAGAACGCCCATCCTCGCCTAATCTCGCAAAATACATCTGAGGAATGGGAATCTTCTCTCGCTCAATATACTTCCAAATATCCACTTCAGTCCAATCTAACAGAGGTTGAACCCGAATATGCTCCCCCGGATCGAGATCCACCGTAAACTGATTCCAGAATTCCGGCGGTTGATCCTTATAGTCCCACTCGAAATCCGCAGTACGAGGGGAAAAATAGCGTTCCTTCGCACGAGTGGAATCTTCATCTCGGCGAATCCCTGTGATCAATGCATCAAATCGATGCTCAGCGAGGATTTGCTGAAGGGCTACCGTCTTGAGCTCGTGGGTGACCGTAACGGGATCATGCGTTTCATATCCGATACTCTCCTGGTAGCTACCTCGTCCGCACCTGGCATCCTCATTGATTTTTACCATCAAATCCAATTCATAAAACGATCGCGCCCAGTTCCGAAACTCCAGCATCTCAGGGAATTCATAAGTAGTATCGATGTGCAAGAGCGGATAGGGAATTTTCCCACAAAAGGCTTTTTTAGAGAGCCAAATCAGGACATTCGAGTCCTTCCCCATACTCCAGGGCATGCACAAATGAGAAAAACTATGATAGGCTTCTCGCAGTATATAAATACTTTGAGCCTCTAATTCCTCTAAATTATCCATTTCCTATATGAATAGTGGGTTTTTATATGAATTCAATGACATAACTGACGGTACGCACTTTTAGGAGCTCTGGGAGCAGAAAAAAACCATTTTAGCCTACAAGGTTTCCCTTTTTTGCGTCACATCACTGACATAATTTGAAGAGCTACGACCAAAAAAAGTCACGGAAACATACACAGAAACAGGGGCGCATGACTCTATCTTACCCAATTCCTTGGAGAAATTCGCAGCTTTTTTTAGGATCATTCAGTTCTTGGGGCCCATTTGCAGCTCTCTTAAGCTGTGGGTTGCACGAACCACCCACCAAGAATGAATATGCTATTGGCAACCAACTTACAGATCACATCTCACGAACTTGCCATCGTATGGAATGATGGAAGTGAAACCTACCTGTCCTTAGAAAAACTCCGACGGGCCTGCCCCTGCGCCACATGCCAGGGGGAACCGGATGTTTTAGGTCGCCAGGAAAATCCCGGACCGCGTCCCTTGCCACCTTCTAGCTTTGAACTCGTGGAGTGGGAACCAGTCGGAGGTTACGGATTCCAACCCAAATGGAGAGATGGACATGCTTCGGGAATTTTTACTTGGGAACAATTGCAAGCTTTGAGCTCTCAAAACCTCGCATGATTCCCCGAGCGATATATACTATAGTAGTCCAATTATTCAAAAATGGCTGCAGCCGAGCGGTTCGGATACCAGCTATCTTTGGTACGGCCGCAGAATGCTATGGAATCCTTCGGGCAAAGATGGGCGCTCTCAAGGCAAAATCCTCGCTCCCCTGGATCTCTTGATTGCCTCTCACACGCTGAGCCGTGACATCACTTCAGTCACAAATGACCACGCATTCCAACACCTCTCCCAATTATCCACCCAAGATTGGACTGCCGAAAAGCGAAGTGAATAGAGCAAGGCCAGAAAAGAGAATATCGCATTAAGAAGGCTCGCCCCTTAAGAAGGCCCCGTTCCTGGCTAAAGGGCCGTATGCCAGAGAGCGTTTTCTTTGCTGTAATATTTTTGATTATTCTCTTATTTTACTGGTCCAAAATTTTATACACCCCAAGAGCAATGAAGAACTCGGAATTCAAAATAGTCCACATCGTCGAGCAAAATAACAAAGCTAACTTATTATCTAAGTCGCAAAAATTGTTCAATAAACTAATCAAAAACATCCATGCAGGACGAAAGCTATTAGAGGCATGGCAAACGACAATCCCTATTTATCAACAAAAATATGCGAACGAATTCAGTGTACGGATGCAAACCTTCCACACATGCAGAACAGAACTAGTACACCTATTCGACCAAGTCTATACTCATAAGACACTAAGCAAAAACGAAAAGAAAAAACTCCGGGATATCATTTGCAATATCGCAGCTGAACTGATTATTGAAATTAAAGATAATGACTTAAAGATAATATATAACAAACATAGTGGAAGCGATTTCGATACTGAGGCTGAAGAACAAGAAAATGTCGTGAAATCGGTAATGGAAAATATCCTAGGGGTTAAGTTCGGCGACAAATTCGACATACGATCACCCGAAAAAACCATGGAGCATATGGGTGAAAAAATGTGGGAGAAATTTTCGCAACAAGAACACATCGACGCAGATCGTCGGGAACGGCACGGCAAGCGCAAAAAATCGGCCAAGACCCTCGCAAAAGAAGCCAAACTCCAAGAGGAAACGCAAAACATCAGCCAATCCATCCGGGAAGTCTATCTCAAGTTAGCCAAAACCCTACATCCTGACACAGAGCCCAATCCTGCTGAACGAGACCGCAAGACCGCATTGATGCAGCAGGTCAATATCGCCTACACCGAAAAGGATTTACTGCGACTTTTGGAGCTGCAACTCAAAGTGGAGCAAATCGATCAAGCAACTATCAATAGCATCACGGAAGGACGATTGAAATATTACAACAAGATTCTGGCGAATCAATGCGAACAACTACAACACGAAGTCTGCGCCCTCATACTTTCATTCGGTATGCGCTTCAATTTATCGTCAAACGCTCTCTCATCTCCAACAATGGCAATGCATAAACTGGAGTTCGAGATTAAAAAAATTAACCGAGAAATCACTCGTCTTAAAACAGACTTGGCTTCATTTAAGGATATTAAAAACATTAAAAACTACCTGCAATCCTATCGGATTCCTGTACAAGAACCTTTCGAGAACGATCCCTTTGAAGCAATGATGCCATATTTCTGAACCCCTTCAGTTCATGCAAGACAATCGCAGCTTTTTGAGGCTAGCCCTTTCAAGGTGTTTGCGCAATCTCTTCCATATTGTGTAAGATTTTAAATAGAGCGGAATTCCCATGTTTCCCCTTCAGAACGGTTTAGCAGATCTTCAAGCGAATCCATACTAGGAAGTCTACCGGAAAGCAGACAATTCCTCAAGTCTTCCTAGTTCCGTCCATTACCACTGCCAAGGTAGCATCCTCCACGCAGGCGGAAGATTTCCTGAGTGACACGCCATGCCCAACATAAGTCCCTCGCGGTGCGAGGGATCCATTTGCTTTTAAAATACCTCGTCTCTTTCTTTTAAAAACTTAGCTCAATCTGAATAGCAGGCAATAGGCGTATCTTTCCGTATAATGCAATAGGTTGCATTTCCCTAAAATTCCCTGCTGAAAACCACATTGAGCTTCCGCTTTAATACATCCTTACAAGCAAGGCTAAGCTTGCAGTAACAATACTTACAATACTTACAATATATGAACAGCTCAATCACCACCTCATTCCCTACCCCACTAAGCGCTACTCCTACCCCAAAATCCACATCCCCGAATCCCGAATTTCCAACAAGCTTTCCCGTTGACACAACATACACTACAGAAGCCAACTATCGCTCAGGGCCTACTCATATTGGAAATAGATAACAATACTGCTGAATTTTCCAGCAGCTCAGCATGCTGTTCTACTGATACTAGAAAGCCAGCCCGATCTATTACAGTGAAGACAAAAAATCCAAGAAGCAATCAACTGCAGATAACGACGTTGCTATGGAATAATTAACCGAAAAAATTTCAACTGTAAATCTAATTCCAGTCTCTGACCAATTGAATTTCAATGAAGAAAAAATTAAACGTGTCACAACAAATCTTGAATCGCACAACGATTATTTAACAAATAATTGTAATATGCTAAGTGATAAAATTCCCAATAAAAATATTCCAATTACTAATGAATTTCTGAAAGCAGCAAACATGTCTATGGCACAGATAAGCAAGATGAATTTAAAATTACTACCTGAAGCGAAAATCAAGACCGTACAGGATTTAGCCAATCACCTTGATGTATGTTCCCAGCAGCACAATGGAAAGGAAATATATAAAAGTAAAAAAGCAGTAAACAAGGATCTGGAAAATGCAACTTGAAGTGAAAGAAACCTATCGGGATTTGCTAATTCAGAAGTTAAAAAAGTTTTAAAAAAATTTCCTAGTGCAGACCAAATTAAGATTAATAACTTGCTTTCCAACAAGATCTTAACATCAGATAATCTAGTATTCGCAGAATTTTTTGATAGAAGCAATACCTCTAAAAAGTGTTTGAACGATGTATCAATTATAGAAAATGAATTTACTAAAATTAAAGATACATACACCCCATGGGCAAATTTAGATCCGAAAGACAGAGATACAACTACTGAGACCACAATAAGAAACGCTTTAAAAGCCATAGAAAAATCTCTAGACGCTATACGATCGAATCAATTATCCAATATGAAACACGATCAGGAAGCGGATGATATAAATGGAATTGATTACAAACAAAAAACGCTTGTACATGAAGGCTTCTATTTAAAGCCTTCGGAGATAAGCCACGAGCCAGTCCATTAACCCACTCTTCGTAGCGGAGAGCCATAATATTGATATAATATAGCCTTATTCCTTTCGAGGGGTAGGGCTATCCTTTTTCCAAGCATAAACTTCATGTGAGCCGTAGACACCTACAAGCTTGTAGTGATCTTTTATGAATTCGTAAGTGGGGGCGGCCCAATTTTTAAAGCATGAAAATTCGTTTCTATTAATTGGATTATTACTGATGACTATGACAGCAGGCCGGAAACGGAGAATTTTTTCTATTGTGACGGAATCGAATTTTTTTCCTCCTGTCGCGTTGTCGGTATAGAGGTTGTATTCGTAGCTCCGCCTATTTGTCATAAAATTAATTGTAGGAGAATAGGGATAGCAAATGAGCCAATCAGTGGGCTTCGAGTGGTCTACTATCGCGGAGTAGAGTCCGTGTAAGTCTGAAAATTCCTCGGGATTGACTAAAACACGGACCCCGTTGGATGCAACAAATTCCATGTTTCTGTGATGGCGCGCAGCAAAGCTTCCGGAAGATTCTCGTCTCAGTCCGTTTGACACATGGGCAACGACATCGGGAATACAAAAGAAAAAAAGAATTAGGGTGTATCCCCATGTGAGCGCGCGCCCGCTTCGTTGGACCATTCGAGCGGCTTGTGTGCAGGCGAGGACCATGGTCACTACGAAGGGCACCATGAATTCGCTGACGTGCGGTGTATCGGGCCGAAAAAAGAAATATTGAGGAAAGAGAGTCAACGCGCATCCCAATGCGACTAGAATCCCTAAGGTGCGCTGGCATTCTTCAAAATTACGTTTCAGTGCGCTTACCAGCCAAAGTGCACCCATTCCAACGAAAATGAGAATCGCAATCGGAATAGGAAAATACACTATCCACGCAAACATGCGTCTCACTGATTTGTCTTGGATCACATCCGAAACAGAAGGGCGACTCAAGGTAGCTTGTGTGTCCTTTTGTGCAGCTGTTGTTGCCGTCGTCACTGGAACGCTTCCCGGCTCTTTTATTTGACGAGGTGGGATCCGGCACATTTGCTTAAAATTATTGTAAATTTGTTCGCCCGCTTGGGATTTGATATAATTTGCCCAGCCCTCATACTGTCCGAGAAATTGCTGCTGAAATCCCCGCTGATGAGCATACCAGAGCATCGGAATATGAAGAGCCACAGCAAAAATGCCTATTGTAAGCACGCCTCCGAGCCCCATGCCCCATCCACGGAAAGGACCCAGTGCTGTGGACCAAGGAAAAACAAGGAGTAATGCTAATACCAGGACCGTCATTAAGTGCCCTAAATCAATGCGAATCAAATACGTCAGCCCTAGGGCCAAACCGGCAAGTATCATCCAAATGCCTCTCTGCCAATAACCCTTGTGAGGAAACACGAATGCTTGAGATAGGGTGACCATATTCAACACAGCCAAAAATGGCAGATAGTTTCTGAACTGCATCCCCGGAATTAAAACCAGCAATAAACCCGTGCCCGCAGCGAGGACAGAAGAGCCCGTCGCCCGTCGTACTAAGAACGTAGCCAGGAGCGCAGTAATGGTGCAGAGGGAAAAGAAATATATTTTTATTACTAGAAAATACGGTCCAAATATTTCAAATAGCCAGGCTATCGGATAAAACCAAAGCACATTGTACCCGAGAAAAGTATCCACAATGGGCTTTTGCCCCTCAAGCAGACGCATGGCAATGACACCTACCGTCCCCCCTTCCCCTCCCAAATTGAGGCCACTCCGATAGTACGAAGCATAGTAAAGAAAAGCGAAAATCAAAACAATCCATACTTCCCATTTGTCTCGCAAACAATTATATGAAGATCCGTTTTCTCTCTCTCGCTCTCTCTCTATTTTTGTCATTTTATCTTATCGCTCACGTTTTAATGAAAAAAACTATCTCCGAACAAGTTGCAAAAAGAAACTTCCCTCCTTTTCAACTCTCCAGACTGCTAAAAACGGTTTTTGCTCCTGAAAAGGGACAACGCATCGCTATCTTGATCGATTTGGAAAAGATACAAGATTTGGATGGATGGACTTTTCTGAGATATCCCGCCCTGTCCATCCAACACCATGCTTACGAATATTTTTATCGTCCGCTTCAAGATGCGGTCCTTCAAGAATTCGGCCTGTTAGGAGGAGATCTGTATGCATATCAGATTACTGGAGGCAGCAATTTGGATTTACCTGACGCAGCGCGGGCGCTGGACGGCCGGACAGTCAGCTTAGAAAAGGATGTCTATCCTCACTATGATCTCATTCTTTGCATCTCCACTTATTCAGCGACAGCTCCTTTAACCGCCTTTGCCAAACGCTATGGTTTTCGGGGAGCCACTCTTCACGGTCTGAATCAAACCATTCTCAACACGGGATTATGCGTAAATTATGACGAAGTGAGCGAAGAAGCGGAAAAATTGCGTCTGGGAATGACTCGCGCGGAATGGATTGAAATTGATTTCGAGACAGCCGGACAGTCTCAGACACTTCGTTTGCATCTTGGCGGACAAGAAGCACAAAAAAGCCATGGACTCTGCCGTGGCAAAGAACCCGATGTGGCTAATCTTCCTGCCGGCGAAGTCTACTTTGTTCCAGTCGGAGCAGAAGGAAGCTTCCCCATGAAATATGAAGAGGGCACTCTAGGCCTCATGCGGGTGGAAAAAGGCCGCATTACTCAAGCTGATTTTTTGCAAGGAAATCCGGAAACCGTCCGAGAACATAATCGCAAACTCAAAAGCGACCCAGTGGTCGGAGAACTGGGAGAATTGGGTTTCGGTACCCAGATTTTACCACCTTCAGGATGCGATATTCAGGATGAAAAAATTCGTGGAACGCTCCATGTGGCCACCGGCCGGAGCGATCATCTGGGTGGATCTCTCACACCAGATAAGTTTAAAGAAAAGTCGAACGCCTCTCACGATGACATTCTTTTTTCTCCTACTAAAACGCCGGAAATTCTCGTCACCCAAGTACGTATGTTCCGCGAGGGAGAAACAAAAACTTTGATCGAAAATTTTGAACCTTCCGACTATCTGAATAGCCTTCTTACTTAAGTGATGTGACGCAAAAAAGGAAACCTTGTGGGCTAAAATGGTTTTTTGCTCCCAGAGCTCCTAAAAATACGTAACGTCAGTTACTTAAGTGATGTGACGCAAAAAAGAGACACCTTGTGGGCTAAAATGGTTTTTTTGCTCCCAGAGCTCCTAAAAATACGTAACGTCAGTTACGAAAAACTTTCTCTATCCAGTCCAATTCTTGAGATCCATTTTCGACTTTTTTTTCGCGTCTTTTTTAGGTCCTGAGGTCTATGAAAGCAAACGCCTTCTGGCGGAATATCTGCTTCTTCACTATGGCTCCGGCGAGGATCTCTTAAACGGCCTCCCCGGACCACTGGAAGCAGTGGGATTTCCACAGCGAACCGTTCATGAGCTATTAGACCCCTCGCGTATTTCCCCCACCGCGAGGGCATTAGACCTAGGATGTGCCGTGGGCGCCTCCGCATTTGAACTGGCACGGCATTGTCACCAAGTGAAAGGAATAGACTTTTCTCAAAAGTTTATCTCCACCGCTTCCATACTAGCGGTCCAAGGAAAACTGCACACTCACAAACCTATCGAAGGAAAGCTGACCGCATCATTCACTGCACAGGTGCCGCCGGAAATTTCTCGGAACCGCGTTACTTTTCAAGTAGGAGACGCAATGAATCTTCCTGCGGAATTAGGAAAATTCGACGTGGTCCTCGCAGCTAATCTTCTCTGCCGATTGCCCAATCCTCAACGGTTTTTAAAGTCACTTCCCTCTCTAGTCCATCCGGGAGGACAACTGCTTTTAACCACCCCATTTAGTTGGTTAGAAGAATTTACACCACAATCCGCATGGTTAGGATCAAAAGACTCTCCGGGTTGGGAAGCGCTGAAAGAAACTCTTTTCCCACATTTTGAACTGGAGAAAAAAATAGATCTTCCTTTTCTGATTCGTGAACACGCACGAAAATTTCAATATGGAATCTCTTTGGGAAGCCGCTGGATCCGACGACACTGATTGGAATGCGCGCTATTGCGCCGGGGATACTCCTTGGGATTACGGAGAAGCGCATCCGGAACTGGTGCATTGGCTTTCCCAACATCACTTTCCCGGCGAAATTGTGGTCCCTGGATGTGGGCGAGGACACGATGTGCAAGCCATTGCAAAAACAGGAACTTCAGTCTTAGGAGTGGATATTTCGAACGAAGCCGTTCACGCAGCACAGCATCGGAAAGCATCTCGGAATGCACACTTTCAAGCAGGCGATATATTGAAGCCTCCTCAAGCGTGGACAGCACGATTCTTAGGCGCTTTCGAACACACCTGCTATTGTGCCATCCCTCCGTCCAACCGTCCCCACTATGCCCGTTCATTAGCGACCGTGATTCGCCCGGAAGGAATTTTCCTAGCCTGTTTTTATATGAATCCGGATGTGGTAAAAGGTCCGCCATTTCCCACGCACCAAGAGGAATTAGATTTACTTTTCGATCCTTACTTTCGATTGCACCGTGAATGGGTCCCTTCCCACACCTATTCAGGTAGGGAAGGACGCGAATTATTCCGAGAGTATGTTCGCCTCGGCATCTTTCCGGCAATATAAGAGATCGTTTTGGTGAAGCCCTTTACTGCTTCATCAGCAACTATCGGTATTTCCTACTCCTAAAAAGGACGTATCGACTACTCCATTTTCATAATGGATATTACACCTGAAGCAATATTTATTAATTAAATGTTTGCATCCAAATTAATACTATCAGCAACCCAGCAAAATCCTCATACTAACACCTCTGATCAGCAAACAACTCAGCAGAATACAGCATTACCTGCCACCAGCAAAAAAATTTCAGAGAATAGACCAAGAACAAAGATATTCTGTTGCGATGTTTCTAATAATTTCACAAAAAAATCGTACACCATAAAATATAATAATTGCTCTTCCGAGATTACTGAATTTTCCAGCACATTTACAAATTTAGATCCAAAAAAAATAGCTGAGATACAATCATCTAGCACTAAAGAAAAAACCACAAAGACTTCCTTTGGACTGGAGATATACAAACTTTTTCATGATTGTCTTGAAAGTAATGATTTTGAAAGTGCCAAGACTCTGTTTAAAGTCGGATTTTTGGAGAAATATAAGCAAGACTATGAAAAAAAATGCAATACCTCTGCAATAAGACCTCATCCCCGCAATCGGAAATGTGACTACCTGATCCCATTTTTTAAGGAGAGAAATGTTGAAAATGAAGAGTTCTTAAAGTTGCTAGTGGAAAATCATATTTTTGACATGGAGGAAATTCATTTAATATTTTCTCTAGCAATACAAACATCCAACCCAACCATCGCTGAAATCGCTCACAAAGGAGGAGCATTAGCCTGTAGTATAAACTTAGAAAATATTGAAAAAAATAACGGATTCTCTATTATAAAATTTACCAAGGAAAAAATGGACAAAGTATTGGAAACCATACACCCCAAATGGGAAGAAAATTTCGTTAAAGAAATTGCAGATAGGGCAGAATTTGCAATCCTCATGCAAGATCTTCGAAAGACAAACCATCCCCCCGAATTTATTAAATCCAAATACGCGGAATCAATTAAGGAATATCCACACTTAGCAAGTAAATGCATATCGGGACCCATGTTTGAATGGTATGAAGATCAGTCTATTTAAAGCATTCATCCCTCTCTTTTTGCAGCTACCCTTAACATATCTTCATATACATCCACAGAGGATGCAAAATTAAAATCTTTTGCCTTTTCCAGACTGGCTCGCATTTGAGCCAAAAGAAGTTCCGGAGAAGCGGCCAAGGAGTCGAGCCGACTGGCAAACTCCTGTGCGGATAATGAACAAAGGAAGCCATTCACGGAATCCGCGATCACATCCTGCAAACCGCCAATGTCGCTTCCCACAATGGACAGTCCATGGTGAAGCGCCTCAATGCCAGCCATGGGCAATCCCTCTTGAAGAGAGGGCATCAGAAGAACATCTGCACGCAAAAGCAGATCGGCAACCTCTCTGGCCCCTTGCCAACCTAAAAAAGAAATCTGCTTTTCCAATTTCAGGTAAGCCGCACGATTGCGAACAGCTGCCCCGAGAGGTCCTTCGCCAATGATTTCCAAACTCCAATTTTTTTGCGACATAGCTGCTACAGCTTCAATTGCCAGCAAAGGATTTTTTTGAATGCTTAAGCGTCCGATGAAAATAATACGCAGCGTATTTCCTGTGATGAACTCTCTCTTATGAGCAAGAGGAGGCATTCCATTATGAATTACGAGGGGTGCTCGTCCATATGCCTTCTGTGCAAGATCGGCAACAAAATGGCTGACGGTAGTGACCTGCGCGGCATCACGCCAAACAGGATTTGTCAGCGGTTTGACTATTCGAAATAAGCTAGTAGTTTGTTCGGGAACTCCACCGGGCACGTCTCCCAAGTGAGCGGTGAGTACATAAGGAATCCCCGTTAAGCAATGCACGGCCCAAGCAAGGACACCAGTGGGAACCGCAAAATGTACATGAAGAACATCCGGCTTCCACCGTCGCGCAAGGCGTAGGGCAGGGAAAAAATTGGTAACCAGGTAAAGTCCCATTTCCGCAACAGAGCAGGTGTCCTCTCTTCGACGAAAACTTTGGCTGCGATGGATGTGTATCCCCCCCTTTATTTCCCCTCCAGCGAGATGGGGCATTCCGGCGGTTTGGACCCAGACTTCATGTCCTCTTTGTGCCAATGCCTGGGCGATTTTTTCGGCAACGCGCCCCCCTCCGCCCCCAATAGGAGGAAATTCATAACAGAGAGTGAGAATTTTCATGAGAGCATTTTTCGAATGATGGCGAAAGCTGGCTCTCCTTAAAGAAAGTCCCCTTCCTGGGCAGACGACCAATTTTCCCAAACCCATTGGCACCAAAGAAAAAGTCTTTCATCGCTTTGCAAATTGCGGTGGTGCATCTGCCGATTGCGAGCAGCTTTTTCTGAAATTTGTAATGCGCCTGTTTGAAACCAAGCACCGATGGGCATGCCAAAGCCCTTTTTAGGGCGGTGCAGAATCTCTGCGGGCAATAAGGATTTCAGAGCTTTTTTCAAAAGGTACTTACGGACTCTTCCTCTCAATTTAAATTGAGAAGGAAGCCGTCTGGCAAAATCAGCTATTTCTATATCCAAAAAGGGACTACGTGCTTCGAGTGAGTTCATCATCGTGGCCCGATCGACTTTCGCTAAGATGCCATCCTGAAGATAAATTTTCGTAAAAAATTGAAGGGTGCGATCGACTAACGAAGACGATGATCGCAGGGAATCCCAAAGATCAATGGCTTCGGAATAAATTTCTTCTGTGGAAGTATTGGTACCGAAAAACTGTCGAATTTCGTCGGGTTCCAATGCTCCCAGCCAAATGGGACACCACAGCGGCCGATCGTAACTCAATCCCCGTAGGAAACGCTTAATTTTAAAGTCCAGACTAAGATTGCGATGAGAAACAGGCAGGAGATGCGAAGCAAGAAGCCGAATGGCCGGATGCAGAGACCGAGGCACCCAACGAGAAAACATATCGGCGGCATGCAAAGCGGCAAACGGATCATAGCCCGCAAAGAGTTCATCTCCTCCGTCACCCGTCAGAGCGACGGTTACGTGGGAACGCGTAAACCGAGCTAATAGCCAGGTCGGCAAAATAGAGCTATCGCCCTGGGGCTCATCTAAATGCCGTATTATATCAGGTAGGAGATGTAAAGCTTTGTTCAGATCTAAAGTTTCCGTGTGATGATCTGTTTTTAATAGTTGTGCCACGCGATTAGCGTAAGGCAATTCGTCGAATGAAGATTCTGTAAATCCAATGCTAAATGATTGGAGAGTGTCCACGTGACGAGAAGCCAAGGCAGCTATGGCGGAAGAGTCCAGACCGCCGCTGAGGAAAACTCCGAGAGGAACATCGGCAATTAACCGTCGCCGAACCGCAGCATCCAGAAGGTGCCTGAGTTCTTCTATCCAGGATTCTTCCGTACGGACGATCGGCTCTAAAATAAAATCCCAATATTTCCAAATCTTAAGATGGCGAGAGCGGAGATCGAAGGAAAACGAATGTGCGGCCGGTAATTTCTTTATGTTTTCGATCGCCGTCAATGGCGCGGGAATACAGCAATAAGCGAAAAATTTTTGGCGAGAGAGAAGGGAAAGAGACCGAGGAGCTTTAGGATGACGCAGCAAAGCAGTCATTTCAGATGCCCAAGCAAATGTTTCGGCGTTTTCGAAATAGTAGAAAGGCTTTTTTCCAAACCGATCCCGACTGCCAAAGAGCCGGGCACGACTTCGATCGTAAATAACAAATGCCCACATTCCATTGAGCCGATTTGTAAAGTCGTCTCCCCACTCTAGATAAGCGTGGAGCAGTACTTCCGTATCCGAGTGATCAGTGAAAAAGCAGCGTCCGACTTGTTTCAATTCCTGGCGCAGCTCAGCATGGTTGTAGATTTCCCCATTAAATATGACTCCGATGGAACCGTCCGACGTCCACATCGGCTGTCCTCCACTGGCAAGATCCATAATGGAAAGTCTCCGATGGCCCAGATAAACGCCTTCGGAGACATTTTCATAGAATCCAACCGCATCAGGACCTCGATGTACCAAGGTCGCCGTCATGGCTTCGATGGTAGAGCGCTCGCCTCTTCCTACGAATCCCGCGATACCACACATGAGGGCGTTTTCATTTATTTAACTGACGTTACGTACTTTTAGGAGCTCTGGGAGCAAAAAAAAACCATTTCAGCCTACAAGGTTTCCCTTTTTTGCGTCACATCATTTATTTAACTGACGTTACGTACTTTTAGGAGCTCTGGGAGCAAAAAAAACCATTTCAGCCTACAAGGTTTCCCTTTTTTGCGTCACATCATTTATTTAACTGACGTTACGTACTTTTAGGAGCTCTGGGAGCAAAAAAAACCATTTCAGCCTACAAGGTTTCCCTTTTTTGCGTCACATCACTTATTTCACTATGAGTGGGAACGAGATTCCGCGTTTCCCGAATGAGATAAATGGGCTTATTTTGAGATTCGTAAAACGTGCGCGTAATCATTTCGGCAAGAAGTCCCATCAAAATGCAAATGATTCCCATCATCAACGTAAATACCGTCATCAATGGAAGTGGAGTCTTAATAAAAAATACATGGAAGAATAGGCGCAAACTTATAGCCCAAACGGCGAAAAGGCCGCTTAACCCCAGGCTAAAAAAACCACATAGTCCAAATAAATACATGGGTTTTAATGCATAGGCATCCAAGAATTTAACTACCAAAAGATCGAAAAGCACTTTTAATACCCGCTCCAGACCATATTTGGATTTTCCGGATTTTCGTTTAAAATGATTCACTGGCACTTCCGTAATTTTAGCTCCATGCCAACTCGTGTAGATGGGCAAAAATCGGTGCATCTCCCCATAGAGTCTCACGCCTTTAATGACCTCACTGCGGTATGCTTTCAATGAACATCCAAAGTCATGTAATCGAACTCCGGAAACAAACGAGATCAGTAAATTTGCCAAAATGCTGGGGAAATTGCGCTGCAGGGCATGATCTTGTCGATCTTTACGCCACCCTGAACAGACATCATAGCCCTCGTCGAGTTTCGCGAGCATTTTGGGAATATCCTCCGGATCATTTTGATAATCTCCATCCATCGGAATAATCACCGAACCGAGGGCGTAATCGAAGCCTGCCATCATGGCTGCGGTTTGCCCAAAATTTCTCCGAAAATGGATGATACGCAGCTGCGGGTGAGCAGTGGCTAATTCATTGAGCTCTTCCGTACTTCCATCAGAGCTTCCATCATTAATAAAAATTGCCTCCCAAGGAGTCTCGAGTCGAGTGAGCACCTCCCGGATTTTTTCGAACAACGGGCGAATGGTCTCACGCTCGTTATAAATAGGTACGATCACAGAGATCATGGAAGTCAGAGCCTATCGGGGAACCGCAGCCAAGGACAAATGGAAAAAACAAACAAAAGCGAATATAGCGAAACTGGTATGGCAACCCTAATAGATAAAGGAAATCTGGAAGCCGAGGACCAAGGCATTGGGAATACTCTTACTCCCGCTCGGTTGAATAAAGTACTGCAAATCCGGCTGAAATTGGATTTGCCTGGTCAGTTGAAAAATATAACTCAGTTCCAGCGTGGTGGCCAGGGTATTGGACCCTTTGCCCTTCCTGATATTTCTCTGAGAATAGTCCCGGCTATATCCCCCAATATAGTAATTAAGCAAGAGCTGGTCGTTGTCTCGGTAGGGAATCAGCCCGGCCCCTCCTACTCCCCCATATGCCATCACGGGAAAACGCGCGATCTGCATCTGTGGAGAATATGTCAGTCCACTCCAAATCGTGAAGTGATGATTTTTGTTGCTGCGACTCCTCCAAACCATCTGCTGAGCTTGGAAGTAAAAGCCATAGATATTCTGAATAGATCCCGTTCCGAGGAAGGTGGTCATTGGATAATTTTGGTAGTATCCTCCAAATTGATAGAGACCTGGCAGTCCGACAAAAGCGTGCGTTGCTAATTGTCCCAGATGCCTTTCAGAAGAATCTTTTGCCTTAAAAAAAGTGGGACTCCATCCGGATTCTGCTATGAGAAAAATTCCATCTCCCCGGCGGAAAGAGAAATCCAGGCCATTAAAATAATTCCCATTCATTCTCTTGGTAGTGGCCTGAAAAATGCCCGATTGAATGTAAGTGTCCGCCGTGGGTTTAATTTGGATATTGCCCGCCCAGTTCGCCTTACCTGTGGCGTGAAAGCCGGATGCATTATATAAGAGCGAAATTGGGTTTCCATTGACCGCCCCGCTTACGGGCACCCCCATCATGGGCAGCCTGGCATAGATCGAACCGGCACTCATACGGCCAAGCTTTAATTCCATTCTTTCGTCAGCCAGGTATTGGGTAAAATAGAGCAAAAAGAGCGCAGCTCCCCGAAATGTAACAGCTTGAGAAGGAGTAAACTCGGTTCCTATATTCCTTGCAATATCGTCCCCACCCGCATCGATTCCGGAGATAGTCCATGCACCACCTTTCCAACCTACGAGACGTTCCAAATCCCACTGCGTTCCGAAAACCACCAATTGAAACCAGTCCGCGACTTGAGATTTGCCTCCCAGCGGATTTGCTAAAAAATCTCCCCAATATTTTACAAACGGCTTCACCCCATGGTCATCCAGCGTCTCCATCGCTTTATTCAGACCGATATCCTGTGGAAAGAAGGGAATATCCAGATAACTATCTGGAGGAGGGGAGTCCGGACTGCTGGGAATGGGAATCGCCGGCGCAGTGCGTATCGAAAAAAGCAATAGCACAGAAAATCCGCCTATAGCGAAATTCCTATAAACCGAGCATAATTCGCAGCTATTTTGAATGCTGGAGGTTTTATGGCGTAACATCAATTGCACATGAATTGCCTGAAATATTTCGTCAGGCAAGACATGTGCATATTTAATAGACAAAAGAAACCTGGAATCCCAATACCAAGGCATTGGGAATAGAGTGGCTCCCACCGGGTTGAATAAAGTACTGCAAATCCGGTTGAAATTGGATCTGCCTCGTAAGCTGCAGAATGTAGCTCAACTCAAACGTGGTTTCCACGGTATTAGAACCTTGTCCGCTATTGATGTGATTCTGAGAATAGTCGCCACTATATGCACCAATATAAAAATTGAGCAGTAATTGGTCATTATCACGGGCGGGAATCAGCCCCGACCATCCCACTCCGCCATATGCCATGATAGGCATCATCGCAATCTCTGTTTGAGGAGAATAGGTGATCCCACTCCAAAGAGTAAAATTGTGATTTGGATGGGTTCGACTCCTCCAAAGCATTTGCTGAGCTTGGAAATAAAACCCATAGATATTTTGAACCGAGCTCGATCCCAGGAATGTCGGCATCGCATCATTTTGATAATATCCTCCAAATTGATAGAGGCCGGGTAGTCCGTCAAAAGACAGATTTTGCACCACCGATTTCCCAGGAGAGGTCTCAGAAGAACCTTTTTCTTTCAAGAAAGTGGGACTCCATCCGGCTTCTGCCATCAGTAAAAAGCCATCTCCACGGCGGAAAGAGAAATCCACGCCATGAAAATAATATTTATCCATCCTATCGGTGGTGGACTGAAAGATGCCCGATTGAATGTAAGTATCCTCCGTGGGTTTCACTTTGATATTAGCCGCCCAGTTAGCCCTGCCTGTAGCGTGATAGCCCGAGGCATTATATAAGAGCGAGAGCGGGTTTCCATTTACCGCTCCACTTACGGCAAGGCCCATCATGGGGAGTCTGGCATAGATCGATCCGGCACTCATCCGTCCAAGCATTAACTCAATTTTGTCGTCTGCCAGATGTTGGGTGAAATAGAGCAAAAAGAGCGCGGCTCCCCGAAGTGTGACAGCCTGAGCAGGGGTAAAATTAGTCCCTATATTTCTTTCAATATCGTCTCCGCCCGTATCGATTCCGGAAATAGTAAATTCCCCTCCTTTCCAACCTACGAGACGTTCCAAATCCAGCCTCATCCCGAAAACCAGCAATTGAAACCAATCCGCGGTTTGAGATTTGCCTCCCACCGGATTTGCTAAAAAATCACCCCAATATTTCACAAAGGGCTTCACCCCATGGTCGTCCAATGTCTTCATCGTTTTGTTCAGACCCGATTCCTGAGGCAAAAAAGGAAGATCCAGATAACTATCTGGAGGAGGGGGAGGAGGACTGCTGGAAACTGCAAACGCCGGCACTGCGCTGATCGCAAAAAACAGCGTGGCCGCTGTTCCTCGTAAGACTATTCCACTAAATAAATTAGCCTGAATTTTAAGATTCTGAAGGACTTTTTGTAATTTCATATTTCTAGGAGGAAAATCGGAATGAAGACAAGACTACTCAACGGGTTGCATTTTGGGAATTTTTTTGGCTTTATTGTGAAGCCTTCTATTTAAGAAGTTTCTCCCATTTCTTAGTCGTTGACGTTTTAGCAGAAACCGTGCCAATCCGCGCGCATCATTGTGCCATAGCGGGGGAAAAGGGTCGCCAGCTCGCTGTCTCCCACACTCTCTAATAGATAAAGGAAACTTGGAATCCCAAAACCAGAGCATTGGAAATGCTCTTACTCCCACCCGGTTGAATGAAGTACTGCAAATCCGGTTGAAATTGAATCTGCCTGGTCAGTTGAAAAATATAGCTTAGCTCCAACGTGGTTTCCATAGTATTTCCCCCTTTCCCGCTTCTGATATTGCTCTCAGAATAGTCATGACTATATCTTCCCATATAGTAATTGAGTAAAAGCTGGTCGTCGTCGCGAGTCGGAATCAGTCCGGCCCAATTCACTCCGCCATAGGTCATTATGGGCAGAAGCGCAATCTCCTTTTGCGGCGAATACGTCAATCCGCCCCAGATACTAAAATGGTGCTTGGGGTGGAGCCGACTCCTCCAAATCATTTGTTGCCCCTCGTAATAAAAGCCATAAGCATTTTGAACAGAGTGAGTGCCAAGGAAAGTGGGCATCGGATCATTTTGATAGTATCCTCCAAATTGATAGATACCTGGAAGCCCAGCAAAAGGCGGATCTTGCACGACTGATTTCTCCGGGCAATCCTCAGAAGAACAGGTATCCCTCAAAAAAGTGGGGCACCATCCGACTTCCGCCATCATTAAAAATCCATCCCCGGGTCGAAAGGAAAAATCCACACCATGATCGTAAGGCCTATTCCCGCTGTGAGTTACCTGAAAGATGCCTGATTGAATATAGGTCTCGTCCGTAGGTTTAATTTTAATATTAGCCGCCCACGTGGCATTGCCCGTGGCATGAAAGCCAACCGTATTATATCCGAGCGAAAGCGGGTTTCCATCCACCGCTGTATTTACAGCAAGCCCCATCAAAGGAAGGCTTGCATAGGGCGTCGAGCCAGTCGTCATACGTCCGATTCTAAACTCCACTTTATCGTCGGCCAGATGTTGAGTAAAATAGAGCGAAAAGAGCGCGGCTCCCCGAGGGGTAACAGCTTGAGCAGGGATAAATTTGGTTCCTATGTTCCTTGTAATATCGTCCCCACCCGCATGAATTCCGGAGATAGTAAATTCCCCACCTTTCCAACCTATGAGGCGATCCAAATCCAAGTTCGTCCCAAAAACTAATAAGTGAAACCAATCCGCAGCTTGGGATTTGCCTCCCACGGGATTTGCTAAAAAATCCCCGAAAAATTTTACAAACGGCTTCACCCCATGCTCATCTACTGTCTTCATCGCTTTGTTAAGTCCGGAATCCTCAGGTAAAAAAGGAATATCCAGATAGCCATCCGGAGGAGGAGCCGGATTACGAGGAAGGGAAATCTCCTCAGGTAAAAAAGGCAGATCCGTAGAACAATTCGGAGGAGGAGAACTGCTGGAAACTGCAAATGCTGGCACTGTATTGATGGAAAAAAACAGTAAGCCCGCTGCCCCGGATAAGAGCATTTTATTCCATACGAGTTTCGCTATAAATGGGGACGGTATTGGGGGAGAGCGAAAGAGCCTTTTTGCTTTCGGAGGTTCTAAGAAAAAGCCATGGGAGGAGAAGTGCGTTTTTCCATGCTTAACAGGTTGTGAGAAAAGCCTGTTAAATGCAGCTCGTTCCCAAAAACGATGAGTAAGGAGAGAGGAAAAACGGTACATTCTACTGTAAGTTTAGTGAGTCACTGACGTGACGCACTTTGAGGAGCTCGGGGAGCAAAAAAACCATTTTAGCCTACAAGGTTTCCCTTTTTTGCGTCACATCACTGAGTAAAACTATCGTAATAGATTTAGCTAATATTGTCAGAAATCACTGCTGACGTTTAAGCAGAAAGTGTGCCAATGCCTGTAAGGTATGTCCGTTTTGTTTGAAAGTTCGTAGTGAATTTAAGGCCAGACGAGTGAGACGCTGAGCTTCCTGTTCTGATGCTTTCAGCCCAATCAGGGAAGGATAAGTAATTTTTTCCGCATTCACATCCTTGCCGGCACTTTTACCCAATTGTTCGCTGGTCTGGGTGATATCCAGGATGTCATCGATCACTTGGAATGCGAGGCCGAGATTTTCTCCGAACGTGGTCAGTGCCCTCAAGGGTGCGGGGGAGGCGTTTGCTGTCATTGCCCCCAGCCGTAGGGAAACTACAATCATCGCAGCGGTTTTGCATCGATGAATAAAACGCAGTCCTTCCCGAGTGGGTCGCCGCCCCTCTCCTTCCAGATCCGCCACCTGCCCGGCAATGAGTTTGCGGCTGCCCGCAGCATGGGAAAGCTCCGAAAGAAGAATCGCCAGCGGATATCGCGGAGTGGGGCGTACCTGAGAGAGAATTTCAAAGGCGAGGGTCAATAAGGCGTCGCCTGCCAGCACAGCGATGCCTTCTCCAAACATTTTATGTGAGGTCGGCCGGCCCCTCCTAAAATCATCATCGTCCATACAGGGAAGGTCATCATGGATGAGCGAATAGGTGTGTATGCATTCCATGGCGGCTGCGGCTGGCAGTGCACGGGCTTCCTCTCCACCGCAAGCTTCGCAAGCCGCAAGGCACAAAAGGGGGCGGATGCGTTTGCCGCCTGCAAAGAGGCTATATCGCATTGCACGGTGAAGGACAGCCGGTTTGAGGGAGGCTTTTGGC
Organism: Verrucomicrobiota bacterium; assembly: GCA_023269545.1. GTDB lineage: Bacteria > Verrucomicrobiota > Verrucomicrobiia > Chthoniobacterales > Xiphinematobacteraceae > Xiphinematobacter. The sequence continues at coordinate 25,394 of JAHFTB010000017.1, read as the reverse complement.
AAAAAGCCATCCAGTGCTTTATCTACGAGGCAAGTTTTTTGAGAAAAATAATCTGCTAGTTTTAATTCCATAGAAAGTATTCTAGGGTCTGTGGATGAAGTAGGGGGGAGAGGGAGGGGAGGGGCGCGGAGGCCGGCGTCTTTGACACTGCTTTCCAATGCTAAAAACCGCTCGCTGCAATTTCTCCTCGCTCCATGTCTGCATTTTATTTTAACGCTCTCAAGATCGAATGAGTAAATTCAAGATTGGTGTTCTTGGATCCGGGCGGGGATCTAATTTCGAAGCAATTGCTCAGGCCATAGCAAATGGGGGTCTCTCCGCGGACTTGCGCATAGTGATTTCGGATGTCGAAACTTCCCGGATTTTAGAGCTAGCCCGCAAACGAGGGATTCGCGCCGAATTCGTAGATCCAGGAGGTTTTCGCACAAAAATGGCTCCTCTTTCAGAGGCTCGGGTGGTCGCCCTCTTGCAGGAGGCGAAGGTGGAACTCGTCGTATTGGCGGGCTACATGCGCGTGGTCAAAGAACCTTTGTTAGAAGCTTTTCCAGGACGCATTCTTAATATTCACCCTTCTCTTCTTCCCAAATTTCCGGGATTGGAAGCTTGGCGACAGGCCCTCGAAGCGAGAGAATCTGTCACCGGCTGTACGGTCCATTATGTGGATTCCATCGTAGACGGCGGTAAAATCATCGCCCGGAAAGAGGTCCCCATTCTACCCGACGATACGGCGCAATCTCTCCACGAACGTATCCAGGCTGCCGAACATCATCTTTACCCCGAAGTCCTCTCATTTTTCTGTAATCGCCCATGAGCAAATTCCGCATGTTCGATTTGAACCCCGAGCAGCAGAACGCCGCTACACATGGTACGGGCCCTCTGCTGATCCTCGCAGGAGCAGGAACCGGTAAGACACGGGTGATTACGGCGCGCATGGCTTGGCTCACTGCTCAGGGACACTCAGCCAGTCGGATTTTAGGAGTCACCTTTACCAATAAGGCGGCTAAGGAAATGAAGAATCGGGTCGTCGACATGATCGGGACCGAAGGCGCCAAGGACATCACTATTTCGACTTTTCACTCCTTGTGTGTTCGAATTCTTCGGCAATCGGCACATCTCCTGGGATATAAAGATAATTTCAGTATCTTGGATGATTCCGACCAATCCGGAATTCTAAAGAAAATTATTCATCGAACGGCCGCCAAGGATGAAAAATTGGATCCGGCTGTAGCCCGTGCCCTGATCAGTAAAGCAAAGAATAGTGGATGGAACGCCCCTCCCACTGAGGCAACCCTCTTGGGTGCTGTCTATCTCCGCTATCAAGATGAGCTCAAGGGACTGAATGCCATGGATTTCGATGATCTTCTCTTGCTTGCCGTGCGGGTACTTCGAGAACATGCGGAAACGGCCACTCATTGGCAGGAACGTTATGAATTTCTCTTGGTGGACGAGTTTCAGGATACTAACCGCCTACAGCTCGAGCTCGTCAGTCTTCTCGCAGGAAAACATCCCAATGTCTGTGTCGTAGGAGACGACGACCAAAGCATCTATGGATGGCGCGGAGCGGAAGTTTCCAATATCCTGGAATTCGAACGGCATTTCCCCAATCCGGTCATCGTTAAGCTAGAACAGAACTACCGCAGTACGAATACCATTCTGAATGCCGCAAATCGCCTGATTCGGAACAATGTCCGCCGCCGCGGAAAAAATCTTTGGAGTGCCGCAGGAGAAGGCTCTCCGGTGCATGTCCTCGCAATGCGCGATGATCGGGAAGAAGCAGAACTCGTCACCTCGGAAATCGCCGCACATCGACATGCCGAACAACTCCCATGGGAACATTTCGCCATCCTCTACCGCACGAACCAACAGTCCCGCCCCATTGAGGAGACTCTGAGAAAACTCAAAATCCCCTATCGCCTCATTGGGGGTAAAAGTTTTTTCGACCGCCGAGAAATTAAGGATGTGCTTGCTTATGCCACTTGCTTAATCAATCCCTCCAACGATCCTTCCCTGCTACGCATTCTCCGAACACCTCCACGAGGAATTGGAGCCGTGACGATAGAAAATGCCCTGGAGCAAAGCCGAAATGGCAGTCTCTTCGAAGTGCTACGAACTCCTGAGTTGAGTGACACCGTTTCCAGTCGCACTCGACAAGCTATCACCGCTTTTTGCGATTTAATCGAAACTTACCGAATCCGACTTTCCACGCCCAGTTCCGACCCCTCCTCAATTCTTCGGACTCTACTGGAAGAGTCCGGCTATTTCGAAGATCTCCAGCGCTCTTGCAAAACACCTGCCGAATCTCTCCGCCGAGAGGAAAATGTGCGTTCTCTCCTCCGTGATCTCTCTGAATATAAAGACCATAAAGGATTGAGTACCTTTTTGGACGAAATCACGCTCGATAATGACCGACAGGAGGAACAAACCGAATCCTCAACCGGCGTCACGCTCATCACTCTTCACGCCGCAAAAGGACTCGAATTTCCTCATGTCTATCTCATTGGTGCAGAGGACGGACTTCTTCCCCATCAACGTTCCAAAAGCGAAGGTACTGTAGACGAGGAACGCCGCCTTTTTTATGTGGGGATCACGCGCGCAATGAAAACTCTTACCATTTCCCATGCCCTCCAACGAGTCAAATATGGCAGCCCCATGAGTTGTCAACGGAGCCCCTTTCTTTCGGAAATCGTAGGCGAAGGAGTGCTGGAATCGACAGGTACGGAAATTCTCAATCAACCCGCCTCCGAAGAAATGGCTGCCGATCATTTCGCTTTGCTCAAACAAATGCTCTCTAATTAACTGACGTTAAGTACTTTGAAGAGCTCTGGGAACAAAAAACCATTTTAGCCTACAAGGTTTCCTTTTTTTGCGTCACATCACTATTAATTAGCTCGCAGTTCGCAGTCAAGGATAAGTGTATCATCTTGATAATAAGAGATAAATACATATCAATCCTCCTACACTTACATTCCATCAGGCTTCCCAAGTCCTTCTTTTTTAAGCTGCACCCGTCTTCTATGGAAAGAGTTTTGCAGACATCCACATCGAATATCTCTCTATTCCTCAGTGGTTTTAATATGGGTAGTTAATACCTATTTTAAATTACTTGCAGATTTAAAAATAAGCTTATTTAGATGCTCCCGCTACACGTAACTTCACTAGCCAACGTGTACGGTTAAAGGAGTATCTCCTTTTATTTACCTAACTACATTATGAAAAATAGCTTGCTTACATTAAGTATTGCTGTGGCTTTAATTGCCCCATTTGCCCGAGCAGAAGACGATAAGGTGACTCAAACCCAGCAGCCCCCCCCTCCTCCTCTGCCTATCGAACAACAGCATTCCCTTTGGAATGCCCAGCTCACCGAAGGCTGGGACAGTCTCTATATGTATCGTGGTGTCAACGTCCTCCGAGGAAACTCGAAATATGGCTCCAGTCTTCTCTGGACGGACTTAAATGTCACATTAAATCTGACCGCTAACGATTCTTTGACCGCAGATGTCTGGAATGCCTTCGGTATGAGCCATTCCAGCTATAAAGAAACTGACGCTTCTCTGACATACACCCATACCTTTGGAAATCTATTCGCTTCTTTTGGGTATGAATTCTATGCACTGACAGACAGCCGGCAGTATGCAAACGAATTACAGGCAAAAATCGGATACAATATCAACGTAGGTTCCGTGGTAATCACTCCTTCTGTCGCCTACTTTTTTGACCTCGGCCCCAACGTCGTTACCCACGGCGCGGAGCCTTGTGCCGCCAGCTACTTGGCCCTCCGTTTAGATAGCTCGATTCCCATTTACAAGGACATCATCTCTTTGACGCCTTGGATTGCCTATGGACAAAACTTCCGTTATAATGCTCGTGATAGAGGCGATGGCCAAGGTGCCTTCTTTGACGGTGCAAATAACATCGAAGTCGGAATTGCCATGCCTATCAGAATCAATAAATATATGACCGTTTCAGGTTACGGAGCATATAGTTATAACTTTGATCATCTTCTCGGTACCGAGCCTTCCACCTTCTGGGGAGGAGCAAAAGTTACTTTTGCCTTTTAAAACAATATCCACCTATTCCTCTCCACGAAAGTGGAGAGGATTTTTTTTCGAAAGAATCGCCATTTCTTCTGAGCTCCATATACGGATTCCCTTGCTGATTCGGATAAAAATCATCCGAAAAATAGGTAATCCGATCTCAAACCCCTCCGTTTGATCAAGACAGATGCGCTCTGTAAAATGCTGCGCGCTACAGGTTGTGCAAGAGCTAGCAAATAGCCTTCGCATACTTAACCTCGTTCCCATGAAAATTACTTACAAAAGCCTACTCGCATTTAGCGTTGCCGCATTCCTCACCACACATGCCTGCTTTGCCGGAGAAAATAACATACAAACCGCCTCTCCACAGGCTCCGCCTATCGAAAAAAGTGCTTCTCCCTGGCATGCAACTTTAACCGAGGGCTGGGATAGCCTCTATATGAACCGCGGGGTAAACATATTGGGCGGAAATTCAAAATACGGATCTAGCCTGCTGTGGACAGACCTCACCGTCACTCTGAATCTCACTTCCAATGATTTTCTGACAGCAGATGTCTGGAATGCCTTTGGATTAGGCCATGGGCGTTACGCGGAAACGGACGCCTGCCTCATGTACACTCACACTTTCGGAAATCTATTCGTCTGCACCGGATATATGTTTTGTGCAATGACCTCCATGCAAATGTACATGAACGAGCTTCATGCAAAAGTCGGCTACAATATTGACGCAGGTCCCGTCACCATTACCCCGTCGATTGCTTACTTTTTTGACCTCGGCCCCGATACTATGACTATGCGTTCTCATGGGCTGACATCCAGCTATCTGGAACTCCGTGTGGATGCCTCAATCCCTCTTTACAAGGAGATCGTTTCCCTGACACCATGGATTTCCTACGGACAAAACTTCCGCTATAATGCCCAGGAAAAATCCGATAGCATCACCGCCCCATTTGACGGAGCGAATAATCTCGAAGTGGGCATCGCTCTTCCTATTAAAGTCAACCGATTTATCACCGTATCGGGCTACGGATCCTACAGTTATAACTTTGAAAATCTCGTCTCCACCTCTCCTTCCACATTCTGGGGAGGCGCTAAAGTAAGCTTCGCTTTCTAGAGAACATTTTCTTTGATGGGACGCAGCATTGCCAAACGCCCTGGGATTATTTTACAGGAATTCCGCTATATATTTTCGCACGCAGTCAAACGGCGTTGTTTTTCAATCCAAACTGAAAGCAATGCAATATCCGCTGGGGTTACTCCGCTAATGCGGGCGGCTTGTCCCAAAGTTTCCGGACGAACAGCGGAAAGTTTTTGAATGGACTCATTTCGCAGTCCCAAAATTTGAGAAAAGTTGAATCCTAAGGGAATTCGCATGGCTTCCTGCCGATTGCCCCTAGCTACTTGCTCTTCCTGACGGCGAATATAACCCTCATACTTCAACTCAATTTCCACGGATTCCCAGATGGAATCCGGATACTTCTTTCGCCATTCTTCGACTACTCCGGAAAAAGAATTCTCCGGACGTCGAAGCCATGTGGAAAGAGGCACGCCGTCTTGTCGGATCCGCCCCACTTCTGCCATAAGTTCTTGAAAACGGAGGAGTTTCTCTTCGTAAAGGCGCTGGCGCTCTCCGCTCACTAGCCCTGCCTGAATGGCTCGCCCGGTCAAACGAAAATCCGCATTGTCCTGCCGCAATAACAAACGAAACTCGGCCCGACTGGTAAACATCCGATAAGGTTCCGGAGTGCCACGCGTTACTAAATCATCCACTAATACGCCGATATAGGCTTCTGATCGCGAAAGAATCAGGGGTTCCCGCTTTTGTAGTTTTAAAGCGGCATTTGCACCAGCTAAAAGCCCTTGAGCTGCCGCTTCTTCATAACCTGAAGTCCCGTTAATTTGGCCCGCAAAATACAATCCTGCTATGAGATGGGTTTCCAGCGTACTTTTCAGCTGGGTAGGCGGACAATAGTCATATTCCACGGCATATCCGGGCCTCAAAATTTCCGCATTCTCCAATCCACGGATACTTCGAATAAAGGCATATTGTACTTCTAAGGGAAGGCTAGTGGACATGCCATTCACGTAAAATTCGTCGGTATCGCGTCCTTCCGGCTCCAAAAAAATTTGGTGCTGCGATTTTTCTGAAAATTTTACTACTTTATCCTCGATTGAAGGGCAGTACCGAGGGCCTACCCCATCGATTTTTCCGGTATAGAGAGGAGATTTATCGAGATTGCGTCGAATAATCTCGTGCGTCTTCTCATTGGTGTGAGTGATCCAACAGGGAATTTGTTCCACGTGGAACATTCCTTCTTCCCAAGCGTTTAAGGTGAAAAGGTGGTTCCGACTCCTTTTTAAGGTATGCGAGAGCACGCTGAAACGCGGAGGAGGCATGTCGCCATTTTGTTGCTCACAGACATCAAAACGAATGGACTTTGCCAAAAGCCGGCACGGAGTTCCCGTTTTAAAGCGCCCCACTTCAAATCCCAACTCCTTCAAGCATTCGCTCAAGCTAGAAAGGGGTTCTCCCATCCGCCCTCCTGCCTGATTCCTCATGCCGACATGCAGAAGACCTCGTAAAAAGGTGCCGGTAGTGACTATTACTGCTGAGGCGGAGTAGCGAACCCCTAATTGAGTTTCCACTCCAGTGACCTTTTGGTCTTCCACACAGAGGCGCGCCACTGCGGCTTGGTGAATGGCCAATCCCGGCTCTCTTTCCAACAAGGCTTTCAGGCGAAATTGATAGGACTTTTTGTCACACTGAGCACGAGGAGCCCGCACGCTGGGTCCCTTCCGCGCATTCAACATGCGAAATTGAATTCCCGTCGCATCTGCATTTAATCCCATCAGCCCACCTAGAGCGTCGATTTCCCGCACCATATGTCCTTTGGCCAATCCTCCAATAGCAGGATTACAAGACATTTGGGCAATGGTATCCGCGTTTTGGGTTAACAGCAAAGTCCGGCATCCTAATCGGGTGGATGCCATGGCAGCTTCCACGCCGGCATGCCCCGCGCCGATAACAAGGACGTCAAACGACTCGGGATATTGAAAAAAATTGGAATCGAGCGGGTTCGTAGCAGTGGATATTTGGAATTTGTTAAGCTATACTACAAAAGGACATTGAACCACTAAAATTCCGGTGAACTTCAATTGTTCCACGTGGAACCTTGAAGCCCTCTCCTGAGTCACTGACGTGACGCACGTTGAGGAGCTTTGGGAGCAAAAAAACCATTTAGCCTGCAAAGTTTCCTTTTTTGCGTCACCTCACTGAGTAAATTGAGGGATATGAGAAAGAGGAAGGAACGTTTTCTCAAACTCGGTTTGCTTTTCTTAAGTACTTGGATTCTTATAGGATGCTTCATGAGCCGTGCAGCGACGCCCAAAAAGGAAATCGCAGTCCTGGGAGGAGGTTGTTTTTGGTGTTTGGACGCTATCTATGAGCGAGTCCCAGGAATCCTTTCCATCACCTCAGGCTTTGCAGGAGGAACCACCCCTCACCCCACTTATGAACAAGTCTGCACGGGAACCACCGGCCATGCGGAGGTCATTCAGTTAGAATTTGATCCTACCCGGGTAAGTTACGCACAAATTTTAAAACTATTTTGGCAAGCTCACGATCCTACGACCTATAATCGACAAGGGGCTGACGAGGGACCTCAATACCGGTCCATCATCCTGTATCAGGACGAGCCACAGCATCAGATCGCTGAAAACTCCAAAAAAACTGCCCAAAAATGGTTCTCCTCCCCGATTGTCACCCAAATAGCCCCTCTCACCACTTTTTATCCCGCCGACAAACACCATCAGAACTTCTATGCCAAAAACCCGAACCAGCCCTATAACCGAGCTGTGATTCAACCAAAACTCCAAAAACTCCAAAAAAAAGGCGTGATTCCTTAGTTCGTAGTCGGGGGGGATTCACTTCTCAATCAGTCACTGACGTTACTCAATGCCTTCTGCTTGGGATTCCGTAAACCCCTTGGCTTCTCATTGCCGTGAGGTGCCCAATGTACTGATGCTCATAGGCATAATTTATTTGGGAATGGTAAAAAAATCAACACCTGTCGCTCTGAGAGGATCAATCATAGGAACAGCCGAAACAGCACAAACATCCTTCAAATAAGCCGCATCATGCTTTTCTGTTGTAGAGATAGTGGCCTGTCCCAAAAATTCTTTCGCTGCATAAAATCCATGTTCTGTGGCAATCCGAGATCTACCATAAATCATTGGATTTTATAAAATAGTTGTGGGAGAAAGGGAAATGAGAAGGCTCAAAATACAACTAGAGCCCCCCGAAATAAAAGAAATAGAAAACCAATACCGAAGAGAGAAAGATGTAAGAAGCAAGATGCGCCTGTTAAGCCTCAAGCTGGCGATGGAAGGAAAACACACAGGGAAGGAAATCGCTGGCATATGCGGATGTTCACGAGCCAGCCTATTTGGGTGGATAAAAGAATTTCGAACAGAAGGTATCAATGGGCTGATACGGCGAGGCAAACCTGGTCCGCAAAAGGGAGAGATGAGGGGAATATCGGAAGCACTCTGTGAGCAAATCAAGAAGGGAGTAGAAGAAGGAAAATGGGCAACAGCAGAAGAAGCCCGTCAGTGGCTGCAGCGGGAACATGGAATAAAAAAGCCGTATGTGACAGTCTGGCAATGGATAAAAAAATTGGAGGAGTGTTGCGCGTTCCGCGGTCCAGGCACCCTGGACAAAACCCCGCAGAGGCAGAAATATTCAAAACGGCATTCAGCATGAAACTGGAAACACTCCAAATACCTCTGCTGGAAGTTACGCGAAAGGGATCTCCTCAGCGCCCCCTCCCCCACCAGCGGGAATCTTGGGCATATACGCATGGCTTCCTCGGCATGTGTTCGCGCAAACGCACGAGTAAATGAGTCGCCTGGCTCTGTTTGTGGAGTCGCCTGGCTCCGTTTGATGCGACCTCGTTTCCCCGCAGATCCATTACGTGGATGGGATGCATCGCCCTGATCTAAACAGAACTTACACAAATTCTAGAGAAAAGCTCGCTCGTTTTCCCCTGTTTTTGCGTAAGTTCTGTAGAAAAAAACCCTCTATCCGGCAACCGCCGCATCACGCGGCTGTGTGGAAATCTGATCCCGCCTACATTCCCGCAAATATCTGTCTATTTCCGCACGTTCATCCGGCAAAAGAGCGGCTCTCTGTTCCGAAGTCAATTTGCCCAAAAGGAGTGGAGGCCAATAGGACCGCAGCTGGCTCCTCATTCGTTCCGGAGGGACCCTTTGAAATGTCTGCGCGACACGTGCGTCAGGCACGCCAAAGGAAAGATAATCCTCCCCAAAAAACTTATATTTTTGAGGGTGGTCATAGGCATCGCGCTGTTTATCAGAAAAACAAGATCGCTGTCCTTCACTTAATCGATTTCTAATACTCTCGACACTAAAAATAACCGCCGGAAATCTCTTGAAATCTCGGCGTTGTATACTCGGAAATTCTTCAACGGTGAGATGATCGAGAAAAATTTTCAGTTGATTTTCATTGTGGGTATCCAGGTAAGAATCCAGCAACCTTTGCTTTGCTGCCCCGAGACTAAGAACAGGAGTCTGTTCGACATGATGATGATTATTTTCAACGCTACGAGGGCGCCGATTTTGTATCACACGCTCGCGTAAAGCGGGTAAATTTTTTTGTGATTCCTCAATGCTTCTGTCATTTCCAAAATCAACCTCAGAAAATAGTTTTTTACTATCTGGTGAAATCGATTTTAAAATAGCACTCATTGAATAAGCCCCTTGAATAGGAGTAATTTCCATAGGGACAAAATATAAACCGCCAAATTTGTTTTGTAAGTGGCTCGAAACAAACGGAATGCAGAAATAATTTATATAGCGCAACAGGTATAAATTGAGTGCGATTTGATGCGTTTAGCTCACCCCTTCCACGAACTACGAACCTTGCAATTACCCCAAAAAATCCCCAAAAATTTGAAGGGAGCAGGACTTACGCTTCTGTATGCTTAGCAAAGTTTGTCAGGATGGAGTGGATCGGACTCACAAATAGATACTGACAATATTCTTCCAGGCCGGTCCCCTTCTTCACCTTGCTGCTCCACAATTTTCTCTCCGCTTTTCATCTATCTCTTTTTATAGTATTTGTTACCCGCTCTCTGAGGTCTTTTGTGTAAGACCTGTCTTTGAAGAGGTTCTATGAAATCTATATTTACTAAATTTATCACTGCTTTAGGCTTTGCGGCTCTTCTGGGACTATTCCCTGTTTCTTCCTATGGCACCTATGGCAAAAATTTAAAATCCTGCCCTGATATAGCCGATATTTCGCACGCCGAGCCAGAGACGGCTGCCTTGTTTCGATCTTTTTTTTCTGCCAAAAGTCAGAAAAATATCGACAAAACTCTGTCTTTTTTTTCTCCCCATTTGCTCACCTATACGGATGCTATTTTTGGGTGGAACCAAGATAGCATCAGCGCCATCAGGAAGGTCTTGCCGAAGTCGGGTAAAGGTCTTTCCTACCCAACTCGTATTCTAGGTGGTTCCATCCACGGCAACGGAAGTGCTGTGGTCGAGTTTACCGACACACCAGAATTATTTGGTGGGGAATTGAGAATCGTTGGTGCGGTGGATTTCAAAGATGGCAAAATTGTTCGTTGGGTGGATTATTGGGAGAGCACTGGTTACGACAACAAACGTTATGATCGACTTCGCAAACCAGAGGACAAATTTCCAGTGGATTTCAAAGAATCAGGCATATCGCAGAATGCCAGCAACCGTATGATTATGGTTGCAGCCAAGTTACAAAGCGCTCTAAATAAAGGGGATGCCCGTGCAGCCGCAGCCCTCTTTACTAACGATGCCGTATATGAAGATCTGGCTGTGAGAACGGAAATCCGGGGACGGGCAGCCATTAAACGCTATTTGAGCCGTATCCAATCCGTTGCACCTTATTTAAGGGGATCTAAATTGCGCCACGTGGTCGGCAGCGATTTGGGCGGCGGCTTTGAATGGTATGGTTCTCCTTTGACTCCCGTGAGAACCGGAATTACGGGCCTTACACTCAATGAGGACGGTAAGATCATCAGAGCAGCGTCCATGTATGACGGAAGGTTGCTCGGAAAAGCAAAAGCCAATGTTCTGAGGTCGCTTGCCGCAGAACCTTAACTCTTTGAGCACTGAGAAACGGTAATGGACTACAGTTCATGAGCGCACTGCGCCCAGTTCCTTTGGCTTCCATTATTTCAGGACAGACTCTATGGCAAAGACAGCTTCCGGATGAGCATATCTCCAACAATCGCGGGATTCGCCTTGCCCTTGGAGAGCTTTATCACTTGTCCTTTCAAGAAATTAAGGGCGGCACCCTTCCCCGCTCGATAATCAGCGGCAGGGCCAGGATGTTGAGCAATGACATCATCACACAAAACTTCAATCGCTCCGGAATCACTCACTTGCTGAAGTCCCTTTTCCTTAACGATCACACCGGGCGATTTCCCGGACTCAAACATTTCTGAGAAAACTTCTTTAGCCTGTCGTCCACTGATAGTTCCTTTCTCAATAAGATCGACAAGTTCAGAAAGCGACTGCGGCGAGAACTTACAGTCAACCAAACCAAGCGAAGCGGCTGAAAGTGCGCTCAATAAATCATTCAATATCCAATTAGCCACTGCTTTGGGCTTTGCAGCCTGATCCGCCGCGCATTCGAAAAAACGAGAGAGCTCCAAATCATTAGCAAGAACACCGGCATCATAGGGGCTAATGCCATATTGTTGAATAAAACGAGAACGTTTAGCCTCAGGGAGTTCCGGCATCTGATGACAAACCTTATCCAGCAATGAAGCAGTTTGTATGGGCATCAGATCAGGATCGGGAAAGTATCGATAGTCATGAGCATGTTCCTTAATGCGCATTAACTGGGTTTCCCCCCGAGTATCATCCCACCGCCTGGTCTCCTGTTGTAACCTACCACCGGATTCTAATATTTCCGTTTGTCTTTGAATTTCAAAAATAAGCGCGCGCCGAACTCCGCTAATAGAATTTAAATTCTTAATTTCGATTTTGGTACCCAGTGGATCGGAATCCGAAGAGCGGACGGAAACATTGACATCGCACCGCAACTGTCCTTTTTCCATGTCCGCATTGCTCACATTTCCGTAAATAAGAATTTGCTTCAGTGCCGTGAGATAAGCAAAAGCCTCTTCTGCCGAGGCGATATCGGGTTCGGAAACAATTTCTAACAAAGGAGTACCAGCTCGGTTAAAATCAATGGCGGTGGAAGTTTCAAAATGAAAACTTTTCGCCACATCTTCCTCCAAATGAATACGAGTCAGTCGAATCCGTTTATCGGCTATAGCAATAGATTTTTGAGCATCCTTCGGATAAGCTTGTTCATGGAGCGGGACGCAACCGCCCAGGCAGAGAGGCTGATCATATTGCGAAATCTGATAATTCTTCGGCATGTCCGGATAAAAATAATTCTTCCGGTCAAATTTGCAGACAGGAGCAATTTCGCAGCCGAGCATGAGACCGGCAAGCACCGTCATGCAAAGCGCCTCTTCGTTCATTACAGGAAGAGCACCCGGGAGCCCCAGACAAACCGGGCACAGATGCGTATTAGGTTCGGCACCGAATTCCACGGGGCAGGAACAAAACATTTTCGAGTGGGTTTTTAACTGAACGTGGACTTCAAGCCCTATAGTAGTGATCATTTTGAGTTGGGAGTTCGTGGTGAGAGCGAAACCGGTATAGCCTACAAAAAGCCGCGAATTGCCCCAAGAACTGAATGGATCACACGAACTATCACTCAAAGAGTGCGTAATCGAGAGCCTTTTTAAAATTCACATTTCTGACGGCTTGCTCGACTTCCGGATCCTGCATGGTCTGATAGAGTCTGGCGTTCAAGAGAAGAGTCACCACATCGTGGCGGGAGGCAGCTTCAGCAAATTGCGGCGTCCTCAGCAATTCGGAAACCGCCTTCGTATCCATAATTTTTTTGATACCCGGATACCGAAAAAATCGAATCCTTGCACTCTGATTGGAAATCACCCTCCCCATTTTGTTGAAGATCTCAAAAGCGGAACCGGCGGATTCCTCAAGAGCCGCCACCTCAACTCCCAAGTCTTTTCGCAGTAATACCCTGGTTTCGGTCGCCGAAGAAGAGCGTCTCACCGTTGCTCCATGAGGACTATTAATGAAAAAAAATACTCCCCAGAGCAAGACAGCCCCAGTGGCAATTCCGCAGGCCGCTCCTCCCAATCCATAAAATAAACGGACCATGACAGACTCATGTTGATCCGTTTTCTTAAATAAAATCGCTGCTAAGAGTGCGATACAAAAATAAACAATCCACCCCAGGAAAAGCCCTAAGATACTGCTAAATAAAGTGCCACCGGCGTGGGAACCATAAATATGATATGCCGAATAGCCTGCAGCCAAAGCACAGACCATTGCAAATAAATTTAACCCCTGTCGAACGACCCCTCTACGCCAGCCACACCAAGCTTGCAAAAGGAGAAAAAGACAGGAAATTAGAATGACTAATATCTTCATATTCGGAAAAACTTAAACCGCTCTCACCCTCCATTCTTAACTGACGTGAAGCACTTTGAGTAGCTCTGGGAGCAAAAAAACATTTTAGCCTACAAGGTTTCTATTTTTTACGTCACATCACTTCTTAAGGCAAAACATTCTGAGCCCTTTGCCTCAATACATGATCGCAAAGAACCAATGCTGCCATAGCTTCCACCATAGGAACCGCGCGAGGAAGCACACACGGATCGTGACGGCCACGGGCAAACAACTGAGCATTTTCCCTCGTCGTAGAAACAGTTTGCTGCTCACACGCAATGGTGGCTGTGGGCTTAAATGCCACACGAAAAATGATAAGCTCCCCATTGGAAATCCCCCCCTGAATCCCACCTGAACGATTGGTCTGCGTCCTCACTTGATCACCCTCCATATGGAACGCGTCGTTGTGTTCGGACCCCTTAAGCTGGGATCCGGCAAAACCCGAACCAATTTCAAAACCTTTCGTAGCAGGCAAACTCAACATCGCTTTAGCTAAATCAGCCTCTAATTTATCGAAAACCGGTTCCCCCAAGCCTGGCGGAACCCCTCGCACTATACATTCGAGAATCCCTCCCACAGAATCCCCCTCCCCCCGCACCTGGCGAATCCGTGCCTCCATAGCGGAAGAAGCCACCGGATCCGGACACCGCACAATACTCGTTTCGATTCCTTTAAAGCAAACGGAATCATGATCTACCTTTGCGAAAATATCGTGGATAGCTGTCACATACGCTAAAATATCCCATTGCGGATATAATGTTCGCAGAATCTTTTTGGCTACAGCGCCAGCAGCCACGCGACCGATAGTTTCTCGTGCCGAGGCCCGGCCTCCTCCCTGCCAATTACGAATTCCATACTTTGCCTCATAAGTAAAATCAGCATGCGAAGGACGGTACAAAGTTTCCATCTCGCGGTATGCTTCCGGACGCGCATCGTCATTATGCACCAAAATGGAAATAGGAGTTCCCAAGGTCTTTCCTTGGAAAATGCCTGAAAGAATAGAACACTTGTCCTCTTCCTTACGCGGAGTGACAATATCACTTTGCCCGGGACGGCGGCGATCCAAATCCGGCTGGATATCCGATTCCGTCAAAGGAAGCCGCGGAGGGCACCCCTCAATCACTACTCCCACCCCGCCTCCATGAGACTCCCCCCATGTGCTGATTCGAAATACCTCTCCAAATAGACTACCCATCCCAGAGTAAATAAAGCTTCCCTGGCCATATGGCCAGTTCGGATAGCGAAATATTCCTCCATAGCGAAACCGGTATAAAATGAGCATGAATTTTCCTGGAATTTTTGATTCCAGCGAGGCGAAAAACAGAGGCCCTATCATGAAAAACATGACATGAACATGAGTCAAAAAAAATTGGTGTCAGATCCATGGATGTTTTGTCACCATCATTGAGAACTGACCATTCTTACGAAATACAAACTGCTCGCCACCCACTACAAATTGGAATTTCTAATTGTTTGTATCGCCATTGCACTGCGCTTATGGGGATTAGAAGAAAAACCGCCACACTTCGACGAGGGAGTCAATGGCTGGTTTGCTGATCAAATGCATGCATGGGGATGCTATCGATACGATCCCACAAATTATCATGGCCCATTTTATTTTTATTTAGTCTATTTATTTCAAACCTTGTTTGGAAGAGCACTGTGGGTACTGCGGATGCCCGCGGTAATAGCCAGCATCCTCTCGGTAATAGGGATGTTTCGATTTTCAGAATTTTTTGGGCGGAGGCCAGCCACGATAGCAGCCATAGCAATGGCAGTTTCTCCCGCCTGCGTATTTTACGGACGCTATTCCATTCATGAATCCTGGTTGGTACTCTTTAACATGCTTTTTATTTGGGCACTATTAGGAATTTGGCGTTATGGAACCACAAAATACTTATATACGGCATTTATAGGTTTTGCCGGGATGCTCATCACAAAAGAAACATGGATCATTTCCTTAGCCTCCGTATTATTAACCTTTTGCGTTTTATTTTTTTGGCAAAAAATTATCCCTTCACAACCTATGATCCCCTGGGCGCGGAGACAGTGGACCATCAAGGACTTCATAGGAGGTGTTACAATTGTCGTCCTTGCGGTTATTATATTCTACTCGGGATTTTTTCATAATTTTCCAGGTATTCCAAAATTTTTCGAAGCATTTTTTGATTGGTTTAAGACAGGTTTTGGAGAAGTGAGCGGACATGAAAAAAAGGCCGAACAACTTGGTTTTTTTAACTACTATTGGCTCGACTTAATAGCTCGTTACGAATGGCCCGCCTTGCTGGGACTATTAGCTTGTTTTCCACTTATAGGCAGAGCCTCATCGCAAAGACGCTTTCTTGCAATCTATGCGGGTGGTGTGATTTGCGCCTACAGCATCATTCCCTACAAAACTCCTTGGCTGATTATTTCCCTCCTCTGGCCATTTTTTCTCCTATTTGGAGGAGGGATAGAGGACCTATTAAAATATTTTCAACGATCGACTATTTCTTTTTCATTCCGAAAAATCTTTCTCCTCGGATTCCTCTCCCTGCCAATTCTTGTTTCCCTCTTCATCTGCGTGCGGTTGAATTTTTTCCATGCCACAGATGAAAAAGAGCCTTATGTCTATGTACAAACTTATCCGGAAATACGAATCTTCACAGATCCCCCGCTCGCCTTAGCTCGGAAAGACTCTCGTAATTATAACTTGCGCGGGATGATTCTATTAGAAAGCTATTATCCGATTCCTTGGATTCTAGGAGATTTCTTGCATGTAGGATATTATCATAAACCGAACCAATGGCCCAAAGTGGTGGATGCAGATTTTATCGCGACTTTGAATTCGGAGGCTCCCGAAGTGGAAAAGCGCATGCACGAGCCATATTATAAAAGGAATTTCCGTTTGCGCAGCGGCATGAAAGATTGCGTGGCCTATTTTCGGGCAGCCCCATTTCATCAGTTTTTTGGCAAACCTCCCGAGTTTCATCCGACACCTCAGACGTCTCCTCCAATTCAGTGAAAATACTTTGGGCGTCCTTGATCGCATGCGCGACCGCTGTCACCTATGCAGCCATTTGGGCAGCTGCTTGCAATGGACTTGGCCCATGGGGAGCCTTTTTCAGCAGTTTGACAGCTCTCCTATGCGCAATTGCAGCTTTTTATACCTGTCAACCTGAGAAACGCACTCTTCCTTCGAAATGCGAATGGCTGATCCTCCTCATTTTTGCAATCATCAGTTTCCGATCTTTTTTTTGGCTGCTCTATCCCTCCCACGGTGCGCTCCACGTTCTTTCGCCCTATAACTTAGGCGATCTTGCATTGCACATGCAATTGATCCAATACTGCGCTTTAGGAGCCCCCTTTTGGCCCGAAAGCCCCATTCTTACAAGCACTCCCTTGGTCTATCCGGTGGGCATGGATCTTCTGAATGCCATTCTCTTACTCTTGGGCGCCCCTCTCATCCCCAGCCTCATTTGGGTGGGAAGCATTGGCGCAGGCCTCAGCGCATTGGCCCTCTGGCGCTGGGGAGGCGGTTTTGCCGTGGCTGCATTTTTATTTGCCGGAGGAGCCTCCGAGTTTCCTCACCTCGCCACAGGACACTTCGACTTTCTTCAAGAACACACTGAATGGAAAAATCTGTTTCTTTCGATGTGGGTCACCCAGCGGGGACTGCTCTATGCCTTGCCCGCGGGCCTCGCCCTCCTTTACGAATGGAATAGGGAATTGCAGCCAAACAAAAGAGAAGTCCCCATTTGGCTGCAAGCGGGAATCTATATCACCTTACCACTTTTTCATGTCCACACCTTCCTATTCCTGACCTTTGTCCTCGTGAGCGGTTTTTTCCTTTCCGGAGATCCTCGCATCCGAAAGTACATACTGACCTTCCTCCTGATCAGCGCAATTCCCACCACAATCGCGATTTGGTGCGTCACCGGTGGATTTTATGGAGGAACCGCCCTCCGCTTCCTTCCGGGATGGATGCAAGATGACCATCCCTGGAAATTTTGGTGGGACAATTTCGGAATTTTACCCATTCTCTGGCTGATCCTTTTTTTTATCCCCTCAGTATATCGCGACCCCGCTTCGCGGTGCCTCCTTTTCGCTGCCTCCTTTACCTTTCTCTGTTGTTGCTTCTTCTCCATTACACCCTGGGCTTGGGACAACACCAAATTCATGCTTTGGGCTTACCTGGCCATCATTCCTCTTCTTTGGAAATATCTACTCCATCCCCTCTTCTGGCCGTTCCGAGCCCTTCTTTGCATGCTCCTATTCTTTTCCGGCGCTATCAGCCTCTTCGGAGGCCTGAAGTCACCCGGCTATGCCTTGATTTCTTTGACAGAACTTCGCGATGTCGAAGCTTCTCTCATCTCAACTCCTCCCTTAAGCCGCTTTGCCGCCGCACCGGACTATAATCATCCCATTGCACTCGCCGGTCATAAACGGGTTGTGGGCTACGAAGGACATCTCTGGAGCCACGGCCTCCCCTACCTCCCCGTATTGGAGAACTTTAACCATCTCATGAACGGAGAAAGCAATTGGAAATCTCTGGCTCGAAAATTAAAAGTGGATTTTCTTTTTTGGGGCCCTCGGGAAGAATCGCGCTATCCTCACTCTAAAAAACCCTGGCTGACTCAGTGTCCGATAATCAGCCAGAGCCCACAGGGAGTCATTTATGATGTACGGCTTTAAAGAATCACTTAGCATAAATATCTTTTTGATACTCCCGTATTTTATAGATGAAAGAAGCGCCGAAAATATTTCTTTCATACGCATATTTAACTCCTTACAATTATTAATTAGATAATCGGCGCAATTCGTCATTGCTATAAAATAGGTATATCTTCACACCAACTTAGCCGAGTGATTAGCCAAAGCTTGTTTAGGATTGGGCAAGGGATTGGAAAGCAACCAAAAGCGAAATGGATATAATAGTGGCAGCTCAACCTTTGCTTGGACTTCGAAGCTGGTTGTTATTTTTGCCTGCCAAAAATGCGAGGAATATTGCCCGGTACACGACACAGGGGAAAAGAAGTGGAGGCACTGAAATTTTTGGCCACACCGCACCGAATTGCTAGAGAGAAACCGGTATATTTGCTATATTTTAACGGACTCCGAATTTATATACCGTTACAGATCGGAAGGTATCGCCAGGATACAACACAGTTGAGGGAAAGCGAGCCTGATGGGGAGAATCCGGGAAGTGTTGAGTTTCCAAGCAAAATGCTCCATACTGAGGGTATTTCTTACCGCCCTTTCCTTTTATAGTACCATTCAGAAAATTCGCGGTATAAAACTGTATTCCAGGCTGATCCGTAAAGACCTGGAGCGTACGGCCGGAATTGGGTTCAATCACTTCGGCGGCAAAACCGAACTGTTTAAACAAGGGTTTGTTAAGAACAAAATTATTATCGTACCCGATCGGGTTTCCACCCGTTTGATGAATTGAGGCTCCGATTGGCTTCAATGTTCGAAAGTCAAACGGAGTCCCTGCTACGGAACGAATTTCTCCTGTGGGAATTAAATGAGCATCCGTCGGAGTATAACGTGAGGCGTTGATCCTCACGAGAGAATGGAGCACTTTCCCGTTGCCCTCACCTGCGAGATTAAAATAGCTATGATTTGTTAAGTTCAGAACTGTGGGGCGATGAGTAGTCGCCTCATAGAGTATCACCAGCTCATTCTGATTATTCAGCATAAAGGTCACCCATGTTTGAAGTGCTCCAGGGTAACCTTGATCTCCATCAGGACTTGTCATGGAAAAGACCACAGCGGGTTCTTTCCGCGAGACAATTTGCGCAGCCCAAATCCGTTTATTAAACCCTACTTTTCCTCCATGAAGGCTATTGGGTCCGTTATTAATAGGAAGTGGATAGGTGATTCCATTCAAGTTCAATTCTCCCCGTGCGATACGATTTGCATAACGCCCCACGGTAGCTCCGAAATACGGCGAATTAGTAAAGTAAGGAGTCAGACTGTCGTATCCAAGAACTATATCTTCAAATTTCCCCCGTCGATCTGGCACCCAAAGATTTACCAGAGTTGCACCGTAATTCGTAAGATTCACGGAAATGCCATTGCTGTTAGTAAGAGTATAAAGCTTGATCGGAACATTTGATTGCGATTTACCGAAATTGGCAATCTGAACACCCGGGGGGGTATTGGGGTGATAAGTGGCACCCTGCTGGACACTCGGGGCGGCCTTTCCCTGATGATGACTGCTTTTTTCCCGGTGGTGGTGCATGGCATTTTCCCGATGAGGGGCGCTTTGATGCTGGTGGTGCGAGGTTTGGGCTCGGGCTTGGGGAAGGGCAAGAGCAAGAATCGAAAAAGCAATCAGTAAAGATCTCATAGGGTTATGAAAACGGTTGTAAAGGGAAACAGGGGATAGTTTTATGTATTCTGCCCGTAATAGGCAGTGGGGCCATGTTTGCGTAAAAAATGCTTACTACGCAAAGCATAATTTATGGGTGTAAACGACCCTTCCAGCGTAAATGCTTTCAGCGCCACTTCGGCGACGATTTCCAACGCCCGCGCTGTTTCCACGGCCTTGAGTCCGCTCTCTCCCCAGACGAAGGGGCCGTGACGATTCACCAGAACAGCCGGGATATGCAAGGGATTGAGTTTCTGAAAGCACTCGATGATCACTCCTCCGGTTTCCCACTCGTAATCGGCGACAATTTCCGCTTCGGTCAGTTCCCGAGTCACCGGGATGTCGCCGTAAAAATAATCGGCGTGGGTCGTATTCATACAGGGAATACTCCTCCCTGTTTGTGCGAAAGCCACGGCATTTCGGGAATGGGTGTGCACAATGGCACGCACTCCCTCAAATGCTTTTAGCAACCGGCGGTGAGTAGGAGTGTCTGATGAAGGCCGCAAATGACCTTCCACTAAGGTTCCTTCAAAATCGATGATCACGATGTCCTTGGGATGTAAGGCTTCGTATTCCACCCCACTTGGCTTAATAGCAAAGACCTGTTTCTCCCGGTCGGCAACGCTCACATTGCCAAAGGTCAAATCCACCAAGCCGCTCTTGGAGAGCACTTGATTCGCCTCACAACATTCTTCGCGAAGATCGGAAAATTTGCTCATAGAAATTATGCTACAAAGCCTTTGGAGAAATGATAATAAACTTCGCCCGCTCGCAAACTTTCTCGGAAAGAGCGTGCTTGGGTATTAGCATCTATCACTACAAATTCAATTCCCGCCATGGCGGAGAAATCTTCCAGATTTTCGGTCTTCACCGCATAACTATAGCCGGTATGATGTGCTCCGCCGGCTTGTATCCATGCTGCACAGGCTGTCTTAAAATCAGGCTGACATTTCCAAACGGCACGAGCTACGGGCAGTTTCGGCAATGCTTCCGGAGGCTGAACGGCTTCCACTTCATTCACTAATAGGCGGAATCGATTTCCTAAGTCGATGAGTGTTGCATTGAGGGCTTCCCCCGCGGGAGCATCGAAAACTAATCGAACAGGATCTTCTTTTCCTCCAATACCCAGCGGATGGATCTGTAAGGAGGGGCGCCCGGTGGCAATGCTTGGGCAAATTTCGAGCATATGAGCTCCGAGTACCAGGTGGTTCTGAGGATCCAGATGATAGGTATAATCCTCCATAAAGGAAGTTCCTCCGGGGAGATCGGATGCTATGACTTTCATTGCCCGGACTAAAGCCGCTGTTTTCCAGTCCCCTTCCGCCCCAAAGCCATAGCCGTCGGCCATGAGACGTTGGACAGCGAGGCCGGGCAATTGCTTTAAACCATGCAAGTCTTCGAAAGTGGTGGTGAAGCCTTTAAAATTCCCGGCGCTCAGAAATGATCTGAGTCCTAATTCAATACGCGCTCCATCGCGAAGGGATGCGTGCCTGGCTCCTTGTCGTCGCAGTTCCGAAGCGATGTCATAACATTCTTCGTATTCTGCGACCAGAGTGTCCACGGCCGTATCTTCCACTGCGCCTACCTCCTGAACCAGGTCTCCCACTCCGTGACCATTCACAGAAAATCCAAAGCATATTTCTGCGGAAACTTTATCCCCTTCAGTGACTGCGACCTGCCTCATGTTGTCCCCAAATCGGACGAAGCGGGCTCCCTGCCAATCTTGCCATGCATGTGCGGATCGGCTCCATGCTCCCAGTCGATTCAGGGTTTCGGGATCTTTCCAATGTCCGACCACGACCTTGCGTTCCAGACGAAGACGAGTATGGAGAAAACCTGCCTCGCGGTCCCCATGCGCCGACTGGTGCAAATTCATATAATCCATATCGATAGTTGCCCAGGGAAGATCGCGATGGAATTGAGTATGAAAATGGGCGAATGGTTTTCTCAGCTGCGTCAATCCTCCAATCCACATTTTGGCTGGAGAAAATGTGTGCATCCAAAGAATGAGGCCCGCACAATTGGGAGTGGAATTTGCTTCTTGGCAAAGCGTGCGAATAGCCTCCGGCGTGGTGAGAACCGGACGATAGACGACAGGCAGCGGGATTTGTGCGGAATGATCGAGGGCTTTTGCGATTTCTTGCGAATCCGCAGCTACTTGACGCAATGTCGCTTCTCCGTAGAGAGACTGACTGCCCGTAACAAACCAAATTTCGGGGAGCTTCATAGATGAATTCTTAGTGAGTGATGTTACGCAAAAAAAGGAAACCTTGTAGGCTAAAATGGCTTTTTTGCTCCCAGAGCTACTCAAAGTGCTTCACGTCAGTTAGTTAGTGATTGCCAATTGAAAGCTTAAGTAATTGCTTCATGACTTGCGACACGTCTGCCGCTTCCTTGCCACCAAACGTATCATGCAAGCGGCGGTAAAGAACATAGAGCTCATTATAAATGCGCTGGTTCACAGGAATAGGAGTATATTCTTTGCTTTTTAGCGAAGTCATAGCCGCCTGCGCAGTAGGAAAATCTTTGTGTGCTCCAGCGAGGACTGCAGCTGAAATAGCGGATCCGAGAGCACAGGCTTGACTGGACCCTGCCACTTGCATCACACGCCCTGTCACATCCGCATAAATCTGCATCAATAAAGGACTTTTGAGGGTAATGCCTCCGGCACAGACAATGCGCCGAATCGGCACTCCATACTCTTCTATACGTTCAATGATAGTGCGTGCCCCGAAGGCAGTTGCTTCTATGAGCGCACGGTATACCTCCGCCTGTGTGGTATGGAGGGTGGTTCCTAAAAGAAGCCCCGTGAGCATCGGATCCACCAGAATGGTACGGTTGCCATTATTCCAATCCAGGGCAAGCAGTCCGCTCTCACCAGGGTGAAGCTTTTTTGCTTTCCGTTCCAAAACTGCATAAAGCGTCTCATCTCCTCCGCAGATTTTCTCAATCCACCATTTGAAAATATCCCCCACAGCGGACTGTCCCGCCTCGATGCCATAGTAACCCGGCAAGATAGCCCCGGGCACGATTCCGCAAATTCCAGGAATATCCGCTACTTTGTTCGAAGCTGCAACGACGGCACAGTCGCATGTGGACGTCCCAATCACTTTGACCAGTGCTTCAGGGGCAATACCACTCCCAATGGCACCGTAATGGACATCCAGCTCGCCAATAGCGATCGGAATTCCCGCACTTAAACCGAGTTTTTTCGCCCATTCAGGGCAAAGATGGCCGGCGGGTTCCGTAGCATCATATGCCTTCGCGTAGAGGCGCGACCGTAAGGCTGCAAGTTCCGGGTGAAGGAGCTTCAAAAATTCCGCATCCGGCAGTCCTCCCCATTCCTCGCTATACATCGCTTTATGCCCCGCCGCGCAGATGCCACGCTGAATGAGGAGAGGGTCCCGCACGCCAGCCAGGATAGAAGGGATCCAATCCGCAAATTCCACCCATGAATACGCAGCCTCAAAAACTCGCGGCGCCACATTCAAACACCGCCAGATCTTACTCCAAAACCACTCTGAAGAATATTTATTGCCACATTTAGCAATGTAGGCCGGCCGGTGCTCAACCGCCTTCCCCGTAATCCATTCCGCTTCCTGCCAACTGGTATGGTCTTTCCAGAGCCAACATTGGGCAGCCAAATTTTTTCGAAATTTTCCCGAAAGCGCCAAGGGCACATTTCGTTCATTCACGGGCAAGGGACTTGAACCCGTGGTATCCACTCCAATGCCCACAATCTCTGAGGCGGAAAATCCGCGACGAGCACCAGCCTGCGCCAGGGCGCCCCGCACACTTTTTTCTAAGCCAAGAAGATAATCCCCGGGATACTGACGCGCCAGATAAGGATCTTTCGAATCTAATAGAACCCCCTGATTGCCACTAGGATATTGATAAACAGAAGCTCCAAATTCAGCGCCATCTTTGCAGCGTACGATTAATGCTCGTACGGAGTTCGTCCCATAGTCCACCCCCAAGGAGAAGCTACTCATCTCATCTGAATAGAACATTCCATCGCATTTGTAAATGCTCCGCCCACCCAGCAAGCTAGCTAAGCCTTATATTCTATATGAATGCTATATGAGTAAAATGTACCAATTTTTACAAATATACTTATGCATATGTAACAAAAATAGTTGCCCATCTGTATATGCCTAGAAATATTAGTTCCCACAATTTATTCTACTCTAAATTACCCCCTCAAACGCTCAAAAGCATCCAGACGTCTCTCCTCCAGGCTGAAAAGGAATCGGGCTTGACGTCTCTGAAATTTACATCGCGGTCTTCAACAAACAGGAGAATATTTTCTGAGAAGAGTAATATGACTGCTTCCGGTAATTCGCAAATATCACATTGGGGGAAAAAAATTTTTGGGGACTATCTGTACTCTCCCTAGCAAGGGCCATCGGAAACATACCATTAGGAATGGCCCATCCTCTGCAAGATACTGCGGTGCAGAATTCACCTGCTGGTGGCATGCAAGGACCAGCGCCGATAATGGGAAATTACGTCCGCTCTTTAAACAACCATACCAACCGCCCACGAAACGCACATAGGCAACCTGACGCACCTGTAAGGTCGGAGCATCGGGCAATACAAAATCAGGAGAAGATATCAGTGCTGCAAGAAAATATCTTGCATGAATTAGAGGGCCTGCGGGATTCATTGGATGAATTGAATGAAAAAAATCAACAGAAGGCGGTGAATCTATTGACTAGTACGCAGATGAAAGAAATGCAGCAGAGAATTGATGCCAACCAACAATTCCCTTCAGAGAACCAGAACACGCAGGAAATAGACAAAGTACAAACCAGTATTCAAAAAAAATATACTGGTATATTAAATGATTACATAGAATATACTACCATAGTTTTTGACCAAAATTTTCGGACGAAAGAAAAGTCAATAGATACAATTATAAGCAAGACACTAATTGATATGAATACAGCTAAAAAACTGCTTACTGATGTGACTGCCGAGATAAAAAATACACCGGATAATAACAAGAAAAATGCCTTGAGACCTCACGAAAATAGTCTAAAAATCCATCTGCAAAATCTCAGCAAAACATACGATCAACTGGGGCAGGATAAGCAGAAAATGGATAGAGCTAAAGAAATAAGAGCATCTATTCCTAAAAACATCGACTCCGCTAAGAAATTAGATACGCATGCTAATAATCTTTGGAACGAAAGGCAAAAAGAAACACACGGATAAGGCAGGGTAAAAGTATGCCTATCCCTACAGTTGTCGTTTAGAATGAAAAAATTTAGTATTTAGAAATAGCTTGGTGAGCTCTGCGCCAAAGGGACCAAGCGACAGAGCTTCCTCATTAAAAACGAGCCATAATAACCTGATCTAAGAAATCATGATCCCATCCGGAGATTTTTCGCATACATTTTAAACTCACCCATTTAAGATCTTTTTCTTTTTTTGTGATTTGCAGC
>JAHFTB010000045.1 GCA_023269545.1 Verrucomicrobiota bacterium | reverse complement strand
ATGTTGCTTTTTCCCCATTCGCGAGCGAGGGATTGCACAAGGCCAATCAGACCGGCTTTAGCTGCCGCATAGTTGGCTTGTCCTACATTTCCAAATTTGGCGCTACCGGAGGATAGAAAAACCACAGAGCCTCCGTGGGGCGGCTTCATGAGAGGGGCTGCAGCTTGTGCGCATAAGAAAGCGCCAGTGAGATTAACAGCGCAGGAAGCATCCCATTGCTGGATAGTTAGCTGGGTGAGTAATGAATCGTATAGTTCCCCGGCACAATTTACTAGCATATCAAGCTTTGAAAGCGTTCCAAAGAATGCCTTAATCGCATCAGAATTTGTCACATCCAGCTCAGTGCGCGAGGGGGCCAAGACTTTCCATCCTTGGATTTTGAGTTCGGCTTCCAAAGCGCGGGCAAGATCTCCGGTCCCTCCTGTTAAAACACAAATGGGGGCTGAAGCGAAAATTTCCAAGTTCTTTGGCGAATTCCATGTTTTCACTAACGTGATATCTATTTTATTATGAGCAAGTTATATATAAATTCCGCTTTCTGCCAGCTCGCCGCGAGAGTAGAGTCTTTCGATATGATACAGTATCCCAAAACTTATTAGGTTTTCCGGGTTTTATAGCGAAATTCTTATAAAATGAGTACGACTGTGCCGTTATTTTTGCTCCCAGCATTGTTACAAAACAGAGTCCGTAAAAAGCTGTGAGATCCAAATTTACCATCTTTTTAAAATGCTCTGAATTGCTCCCATGCTCAAGAGGCTTTTGGTTTTTTTAATATTGGGCATAGGAATAGTCGATCCTTGTGCCAGGACGTGGGATGTAGAGGAATCCTTGGCGGATGGAGTGAAGCTGGTCGGGCTCACTGAACAACAAAAGAAAGAGATGTTTCTCAAGGCGCGGGAGGATTTGTTCCCCATATCCCCCTCGCCCCCTACGTCTCAGCCTTCTCCTGCCCAAAAAAAGAACGAAAAGTCTTCCGCTTCTGAAAAAGCCTCCACTACTCACAAGGGATCCTCTCATCGAACGAAAAAATCATCCGAAGAAGGACACAAGAGAAAAGAGAGTACGGAGAAGGAGGAGACTGTAAAAAGGAGAGAGACTACAGAAAGAGCTTCGCGGGAGAAATCTTCACAAAAATCCGATGAACGAGAGCGGTCTCAGATTCGAATTGTAAAATCCGGTTATCAAGAAGACGAGGGTCTTATTCCGGCTGGCGACCGGGGTGGCAAACGACGCTATCGCTATTTAACGCCTGCCGTACGTCGTGCTATTGATAGGGCTCCCGTAAAGCGAGGTCGCTGGAAATACGTGATTGTTCATAATAGTGGGACCCGGCAAGGAAATGCTCGCATTTTTGATCTTTACCACCGTCGTGTTCGACATATGCAAAATGGTCTGGCCTATCACTTTGTAATTGGTAATGGGCGTTCCTCCGGTAATGGGCAAATTGAGATTGGTGAGCGGTGGAGGAGGCAAATTAATGGAGGGCATGTGGCTAGTGACTATCTTAATAACATCGCCCTCGGAATTTGTTTGGTGGGTGACTATAACCGAGATGTTCCTACTCCTCAGCAACTGGCGGCGCTCGAAGAACTTATTTCTTACTTGCGTGGAAGAGTGGGGCGCTTTAAGGGACGTTTGGCCATTGTACTGGGTCACCGAGAGATCAACCCCAAGCCCACGGATTGTCCTGGCAAAAAGTTCCCTCTTCGATGGCTTCACCGAAAATTTCCACCCCGATGAAAATTGCGATTACCGGAGCGACTGGTTTTATTGGGCAAGCTATTGGCGACTATCTGGCATCTTCGTCTCCTCATCAAGTAGTTGGATTTTCCCGAAATCCTCCCATAGACGATACGGCAGTGGACGAATGGAGGGGGACTCAAACACTGGATTTTTCTGGTTGTGATGCTGTGATTCACTTGGCTGGAGAGTCACTCTTTGGGTGGTGGAACCACGCCAAGAAACAGCGAATTTTACAGAGTCGGGTTCAAATGACTCGGCGGGTTGTGGATGCTCTGGCTAAGGAACAGGGAGTCAAATGCTTGGTTGCTGCCTCGGCTATTGGTTACTATGGCAATACTGGCGAGACTCTATGCGACGAAAATTCTCTTCCGGGTTCAGGATTTTTAGCCGAAGTGTGTCGAGCCTGGGAAGCGGAGAGCAAGCGGGCCGAGCCTCTACGAACCGTGCGGCTGCGATTCGGTTTTGTGATTGGCCGTGCCGGAGGAGCTTTTCCACTCATCAGGTCGATCTTCCGTGCTGGGTTAGGGGGGGCGCTGGGATCGGGCGAGCAATGGATGTCTTGTGTCCATGTGGAGGATGTTGCGAGGCTGGCCGTTTTTTGCGTTGAACATCCCGAGATGAGCGGAGCAGTCAATGCTGTGATGCCGAGCCCTATTCGCAATCGGGATTTCACCCATGAAGTGGGGCGGGCATTGCATCGTTGGACTATTTTACCTGCGCCTGCTTTTGCTCTCCGTTGGGCACTGGGGGATCTCTCGCATCTCCTTTTGGATAGTCAGTATGTCGTTCCGACGTGTGCTCAACAGGCTGGATATTCCTTTAGCTATCCTACAGTGCGAGAGGCTTTGGAAAATTCCTGCGGATTTCGGTGTTGACACTCATGGAGGGGGGATTCATCCTCTTTGGCTCGTTCAATTTCTTCCTTTTTAATGAAACGCACTTATCAACCATCCAAGCGCACGCGTAAACGGCAGTTTGGTTTTCGCGCACGGATGAAAACAAAAGGCGGGCGCGCTATTTTGAGTCGCCGACGTCAGCGTGGACGCAAACGCTTGCTGCCCAAGGGTGTTGAAATCCCGTACGCCCGCCACACGCAAGCTTGAGACAATTCAAGCTTCCATGGTTCCTTCTGCTGGTTCTGGTTCCAAGTGGCCGAAGTCAGTTCGAATGGCTTTTTCGAGGGAATTTCAAAAGGTCCGGCAACAGGGAAAAACAGTTCATTCTTTGCATTTGCGGATATCGTATTTGAAGGAAAGTTCTGGTATACGTATTGGGTTGGTCACCTCTCGTAGAGTGGGAGGAGCTGTGGAGAGGAATCGGATTCGGCGGCAACTTCGTGAGATTTTTCGTCGGTTACTGCCACAACTATCTTCCGGATCGTTAGTGATAACAGTCAAACCGGGAGCGTCGTCGACACCATTTTCTATTTTGCAAGAGGAATGTTTGCTTCTTATTCACCGGCTCTCTATTTTTCCTCCCTTGCAATGAGGTGGCTTTCCAGTGTTCTCAGTTTTAGTCTGATTCTTTTGCTGAAAGGGTATCATTTCTTCCTTTCTCCCCTTCTTCACGTTCTCGTGGGGTTTGGAGCGGGATGTCGATTCGAGCCCTCATGCTCTCAATATGCGGTGGAAGCCTTGCGAACCCAAGGAGTCCGACGTGGTTTAAAAATGAGCTTCCGACGTATTTGCAAATGTCACCCTTGGGGTGGGGGCGGGTACGACCCACTTCCACAGCATCCACAAAATATTAATTCTGAATCACATGGATCGTAAATCTTGGATCGGCTTGATTTTGTCAGTTCTCGGCCTTGTGGCCTGGGAATGGTATTACTTAAAAACATATGTTCCACCGCAGCATCCCCCTGTAGCTGCGGTTTCCTTTGGGACGGCAGAATCTACGAAGGCAGGCAGTGCTACTTCGGCGACGATGCAGCCCTCTCCTTCATTAGCGCATCCGACCTCTACGCAGATGCCTCCCGAGACTGCCACCCTGCGGGGACTGGCGGTGGATTACCTCTTTACAAACAATGCCGGAGGCATTGCCAATGTGACGGTATCCAAGCACTTGGCTGAAAATAACAAAGCCGTTAGTTTAAATAATGACGATAAATTTCCTATTGGGGCCTTAGGATTCAATCCCGGCATCCCTCTGGAGGGATTCGGAATGACTGTGGATGACGCTGCGCATAGCGCCACATTTACCCGAACTTTAGAAAATGGGCTTCAGGTGACCAAACGCTTCTCAGTCCCTTCCTCTGAGAACAAAGCGGATGAGTACCGGGTTCAGCTCGAACTCACTTTTCACAATCCGACTCAGACGGATATTTCCTGGCCTTCGTATTGGATTGGAGTGGGAAGTGCCGCCCCTATTCACCACACAGATTTGTCCACTTACACTCAATTTGACTGGTCAAATGGTAGTAAACTGACCGCTATCGATGTCAATTGGTTTGACGGTTCCAGGATTCCTCTGGTGGGAATTGAAACCCGTGCTCCTGCGGCGGTATATCAGCAACACGCTCCTCTTACATGGGTTTCCGTGAGCAGCCAGTACTTTTGTACCATCCTCAACTCCACGGGCTCTTCCGGAAATGGGGTTTGGGCAAGCCGGACTGATTTGGTCGGCGCTCCACGATTGCATGGAATTTTTGGTGCCATGGAGCTCTCCGGTTTCCATCTTGCCCCAGGACAAACTGTGGTGCAATCGTTTCTGATTTATTCGGGTCCCAAGGAGCTCTATCGGTTGCAGGCTATTGGGGGAGGGCAAGATGGCGTGCTGAAGTATGGTCCTTTCAAGATTGTCAGCGAAGCACTGCTTTGGGGAATGAACAAACTCCATAGTATTTTTGGGAACTATGCTTGGGCGATCGTGGCCCTGACATTGATTATCAAAATGTGCCTTTGGCCTCTGCAAAACAAGGCCACTCAGGCGATGAGACGCATGTCTGTGCTCACGCCAAAAATGACTGAACTGCGCGAAAAGTACAAAGACGAGCCGCAGAAGATGAATGAGGAAATGATGAAGCTCTACCGCGAATACGGAGTAAATCCCTTTGGCGGTTGTCTTCCAATGATCATTCAGATCCCGATTTTCTTCGGATTTTATTCGATGCTCGGTACCTCCATCGAACTTCGAAACAGCTCATTTCTATGGATTCATGATCTCTCCCAGCCCGATACCGTGGCGCATGTGCTTGGATTCCCGATCAATCTGCTTCCCATTCTAATGGCTGGCACCATGGTTTGGCAAATGGCGATCTCTCCTAAAAGCGGCGACGCGGTGCAACAGCGAGTCTTCTACTTTATGCCAATCATCTTTCTTGCGTTCTGTTATAACTATGCAAGCGGGTTGGCACTCTATTGGACCACCCAAAATCTTTTTTCCATTATCCAGCTTTATCTGACTAGAAATCAGCCGTTGCCGAAACTCGAAAAAAAGCATGTCGCCGAGCGTCGCGAAGCCGCTAAAACGAAACGGAAGGTACGAGGTTGGTAAAATCCATCGAGTGGATAGCTCAGAGCGGGACCACTCTTCCTGGTTAGCATCCGGTTGCAGGAATGACGATGAATAACCAGTTTGCTCTAAACTTGTTATTTCTTCCTGGCCCCATTGCTTACCTTGTTTTAAAATAGCGGAATGAGCCAGACACCTGCGGAGGTTCTTGATACCATTCTGGGCTACTTAGGTTTTGTTTGTGAAATTGATGAACAGTATCGTGACGAACACCTGGTCTTACAAGTTCGGACGAATGACGCAGAGCGTTTGATCGGGCGACGCGAAGAAATTTTGGATGATCTCCAATTTTTGGTGAATCGCATTCTTCAGACTCGAGACCGGCATGCCCCTCGTGTCATCATAGATGTGGAGCATTACCGTGCGATTCGAGACGATACATTTGTGCAGAAAGTTAAGCATTTGGCTGAGACGGTACGAAAATCAGGGCGTCCTCTCCATACGGATCCTCTCAACTCCTATGATCGACGATTGCTGCACAATGCATTTGTAGACGATCCGGATTTGATCACTGTGAGTCCTTCCGAAGATGCCCGTTTAAAGCGAGTGACGATTTGCCGCCGCCAGTAGATTATAGCGAAGCCAGTATAAAATGAGTTGAAACTCATTTTATACTGGCTTCGCTATAGTGGGTAGAGGAATGTAATATCTTTTCTGCTATAGGGCATTTGCTCTATCACAAAGAATCGAGAACTCCCCCACTACTTCTACCAACTCACATGGAGCCCCCTTCAACCTTCCAGCGAAAGACGTGGTGGGCGGCCTTAACGGCGCTGGCAATTCTGCTTTTAGTAGGCACATTGGCTCTCAGTGTATTTTTGTTGGGGAAGTTAGTAGTCTATCTGCAGATACTTCTTATACCCCTTGCGATTGCTGTCATCCTGGCCTACTTACTAGGACCCGCGATGGAATGGCTTTGTAAGTGCGGTATGTCCCGGATATGGGCGGCACTGTTGATTTTTTTGATGATTCTCCTGGCATTCATTTCTGTCTTCGTTTGGGTCGCCCCGGCTGCTTACAGGCAAGGAAATGAATTTCTCCAGCAATTTCCGCAGTATGCAAATCGGATAAAAGAACTAGTCTATGAAGGGATCAATCAGCTTCGCCGGCTCGAAGAAATGTCTTTTTTACACCGGTCAGACTCAATGGGGGGGGGAGCAGATCCTTTCGCAGCTTATGCCGCAAATGTAGTGAATGACAGTATGAAATGGCTGGAACAACTTGTTCCCGCTATGATAGGCGCCATAGGGAACTTAATAAAAAATAGCGTCGGTGGAGTGGTCGGCATGTTGGCGGTTCTTCTGAGCTTGATACTAGTTCCCATTTTCCTTTTTTTCTTGCTGATAGAAGGACCTTCGATTGGTGCGCGTTGGATGAACTATCTCCCCTTACGCTCTTCCCCATTGAAGAGTGAAGTCGTGGCGGTTCTCACGGAGATCAACGAATATCTTATCAATTTTTTCAGAGGACAGCTCATTGTGAGCCTCATCGATGGAGCTATCATCGGGTTTTTTTACTTCTGGTAGGATTGGATTTTGCCGTTTTAATCGGACTGATGGTGGGTATCTTGGCCATGGTTCCCTATATAGGCCTTACCATCTGCTGGATCCCGGCACTATTCATTTCCATCATTCAATTTGGAGATCCCTGGCATCCTCTCATCGTCACAGTGATCTTCGTAGTAGCGAACCAGGTCGATAGCATGTTCATCGCTCCTCGGATTGTAGGAGATTCTGTGGGGCTGCATCCCTTTACCGTGATTCTCTCCGTGCTGGGATGGAGCATCGTGCTTGGAGGCTTCATGGGGGCACTGTTAGCCGTACCTCTGACTGCCACGCTGAAGGTTTTATTTACCAGATATGTTTGGGATTCTTCTCCCAATCCTTCCAAAGTATCTTAAAACTTTCATTTTATCTGGCAGAAGCTGTATAAAAATGGGATCTGCAGTCTACGCAATAAACAGTTGCGCATGGACTCACCACTCGACATTCATGCTCCTCGCTTATTACGTTCATCACTTAAGTCCTTTCCTCGTTCAATTTGGACAGAATTTTGGAATTCGTTATTATGGCCTTTCTTATGTCCTTGGGTTTCTCTGTGGATTTTGGCTCTACCGTCTGCTGGTTCGCCGAGGATACTCGGATATGCAGCCTGCACAGGTGGCTGATTTCATGCTTTGGTGGGTAGTGCTTGGCACGCTTATTGGAGGGCGCCTCGGATACATGCTTTTGTATGATACCCCATCATTTTTACAGAGGCCATGGAGTTTCTTCGAAATCTGGCAAGGAGGTATGGCCAGCCATGGCGGTATGATAGGTTTGATCATTGCTACCACCCTCTACGCACGGAAATATCGAATTTCATGGTTGAATGCTGCTGATAACATTGCTGTGGTTGCGCCTATAGGACTCTTCTTTGGCCGTTGCGCAAATTTTATCAATGGCGAACTCTTTGGCAGGGCATCTACGCTTCCCTGGGCTATTCAGTTTCCACGTGAGCTCTATTTTGTAGATCCTTATAAAGCTGAGTCTCTCCTGAATCAAGCTTCCCGAATTCGACCTGACTTTGCTTCTTTGGACGTGCTGCTTGCCAATGTGCCTGCATCACCGCCGCTACAACATCTTCTGGCAACGTCTCTGACCCCTAGGCATCCTTCTCAAATCTATGAAGCTCTTTTGGAAGGAGTGCTTCTCTTCTTGTTACTCTGGGTTTTTCGTACCCGGTTTCGTCTGCCTAATGGCGTTCTCACCGGCATGTTTTTTATTTTTTATGCGTTCTTTCGCTTCTTCGTAGAATTTTTTCGCGAGCCCGATGCTTCGTTGATTGCGGGGATATCGCGAGGACAATTTTTCTCTCTCTTTCTTATTCCAGTGGGAGTCCTCATCATTCTCCTCGCAGTGAGGATCCGGTCTTATCCTCCGATTTTTCACAAAAAAACCTAAATTTGATTATAATATGGTGTGATAGCGGAATTTCTAAAAGTACGTAACGTCAATTATAATATTGAAATCCCTGCTCGGATACATATCCGAGTAGGGATGGATGACAGCGGGTTCGTTGCCGCTGTTTTATTCAGAGCCAATCTCCAAATTTCTTAATATACGCTTTCTTCAGTACTTGTGTGAGCACGCAGTAACCTACCAAAGTGGCTATCAACCATGGGAAATAGCTCATTGGCAATGGAACCATTCCTATGCTCGTACCAAAACTAGTAAATGGTATTACGATTCCTATGGCCATAATGACACCGGTGGAAATAAGAATGGGCAAGGAGGCAGTACTTTGAATAAACGGAATTTTTTGTGTCCGAATCATATGAACGATCAGTGTTTGAGAAAGCAGGCTTTCAATAAACCAACCGCTTTGGAATAAGGATTGATGAACAGCTGCATTGGCATGGTATACGTACCACAGGAGCAGGAAGGTCGTGACATCAAAGATAGAACTAATAGGTCCGATCAATATCATGAAACGTGCAAGTCCACCAGCCTGCCACCGACGTGGCTGCTTAAGAAACTCCTTATCCATACGATCCCATGGCAGGAAGAGCTGCGAAAAATCGTAGAGCAAGTTGAGGATGAGTAGCATGATCGGTAACATCGGCATAAACGGAATGAATGCGCTTGCTATCAAAACGCTGAAAACGTTTCCAAAATTCGAGCTAGCCGTCATTTTAATATATTTAATAATATTTCCGAAGACGGCCCGACCTTGAAGTACTCCTTCTTCCAGCACCATCAGACTCTTTTCGAGCAAGATAATATCCGCGGATTCTTTTGCGATGTCCACCGCCGTATCCACGGAAATGCCGACATCCGCATCACGCAATGCTGCCGCATCATTAATACCATCTCCCATGTATCCTACCGTATGGTTTTTCGATTGTAGCGCACGAATCACACGTGCCTTTTGCATCGGATTCATCTTAGCAAACACAACAGTGTTTTCCGCTACATCGGCCAGCTCATCATCCGATAGAGACTCGGTTTCCGCACCTATGACAATACGTTTGGCGTCGAGTCCGACCTCGCGACAAACTTTTGCCGTAACGATTTCATTGTCACCAGTAAGGATTTTTACTGCGATGCCGTTATCACGCAAAACTTTGATGGCGGCTTGAGCCGAAGGTTTTGGAGGGTCGAGGAAACCGATGTAACCCGCCAATACCATTTCGGCTTCATCGGCAACCGTATAATGTTCTGTTTGATTGGGCAATAGACGATAAGCGACTCCGATGACGCGTAAGCCATCACGATTGAGACTGCTTACGAGTTCGCGTACTTTCACGCGAGTTGTAGGCTGAAGAGAAACCAGTTTCCCCTCGCTGTCCTCCACTTTGTTACAGATGCCGAAGATTTCCTCTACTGCACCTTTGCAAATCATGAGTTGGTGGGCAGTATCTTTTTGTATAACCACTGTCATGCGGCGACGGACAAAGTCGAATGGAATTTCATCCACTTTGCGAAAGTCGCGTTGCTGTTTTGCTAATTCTGGGAGACGTTCCTCCATACGAGAAATCACCGCCGCGTCTATGAGGTTTTTAAGTCCGGTTTGATGGAAACTATTCAGATAGGCCAACTTAATAACCGTTTCGCTTTCCCGATTTTCCAGATCCAGATGTCTTACTAAGACGACCTTATCTTCTGTGAGAGTGCCTGTCTTATCCGTACATAGCACATCCATAGCCCCAAAATTCTGCATTGAATTCAATCGTTTTACAATGACCTTGCGGCGTGACATAGCAACCGCTCCCTTTGCTAAATTAGCGGTTACTACCAAAGGAAGCATTTCGGGTGTTAATCCTACCGCGACAGCAATGCCGAAAAGAAACGCCTGCTTCCAATCTTCTTTTAGGTAGCCATTAATCACGAAAATAATTGGCACCATGACGAGCATAAACTTAATCAGCACCCAGCTCACCTTGTTGACACCTTTATCGAAACTCGTCAGAGCACGGTGACCGAGTACGGATTTTGCCAGCGAACCAAACATCGAACGTTCACCGGTAGCAGCAACAATAGCCGTAGCCGATCCGCTGACCACATTGGTACCAAGGAAGCAGAGCGTATTAATACTCAGCGGATCAGAGATGGAGGTCACTACCGCATCCGCTTTCTTTTCGACAACAGCGGCCAAATTGTCGATTTTTTCAACAGGCATAGATTCTCCCGTGAGCGCGGATTGGCTTACATACAGATCCTTTGTTTGTAGTAACCGCACGTCAGCGGGGATCATATCTCCCGCTGAAAGCTGAATAATGTCGCCGGGAACGAGCTCTGCCATGGGAACTTCTTTCTTTCCGGGAATAGAGCCCATCGCGGAAATGAGAGTGGCATCGCTGGTTTCTTTCTGATCATCCATTTTACGAATCACCGTAGCGGTTGTGCGGACCATGGCTTTTAACCTTTCCGCCGCTTTGGTAGAGCGGAATTCCTGCCAAAAGCGCAATAAGGCACTCACAATAATCATAGTGCTCATTACAATGACCGTCCGCCAATCCGCATCCGCATCATTTAACGTAGCGGCAACTACTTCGGCCCGCTGATTGGGCGGTGCTTTTTGCAACCCATCAGTCACAGCTTGCGCCCGTTCGCTTAATTGCACTTGCAGGACTTCCTGAATAAAATTCTGGGATGCAGTATGATAATTCTTTGGATTGGCATTTAGGACCTCTAATAATCTTTCGGAAATAGTTTTAGCATTTTTGATCCCCTCCTCTGTCGACTGTGTGGCGATGAGATGAGCTTCCAGAGATTCTTTGGTGGGCTTTGATGTACGGAGTGCCTCACCCACTTCCACAACCTTAGAGTCGGCATCCGCATGACGAAGCATTTTATAAAGCATCTTGCGTCGCTCGCTGCTCTTCCCTTCGGAGGCAATCAAGATTTTCTGAACCTCCTCAGTAAACTTCGTTTGCCGTCCAGGATAGTCTAATGTTTTAGCAATGGCATCCGCCATAGACTGAGTATTGCCCGCTGGATCGATTTGGGATATTATTTGGCGGGCATCCGGCATGGAATCCCGAATAGTCTGAAGCGGAGTATAAATGTCCGTATAGCAAGAAACGATTCCAAGTATCGCTAAAACCAGAATGAATGGATTATAAAAAGCCCTGGCAAGTTGCCTGTACCATGGAGATGGTTTTTCGTGCGCAACTTCATTTCTACCAAATCCCTTTAATCGCTCTTCCGCTTCAGTATCTGTTAATCCTCTGCGACTGCTCTGCATGAGCCGTACCGCGTGATCAGTATCTCCTTGCGCGACTTCTCGAAGTAAATTGTTAAGTTTATTTTTGGATTTGGAATGTTTTTCTACTTTAGTTGAATCTGCTGCAAATGATTTGGATGTTTGCATAAACATTTTTCCGGTTGAGGTGAACTCACAAATTGCGTATATGCGCAAAGATTCACGAAAGGAATCGACTGAAATTTCCTTAAGGTAGCTGGGCTGCTTAATTCGACCGCCGCAGATGCTCTCTCTTTGCTAATTCCCGGTCTCTCTCCCCTGCATGAACAGATTCCTAAGGGAGGCGATATCCGAGACCCCGAACTGTTTCTATAATATCCTTATGGATAATGGCTTGTAATTTCTTTCTCAGATGGGCGACATGCACATCAATCACATTATCCAGTGAAGTGAGGCGTCCGGCCTGACGCCAAACTTCTTGAACTAAGACTTCTCTGCTGACAACTTCACCGCGGTGATTGATCAAAATAGCTAACAAATCGAATTCCCGAGGGGTGAGGTCAATCGAATGTCCGGAGTGGGAAACGCTGCGGGTCAACAGATTTATACTTAACTCACCCACGGTAAGTGTCTTAGTAAGGGAATGCTTGTGGCGTCGTAGTAGCATTCGAATTCGTGCGAGGAGTTCGGAAAAGGAAAATGGCTTGACCAAATAGTCATCGGCGCCGGCGTCAAGTCCCAACACCCGATCTTCGATTGCATCGCGTGCAGTGAGAAATAAAATAGGTAGCCGTATGGCTTCCTCCCGAAGGGACTGTAATACTTCGATGCCCTGTAAATCAGGCAACATCCAGTCCAAAATGATCAGAGCATGCACCCCACTGCGAGCCTGTATCAGGCCCTCCTGGCCCGTCTTTGCCAGAAAGGTGACATAGCCTTCTTGCTGCAGTCCATTACGCAACCGCATTCCCAGAGAAGGGTCATCCTCAATCAGGAGGATCTTTTTGTGGATATCACTCAAGAGAACACTTTTTTGAAATTGAGAAAGTTCGGACAATAATAGGGGATAGTTATCTGAAGATACAGACTCTATTTTGTCACAATGCCGGAATCAAAAATTCCAGGAAAATTCATGCTCGTTTTATAGGACTTCCCCTATGGAACCTTCTGTCAGTTCATGTGTGAGTGGGAACACAACCCATTACATAAATATCTTGACAATAACAGGCTTATGTTTAACTAATGCATTGAGATTCAACGACTAATATAGCAATGCATTAATTGGCATGGAAGTTCAGTTTAACAAAGGAGTTTTTTTGCCGGCATGCGAGCTTTGGCTAAATCCCCTCGAAACTCGTAAGGCCGCTTTTGTATCCAATGTTCATCGGGACTTTGTCAATTGGCATGGGCAAACAATTGCCACGCCTTCCATG
>JAHFTB010000016.1 GCA_023269545.1 Verrucomicrobiota bacterium | reverse complement strand
CCACAAAATACTATCAACAAAATTTCTTCTGCTTTATGCAGCTTTCTTCTGTCTATTCGGTGATCTGGTATTCCTTTTAAAAAGTCAATAAACCCATTCTCTTCTTTTTTCATCCCGATTCCTGTCGAATCATTTGCGTCAATTTGCAACCCCCATCTCTTTATTTTTCAATCTATTTTTAATGAGGCAGCCCTGTCGGCAATGAGGCCCTTGATCCTCTTCTCCGCGTGCTCCGCTCGCCTCTTCTAAAAAAATAATTCTCTCTTCCTTTTACCCACTGCATCTAGCGGAGAGCCGGAATTCCGCTATAATGCTAATGTGATGAAATTAAAGCTAGCTACTACTTTCATCGGCATTACTTCCATCCATCTCGCGTGGAAAAACGCCCCTCTCAGCGTTGTTTTTTTACCAAAGATGGTTTCCCCCAGAACAGAACCGATGGTCGCCTTTTCACGTCCTCAGAAATCTGTTGAAGACTTTGGAGAGTATTTTTTGATTCATCACCAACTGATTCCCAATTTTTAAGGGTCCGTTCCAGTGTTCGATTGGTTTTATCCAAATTTTGCACCAAAGAAGTGGATTTGTCGAAAAAAGAAGATGCTTTGCTAGAGAGCTTGCCCAGTTGAGCGTCCTGGGTGGCTTGTTTTAACTGAATAATGAGGGAATCGACATCTTCTCTCAATTCCCGAACCTGTAATTGGTCGAGAGCTTGATTGATATTCTGCAGGAGAAGAGAAAGCTTTTGTGCCATTTTACCGATATTGATAGTCTCCAAGTCTCGCATAATTTTATTTACGGAATCCAATAGTCCTGTGACTTCTCCTGGCGCGCTTGGGATGTATGCATAACGTGGTTTCCACTGAATGTTAGGCATAGAATAATGACTGGGAACACTTACATAATCCAAGTTCATATAACTCGAACCCGTAATTCCAAGCGGTTCGATACGAATTCTCAATCCATGTTGAATACTTCGGTCCAAAACCGCACGGGCGCTATCTCTAAACATACCCGGGAAAACCTGGCGGTCGATTTGCATAACCACCCGAATATAATTGTACGCATTTTCATCTTCTTGTTGAGGATATACATTAAAGGCAAATTCCAGGCTGGAAACCTTTCCAATCGTCAAACCCCGGAACTTTACAGGGCTTCCAATATCCACGCCCTGCACGGAGCTCATGACGTACGTTTCAATATAAAGTTTGGGACGCAGAAGGTTGCCGCCACCAAAAGCAATCAGAGCAGTGACTAAAATAGCAAAAGCTCCGAGTACAAATAGCCCAACGCGGAAATAGAAAGAGGGTTTCATTCGCTCTTTTCACTCCGTTTTTTTGAGTTTCTCATGAAAAAATTTCGGACTCGCGAATCCGAAGAAGAATCCCTAAGTTCAATAGGCGATCCTTGTGCAATGATGGTTTTCTCAGAAGAATCTAACATAATCACCCGAGTGGCTATGGCGTAAATGCTGGACAATTCATGGGTAACCACGACGAAAGTGATGCCCAAGCTTTGGTTCAGGCGCAAAATCAGTTCGTCCAAATCAGCCGAGGTCACAGGGTCGAGACCCGCAGAAGGTTCATCAAGAAAAAGAATGACTGGATCCAAAGCCATAGCACGAGCAAGGGCGGCACGTTTCTGCATTCCCCCACTGATCTCCGATGGAAGGTGATCAGCATACTTTTCAAGGCCCACTGCCGTAAGTTTCAACCAAGCGAGCAATTGGCGTGCCTCCGGAGGCAGATGGGTAAATTCCTCCACAGGAAGGAGAATATTTTCATTGAGGGTCATGGATCCGAACAAAGCCCCGCTTTGATACATGACGCCTATGCGCCGTAATAAGGCTGTTCGTTCAGGATCTGTGGCATGAATGATATTTTTCCTTTCAATCAGAACTTCGCCTGCGACGGGCGCATCAAGGCCTATTAAATGGCGCAACAAGGTACTTTTCCCACATCCGGAAGTGCCTAGGATCACTAAAATTTCCCCTCGGGAAACCTCAAATGACACATTCTGTAAGATCACTTGATTCCCATAGGCACTCTTTAAATTTCTCACGATTAAAATGGGATCCTCTTTGCCATTCATATGTGCGGGCCCGGAAATAATATAATAGAGATTGAAGGCAATCAATTAACTTAGTGATAGCCAACTGCTTAGTATAAAATATAGTTCGCAACTATATTGCATACTGGTAATGCCAGACGTCCTTTCTGCCGCCATTTTCGGGGTATTCATGGAATTGATGGAATCTTTCAGGCTTTCCGGTGCATAAGAATTATACCACATTATCCCAAGTCGATATACTAAAATTTTAGCGCATAGAATACAGCTGAGAAAATAGCATCTGCCACAACCACCAGGACAATACCACTTACCACAGATCGTGTAGTGGAATCCCCGACGGCAACCGCTCCACCACCAGTTTGCAACCCTCGCAGACATCCGATGGAGGAAACTAGGAATCCAAAAAAGACTGATTTTAGTATGCCGCTCAGGATATCTTTGATTTCCACGGCTCCTATCAATTGAGTCCAGAGAAGCCCGGGCGAAAACCCCAGGCTGATCATAGCTAAGATACCGCCCCCGATGCCGATTCCATTCATATAAATCGTTAGCAAGGGAGTTGTAGCTAGCGCAGCTAGAATCCGTGGCACCGCCAAAAAAGGCAGAGGAGCTATACCCATCGTCGTAAGAGCATCCAATTCTTGATTCACCTTCATGGTCCCTATTTCAGCTGCGAATGCCGATCCGGATCTGCCTGCTAATACGATTGCAGTCATAATGGGGCCTAATTCCCGCAAAAGTGCCAGAGCCGTCAAATTTACCGCAAAGATATCGACCCCAAATTGCCGAAGAGGGAGCAGAGATTGAAAAGTAAGAATGCAGCCAGTCAAAAATCCAATCAGGGTGATAATGGGTAAAGCGTTGATTCCTGCCGATTCGAATATTGCCCAAAACGTCTTCCAGCGAATCCGTTTTGGGTGCGACAATGCAGAGGATAGGGTGATAAACAGTTCCCCGGCGAAAACCACTTGAATGTAAAGATCTCTTAAAAAATCTATTACCCGACGCCCTACAATTTCCGGAAAGGGAATCACGCGAGGATGAGTGGAATGATCCCGGTAATTTCCAGACGGTAAAAGCGCTTGAAATTGAGGGGAAAGACCCCGAATTTCCAATTCGCCTTCCTTACGTGGCGAATTCTTCTGCAGATAAATCAACAGAACAATTCCAGCACTGTCACAGTAATCCACGGCCTGAACATCTATGCAAGAAACCCGAGAAGTTTGAGCTAAACGGATAGCCTCAGCCCAAATCGCAGCGGTCCCCTCGGCATCTAATCGCCCTTCCAGCTTAAGAGCCTCATCCGAACCAATACTTACATGGGAGACTTGTGGAGGGGTGCGCATATATAAATATTAGCTTTTATTCTAATTCCATCCACAACGTCGAGGACGACCGTCCTCCTAAAATATCGCATTGAGATTCACCATGGCGAAAGCAAATCGGCCTTTTTAAGGAAATCTCTGAGCAAATCTCTTGTAAATGAGCTATTTGCAGAGATGAGCAATTAGTGGAAAGCAGCAAACGTGCTCGTGGAGCAGCGCAGTCGAGTGCGATTCGCAACAAAGGGAGAAGATGACGCTCCACTTGGAAAGTTCCTTTGGACGAGCGAGAAAAAGTGGGGGGATCCAGAATGATACAATCGTACTTTTCTCCTCTTCGGGAAAGACGTTTGAGCACAGAAACCACATCGTCTGTAATAAATCGGTGTCCTGCTAAGGAAATTCCATTAAGAGAGAAATTTTTTCTCCCTCTTGCCAGGGCTTGAGCAGCCAAATCAATGCTTAGAGTTTGACTGCCAACCGACGCGGCCGCCACAGAAAATGCACAGGTATAAGCAAAGCAGTTTAATGTCTTTCGTGGTTTATCATTCATCAAAATGCGCCGATTTGACCGTTGATCACAAAAGAGACCCACTGAATAACCAGCGGAAAAATCGATTTCGTATTTCAGCCCATTTTCATGAACAATTTGATGGGGAGAAAATTCTCCGCCACGCACAACAGAGGGCACATCCTTCTTTCCCGGTTGTTTTACGAGTTGCCGAGCAAAAATATGCTGAGGCTTCCAAGAAACTTTTTCCGTCCAAACATCCAATTGATTTAAAGCGATGTCTAAATCAGACTTTTGAAAATGAGAAATGAGAACATCCTTGCCCCAGCGTTCACCCCATGCTCCAGGTAAAACAAAGATTCGATAGGCATCCGTTTCTTCTTCCGCCAGATCGTGAAAATTTTGCACCGTTAGGAAGTTAGCTTTCATTCCTGTTTTCTTGTTTCCCAACCTCATCGGGGGGATATAAAAGCGTAACTTCAAATTGATTGTAACGCTCTTTTTGATAGGACATTATAATATTTTTATTTTTCCGATAGAACTTCATAGCATATATAACGAAATATAACGAAACCGGTATAAAATGAGCATGAATTTTCCTGGAATTTTTGGTTCCAAGCAGCCTTGCAAAGAGAGAGTGCTCAAAGCCGAAGAGTGGACCACACTGAAGAAAGTACGAAAAAGAAAACCACCGGAATTGGCCCTTGGGTTGAAAGCAGGTCCCAAATTTCTCCTCACCCCCCCCTTCCTCCATTGTTTAAGTAATTCTTCATAAGTATATTAGAACTTATGACCTGATCTGTTTTTTTCGTGTGGAAATACAGATGAAGTGGGGGCGC
Organism: Verrucomicrobiota bacterium; assembly: GCA_023269545.1. GTDB lineage: Bacteria > Verrucomicrobiota > Verrucomicrobiia > Chthoniobacterales > Xiphinematobacteraceae > Xiphinematobacter. Next base: position 44,426 of record JAHFTB010000016.1, on the reverse strand, counting down.
CCGGATTCGAACCGGGAACCAAGCAGTTATGAGCCGCCTGCTCTAACCGTTGAGCTACGCCCCCTTTCAGCGGAGGAGCGCTAATTTGGAGCCTCTTTAGTAATCATTCAATACAAAATACTGCTGAAAATTTTATAAATAGGACTTACGCAGATTCCAGAGAAAAGCTCGCTCGTTTTCCCCTGTTTTTGCGTAAGTCCTGATAAAAAGAGACAGGAAGTGAATCTCCCTCTTGCATATCCGGTATAAAATTGAATAAGACTTCTCAGACATGAAGAAAATCGAGGCCATTATTAAACCCTTTAAGATGGAGGATGTGAAAGAAGCTCTTTCTGAAATCGGCATCGAAGGTATGACGGTAAGTGAAGTCAAAGGATTTGGACGACAGAAGGGTCATACGGAAATATACCGAGGGAGCGAATACACAGTAGACTTTCTCCCTAAGGTAAAAATTGAGATTGTAGTGATTGATTCCCTTGTAGAAAAGGCGGTTGCTGCTATTTCTGCCGCAGCCAAGACTGGAAAAATTGGAGATGGAAAAATTTTTGTTTTTGCCGTCGAAGATGCCATTCGTATTCGCACGGGTGAAATCGGCGAAAACGCCATCTAAATGTCCGAAGAGTCGATTTCGCCAGACATCCAAGCCTGTGTTCTTTGTGAGGACGTTCGTGCGGAAATCGGAGGTCAGCAGTCTCTCATTGGAGTCATTAGCGTGATTGCTGCTCCCGCTTTACCCATTGGTTTTTTTAAACTTTGCCTTTGGACTCGTTGGTGTGGAGGGGTAGGACAATTCGTACAAACTTCACGAATCTTCGGACCGGACGAAGAATCTGCAATTGCGCAATCTGACGTTAATTTTGGCCTCCAAGACTTGGAGGCCAATACCACTAATGTAAACGTATTTGGAGGAGTTCAGTTTCAACGACACGGCACTTATTATATTGAAGTGCTTCTTAATGGCGAGTTACAGCTCAGGATTCCTCTCCCGGTCATAAAAATACCACCAAATTAAGTCGTCCTCATTTTATAGGAATTTCGCTATAGAGCGGTAAGTTTTGCAATCAGGTTGGCCTTGCTAGTCAGCCCCACCACTTTATCTTTTACTTCGCCATCCCGGAAGATAAAAATCGCTGGAATTGCCTGAATACGAAATTGTTCTGAGATTTTTGGATTTTCATCTACATTCACTTTTCCCACGACGACTTTTCCCTGAAATTCGGAAGCAATTTGTTCCACTACGGGCCCAATCATGCGACAAGGAGCGCACCAGGGAGCCCAAAAGTCCACCAGTACCGGTAAAGTAGCTTGAGTTACTTGGACATCAAAATTTGAATCAGTAATTTCAGTAACGAGTTCACTTGCCATAAAATAGTCTTTGTTTTCGTTATCCCGCAGAAGTAGCACCGAGTAATATCCACACCTGAATTCCCAAAGCCACCAAGGAAGCACCCAAAGCCAAATAAATGGCTATCGGACTGATCGCACCCTCGAGGGGAATCAGCCCTTTCAAGGGCTCCTCTACAGAAAAAGAATCTGATTCGGGAGGTACCAGTTTGATAGGCAATTGAGAAGCAGAAAATCTCTTTTCCGTCGGAGAAGGAGGTTCTTGAATTTCTTGCGCTTCGCCTGTCTCGGATACGGGAGATTCCGGAAGAGAAGAACCCTGCTGAAGGCCGGAAATCGAAGAAATCCCCGGTGGAGGCGAAGGGGGTGGTTTGTAAGATGGTGCGGATGGTGCGGCCTCAGCTGAAGAAGGAGGAGGGACTGTACTCTGCGGCTGTTTGGGGACCCCTGTCGGAGAAATAGGAGTGCGACGGCGAGGAGGCAAGATCACACGACCTGTAGGCTTATGGGACTCGTTTGGCTCGGGCATTGCTGGAAATGAGATGTCTTCACTATAACCGATATTTATAGTGAAATCTCCAGGACTTACGCAAAAAGGCCTAAAAACAGTGTGGGAAGAATTATAGCGAAACCCATGCAGAAAGGCTCCATTGGTTGATTTTTGTGCCATTTTCAAATAAATTATACCTATGAGCATCAATACGTTGGCTATCTCACAGCGATTAGAAGCCAAGAGGTTTACGGAATCCCAAGCAGAAGGGGCGTTACTGAAGAGCTAGTGGACATCGTGGAAAACAATGATTGGGTTACGAAGGATTTTTTATCAGAAAATTCGGTTGGGCTAGAAACGAGATTAGTAACTGACGTTACGCATTTCTGGAGCTCTGGGAGCAAAAAAACCATTTTAGCCTACCAGGTTTCCTTTTTTGCGTCACATCACTGAGTAAGCTATTTAGGAAGAAAAAGATGGTATTGATCAGGTGTAAGTGACCTGCGAATTTTGAGCGTGCCAGATCAACCAGACCTCAACAAGCGCGTTCTCTCGGTGCGTTTTTGCGAGAGGATTACAAAAAATTGCAAAAAGCGGCCGCCGAGAGGAAGATGGGATTTAATGAATACATTCGACACATAATAAATGAAGCACCCTACGAAAATAAAAAAGGAACATACGCAACTGTGATTTGAGCATGGATGCTACAACCTTATTCCGTGCTCGGGTTCCTACCAAACGGTTGAAAAATGCTTCGAAGATTTTGAATCAACTGGGTATGAAACCCAGTGATGCATTTAATCTTCTTTTGGCTCAGATCGAGTTGCGTAAAGCACTGCCATTTGAAGTACCCCCCAAATCGCCCCATCTTCTTTCTCCCGAAGATCAAGCGGCAGCGTGGACGGAGACATTAGGTGAATACTGAACCACAGGCTGGAGAAGTATGGTTTGCTGATCTTGGATTGGTCGGGAAAAGCCGACCTGTTCTTATATGGCATGTTCCTCGCGATGAAGATGCTCGCTCGCTTGTGGTGCCACTCACTTCTCAAATACGAGGATTACGAGGAGAAGTAGATTTTGGAAAAGCCTCGCTGGCTACCAAAGCGCTCCACGGTCAATATACAAGGCTCTTTTTCTTCGGAGGTCAGTTGCCTGAGATCTGTCAGCTCTCTTTTCATGGTCTTCCATTATAGCATTTCCTCCATCAATTTCCAGTGGGCTGAGTAGTTACCAATTATAGTGAACTAAGAACTACCCACTTCTACGAACTACGAACTAATTAGACGAAAGAGATGATAACGTTTTTCTATGTCGGTATGGGTGAGCACTCGTAAGCGCTCGATGCTAAACGATTCCACGTTAAAACTGGCGAGAAGAGTTCCGTAAACTACTGCCGATCGTAATTGATCGAAGGTGATCGCATCGCTTTTTTCAGCAATTATGCTGGCGAGATAGCCGATTAGCCCACCCGCAAAGCTATCACCGGCACCGGTGGGATCGCGAATTTCTTCCAATGGATAGGCAGGACAACTGAAGAAAGCATTTTCTCCAAAAAGAAGGGAACCATGTTCGCCTTTATTTATTATAACAAATTGCGGACCTAATGCGCGAATCAGACGACCGGCAGTTATCAAATTGGCCGAGCCAGTGAGAAGGCGAGCTTCAGATTCATTTAAAATGAGCATATTGACGCACTTTAAGAGTTCCAGGAGCTCCTTGCGCGATGTCTCAATCCATAAATTCATAGTGTCGGCTATGACAAAACGCGGGGAATCTATTTGATCCAAAACATGGCGTTGGAGGGTCGGTGCGATATTGCCTAAGAGAACATAGGGACTGGAACGGTAGGATGGCGGGAGTGTTGGGGTGAAATTTTGAAACACATTGAGTTCCACGGAAAGCGTTTCCCGATAGTTCATATTATCGAGATATTCTCCGGACCATCGAAAAGTTTTGCCTTCCACAACCTGCAGGCCTTCCAAATTAATCAGGCGGGAAGCTAGGAATTGACGGTGTTCCACGGGAAAATCCGTCCCAACGATTCCTACAAAATTAACGGGATAAAAAAAGCTGGCAGCAACAGAAGCATAAGAAGCGGAACCTCCGAGAAGGTTTTCTTTTTCTTCAGCAGGTGTTTTGACGTGATCTAAGGCAACGGAGCCGACAATGAGGACAGACATGGAATAAAGATCGGAAGTATGCTGATATTAAATTGGTTATGTGAAATATTTATGATAATTCGTTTCCGATCTTAATAATTTCCGCGAAATTTCTGGGATCCAAACTAGCTCCACCGACTAATGCACCGTCGATATCGGGTTGACAGAGAAGCGCTCTCGCATTGTTTGGTTTTACACTGCCTCCATATTGAATCTGCATTTTTTCAGCAGTTTCTAGATTCGTAAGTTGAGCCAATATTGAGCGAATAAAAGCATGTGTTTCCTGAGCCTGTTCCGGTGTGGCATTCCGGCCTGTGCCAATCGCCCAGATGGGTTCGTAAGCAATGACGATGTTTTCGAATTTCAGAGAGCTGACTCCTTGGAGACTGGCACTTAACTGTTGCTCCAGAACTTCTTGCTCTTTGCCTGCATCCCGCTGTGCCAACGTTTCTCCAATACAAAGGATGGGATGTAGTTGTGCGGTGAGGGCTGCATGTACTTTCCGAGAAATGAATGGGTCAGTCTCTCCGAAAATCGTTCTGCGTTCGCTGTGCCCTAAGATCACGTAGCGGATAAAGAATTCTTTTAGTAAAGTGGGACTAATCTCGCCGGTATAAGCTCCTGACATCTCAAAATACATGTTTTGAGCAGCCAATTTTATTTTTTGGGACCTGTGGTTTAACTCGGACAATTTTCCCAATGCTGTGAAAGGGGGAGCAATAATGGTTTCGACGTGATTATTTTTAGGAAGTTCCAGGATGAAAGCAGAATAAAAACTCTCCGCTTCTGCGAGAGTCATATTCATTTTCCAGTTAGCAGTGATGATTTTTTTTCGCACGAAAGGAAACTATTTTTTGTTGGTAAGCGCAGCGATTCCCGGAAGCACACGCCCTTCGAGTAGCTCCAGAGAGGCTCCTCCGCCCGTGGAGATAAAAGTCATTTTATTTGCCAGTCCAAACTGTTTTACGGCGGTGACAGAATCTCCTCCGCCAATGATGGAAGTGGCAGAAGAATTTGCGGCAATGGCTTCTGCGAGGGCGCGAGTTCCTCCGGAAAATTCCGCAATTTCAAAAACTCCTACGGGGCCGTTCCAAAGAATTGTGGCTGCTTGAGCAATTTCAGCGGAATAAAGGGCTCGTGTTTTGATTCCAATGTCCACACCCATCCAGCTAGCGGTAACGCCCTTTCCCGGAGGAAATGGCTGGGTATTATTCCAGGTGGCTGCGGATTTGATTTCCTGGGTTTCAATACAATCAATGGGTAGTAGGAATTTGAGACCTTTGCTTGCCGCCAGATTCAGTAGTTCTCGGGCAAGATCCAACTTGTCCTCCTCTACTCGACTGTTGGCAACCTCAATGCCTTGGGCTTTGAGAAAGGTATATGCCATGGCTCCGCCGATTAAGAAAATATCCGCCTTTTCCATCAGAGCTTTGATGACACCGATTTTATCAGATACTTTGGACCCTCCGAGAATCACGAGAAAAGGTTTCCGTGGATTCTCGAGTTCTCCTTGAAGATACTTTATTTCCTTTTCCAGGAGGAGTCCCATGGCAGCTTGGGGAAAATACCGGGTGACCCCTTCCGTGGAAGCATGGGCTCGATGGGCGGCACCGAAGGCATCGTTGACGTAGAGGTCTCCCAATTTTGCTAGCTGAGCAGCAAATGCGGGATCGTTGGCTTCCTCTTCAGCATGAAAACGGACATTTTCCATCAGGAGAATGTCTCCATCTTGGAGTGCGTGTGTAGCGGCTTCGGCGGCAGGTCCTACACAATTTGGCGAAAAGGAAACATTGCCTCCAATTAGCGTGCGTAAGCGTTCGAAAACGGGTTTCAGCGAATATTTTTCGACGACTTTTCCTTTGGGACGTCCAAAATGCGCCAGCAGAATCAGGCGGGCTTCATTTTTTCTCAAAAGTTCCAATGTGGGAAGGCTTTCTGAGATACGGGTGTCATCCGTGATGCATAAGTGATCATCGACAGGAACATTAAAATCCACTCGCACGAGCACGCGTTTACCATGGACATCGATGTCCCGGACTGAAAGTTTAGACTGCTGGCTCATAAAAAGGCATCAGGCGGTGTGCCGGGCACAAGTAGAGTCCGCCCATAGATAGCTTTTGCAATTATTTGCTTACAATGTATTTGAGGAGGTCGACGCAGCGATTGGAATATCCCCATTCATTGTCGTACCAGCTGACTAATTTGAAGAATCGGCTATTCAGTTCGATTCCGGAACCGGTATCGAAGATACTTGAATGAGTATCGTGAATGAAGTCGGAACTTGTGACTTCGTCAGTAGTATAAGCGAGAATACCTTTTAGGTAGGTTTCGCTTGCCCGTTTCATTGCCGCGCAGATTTCTTTATAGGTGGTTTCTTTGACTGTACGGACAGTGAGATCTACAACAGAAACCGTAGGTGTGGGGACGCGGAACGCCATACCAGTCAACTTACCTTTGACTTCGGGAATTGCCAGACCCACCGCTCTTGCGGCGCCCGTGGTGGAGGGTATGATATTGACGGCAGCGGAACGTCCGCCTTTCCAGTCTTTACGGGAAGGACCATCTACTGTTTTTTGGGCGGCGGTATAGCTGTGTACCGTAGTCATCAATCCTTCTTCAATGCCGAAACCTTCTTTGAGAAGCACGTGGACGATGGGGGCGAGACAGTTTGTGGTGCAACTTGCGTTAGAAATAATCAGGTGTTGGGCAGGATCATATTTGTGGTTGTTGACTCCCATGACCACGGTGATGTCCTCTCCCTTAGCCGGAGCGGAGATGATCACACGCTTTGCGCCTGCGGCAAGATGACCTCTGGCTTTTTCGGCATCGGTAAATAAGCCAGTACTTTCGATGACAATATCCACACCCAGTTCTTTCCAGGGGAGTGCGCTGGGGCCTTCCTTAATTGCCAGGCACTTGATTTTATGCCCGTTGACCACGAGGATGTCATCTTCTTCCACGCTGGGGGAGGATTTTTCGCTGTGTACTGTTCCTTTGAATCTTCCCTGCACTGAGTCGTATTTGACGAGATAAGCGAGGTTGTCAGCGGGGACTAAGTCATTGACTGCTACCACTTCCACGGTTTCTCCAAAAAGTCCTTGTTCTTCGATTGCCCGGAAAACGAGTCGTCCGATTCTGCCAAATCCATTGATGCCAATTTTTACCATATGAGAAAAGCGATAATATATATGTGTTCGAAACTGAAGAAAGAAAGTACATCGATTCCTATGAGGAGCGTCAACTCAGTTCGTAATTTGTCGTTAATTGAGGGAGTGTCTCTTTCTTAAAAGAGAGAAAGAGATGGAAATAGAAAGAGACGCAGTCTTCTTGAGGGCAATTCGCGACTTTTTTAGTCGTGGGGTTTATGAACTACAAACTCCAATATTTTTGAAGCGGCTTCATCGTGATTTAAATAGGAAGAATCCACCTGGAAATTTGCGCTTTTCCGATAGAGTGCCTCCCGTGAGGCTAGGAGAGACTCGAATGTCTCCCATGGATTTTCCACTTGCAGCAAGGGGCGTTTACGAGAACGCATGGCTCGTGCAAAGAGAATATCGGATCGGGCATATAGCCAAATGACCAGGCCGATTTCGCGAAGCAGGCGGCGATTTTCTTCGCGGAGGATAATTCCTCCTCCGGTTGCCAAAATAATTCCTTTACGATGGGCCAGGCTTCGCAGAACAGCCGTTTCCCGGTTGCGAAATACTTCTTCTCCCTCTTGAGTAAAGATCTTACGGATTGAGATTCCGGCGGTGGCTGCGATTTCCGCATCCGTGTCTACAAACGGCTTTTTTTGTTTTGCTGCAAGTCTCCTGCCTATTGAGCTCTTTCCTGAGCCCATAAAGCCGACGAGAACAAGATTATTTTGCACTCTCCCGGATGATTAAAACCTTGTCGGCACGGGAACCTTTTTCGTTTTGAAGAAGCTCGTATTCCACTTCATCGCCTTCTTTGAGGGACCGAAAGCCATTTGTTTGGATTGCACCGAAATGTACAAAGATATCACCTTCCACATTGGGATCAGTAATAAATCCGTACCCTTTTTTGTCATTGAACCACTTTACCGTTCCTTTCGCCATATTCACTACTATATTAATGTTTTCTCCGGAAAACCATCCAAGCTTTATTTGGTTCTCATTGATGAGGAAGTAGCTATCGCTCCTTTCTCATCAGCTCAACTAGCAAATGTTTACAAATTTGGCGATTTTTTACTATAAGAGTTCAAGCATTTCTTCAGAATGCCTCGATTTATGCCCACCAATACCACAAAACCACTAGTGGGAATAGTAATGGGAAGTGAGTCCGATTGGGAAACCCTTCGGGAAGCGTCTCAAATGTTGGAGGAATTGAGCATTGAGCACGAGTGTCGTGTAGTTTCGGCTCATCGGACACCGGATTTAATGGCGCAATATGCTCGGGAGGCTCAGTCGCGGGGATTGCGTGCGATTATTGCGGGGGCGGGAGGCGCTGCGCATTTGCCTGGGATGCTAGCCGCGCAGACGATCATACCAGTGTTAGGAGTTCCCGTGGAGAGCCGTATTTTACATGGGGTGGATTCTCTGCTTTCCATTGTTCAAATGCCCGCAGGGATTCCTGTAGCAACCTTTGCCATCGGACCAGCCGGTGCAAGGAATGCAGCGCTTTTTGCAGCAGCCATGTTAGCTGAAAGCCATCCCCCCATCGCGCAAGCATTAGAGGCGTTTCGTCAATGCCAAACTGCCCAAGTACTTGCTTCCACGCTTGAATAAAAACCTACGGCAAAAAAACCACGAAATGTCTTCTCTTAAGAAAGCGCAGTTCCTGGGCAGGTGGAACACGCGCATTGTTTTCGCAGAGTGTGAACAGGATTATGAAACGGAAGCCGCACGAATTCTGTCTCATGGTGAGGTGGTGGCTTTGCCTACGGAGACCGTATACGGTCTGGCTGCAGATGCCTTAACCTCCACAGCATGCGCCCGCATTTTCGAAGTTAAGGAGCGTCCTCTCTATGATCCCCTGATTGTGCACTTGCCCACATTGGCTTGGCTTCCCAAGATCTGTGAATCGTCTCCGCTTGCCGAACGGCTGGTCAAGGCATTCTGGCCGGGACCATTGACTCTGGTACTCCGTCGTCGGAAAAATGTCCCGGATATTGTGACAGCCAATCAGGAAACAGTGGCAGTTCGAATGAGTGCCCATCCGGTCTTCCAAAAAGTAATAGAAGGTTTTGGACGTCCTTTAGCCGCACCGAGCGCCAATCGTTTTGGGCGAATCAGTCCTACGCAGGCTGTTCATGTGGAATCTGAATTGGGAGGAAGGATTCCTCTTATTATCGATGGAGGTGCCTGTTTGCACGGGATTGAATCGACCATTGTTTCCATTCAATCCGATCGTTTGTTTTTATATCGTCAAGGTCCTGTGACACAGGAACAATTGGAAGAATTTGCACCGGTGGAATTAATGAAAAAAGGGAAGGATATCACGCCCGGTTCTCTCAAGAGTCATTATGCGCCCCATACCCCCTGTCGTTTCTGGGAAGGGGATTTACCACCGGCAGGACTCCGTGTAGGTTTATTGGCATGGAATTCAGCGGGAGAAAATTTTGAAATGGTTGAGAATCTCAGCCCAAGGAGGGATTTTCGCGAGGCGGCGGCTCATCTCTATGCAGCGCTTCGCAAGTTGGATGATGCGGGGTTGGATCTTATTCTTGTGGAGCCCCTGCCCGAGGTCGGTTTGGGAGCAGCCATCATGGAGCGACTGTCCAAAGCTACGTGGGAATCTCGAAAGAGCAATTGAACGGGGCTCCCTTTTCTAAAATGCCTGAATCCCATCAGACCGAACATCGTCTGAATACCCGAGCAGCGGGCGTGGTTGCCGCTGCTGTCTTTTGTAGCAGAATCCTTGGGCTGATCAGAGAACTGGTCTTTGCCGCTTGTTTTGGAGCCGGACGTAATATGGATGCTTTTTTAACGGCTTTTCGTGCTCCCAATCTGCTTCGCGATCTCTTTGCCGAAGGGGCATTGTCCACTGCCTTCGTCACCATTTTTTCCCAAAAAATTGCTACGGAAGGCGACAACTCAGCAAGGGCCCTCGCAGCGAAAATGGCCACACTCACTACCGTTTTTATGAGCGTGATCACCTTGCTCGGCATTTTGGGAGCCGGTCCCTTGATCGGGATCTTGGCTCCAGGCTTTCCAGTGGAAAAGGCACAACTGACCATCTTGCTGTGTCGGATCATGTTTCCTTTTATCTTATTAGTTTCGTTGGCTGCTTTAGTGATGGGAATTCTCAATGCGAAGGATGTATTTGGAGCTCCTGCCATGGCCTCGAGTTTCTTCAATATCGGCTCCATTATTGGAGGCGTATTTTTTGGTTGGTGGTGGGATCCCTCTTTTGGGGAAAAGGCGCTCATTGGCTTGGCTTTGGGAACCTTGTTGGGAGGACTTCTTCAGCTTGTGGTACAGTTGCCTTCATTACACAAAATCGGATTTTCCTTTCCTCCCGATTTTCATTGGCGCGATGCGGGAGTGCGCGCTGTTTTAGTGTTGATGGCGCCTGCGGTGATTGCAGGCAGTGCCGTCCAAATTAATGTGATGGTTAATAGCATCTTTGCCTCTTGGTTAGGGGATGGCCCCATTAGCTGGCTCAGTTATGCTTTTCGTCTCATGCAGCTGCCATTAGGGGTTTTTGGAGTGGCGGTGGCAACAGTTACTTTGCCTGTCGTATCTAAATTAGCTGCCAGCGGCGAGACCATTCGATTTAGAGAAACGCTTGCCAAAGCGATGCGTCTGGCGGTCTTTTTAACCATTCCATCCGCTGCGGGTTTAATTCTTTTGGCACCGCCTATCATTGCGCTCATCTATCAGCGTGGAAAATTTGATTTTTCAGATACTTTGCATACCGCTGAAGCATTGCGGTTTTATGCATTGGGATTAGTCGGATACTCCTGCATTAAGGTACTCTCTCCCGCCTTTTACGCTCTCGATCGGAAGTGGACACCTATGCTGGTGAGTTTTGGTTCCATCGGGCTCAATCTCCTTTTGAATTGGCTGCTGATTTTTCACTTCGGCCTCGGCTATAGAGGCCTCGCTCTCTCCACCGCTCTCTCTGCCTGTTTTAATTTTGGTGTCCTTTACTTTATTATGAGTCGCCATGTAAAGGGGTTGGAAACCCTGCGCTTCACTTCGACGGCTGGACGTACTCTGATCGCCGCAATCAGTATGGGTGTGGTATGTTGGGGCCTATTGCATGCAGAGGGTGCATGGGTGTACTCTCCGCATCTGTTGATTCGAGCAGTCTCTTTGCTCTCGATTATTTCTATAGCCATGGTCTGCTATCTGGGAATATGCTGGCTACTAGGGGTGGAAGAAACTCGTTCGGCAATTGCCATCATATCCCGAAAATTTTTCAGTAAATTTGGAAAAAGATCAGGGAGATTTAAAAAATAAAGTGTTGAGAAATACCTATTGCATGCAAGTATTTCAAACGCATAATTTCTATTATAAAATTGGTAATTTACAGAATATTTTTATAGAAATATGCGGCTATTAAAAAAACTAGGAATTGCGAATAGGAGCAATATATTTGTACAACCAAAATATACACGCTTGCCAAGTGTACCCCTTGTTCAGAAAGTTGATTCTAATGAGTTGCCTGCTTCTCCTCACCGGAATGATATCTCTGACGTAAAAAAATCAGTTTCCAAAACAATGCGTCATAGAGTAGATGTCATCAAGCTTCAATTGCGAGGAATGACTCTTGCCGAATTAAATTGTCGTATAGAAAGTCAGAATTTGAGAGGATTGGATCTTTCCGGACTGTATTGTCTCAAGGGACGGGACCTCAGCAATATAGACGCATCCGGAACAAATTTTAAAAACTCCAATTTACAAAACTGCAATTTCATAGGCTCCAAATTGGAGAGGTCAAATTTCAATCACTCAAAATTAAAAGGATCTAATTTTAGTCATGCTTATTTAAGCCATGCTAAATTTAATAATGCTAAGGCTTCGGAATGCATTTTTAAAAATGCCAAATTTTTAATGTCGAAAGAAAGCGATTTACCTGACCATATACCAATTGGCGCTTCTTTTAGGTGCACCGATTTAAAAAACTCTAATTTTGACAATGCGGTTTTATATCGTTCCTGGTTTGGGGGTGCAAAACTTAATCAGGCTAATTTTAGTTCGGCTAATGTTGAGAATGCTGCTTTCTCCCAAAGAATGGACCATATAAATGAGTTTTATGGAAGTGATAAGGAACCTCATGCTCCATATTACCATTGCTTTTCTCGGACGGATTTGAGGGGTACTACGTTCAATGAAATAAATCCATTTTACATAGATAGACATTTGGATACACCTGATACACGTAAAGCATTTGATCTGCCAATAGAGAATGGCATGGATTTTTCTAATGTAATTATAGATGAAAATACCACGTTATCGTATAATGAGAAGCTATTATATAAAATTATGGGTGATAAAAAGTTAAGAACTCAATATCTCAATCATTCGGAATTTGATTTTTTGACGGATAATGTTTGCTGTAAAAGTAGTATATTTCTTAATATACAAGCCATTCCTTCCCGTTTTGATAAGGTAAAGGTTAAATTGATGGATCAAGTAGCCCTCTCTATTCTCAATGCGCATCATCCGGAGAAAAAGGATACGGATATGGTTGCCGAACTTTTTAATTCTTTACGAAACTCGCTCTGTGCAGAAGCTGCGTATAGTTCTTCAGAAAGAACAGATAACGAAAATATTCGGAAACTTATGGATTTGGTGCAAGAAAGAGCACTCGATGCAGATATTATTTCACCTCCTTGCAAATCAGGGAAGTCCCATTCAAGGAAGAACTATACACTTCTTCCTTGAAATAAGTGGGAATATAAGTAACTGAAGTTACGTACTTTGAGGAGCTCTGGGAGCAAAAAACCATTTTAGCCTACAAGGTTTCCCTTTTTTGCCTCACATCACTCAGTAAAAAGATGGCTGAGCTTTTTGGCGGATGAACAATGAATTGCAAATATTATTGCGTACAGAAAAAAGGTTTTTAAAAAGTACTGATGAGTTTATATCTCACACTTGGCATTGAGGATAGGAAAGGTCGTGTGTCGATGGGGGAAAACGTATAAAAACGGCGGAAGTCTTTTTTTCTCCATTGGAATGGACCGCTCTCTCTCAACGGGATTTGAGCACAAGCTTGTGTGTCGTTTTCGATGTCCTGCGTGCCACAAGCAGTATGGTAACGGCCCTTGCCAATGGTGCTCAGGGAATTCTCCCGGTGGGAGAGATTTCGGAAGCTCTCGCTGTGAAACAGCGGCAACCTAAAGTTTTGCTGGCGGGGGAACGGAATGGAGTGCTGATTGGGAAGGAGCTGACAGGAGGCATGCCTTTTGATTTGGGGAACTCTCCCAGAGAATTTGAGCGTGCGCGGGTGGAGGGGAAAGTCATCGCGATGACGACAACAAATGGGACTCGTGCATTGTGTGCTTGCTCCGGGGCTGCGCGCACTCTGATCGGATCGTTTCTCAATCTTCAGGTTACTGTGGAAGCTGTATGCCAAACTGATTTTTCTCAAATCTTACTCGTTTGTGCCGGAACCAAAGAAGAGGTGGCTTACGAGGATGTCTTATGTGCCGGGGCATTTGTGGACTTAATATTGTCCGCAAGGGGAAAAGAGGGATTGAGTGATTCGGCGCAAATAGCCAAGGCGGCTTATCTCGGTGAAGAAAACCATCTTTTTTGGGGTCTTTCAAAGTCGCGCAATGCAAGGAGACTGCTTGCCGATGAGAATTTGCAGGATGATGTGGTCTATTGCGCTCAACTTGATGTCCTGCCTCTCGTTGCGGAACTTGAGGCCGATGGAATGATTCGGGAGTTAAAAAATGGTCCGGTGATTTAAATGGGAGAATGGCCGGATTTGAAGATCACGAGCGTCAAGTCCCGCTATAGCTATCGGATTTTGGAGCGGAGGCACTTCTATTCCACAGTGACACTTTTCGCGAGATTGCGAGGCTTGTCCACATCACAACCTAGTTCCACCGCGGTATGATAAGCAAGCATTTGGAGAGGAATGACTGCCAGGATGGGGGTGAGATAGTCAGGCGCCTCAGGAATGAGGATGACGTCATCCGCGATGCGTGCCAGGGATTTGTTGCCTTCCGTTCCAATGGCAACCACAGGACCTTGGCGCGCCTTAACCTCTTCAATATTGCTGAGATTTTTTTCGAATACGGCATCTTCCGGGGCGATAAAGAAAGAGGGAACTTCCGGAGAGACGAGAGCGATGATGCCATGCTTCAATTCAGCGCTGGGGTGACCTGAAGCTGCGATATAAGACGTTTCTTTGAGTTTCAGAGCTGCTTCTACGGCAACGGGATAATTAAATTGACGTCCTAGAAAGAGAAAGGATTTAGCGCGAGCATATTTACAAGCGATGCGCCGAACCTGTTCATTGACTTCCAGTGTCTTGGCCACGAGATCAGGCAATTTTTCGAGCTCGGAAATCATGCGTAACCCATCGGCGTGGGAAAGGTGGTGGATGCGGCCGAGAAGCAGTGCCAGTAAATTCATGATTACGAGCTGAGCAGTAAAAGATTTCGTTGCCGCAACACCGATTTCAGGGCCGGCATGCATATAAACTCCGCCGTCGCTTTCCCTGGCAATGGAGCTGGCCACATTATTGCAAATGCCGAGAGTTCTATGGCCTTTTCTACGACTTTCTCGTAAGGCTGCGAGGGTGTCTGCGGTTTCTCCGCTTTGAGTGATGACGAAGACCAAGGTATCGCGGGTCATCGGAAGGTTACGGTAGCGGAATTCGCTGGCAAATTCGCATTCGGTAGGGATGTGAGCGAGGCTTTCCACCAGATATTCTCCGACCATACCGGCATGGAGAGCGGTGCCACATCCACTAAATACAAGGCGTTCCACGCTTCGGAGTTCGGAGTTGCTCATCTCGAGTCCTCCTAATTTTGCGGTGGCTTCTTCGACGGAGAGGCGGCCGCGCATGGCATCGCGTACGCTGTTGGGCTGCTCAAAAATTTCTTTGAGCATGTAGTGAGGGTAATCTCCCTTGCTAATATCTGCCGCGGTAAATTCGACCTTACTAATTCGATAGTCGGCACCGGAACCGGCGAGGGTATCAATTTCGAAGCCCTCCTCTTGGAGGGAAACGATGTCATAATCATTCAAGTAAACGACGTCATGAGTATGGGGGACGATGGCACTGACGTCGCTGGCAAGAAAGTGTTCTCCATTGCCGATACCGAGCACGAGTGGACTACCGTGTCGGGCGCCAATAATGACGCCGGGAACATCGGCATGTATCACAGCGATGCCATAGGTACCGATGACCTGTCTGAGAGCGTGGCGAATGGCTTCGATGAGGCCGGCGCGGTCGCGTTTCCCGTTCTTTTCAAAGATACGACCGATAAGATGAGCGACGACTTCGGTGTCAGTTTGAGAATAGAATATTTCTCCTTTTTCAATTAATTCGTCCCTCAACTTTTGATAATTTTCAATAACGCCGTTATGAACGAGGGCGAGACGTCCACTTTGGTCGAAGTGGGGGTGGGCATTCTCCCTATTCACTGCTCCATGCGTTGCCCATCGGGTATGGCTAATCCCGATCGAGCCTTCGAGAGGCTCGTGTGCGAGGAGATCTTGAAGATTTGCAATGCGGCCTACGGTTTTTCGAACATTTAAGGAGTGATCCGATTGAGTGACAATTCCTGCGGAATCGTAACCGCGATATTCCAGTTTGCGAAGCCCTTCAATCAAGATGGGGGTGGCAGCCGACTTACCAACGTAACCTACTATTCCACACATAATATTTCTGATCGTGACAAATTAAGGATCACTGTGCAAGATGAGAGACCCTTTTGATCCCCCGCGCCCTAATATAATTGCGCTATGAATCCCGGTCTGACTTTTTCACCGACCCATAAAACCCTCGCTGTCATCATGGGGGGGGGAGCTGGGACGCGTCTTTTTCCTTTAACTAAGGAACGCGCCAAACCCGCTGTTCCCCTGGGCGGAAAATATCGTCTGGTAGATATTCCCATTAGTAATTGCCTGAACTCAGGGATCCGGAGCATCTATATTCTCACGCAATTCAACAGCACTTCGCTGCATCGGCATATTAACGCCAGCTATAAATTTGATAATTTTACGCCGAGTTTTGCGGAAATTCTTGCTGCGCAGCAGACTCCTCAAAGTTCCAAATGGTATCAGGGCACTGCGGATGCCGTGAGGCAAAATCTCCGGTATTTTCTCGAACAACCCTACGAATATTTTATCATTTTGAGTGGGGACCAGCTCTATCGCATGGATTATCGGACGATTCTCCGTCAGCATATGGAAAGTGGAGCCCAGATTACCATTGCGACCACTCCGGTCAGCCGTGAATCCGCCTCCGGTTTTGGCATTATGCACACGGATGACAAACGCCGCATCTCCCGGTTTGTGGAAAAACCGAAAGATCCTGCGATTCTCGATACCCTGAAAATCCCTTCCGATCTTCTCCAAACTATCGGATATACGAAAAATGCTGAACTTTTCCAGGCTTCGATGGGCATCTATGTTTTCAATCGTTCGGTCCTTTGTGAATGCCTTGACAATGAATTGGAGGATTTCGGAAAAAATATTATTCCTAATGCCATTCAAAACTATGCTGTCAATGCATATATCTTCCAGGGATATTGGGAAGACATCGGGACCATTGACGCATTTTTCGAAGCGAATTTAAAACTCACCGACGAATCTCCTCCTTATAGTTTTTATGAGGTTGGCGCGCCCATTTATACTCATCCCCGTTTCCTGCCAGCCAGTGTCATCCGTGCCACTTCAGTAGACCGAGCAATCATTTCAGACGGTTGTATGATCGAGCAGTCCACTATTGAGCGCTGCGTGATTGGAATTCGAAGCATTATCGAGCCCGGTTCTACCATCCGAAATAGTATTTTGATGGGTGCTGATTATTATGAAGCAGATCTGCCCTCTTCTTCAGGAGAGCTTCCACCTATTGGTATTGGTCGAGGCTGTACCATTGATCATGCGATTATCGACAAAAATGCCCGCATAGGTGAGGGAGTCGTCATTACTCCTCATACGAAATCCCCCGATTATGATGGAGAGGGATTCTATGTGCGGGATGGAATTGTAGTCGTTCCGAAAAATAGCGTGATTCCTTCGGGCACTCGAATATAGCGAAGCCCGTATAAAATGAGCAGGAATTTTCCTGGGATTTTTGATTCCAGCGAGGCGTAAAACAAAGGCCATATCTGAAGATACCCACTCTTCGGCGGCACTACAGTTGCATTTTAAAAAATGCAACTGTAGTGCTAGGGAATGGCACGTGCTTTTATTAGTCTTATCAGTTTGATGATGGGGATATTTGCCTTGTTTTCACAGGGATGCGTCTTCCAGGGTACATTGACGCCATATCCATCCCGACCCATGGATACGTGGCTTTTGGGGGTCTGGAAGTATTCGGATACCCAAGGGAATCGCTACCGTGCCGGTGTGTTCCCGCTGGGGACGACACATTATTCTATTGAAGTACAGCCTTTGTCAGGGCCTGATAAGCGTTTGGGAACTCGATATTTTAAGGCGTTTATTTCCCGGGTGGATCAAATGTATTTTCTCAACTTATTGCCTATGGAGTCTCCTCAGTCGGTCCGTTGGGCTCAACAACCCGGATCGGCTCAAGCTGCAAATAATATTATATTATTGCATTATCAGTTGCAAAGTCCAATTGAAGTTCTGGTGACTCCTTTGGATTTGTCTGTACCGGGGCATCCCTTGCCTTGGAAACTTCGCCGAGAAGTGCGTATTCGGGAAAAAGCCGGCACGCTCTTGGTACCGAGAAAATCCACATTCTGGGTCAAGGTCTCAGAAGTCTATTGGCAAAAGAATGCCTCTTTGGAATCCCAACCCTACCAAATACTTCGTATCCCAATTCCAAATCCCAATATCCCTGAGCAGGATGCTGCGATTACCCTAGGTCCTCGCACGGGGGTTCGGGCAAATCAGTAAATCTTGTGTTCACAAGTGGGTGTCCGTATCTTCCATACCACATGAATTGCGAACTACCAACTGGCTTAGTCGTCTCTTCCGAACTGCGCCCAATCCTTAAGAAAGTGGAGGAGGGGGAACGTATTTCTCATGAAGACGCATTACTTTTGTATCAGAGCCGAGACTTAAACGGGGTGGGAGCCATTGCCAATCTCGTACGAGAGCGGAAAAACGGCAATTTTGCGACTTATATCAACAATCGGTATATCAATTACTCCAATCTCTGCATTCTTTCCTGCCAATTCTGTGCCTTTGGAGCAAGAAAGCGGGATGCCCATGCTTTCGAATTAAGCGTCCCGGAAATTGTACAAAGCGTTCGGGAAGCCCTATCTTACGGCGCTACTGAGGTTCATATGGTGGGAGGCCTTCATCCTACCCTTAAAAGAGAATGGTATTTGGCACTTCTTTCCGGTCTGAGAGAACTTAGTGAAACCCTACATATCAAGGCTTTTACAGCGATTGAAATTCGTCATCTTGCGGAACGCATATTTCGTCTTTCCATTCGAGAGACCTTAGAAATTTTGCGTGAGCATGGCTTAGGATCTATTACCGGGGGAGGGGCGGAAATTTTTGATGACGAAGTTCGCGACCAAATTTGCCGCGGAAAAGAAAATGCTGAAGAATGGTTGGAAGTGCATCGCACTTGGCATCAAATGGGGGGACGGAGTACCAGTACGATGCTATATGGACACATCGAGACCTATGCGCAACGAGTGAAGCATCTTCAAGAACTCCGTGCGCTTCAGGATGAAACAAATGGCTTTACGGGTTTTATTCCTTTCGCATTTGTGCCAGAAACTACGGTCTTGGCTCATATTCGTCCCACCTCAGCGTTCGACGAATTAAAGAATCTTGCTGTGGCTCGAATCTATCTGGATAATTTTGATCATATTACCGCTTATTGGATCAGTCTGGGGCTGCCATTAGCCCAACTTTCTCTCAATTATGGAGTGGACGATCTGCATGGTACTATTATCGAAGAAAAGATTTTTCACATGGCTGGTGCCACGACTCCCCAGAAACAAAGTACGATGACTTTGGAAAAAGCAATTCGCGAAGCGGGCCGTATTCCGGTGCAACGTGATAGTCTTTACCAACATATTACTTGCGGGTCCATCCTTGAACCGGCCCTCGTCTGATGGAACTTCCAGCTTTACCCGAGGGAGCTCGTATTGGATCAGTCCCTTACCTGAATGCCTTGCCATTGGTATCATTTATTCCCGGATCAGTGGAATGGGCGGTTCCTTCGCAACTTGCAGTAAGGTATGAATCGGGAGATTTAGACGCCGCTCTTTTGCCTGTTTATCAAGTATTGCAGCATGCATCGCCTATGGTGGCGGATAAAATTTGCGTGAGCTCCAAAGGAGACGTTTTCAGTGTTTTTTTAGCCCATCGCAAGCCCTTACACGAGATTCAATGTGTGCATTTGGATCCGGCATCACGTACTTCCAATGCCCTTTTTCGGTGTTTATGCGCCGAATTTCTGGACTGGGTTCCGGAGTTCTCGACGCAGCCTCCAGGTCTGGAAGATGCACGAGTTTTGATTGGCGATCCGGCCATTGATTTTCGTATTCCACATCCTGCAGGTTGGAATTTCCTCGATTTGGGGCAAGTGTGGACGACCCATACCGGCCTTCCATTTGTATATGCGGTTTGGGCGTTGTCCGGAACCATGACTTTACCAATTGCCCAATTTTTACGTGCGGCAAAACAAGTGGGTATGTCCCATCTTGACGAATTGGCAGCCAAAGATCGCCGACCCGATTTTGCTAAAATTTATTTGGGGGGCTATATTCGATACGATTTGAATGAACCCGAAAAACAAGCCATTGCCTTATTTGCTAAGCTATTGTATCAAAATGGTTTGAGCCCGATATTATCGCAACCTACTTTTCTCTGACGGCGGAGGCGTTCTCATTTTAAAGGAATTCCGCTATATAGAGCGAACCGGGTATAAAAGCTACAATCTGCGTTTGTTTATGCCTTAACAGCGGTGATGGCTTCACCCTGGTTTCTCCGCTTTTGCTTTTATAAAAATGCCGCTGCTACAGAATCCGCTAAGAGGCGCCCGGAGCGGGTGAGACGCACCGTTTCTTGTCCGGTTTCTATCAGACCAAGCTTTAAAAATTCCTCGACCTGTTTTTGATGGTTTTTCAGCCAGTGGAAAGGAACTCCATGGAGAGTGCGAATACCAAAGGCGAGGCGTTCAGCTTGTCGGGTGGTGGAAGTAAGGGTTTCTCGAAAGTCTACCGTATCCTGATGGTGAGTAATCCGGTGAATATATTCTGCGGTATTTGCCACATTGCTCCAGCGGGAATCTCCCACAGTGGAAAAGGCACTGGGTCCTAATCCAATATAATCCTCTCCCATCCAATATACGAGATTATGACGACACTCTTTTCCCGGAGGGGCATAGTTTGAAATCTCATATTGAAGGTAGCCCGATTCCTCGAGGAGGCTCATTGTAGTTTCGAAGAGCGCGGCGTCTGTCTCGGTATCCTGACGATAGATGCCTTTTCCCAATCGAAGGAAATATTCCGTATCTTCTTCATAAGTAAGGCAGTATGCTGAAATGTGATCGGGATTAAGGGCAATTGTTTTCTTTAAGGAATCTTGCCACTGTTGAGGCGTTTGTCCCGGAATTCCAAAAATTAAATCAAGATTGATATTAGAAAATCCAGCTTCTCGCAAAATGCCATAAGAGCGTTCGGCTTGAGCTGCGGTATGGACTCGGCCTAGAGTGGTAAGAAGCGTGGAATCCCAAGATTGAATTCCCATGCTGATTCGGTTTACGCCTAGACTGAGAAGCAGATCGGCCTTTTCCAGGGAAACGGTTGCCGGATTCATTTCCACAGTCCACTCCGTCACTTGGCTAAGATCCAAACAAGCGTAAAGCCCGCGGATCAAATCATCCAACTGTTTGGAAGAAAGAGCGGTAGGGGTGCCCCCGCCAAAAAATATTGTTTCGGGCTGAAAAGGGATCGCTTTCGCTTCCATCAGAACGGCATCCAAAAATGCCTGTGTCTTATTGCGATCACTTGCTTCCTTATAAAAGCTGCAATAAGGACAGATTTTAGGGCAAAATGGGATGTGGATATATAGGCTTCGAATCACAGAAGTTTCACTTTATGCTGCTTTTTCTTATCATCAAGTAGCATGGCAATCTTGGCTTTTTAATAGGTGATGCTACACAAAAAAGAGAAACCTTGTGGGTGAAAATGGTTTTTTTGCTCCCAGAGCTCCTAAAAGTGCGTAACGTCGGTTAATATGAGAACGGCGCTGGCATATTCCAGGGGGTTCAAGCGTCTCGTTCTGCTATTTACGCTTACTTGGGGAATAAAGTTTCTGTCTGTGTCTGCCCCCCCATCTTCCTCATCCACTGTATTTTATGCACAACAGTCAGGAGCGATGGATCCCCTGAACGGACCTCGTTTTTCGGCGGTGCAATATATGGCGGACAGTCTCGTAATGGCCGTGACGAAATGTTCTACGGTTCCTCAGGCATGGGGTTCTTTGATTCGCCCTTCTGATCGAATTGGAATTAAGGTTTCTGCGTCCGGACGGAGTGTGAGTGGAACGCATCCCGCGGTAGTGGAAGCTATCGCCCGAGGTTTGATGGCCTTAGGAGTCCCTCGCAACCACATCATCGTCTGGGATCGCAATTTAGAAGATCTCATCGCGGCCGGGTATACTTTAAAGAGTCCTTATTATGTGCTTCGGTGGATCGATCCGGCAGAAGGATATGATACGCAAAATATGGTGTCTTCGCCAGTTGTAGGGAAATTAATTTGGGGAGATAGTCGTTTTGGCAAACGTAAGGAGGCGCGACTGGCGGATTTGCTTTCGGATGGAGATCAGCTGAGCAGTCAGAGTTTTTATGCGAAGATATTGACCCGCGAGGTAGATAAGATCATTAACGTGCCCTCATTGGCAGATAGCTATCTCACAGGTATCCAGGGAGCATTGGTCAATATGACATTGCAAAACCTCGATAACTGGAGACGTTTTACCCAAGGATCAGGAGCCTCCTACATTGCTGAAATTTATGCTGACGAAGTGATTCGGCCAAAAGTGGTATTAACTGTTCTCGATGGTTTGATTCTCCAATTTGCAGGGGGGCCTTATCCAAATCCTAATTATACGACGGTTAAAAATACCTTATTTGCGAGTCTGGATCCCGTTGCCATCGATGTTACGGCGATTCGGCTCATTGATGCAATGCGTATTCTGAACCACTTGCCAAAATGTCGGGATATGACGGGATATGTGCAAAGCGCATCCCAAATGGGAATCGGCCATGCAGAAGAAAAGGATATTATTCTAAAACAGATTGGGGCAGGAAATGTTCAGTAAAAAATAGTGTTTCCCCGGTTTTTATTCAATTCCAAAAACTTTTTAATAAGGTCGCTTTTCCAAGCTATTGTGTTAGCCAAAATTTGCGGTTCCATACCCTAGCATTCACTCAGAGAGAAATCCAAATCCTTGACCATTTGGTTAAGGATAATGCACGTACTCCACAGGGTACCGTGCTAGCCCGCTACCTTTGTAAACTCGCCCAGCTCGGAGCCTATCTTGCTCGTGCCAATGATTCTCCTCCCGGAAATACCGTTATCTGGCACGGCTTGTGCCGCCTCATCGGCACTCAGATGGGTTTTGAAATCAAACTGAAAATTTGTGGGTAATTGCAAGCTCCTGTGGGTCGGATGCGCTCGCAAGAGGGTTAAAAATAGGCGACGTATCCTTTGTATCCAAGAAGGACAAATGTCGACCTCGCATGGATTATCATCCAGGTGATACAGTGAGGGGTCCCGATTCCCCCTGGGGATGACCCAAGAGATTGATTTCTGTAGCGGAAGCAGCCCACATACGAGGCATCAAGCAACCGACAGCAGTAGAGCATTTAAAATAATAGGTAATAGGAGCGTAAAGCTCGGAATAGCTTCTCGCACTCGAAACCAAGATGGTTGGCTTTGAAACGAGTGTGATCAAATGGATGATCGGTTTACAGTTTTCTACCATTGGCTTGGTTGTCGGCCTGATCTATTTCATCTTTAGGCGCTGAGCGTTCAGTATATTGATATCAATATTAATAACTGACGTTACGCACTTTTAGGAGCTCTGGGAGCAAAAAAACAATTTTAGCCTACAATGTTTCCCTTTTTTGCGTAACATCACTTAATAATGAAGATGTACGTTTCATCTTTGAAGAACATCCCAATGACGCCACCTTTTCAACGTACTATGAAGATAATAAAGGCCATGGGAGAAAGGAATATCGCAAATGCATTGTGGGATCAAATATAGATTTGCTGAAAAAGCGCCATCCGGAATGGAGCAATTTGAAAAATATCATAAAAATAGAAACAGAAAATTGCTATTATATTAGCAGTTCAGAGTGATCTCCTCAGAAACTTCTTCATGCAATTCGAAGCCATTGAGGAATTGAAAATAAATTAGATGGGATCTTAGATGTTGTTTTTAATGAGGCAGCCCTGACTCCCACCCCTCTCTCCTGAGGGGGCTGCATAGTTACGATAATTGATATATAGCGAAAGAATGATCGTACCACAAACTACGAACTAATTTTTGACCGCCTAGTTAAATATTCTTGAATGACCTGCCGGAGTGTCTCCAAGCGGATGGGTTTGCTGAGATGCGCATTCATTCCCGCCCGAAGTGAGCGCTCTCTGTCTTCCTGTAAGGCATGGGCTGTGAGCGCAATAATCCAAACATCGTTGCCGCGTTCTCGAATGTGACGTGTGGCCTCGTAGCCATCCATTTCTGGCATTTGAACATCCATAAAAATGAGATCATAGGCTCGTACGTTTAGGCTTTCGAGGCATTCCTTTCCCGTGCTCACTAGGTCCGCGTGAATACCGAACAGTGAAAGCATCCGTAAAATCAGTTTTTGATTTACCGGATTGTCCTCGGAAACAAGAACCCGGACACCCTTGATGATCGGAAATGGAACAGGTTCCAAATTGGCCTTGACAGCAGTTGGCAACGCCTCCGGTGAAGCCAGTGCCTTGAGCAAGGCACTTCGTAATTTTTCAAGGCGAACAGGCTTGGAAAGGACTATTTTATCCTTTTCGAGAGCTTGGACATTTGCATTTCGATCTACCGGAACCAATAGGATGATGGGGATATGGGGAGGTCCGGAAAATAGTTCCGCCAAACGAGGAAGAAAATTCACATCTTCGATTTTTGAAAGAGTCAAATCCACAACGGCAACTTTGAGATTTTCAGTCGAAGTAAGGCGATGTGCGGCTTCTTCCAAGCTGGTGCAAGCCATAACGGTGGCTCCCCATAGTTGAAGTTGTCGCGAGAGGACCTGCCGCTTCATCAAATTATCCTCCAACAAAAATATTTTGCTGTCGGAAAGGACAGATTCCATTCTGCTGACAGGCTCTCTGGAAGTGGGAGGAAGCGCTCTGGCAGTCAGAGTAAAAAAGAAGCTGGAGCCGGCACCGGGTTCTGACCGTACCCAGATTTTCCCGCCCATTCGATTAATCAGCTTTCGGCAAATGGCCAAACCAAGACCAGTTCCACCATACCGTCTCGTCGTGCTGGAATCGGCTTGAGAAAAAGGCTGAAACAGCCGGGAAAGACTTTCTTCGGAAATTCCGATTCCAGTATCACAAACCTCAAAAACCAGTTTCCATAAACCATCGCTGGAGTCACCTCCGGACGCCACCCGGATGACAATTTCACCTTGATGCGTAAATTTAACAGCATTACCGATAAGATTCATAAGAATCTGACGGAGACGCACCGCATCCGTATAGATAAATTCAGGCAGGGCGGGGTCCACATCCCCTATCAATTCAATCCCCTTAGTAGCAGCGGCTTGCGCATGAACTTCCAATACATCTTCAATGCACTTAAAAACTGAGGTGGGATGGACTTCCAGTTCTAATTTTTCCGACTCCATCTTGGAAAAATCCAGAATATCATTCAGTAATTCCAGGAGAGTGTCTCCGCTGGAATGAATGGCTTCCAAATATTCAATCTGGTGTGAATCAAGATTTGTATGAAAAAGCAAATTACTGAACCCAATGATAGAATTGAGAGGTGTTCGAATTTCATGACTCATAACGGCCAGAAATTCGCTGCGTGCTCGATAGGCGGCTTCGGCGGACTCCTTGGCTTCGATTAACTCACGCTCCACGAGCTTCCTTTGGGTCACATCAGTTTGCAACGCCATGAAACCACTGAGCTGTCCATCTGGTTCTCGCAAAGGCTGAATTTCCAAATCCAGCCAGAATAAAGAGCCAATTTTCGTGTAATTTAAAATTTCAACCTTACAACCGACGCCCTGCCGGAGACTCTCAGAGATTTTTTTGATAGTAGCCGCATTGGACTGAGGCCCTTGAAGAAAGTCGCCCGGCTTCAGACCACGTACCTCATCTGCTTCAAAGCCAGTCAAAGTACTGAAGGCACGATTCGTCCACTCTATACGACCCTCGGAATCAGCAAGTACGATCGCATTGTCTGTGCGATTGACCACCAGAGCCATCCTGGCAAGCTCGTCCTGGACACGCTTGCGCATGGAGATATCCAGCAGAATACCATCCACCATGACAACAGCACCTTGTCGATCAAAGGTCTGTACCCCACGGTCCAATACCCAAACATAGGAGCCGGAAGCGTGAAGAATTCGGTATTCGCATTCAAAGACGCTATCTTGCTTGCGGACATGTGCTCCAGCTTGGTGGAACTTTTCGCGATCGTTGGGATGAATTCTCTCTATCCACTCGTTGATACAACTCCCCAATTCCCAGCTATAGACTCCCAAGACATCATGAATATTGCCCTGCCAATCGATGTGGTCACAAAGAAGATCGCGATGATAAATGATCTGCCCTAGCGCACGAGTGAGCAGCTGATTGCTGCGTTCCACTTCAGAACGGGCATGTTGTGCTTTGAGACGAAGAATATCCGAAAGATACGACCGAGAACGGGTCTGCCAAATGACCGTTCCCACAATAGTGGCGATAGCAAAGGCAATTGCCATAGCAAGATTTCCCGCCGAATGAACATCGTTTAATCGCTTGAGATACCCACCCAAGTCCATATCCAGTCCCACGGCTCCTATGACGCCGCCTTGTGAATTGTAAATAGGAGCAAGAGCTGTAATAAAAGTTCCCCATGAACCGGAATAGGGTTCCGGACTCACGTAAACACTGCCTGTCTGAACAGCCCGTAACTGCGCGGCGTCTTCAGCCGTGGAATTGCTGGCATAAGGATCCATTACTTGCGATGCCACTATTCTTCTTCGCAAACCCAGTTGTTTGGCTGCCATGGCGGTATCCAAAACAAGATGTAATTTGCCGTCACGTACCACTAAAGTGTACACGTAGGCAAGATCATCCAATCCACGGTGAAAGCGCACCAAAGGAGCGATCGCTGCGACGTATTCCGAAGAATTAGTTTGATTAGGGGTGACCAAGCTGGGAAGAGCGTCTCCATTCACCAGCGTCGCTGCCGCAATGGCCAGATGCTCTAATTCTTCTCGAATGGCACGCGTCTGCGCTTTTACTGCCTCATGGGCAATCAAAAAACAAATCGTCCATGCACAAGCCAATACCAGCAGTGCGATAAACAATCCTTCGATTGCGGCACCAGCTCTGGAAGGAAGGGCTTTACTTCTCTTATGAGGCATTTGATTGGTTTCAAAAGGGTCGAAACTAAACACAGATAAGCATTACGCACATTTTTGCAACTCGCCAGTCTCCTATTTGCCTTAATTTAAACAACATTCGTATTCACATTACTCCAAATAGATAGCCTCTGCAAAAGGTCAAGACATAGGAATTCCTGAAATTTATGAATGATTCAGGACTTACGCAAAAACAGGGGAAAACGCGTGAGTTTTTCTCTCAAACCTGCGTAAGTCCTATGATTTTGAACAGGTACTCAAAAATATATTTTAAGGGAAACTCCCGAAAATGGCCCCCCTTCCTCGGAACCCCACACCTCTTCAGATTCCTTTCGCTGGACAGCGCGGGAATGTCCGCATCTGTGGCAGTCCAAATTCTTCAGGGCTTGTTCCAAAAAGTTGGCCGTATCCGTAGCCCCCCGCGGTCCAAAATTAGTTCGTTGTGGGTGGTTCGCTATAGCAGTCGGAGATTCATTGGCATCCGGAGGAAAAACAGCACCTGCCTAAATTAAGATAATATATTTATGCTATTTTAGTTATAAATAGATTCCTATCTATATAGGATATATATAGTAATATAGCATGAATTACAATGCGAATTACTTTATTAACTGATATTACGTACTTTTAGAAGCTCTGGGAGCAAAAAACCATTTTCATCCGCAAGGCTTCTCTTTTTTGTGTAACCTCACTTATTAAGTATGGCCCACCCTTCGACTTTGAGGGCACTTCTGACAACTCTGCAAAAACAACAGCAAAGTGGAACTCATTTTATAGGTGCTTAACTATATCAGCATTTCACTACAAAAACGCTTGTCTGCTTTTCTAATGGCCTCTAATTTTCCTAAAATTTCAGAATCCTCTCAGACCCCGCTCCTAATAGATCTCCCCATGATTGGGAAAACATTCTCGCCATTTACATCGACGCCTCTCTCTCTCCGAGACCAAATAGCTCGTATGGCAGGCTGCTGTGTTGATAATTATGTCCCCTAGCATACAATCAGTTCCGGGTGCTCAGGAATTTATTCTCTCTGAAATCTCAAAATTCGGAACAATCTCCTTTGCGCGCTTTATGGAAATCGCGCTCTATCACCCGGAAAAGGGCTATTATTCTTCCGGCTGTGCCCACATTGGAAAATCGGGAGATTTTTACACCAGCGTGAGTGTAGGGAGGATTTTTGCTCAAATTTTATATACTCAATTCGAAGAAGTTTGGAATGCTCTCAAGCAACCCTCTTGCTTTCCTTTGGTGGAATTCGGCGCCCATACCGGTTTATTCGCATCAGATATCCTGCAATACGCAGCCGAACTTAATACACCATTTTCTAAATCCCTCGAGTATCATATCGTGGAAAGCCATCCTAAACTCCAACAAGTTCAAAATGGCACTCTGAGTCACTGGCCTCATCAGATTCATTCTTGTTGGGAAGACGTTCCCCCTTTTCAAGGCATGGTTTTTGCCAACGAACTTTTGGATGCCTTTCCTGTTCATCTCATTGAGTGGAGCGGTTCTCATTGGACGGAACGTCATATCACAGAAGATAATGGAATGTTCCGATTTATTGCTGCAGAAATCGCGGATGATGTCCTGGAAGCGGCCACGCATTCTATTCCTATTCCCTTGCCACCCGGATACGTTACCGAAGTCTGCCCTCTTCGCCAATCCTGGCTCAAACAACTCTCCCAGCGTTTTCTTCGTGGTGCCCTCCTTTTTATAGATTACGGATATCCTCGGGAGGAATATTTTGCACCTTATCGCACTTCAGGCACACTGGCCTGCTACCACCATCACCGCCGCACATACAATCCATTAGTTCTTGTAGGAAAACAAGATATCACTGCTCATGTGGAATTTACATCCCTCATTGAAGGGGCTAAAAATTGTGGCTTTTCCCTGGCTGGATTTACGGATCAACATCATTTTCTTACTGCTGCCGCAGAGCCTTGGCTACGTTCCGTGGAACAGGCACCGCTCACCGATTCCTTACAGTCCAATCTTCGCAGATTTCAAACTCTTCTGCACCCCGCTCTCATGGGTTCACAGTTCCATGTAATGGCATTGACTCGGGAGCTTACTCCACCGGTATTCAGTGGATTTCGCTATAGCAGAAAAGATATTAATAATCTTCGTTTTTGAAGACGTAATAAACGCAAGTTATTTATTATTATTATATTACATTTAAACTATAGCCGCTGAGCAATACGGGAATTCTCAATGGATTGACCGACCTTCTCATTCGTTGTAATTGTAGTAAAAAAGTATGAAAGTCAAACTGCTAGGGATTGCCTTTGCGCTCTTGCTATTTACCGGTACGGCCCGAGCACATTCATATTATCATGGTGGGGGAGGCTGGGGATATCACCATTATTACGGTCATTGCGGGGGAGGATGGGGATATCACCATTATTACGGCCCTTGGGGCGGAGGATGGGGGCCTGGGCCGATTTATTGGAGACCCCCAGTATCCATAGACATTGGAGTGGCCCCCTCAGAATGGCAGCCAGGATATTATTATTATCCATCCACACCCGTTGTAGTAAACAGGACGGTGTATGCTTCTAGCTCCGTGTTATCGAGAGCACAGGCTCGTTTGCGCAATCTGGGATATTATAAGGGTGCCGTAGATGGAGCCTTTGGCCCTGCCACTCAAAGAGCAGTGACAATGTTTCAGAGCGAAAACGGACTAGTCGTCACCGGAAGATTGGATTCCCAAACTCTACAGCGGTTGAAAATCAACGTTTAAAATATACATTCACCCACTTTACCCTCACGGACCAAACCAGCATGAATGTAGTCGAGTGACAAAAACGTTTCTCTTGATGATAGCTCTGGAATTTTTTTTGGCAGCACCTCATATTTGGACTTTTGAAATATTAGGTATATCCCAATCACTTCAAATGTTCCAAAATACCGCCGATGCTTCCAGAAATCGAAAAACTACTTATTCTTCAAGATTCTGATCAGAAAATTCGAACTCTTCAATTGGAGTTGAATGCCGTTCCTGACCAAAAAACTACGAAAGAAAAAGCTTTCAGTGAATTAACCCATCAGCTGGACCGCGTCAAAACTCGGTCGCGTGAAATCGAATTGGAAAAGCAGCGTCTGGAATTGGAAGTCCAAACCAAACGCGGATCCATCGCACGTTACAGACAGCAGCAGCTTCAAACTCGAAAAAACGAAGAATACTCCGCTCTCAACCATGAGATTTCTATCGCTGAAAATAAAATCCGTACCATTGAAGACCACCAACTCGAATTGATGGAAGAGGCTGAAAAACTTCAGCCAATACTTGAAGAAGCCCAAAAAACTTATGCGGACGGACGCACCAAACTGGAAGCCCAATTATCCGGCCTCGTCACCCGCAAGAGTTCTCTTGAAGCACGAATCCGTGAATTAGAAACAGCACGCACTCGGTTGACCGAAGGAATTGAAGAAGAGCTACTCTATCAATATTCTCGCCTTTTTAAGAGCAAGAGCGGCCACGCTGTTGTGCCGGTAGACCACGAAGTATGCTCTGGCTGCCATATGAAAGTCACCACGCAAACAGTAGTTCTTGTGAAGTCCGAAAAATCAATCACCCACTGCCCCCAATGTGGGCGTATTCTCTATATGTCCTGATTGGCAATCGAATGGGGCTATCCCGTTCCGGATACCTTCGGAGACTTGTCCCGGACAAGTCTCCATAACCGTTCCCCCCTCCTCGAAACACAACTCATACTTTTGATAGAGGGCCTGCTATTTTATTATTTAAGTGATGTGACGCAAAAAAGGGAAACCTTGTAGGCTAAAATGGTTTTTTGCTCCCAGAGCTCCTAAAAGTGCGTAACATCAGTTACTTAAACGGTATCAACGACTTAAAATATTTTAAGTGATAGACGGTCGAGGTTTTACGAGTTCCACCACCGCCCAATCCTTTTGTCGATGGAAATCCATCTCGGAATGAGGAGACGTAGACGAAAGATGAGGGCTACGAGCATCCTCCCAGTAATCATAACGGGATACTGAAATCCGACACGAACATCCTAACAAGGAAGCATGGTCAAAAAACAAAAGTTCCCCAGGAATCTCAACGAGAACATGCCATTTTTTATCATCTACTCGCGACCGTATTGAAAAAATCGATTCATGGACAATAAAGCGATCCCATCCTTTCATCTTAAGACCTCGCAGTGTAGTGATAGCACTGGCATCAGGATATCTCAGCTGTAGAGTACAACCATTCGGCGCCACCTGAAGCTCATAGTATTCTGATGCATCGAGCGATTTAATAAAGATCTCCACGACATCGCCCAACTCCCACAACCGTTCCCCATTGCGCTGAGCGGTAGTGACCACACTTTGGTCTTCCATACTCGCCAAAAGATAAATTTTGTCCTCTCTCCATCCGATGCGTACTGATCCCGATTCGAAGTGCACATCCTCTACGTTTTTCCACCACTGGTGAAGTGGAAGATCCGCATGATTTTCAAAGGCCTTCCGTATCTCGTTCCAGTCTTCCCATGCAAAGCTACAAAGTTCCTCCCCTCTCATGATCACCTTCGGGGCTTCCAGTTGACGCAACGAGTGCAAATCTTGAAGCACTGTGGAATCTTGTGTGGACTTCCGTAATTTTTCCAGCCTGTATTTTAATCCCTCTCTCATATCTGAATATGTTCCTTAAAAATCGAGATAAGCTGCGCACTTACTTTTGAGCGAAATCTGCGACCTACCAGAGCAGTTACTAACAAATTTTGTTGCGTCGATAACCTATATCGTTTTTCCTCGCAAGATTGGTCGCTATCAAAACCCATTTGTTATCCAGCTGGAACAATTTGAAATGGAATAACCCTTCGACATCTGTCGGATAGTTTCGCCTCCTATCCCCTATTTCGGGACGCTAACGATCCCCATGATTCCAGTGGATCGATATACGATATACTACCCACTTTTTCTAGTAAACTTTCTGCAAAAAGAAATGGGATAACATCTCTTTCAGAAGAAAAACCGCATACTACTATCCCTATGACACTGGATTTTTAGGGTCCTACCTACCCAGCAGTTTGAGATAATGCAGCGCGCCATCCACAGCCTCTAATTTTTATCCACCTCTTTTCACTTATGAATTTTTCTGATTCTCATCAAAAAACAACCAAACTCTTTGCCAAACCTCTCAGCGCACTTATTGCTATGACTGCCGGTGCTCTGATTTGTGCAACGTCATCCAAATCCCAAGCCAAAACTACGTATGTCTTACCTGAATCCATAGCTCCTGACACCCAATCTGTGGAAACACGTGTACAAAAAGTAAAAACCCAATGCCTCAGTACTGTCGGAAAAAATCCGAAGACAGGAGAGATTCAAACATTCTCATGGGGAAATTGGAGAAACGGAGATGACCGTAGGAGAGGATGTTGGAGACACGATGACCGCGACCGTAGGAGAGGATGTTGGAGAAATTGGAATAATTGGCACAATTACAGACAGCGCCCCCGTGCCTGGTTAAACCTCTAATCCGAAGACCTTGGTATGGAGCATTTAAATTTTCGGAAAAATCCCTCTTTTCCCGACCCATGACCCCTTCAAGAGATCTGAACGAGCCATCAATATCCCTTCTCGTATTACAACCCTCTCCATTCTGTAATATTAATTGTAGTTATTGTTATCTGCCAGACCGAACGTCCAAGCAGAAAATGACTATGGAAGTATTAGAAGCCACCATTACTAGAATACTGGAGGCAGATCTCATACAAAATGAACTCAGCATTATCTGGCACGCAGGCGAGCCTCTCGCAGTACCTATCTATTGGTATCGGGCGGCATTCGAAATTATTAGGCGTCTCATCCCGAACGATATCTCCGTGCATCACTCCATTCAATCCAATGGCATTCTCCTTAATGCAACCTGGTGTAAGTTTATTCGGGAACATCACATTTCCATTGGCCTCAGTATCGATGGGCCCGCCCATCTCCACGATGCTTATCGTAAAACCCGCAGTGGACGCGGAACTCACGCTTCAGCCGTTCGTGGTCTCAAATTGCTTCAAAAGCACGATATTCCCTTCAGTATCATCTCCGTGATAACCCACGCTTCCTTGGGGAAAGCCGATGAAATTTATGAATATTTCATGAAGCTAGGCGTAACCCAAATCGGTTTTAATATCGAGGAGACTGAGGGGATAAACACGAGTTCTTCACTGGAAGCCACCAGTGACGAAGCCATCCGAGAATTCATGAATCGGCTTTTCTTACTCCAGAAACAGAATGGGAATACACTCATAATCCGAGAATTTGAGATAGCTCGAGATAAGATCCTGGGCATGCCATCCATGTCTGATTGGGAATTTCCCTATTATAATGAGCAGGTGAGACCGCTCGGCATTGTCAGTGTGGCTAGCGATGGAAGTTTTTCTACCTATTCTCCGGAACTACTTGGCATGCCTACGCTTCCTTATGGAACCTTTTCCTTGGGCAATGTATTAACAGATGCTTTTTCCCATGCAGTGGAAACTTCAATGTTTCAAAAAGTATTCGATGATCTCTGTACGGGTCTCCGCCTTTGTCGGGAAAATTGTGTCTACTACGGTTTTTGTGGCGGGGGCGCCCCAGCCAATAAGTACTACGAAAACAAAACCCTCGCCTCAGCTGAAACACGGTATTGTCGGCATTCCATCCAAACTCCTCTCGAGATTGTTCTGAAGGATATGGAACAAGCCTTGGAATCCTCCCCAATACCTTCTTTATCAGAGCGTTCAAGCATGTAACAATTAAGCACTTGCCCAATTGCCATCTCCTTGCAATAAGGGCTCCGCATCATAATTGCTTTTCTTGATACTCCCGTTTTGATAAGAAGGAGTTGCGTGATGCAATATCTCAAAGTAGATATTAACGGTCATCCCTTTCATTCATTGATGCGAGAACGCTCGGGTGGCGAAATTGGCAGACGCGCCAGACTTAGGATCTGGTGGAGCAATCCTTGTGGGTTCGAGTCCCTCCCCGAGCATTTCCTCTGAAAAGCGGCTCTATGGCCTTTTAAATGCTTGGATTAGACGGTACATTGTCTCTCCTTTTGTTGCCTCGCATTGCCTTTGATGGGCTTTGTTTTCCCGAATAAGTGGGCTACAGTGGGCTACAGAGTAACTCGAATCATGCCAGCCAACCCTAGTCCATATATCATTTCTCCCTATGCAAGTCGCCCTTCCACTCCATGGAAATTAGAACTACGAGCTTCGTTTGCTGGAAAGCGCATCAAACGATACTTTGCTACAAAAACCGAAGCGGAAGCAGCAGCAGCGATTTTGGTGTCTCAAGTTCAGATGCATGGTAGCCAGTCCCTGCTTGAGCAAAAACCGGCTGGAATTTCGCTTTCAGCAGTCCTGGCGACCTATAGGCAACACAAAGTCAGCTCCATGACGGGAGGACATCTAGAAACCGCAACATACATTTACCGTTTGCTAGAGGCAAAATTCGGCACTATGGCGATGGATTCCATAACTCCCTTAGAGTTGGAACGATGGATTCACTCGAGAGGAAGTTCTCCAACTACCGGAGCTTGCTACTATCGCTATTGCCGCATGTTCTGGCGATGGGCATACAAGAAACAACTGGTGGAACAGAATACCATAGAACGGGTGGACTCCCCCATAACCATATCACGCCCCAATATTCTGAGTCCCGCACAAATGAGAGCACTGCTTGCCCTGGATTGCCCACGATGGTTGAACGTTGCATTTTTGCTCTGTGGTTTTATGGGGCTGCGTACGGAGGAATTATTCCGCATGGATTGGAGTGCCGTACTCCACGATGAACAGAGCATTCACGTGAAACGTGGAGTACAAAAAAACGCTGGGGGATGGGCTGAGCGATACGTAGACTTTACCGATCCAATCCTTCGCCGGACCGAAAAACTTGGTGGAAGCAAAAGTATTATTCCCGTATCCCTTTTCACCTTCCGCCGTGAACGTACAGCCGCGGCCAAGACGGTCGGTCTACAAAGTTGGCCGGCAAATTGTCTGCGACATTCTTTCGCAAGCTACCATCTGGCTTTACATGGCGATGCCGGAAAAACTGGCCACCAGATGGGACACACTTCATCGGCTATGGTATACCGAACCTATGCCCAGGCTGTCCGTAAAAGCGAAGCGACAGCCTGGTGGGCTTTATAGTTCATTCATACTATGCATTAGAAAATCCAGATTGCTTTCAACAGGTAGAAAAGTAGAGATTTCAGACAAAAAAAGTATCCTGGGCAGAAATTTATCTCTTTTTGTTGACTAAATATAAGAATCCTTTAATCGTTGGTTTTAGTAACCAGTTCCAACACCTAAAATTTTTTCGTTAAGGGTTTTAGTAACCCGCGAATACTGTATACCATGAACCTCCTCCTTGCATCCTTTGAAAGCGCACTGGGTCAGACCATGCGCTACATGTCCCTACTGGCCTATGCGGTGGCCTTCATTTTAGTAATAAGCGCTGGGTGGGCCTGGCGGAGTGGTCGCCCTGATGAAGCAAAGGCCACTTTACTTGGCGCAGCAGTCATCGCTTTGGCAGGAGTCATTGCCTCCGCCCTCTTTTCCGCAGGTGGCCTGCCAACAGTCAACATTGGTAGATAAAATGGCACAGACTGACACACCACCACCAACCCGCTTCCTCATCCTTTTTATAACCGGAATTGCCGTCACGATGTTAATGATGTGCTCTCGGCTCTTTCCAAGCAGCATTCTATTGATCGCCTGCCTCGCCGCAGCGTCAATTATTGGTTTTGCATGCTTGATCGTGTGTGTGCTGGAACTCTTCGGTAAAGGGGAAGTCTTGGTTCCCATGGAGTGGCTTGGCGCCAACCAACTCGCCACAATGGCACGCCTGTGCATGGCTATGATGGTACTGGCTGCCGCGCTCAAATTCATCGTTTCTACCCTCGACTGGATTCTACAAAATTGAAAACCATCGACACACAGGCTGGCGACGATTCCGAAGGCAAAATGTTTGGCCTCGAAGGCAGCAATATCCTCATCGCTGTGGGTGGAGGTGTGGCGGGAGTCAGTGTGACTGTACTGAGCTTCCTCATTGGCCACAAATCTCCTGTAACCGCATTATGCTATGGTATCGTGCCCGCTATCCTTGGATTGGTCTACGTTTTCACTCTGAGGGAAAGACGGCCCAGATCCTACGACCGAGACCTCTTGGAAACTTTTTTAGCTGGCCGTAGCTGGCAGTCGAAGCCTACCTCCAAGCCGCATCCGCTCTTTTTCATTTGCTTCAGCCTGATTCTCCCCATTTCCATCCACGCGCAGTTCGTTCCCAGCCAATACGCTGATGTAAGGAGTTACCAGGATTATGAATTTACACTGATTAGAGACGAACCCTATGGAATCTCTGTGGGGGAGAGCGCCGCAGTCATCGTAGCCGGCGGAGCTTATTACCAATTCCTCGAAGAGAAAGAAAACAGGGCAAAACGACAGGAATCCAAACCATGAAACCTCCCGACGGCTGGATCGCAAAGAATCTCATTATTTGGAACGAACTGGATACGAGAGGATTCGTATCAAGAGGATTTGATATTTCCCTCCCGGATCTTCGTCAGGCAAGTGACACGATTTTGGAGCAATTCTCGGATATTTGCAGGCACATTCTCCACAGCCTTTCGCCTCAAGTGCGTGCTCAATTTAGGTGGGAAGTAAACGGCAATTACACCCAAGAATTAACTGCTTATAAAAAGTACACGGAAGAACATTGCGAGCCTGGAAGCTGGGCGGAATTACAGCGCAATGAACGTTACGAGCGTTACCTCGCCAAAGCCAAAGAAGGAAAACTCCGCAGAGAAAAGCTCACCCTCTATCTCTCACAACGAGTATCTGTGAGCCCTCCCAAGGGAGCGAGACGAGAGGTTCTTCACCAGCACAACCTCAATATCCTGAAGCAATATAGCGAAGCCTTTGAGCAGCATCGGAGGACTATTGCCTCTTTGTTACAGCAAATAGGCGGCTCCATCAGGACAAAAACAGACGAAGATTTGGCGTGTAACTATGCGGCGTTTTTTAATCCTTCATACCTCAAACGCGAGGGATTTGATGCGCTTTCCAAATTTGATCTCGCAAGAACCATTCAACAAAATTGGTGGAATTGTGGCTGCCAGGGAGGGAAGAACTTCGGCTGTTTTTACGACGGATACTTTCACAACTTTGTAATTCTCAAACGCCGGCCGCAGCGAGTCTGGCAAGGGATCATGTGGTACCTGACCAACTTGCCGATCTTGGATTATGCGATCACGGTTAATTTGAGACCTCTTCATGTTTCGGAAGAGAAGAAAAAAGAACAAAATGCTCTTACAAGACTCTCTGGAGACTACCAAGCGGAAGGAAGACGGGAAACCTTGACCGCCATCCAAAATCGCGAAGCGCGGATTGATAAACTCGTCTCCGGAGCCGTCATGCCCATCAACTACGACTTCATCGTCCACATATGGGCAAACACCGAGCAGGAACTCATTTCTAAAACTCGTTCGATTGAAGCCGCATTCGGTCAGATGGCCGATGCGCAGTGTTGGACAAGTAACATTTCGACAGAAGCCACGACGAAGAACATATGGCTCCAAACCTGGCCGGGTTGGTGTTGGGGAGACTATACCAGCCACCAGGATAAAGGCGATTCGTCGTGGCTCTGTCACCTCTTACCGATGTCCTCCTCCTTCACGGGACACCTCCATGGAGCTGAAGCATTATATGATGGTCCTAATGACACCCTAGTGGGTGTTAAGACATTTGTGTCTGACACTCCGCAACTTGCGGCTCTCATCGGCATGAGCCGAGCAGGCAAAAGCGCGTTTGTTACTGATCTACTCACCCAGACGGACCCGTATTACGGATATACTCTCATCATTGAAGAGGGACTCACCTATGGGATCTGGAGCCAAGCAGTGGGCTCGCAGCCTATCATTATTAGAGACGATGGAGACCTTTGTCTCAATTACCTCGACACCCATGGCGCTCCGCTCACGACCGAGCAAATTAATATGGCAAGCGCCTTAGTCCTAAAACTCTCGGGAGCACCAGCAGATGAAGACAAACGCAATTTGCGCAGAGCCCAAATCACTCAATACGTTGAAAAACTCTATAGTGACTTTGCCGAAAAATGGTTTGAGGAGGATCCCTCGCGGTTGGAAAAAGTTGCCCGTCAGGCCATGGCTATTCAGAGTTATAAGCTTTCTGCCATGCCCGCTGGAAGTACCTTCCTCACAGCGTGGTCTGAGTTCCAGATGCTATCGGAGGACGAACGGGAATCGCGCCTCGCGGGATACTCCGGAGATCACCTTTCCACATTTGTCACAGATCCGGGCACAGAGCGGCTCATTCGCAACACGGCTTATGCCTCCTTTAAGCGTGAGGAATACCCGATCCATTTGGAGTTGCAGCAGCTGATGCTCATGGCTCCATTTCCCGAGCACGACAGAGATGAAATTAATCAGATTGCTACTTTGCTTGCTCCCTGGTCCGAGCAGCAACTTCTCTGCGGCCATTCCACCCTTGACCTAAAAGGCAGGTGTGCTCATTTCGATCTGACTTATATTCCGGAATCCAACAAAGCTCTGAAGGAAATCGCCGGATTCTTAATTGCCAACTACGGACGCCAACACATCATTACACTTCCTCGGAGCATCCGTAAACGAGTCGTCTTTGAAGAGGCGTCGCGAACCATCGGTGTGAACGGTGGAGAGGAACTGATACGCGAATTTTATGCGCAACTAAGTAAATTTAGCACCTGGATTATCTCCATAGTTCAACAGTACAATCAATTTAAAGAATCTAAGATTCGTCCGATCGTATTCGGGAACGCTAAGCAGTTTTTCTTTACACGAATGAATGATCGGGGAGATGTGAAGGATCTCGCAAAAGATATCGATCTCTCCGGAGCCGCCCAGGACACCATTTCCCGCTATCCATTGCCTGAGCACCTCGAACCAAAGAACCGCTATAGCTCCTTAACCTATTATCATCTGGATGCCCAAGCTCCACTTTGTGGTACCATACAGAATAAGGTCTCACCGGAGATGCTCTATTGCGCATCCAGCACAGGAGCTGATTTTGAGCGGCGTGAGCGGGAATTAAGAAAAGCGCCGGATATTGTTCAAGGAATTTTAAACAATGCGTAATTTTATTTTAATCATTGTGGGAATACTTCTCTGTATTACGGATGCCCTGGCAGCTCCTCCAGGTTCCCTTGAAGCAGGGGTTCAAATACGGATTAGAGAATTAAAAAATGACCTCCAGTCACAAATTAATACTCTAAATACACACTTTTCAAATCTGAGCAGTCGCAATTTTAGTGAATTAAAAAACCTGCTCAATACTCTAAAACAACAGGTGGATAGCAATATCCAGGGGTTTGATGCTAGAATCCAAAACAATTTAGCTCCCACCCAGCAAAGACATGCTGCGGATGTGAGTGCCATTCATGCGACGGAAAGAGAACTTAAGGATCAACTGGAAACCTTGCAGAAGCAGATTACCACCCAGCAGGAGTCCTTAGAATCGAAAATTGCAGTCGGAAAAATGGAATTTCAAGCACAAGTTCTTCTTTTAAAAGGCAACCTTGAGGAGTTTTCAAAAAAGATCGAAGATCTAATTGCCGATTTAGATTCTCGGGTTGCTAGCAATACCAGTGGAATTACAACTCTAAATAGAGAGCTCAAGCAGCAAGGTAATGTATTATTGCAGCGCGTAGATACTCTAAACACTCAGCTCGGTGCCAGAGTTGCTCAACAATCCTCCGATGTCGGTACATATTCATTGAAAATTAGTGATCTCAACAAAAAAATCCGGGCCCTGAAAAATAAGAAGCAGAAGAAGCCATTCCAGATTTGGATTCCGGTCACAGCCGGAGCTTCTGGCGTGGTGCTTTTTGGTAGCGGATTGGTCTTACATGAGCATGAACAAGAACATCGCATACGGGAGGTCAATATCCCGTGAGCAGAAATATTTTTCTCATCTTTCTTGTCGGGGGAACCGTCAGCCTGACCGCGTCCTGTAGCTCCACAACCCCGCCTCGTACACCATGGCAGCGGGGCTATAGCGCTGGTCAGGCTGATGCTGCAAAACGTCAATACTTCGCTCAGAGGAATCTCTATAAATATGAAGCTGAGCGCCTGCAACAGTCACGTCCTCTGCGACGCTATTCCTTTGTAATTCCTCCTGATCCGGCCGCCACGGAGAAAATGGTTCCTTACACCATAACTATCCCTGTTGAGCAATGAAAGCATCTCCATTAGTCCTAGCAGCTCTTATAATTCCTAGCGTTATCCATGCCAGCGGATGGCCGGTAGTTGACGCCGGTGCTTTGGCGTTCCAAAGTGCAAAAGCCCGCTGGGAAGAAATTCAATGGGCAAATCAGTTAAGAACTCTAGAAAATACGCTTCGGACTACTCAACAGCACCTACAGACAATTAATTATGTGCGCTCGGCTATAGGTGATCCCAAATCTGTCGTGGGCGGATACATTGATTCTTACACATTTGCTGGTTTACTCAATTACAATAACATTCCAAACACGCTATGGGATATCCAGCGTCTCATTGCTCGTAGTCGGTATGCATCTGAGACTATTCGCTCGCTGTATGACGAGGACCAGATCGATATTGATAAATATGTCAGGTCAAATTCCTACACGGGAATCAATGCGTTCAGGGATCCCAAAGATCCGTTGAAACGATATCGCGCAGTTGAAAACGCCTACGCGGAATATGAAAAGAATATTCACGAGGCGCAAAAGAAACGGATCGAATTAAATCGGCAGATTGCCAATCTCAACAGTCAGCTTAAAGGAGCCAAAACTGATGCCGAGGTGCAGAAGCTCCAAGCGTCCCTCCTGGCATCCCAGGCCGCCTTAACTTCACTGGATCAAATTGAGGCAAATTCCGCAGAACGTCTGCGCCTTCTCATGGCACTCAATGATAATAGGGAAAAGATGGAGCACGCTGCTTATGCAGAAATCAACCGAAGACTGGATGAAAAAGCCTCAAAGGAATCTGCAAAAGCCCGTAAGGAAATCCTTAACAAGAAATAGATATGGAATCGTACATACTATTAGCAAACGCCTCAGCTTTTGATGCAGGTGTTGAAACGCTCAGATGGAAACTATTTCCATTAGCATTTATCCTGGTTATCCTCGGTATCTGGGAATCCGGATGGAAGGGAGGTAGCGATCCAAGGTCGATCCTGGGTATTCTCCTTAAAACAACCATCATTGTTGTCCTACTCGCTTTCTTTCCAGCAATGATGAAAGGCGGGAAAGAGGCTTTTGATGGGTTGAAGGATGTTGTTAGTCCAGGCGCCCAGAACAGGTTTACGGAGTTATTAGAAGAGAATCTACCTGAAGTAGAAGTTTGGAATATTGGTCCATACATTGCTTCACTTATAGTAATATTTTTGCAATTTTGGGGTCTCCTAGGTATTAAAATAGTTAAGTTTTTTCAGGAATATTCCACCGGTTGCTTGACTGCAGTCTCTCCTCTGATGATCGGCTTGTTAGCAGTAAGTTATACCCAAGCGATTGGTATCAGATTCCTGATGACTTCCTTGTGTGTAGTCATGTGGTCCCTCGGATTTGTTTTCGTAGATCTATTTTTGAGTTATTTGGGGACTGGAGTGTTGACAGCAATGCTAGGTGCCGGCGTGGGTGCGACTATAGGAGGTATACTCACAGTAGTCGGATGGCCCGTAGCCATAGGAACTATGTTAGTTGCAGCCCTTGTTCCAACATTCCTTTATGTAGCTACTCCTATGGCGATTACAAAGCTTATGGCTGGCGCCAATGCTGGGACAGCTGCGGCATGGGCTGGACTCTCAAACATGGCAACTGGTGCACAACATGTTTCACGCAGTACACAGATAGCTTCTCAGCTACGTTCCGCTACCAGCAAAACCACTTCCACTGAAGGAAGCATCCCAAGGCCGCCAAATCCTATTGTGTAAATATGATAAGATTCCTAATTAATCTCGGAGAGCTTTTTTTAGTGCCGCCTCTGCTTTTCTGGCAGCTTCACGTCCCTTGGGGTAAGCGGCTTTTTCTGCCTCGGCTTCTTTGGCTCGCAGATACGCAACGACCTGAGATTCGGAATTATTGGAGCAAACTGACTTAGTAATAAAAAAAGTGGCACCGCCAGTTAAGACGACAGCAAGCAAAATAGGAACCAAAATGGAATTTCGCATAACAAAGAAAGAATCGTCCAATGAGCAGTCAATTACAAGCTGTTTGTAGTGAGGAGGTAGTAAAACAATGAACGCATTTCCCCTCAGAGCTGTAGAGGCGATCACCAACAACCGGATTGCTGCACGGGCATGGATGATTATTGCACTTGGTTGTCTAGTTGCAGCCATTGCAGCTCCCTATTTCACCATCGTGGCAATGCGCCAGCAGGAGAAAGTCGTCATCATCGACCCTGCGGGTACGATTGTATACAGCCCGTCGCTTGCATTTAGCGAAGCTGGGCAACTTTACGCTTACCAAACTAAGTTAGCTTGCATGGCCCTACTTCAGCGGAATCCCTCCGGTCCTGACAATCCGGAGCTGCTTCAAAGGCTTTATGAGCAAAATGCGAGGGAACAGGTACAGCAAATCATTAAGGAGCAAGCCCCATATTTCACTGACAAACAAATCCATCAAAAAGTTGAGGTCGCTAACATTGATATACTTTCTACCAGGAAACTAAAAACCTCTGGTGGACAGAGCTACGATTCATGGATCGTT
The DNA here is from genome assembly GCA_023269545.1 of Verrucomicrobiota bacterium. Lineage (GTDB taxonomy): Bacteria > Verrucomicrobiota > Verrucomicrobiia > Chthoniobacterales > Xiphinematobacteraceae > Xiphinematobacter. Next base: position 1,999 of record JAHFTB010000016.1, on the reverse strand, counting down.
CGTGCCCGCGGAAACCTCATTCGAATAGGGACCTATGCAGGGTTACCCATCGAAGAGCCTCACACATTTGTCCTCGACATCGAGTTTCTCCGCAACCCCGACATTATTGGCAATGGGCTCTTCCCTCTATTAGTTCGAAACATCGCATATGAGGAAAAGGCGTTATGATTTCCCTCCTGTTTAAACGCAGATGTCAATGTCATGTCATCATTGTCATTGCTATTCTTGCTTCTTGCCATCCATTAGAAGCAACTTCCATTGTACAAAAACCCTTGGATGAGGCCATCGTCTACGAAGTGCCAACGGCGTGGAGGGCTGGCAACACTACTATTCTGTTTCCCTCTGAAATATCCGCTTTATACGGAAAAGATATCGCGACTCAGGAGCAGACCAACGCACGATTCTTGGTCTCATTTGTTCCGGGCAACTATTATGTGACCTTGCGGGCTTTGGAAAAGGGAGCGGAGGATTACCTGACGGTCATTTACAATCGTAAAGCCTACATCTTTCACCTTGTAGCGGCTGATCAACCGTATCGGACACTGACGCTCTATTCACCCAAGCGCTCTGCGCAAAATAATGCGCCAGTAACCCCTTCACAGCTTCTTTCCCTCTTAGATAAGGCAAAGGCATATAGCCTCTTCCAAGCGCAACATCCCGACGCCTTGGAAGGAGTAGCTCACGTCTCTCCCAATATCGAGAATCCCTATCAAGACTTTACAGTCCGGATTAAAAACGTCTGGCGATTTGAAGCTCAGGATACCTTAGTTTTTGGCCTGGAATTAATCAATCATTCCGCTGCTACCATCTCTTACAAAAAGCAGGACCTGGCGGTTCGTCTGGGCGAGCGAATCTACACACAGTCTATTGTAGATGCATCCGGCTCCATGCCTCCCAATTCTACTACACCTGTCTTTTTCGCCATCACAGGGGATGGCGGCGGTGGCAGGAATAACCTAGCGCCAGACAACAACTGGTCGGTCCTGATCCTTAGAGAATCTACCGGAGCTAAGCAATGAACATCAACCTGCGCAAGATATGGGGAGAGATGACAAAGCCGTGGGGACGAGCTGCTCTATTTGCCGTCATATTCTTCTCGCTCATATTTTTCTTTAACATTTGGAGAGGACGGCAGAGCACGCCTATTGACACAAATATTTCAGCAGCCTCAGAGAACGTGCCCCCTTCCGAGAGCAAAGGCTATTCATTCCGCTCCTCGATTCCCGAACCTACATCCTATTCTACCAGGAAAGAAAAAAGAGCCGACGAGCCGGTAATTTCCCGAGTCATCCAAGCAGCGACAGAACAGGCTATTGAGTCGCCTTCTCCTATCCCCCAGACCATCTTTGCAAAAAAGGAAAATGATCCTACCTTCAGCGACGAATTTCTTCCCTTTGGAGCACTCCTCAAGTGCCAATTAGCAAATGCGGTCGAATCCACCAACCTCGATACCCCGATATTTGGATATGTCATTGAGGACGTCTACGGCCCTGGTGGCCATCTTATCATTCCCTCCGGAAGCGAAATCCACGGAGATGCCCTGAAATCAAGCTCTCGTGACCGAATTGGCGCACAAAACAAATTTATCCTCGTATTCATCGACTCAGGAAAAGAACTCAAATTAACCGCAAGCGTACTCGATCATGCTCCCAACCCTAATAATCCATCAAAATGGTCAGAAACCGACGGCTCCGGAGGATTAAGGGGATATCAGATCAAACTCGATAAATATGCCGAAGCCAAGGCGATCTTGGGATCAGCATTAGCAGCGGGTGCCTCGGCATTTCCCGAACAGCTTACTCAAATGGGCCCATTTGGGAATATGACAAGCACCTCAAAAGGCGGCTGGCAATCTGCTTTCTCAGAAGGCGTCGGTGCCGGTGCGGATATCTACGCTCGTCGGCTCCTGGAAGCCATGAAGGAACTCTATTACGTCCGAGTCGATGCGGGTACCTACTTTTATCTCTACGTCCGCCAAACCATCTCACTCGCCGATGCC
>JAHFTB010000015.1 GCA_023269545.1 Verrucomicrobiota bacterium | reverse complement strand
ACCGATACCCCCAACTCCCTTCCTAGCTGTTTTGCACTTCGATCTCTCCTCTCAAGCATCTCCACCGCACTGCGTTTGAATTCTTCGTCGAATCTCCTACTGCTTTTATTTTCTTTGGTGTTCACGGTTCTTTTTAGGTTATCTCCCCTGTCCACCTTTTCGGCACCACTTCACTCTTCAGATAGGGCCTTCGCTTTGCGCCTCGCTGGAATCAAAAATCCCAGACACATGCATTCTCATTTTAAAGGAATTCCGCTATATTAAAGAGACTGGAATACTATTTAGTTTTCATGTGTGATGTGACGCAAAAAAGGGAAACCTTATAGGCTAAAATCTTATGGGCTAAAATGGTTTTTTTGCTCCCAGAGCTCCTCTAAGTGCCTAACGTCAGTGAATGTCATGGAATAGCCTACGGATACAAGCTCCTCTTTGCTCAGGAGAGTGAGTGGATCGGCTTGAAGGTGCTCCATGAAGAGGCGTCTTTCAGTCGGCTTAAGACTTGAAATCCAGGGCAATAGTTTTTTGATTTGTCCGGGATTTAAGTGACGTAACATGGATTGTAATAAAGAAGTCCTGTCCGGCTCATTAAGCGTTGGGATCCCTGGCCATAATATCCGGACCATATGGGACAGTGCATTGGAATGGAATAACTGAAAGAAGGCTTCTTTTTTGGAATTTTCCATTCTTGCCAGCCACAAGCAAAACTCTTTCGGGAAAATGGACGACTTGTCAAATTGCAGCAACATCTCTGGCTCCATTGCATTAAACAGAGGGCCAATTTCCTTGATATCTAAAAAGCGAAACCAGCCGAATTCTAAAAAGGCTTTGATGAGTGCTTTTCTCCTCACCGGATCCGTTTTCATGATGATAGGCCAGATTTCCAAAAACTGAGTCCTGGATTTTATTAATGTTTTAAGCATCTCCGGCGGTATTTGATTCAGTACTTGGGCTAGCTCCTCCGGGAGCAATAGGGAAAATTGGTGGCGGTGAAGATGGTTAAAAATTCCACTCTCCATCGAGAGCATCCGATCGAACATTGCTTGAAATTGCTCCGGAGTCAGCGCGGGAGCCACAGAAAGCACTTCCTTGGCATTCAATAAAAAAAGCTGATTTCCCTGGAGTTGCTTAATGAAAACAAATTTTTTCGAATTCTCCATTTTTAAAATAGTGGGAAGTATTTTTTTAATAGATTCAGCCGATAGCAGACGAAGCTGATGAGCCGGAGCTTCTTCCCATCTCATCTTTGCGATGTCATCTTGAGAAAGATCGTTACTGATGGTAACCCCCAAAGCAGTGAATTCATCGCGTTGCTGAGCAAGCAAACAATGAAAGAAGTAGATCCTATCTAAAGGCTCCAATTTTGAGAGATATGGTACGAAGTCCTCCAGTTGAGACAAGCCTTGGAGCTGTTCCTGTGTGAGATCTTCCAATAGGGGACCCAGATCCTGTGCTTTTGCCAATGAGAGTTGAGCAGGTTTCACATAGCTCAGAAAATTAATTCTTGTGTCTTTGCTCTTTTTGTGGAGAGAGAATAGCAGTTCCGCAACTACTTTGGAGTCGAGGCCCCTGATCTGTTCAGGCGTTAAATCTTCTAGGACCAGAGCAAGGCCAGCCACTCCTAACAGAGCAAGATGAGAAGGATGCAACTGTTTGGCAAACAGGCCTCTTTTCACTTTTTCCATAGCTAAGATATGAGGCTGTAATTCTTGAATCACATTCCGATCTAATGCTTGTATTTGTGTGGAATGGAGTTCCCCAAAGATAGGAACAAGATCTTTTGCTTTCAGTATCGACAAAGGATCGCATCCGAGAGCTTGAATAAAGGCGGTCCTCTCTTTTCCTTTCATTTTCAAAATTTGTTGTGACCAGAGTCGTATAAAAAGTTCCGGTTTTTGAATGAGCATCCGCAGGAACAGCTTAAGTTGAAGGGGGGAAATTTTATTCAACTGATCAAGCTCTTTGTCGGAAAGATCTTCAGCCGAGAAAAATCCCATCGAAGCTAAGTAATGGGACTGTTGAGGGAGCAATTGATGGATAAAGTAGCGTTTTTCCAACGCTTCCATTTCTGAAATACGTGGCGCAAGTTCTTTTAAATGGTCCAAACTTAAATTTTTAATTTGTTCGGAAGTTAATTTTCCCAGTGCAGGAAAAAGATCCTGTGCATCAAGTAATGAAAGTTGATGGGGATGTAACCGAGCAAGAAGATCAATAGTAAACTCCGTTCCCTTTTTTAGAATCTCCGAGAAAAAGCGTTTTACATATTGCGGAGAAAGCTCCGGAGCCAATTCGAGAAGATCCTTTTCCCAAAGGTCATTTTTCCAGGGGATTACGCAAAGAAGCGCTTGAGTATATTTTCCGGAAACGGATTGATAATCCGCAATGGGCAATTGTGGCAATTTATTAATAAACGCTTTTCTTGCGCTCCCTTGAATCCGTACATAAATGATCTCCATGAGATCCTTCACCCATTTGGGATCCAACTCTTCAAAAGACACATCTGACTGTGCAAGCAGAACCAGGTCCGTTTCTCCTAAGAAAAATACCCCCTTTTCCAGCTCTTTTAATGAGACTCCATGAATAAATTGTTTCCTTTCCTGATTCTTCATGCCGAGAGCTGCTGACCATAGTTTTTGCAGTTGAGCTGGCGACCAAATCTCACTTCCGATTTCTGCATTCTGTAATAATAAAAGCTCCTCTCCGTTGAAATTTAATTGGTCAGGATGTAATTGCTTAAGAAAGACAATGGCAGAATTTTTTTCCACTTTTAAAATATTTGGGAAAAATTTTCGAATCTGATCGCTCCTCAGGAAAGCGGTTTGCATTTCTGATAATTCCTCTATTTTGACCTTTTTCAGTTCTTCGGATGTCCCTTCATTGATGATGAGCGGACGCTGTGTCGGAGGGATTCGAGTGAGCTGCTGAGGAAGTAGAGAATTTACAAACCGGAGGATGTTCTCGTTGCTGGTTTCTTTTTTTACGAGCGGCCACAAGTCCTCTATGAATCGGGAATTCAGTGCTTGAATCTGTTTGGGAGTAAGCTTGCCGAGCATTAGGGGAAGTACATTTTGATTCGACACTCGTAGCAAATTTCGAATGTTTTCGGAATTTAATTGAGCAAACTGCTGAGGAGGCAGCTGTTTCAGGTAAGCGGTTCTGATATTCGGTGTTAATTGTAATATTGCTGGGAAAATGGCATTAAGTTGTTTTCTATCAAAATCTGTAATAAACCTATTTTCATTGAAGGCAATATTTAGCCTGAGTTGTATTTTGATAGGATACGTCAGTCCTTGAATTTGTTCCGACTTCATCGATTCGAGTAGCGGTACAATTTGTTCTGCATCCAATCTCGTCAGTTGGTCTGATCTGAGATGAGGAATCAATGTCTTGATAAAAACGGATTTTTCTTTCTCTTGCTGCCATTTTGGAACAAAGTTTAGTAGATCTCGAATTTGAATCGGTCTGAGATCAGAAAGTATGGGCAAAAGCTTATCGATTTTCAGGGATGAATTCGATATTATAAGAGGCAAGAAGTGGTAAGGCAGCAGGTGGCTAATAAAAGCACTTTTAAGCTTTGATTCGAGGCTGAAAATTGTCGGCCAAAGTATCTCCATATCTTCCGGTGTGGTAAAAAATAAAAATTTAATTAAAGAATCAGAGGATAATAGTTGTTTGAATTCATTTTCCCCCAAAAGAGCAAGTTGATCGGAGCGGAGTAAAGGACCTGAGTGATATATTTTTCGGAGAATCTTGGACCACAGTGCCTTGATATGCCGTGGCTGTAACAAAGCAATGGTGGAAGGTCCTGATTCCTCCATATTAATATTATTAATCTCTTCCAATGTGAAATCATCCTGTAAAAAAATGCGATCGGTAATACTGCAATGATTCAATTGAAGAGGTTGCAGGCATCCGGCAAACAAGACTTTTTTCCATTTCTCCATTTTTGAAATCCAGGGAAGTAATTCCTGAACTTGTTTAGACCGCAGTTGACGGATCTGATTACGGTTTAATGCCCCGAGTACGGGGCCTATTTCTTCGGCGCTCATCCATGGAAAATAGTATGAAGGGACGGCATCTAGGAAAAATGCCCTGTCTACGGGTTCCAACTTTAAGAAGATGGGCCATAGTGCCTGAAATTGCTCTATCGTTAGTGAATAGAATGGTTCTACCATGTGGTCGCTGTGAGTCCATTTACCCACATGCATAAACTGTAAAAGATCCTCCGATTCTATTTGACTCAACCGCAAGGGTTCGAGGGTTTTGACTTGCGGATATGTCATTTGGAAGAGAATTGGACTGAGATATTTTGAGCTTAATAGGGAAAAATGATGCGGTTGAAGTAATTCCCTAACGAAGACGCCTCTATCGTCTACATCCATCGTGAGAACTTTCGGAAAAATAATAGCGACGTCGTCAGAGGTTGCTTGCGAGAAAATGGACCTGAGTTTCTCAAGGTCCTCTTTTTTTAATTCGAAGAGGAAGTCTTTTCTTAATTGTGGGACGATTGGCAAAAGTTGTTCCGGACTGAGGAGAAAGAGCTGAGCAGGTGACAGTTTTTTGATGAAATCAGTCTGTTCCTTCGGCTCCATTTCGAAGATCATTGGGAAAAGCGCTTTTACCTGTTCGGCTGTCAAATTTTCAATTTGCGCCTCTTTATCCTCGAAGATCCAAGAGGGGGGATGAGTACTGGAAAAGTGTGTCTCTTTCAGAAACCTCTGTGTGAGGAAGGAATGAGAGGGTTTCTGAGAAATAGCAGCGGTTTGTCGCTGCGGAACTAAGAGGGAGTTGCTTTTCGAGGTAGATGACGTGTTCTCTTGTGGTGCTGGTAGTTCTGTTCTTCTATTGGAATGATTGTGAATGAAAATAGGTGCTACTGGATGTTGGGAATTTGTATCCATGATAATTTTTAAAAACTGATGTGAGGTGATGCAGAGATGAAGAGGAGAGTGATATACTCTCTTTTAAAGTCCCGATCCTATTGGAATGTTAGAAAAACTAAGAGTGGGGAATGCGGTTTGTTCAGGCGTGTCTCTTTCCATAATTAATTTCACATAGATCTTTATGGAAATTGATTTTAGCTGTGCTGAATTTAACTGCTCGATTTGTGTGGATATAAATAATTTAATAAAATTTGCCATGCCTTTTTTACAAGCAGGTCCGAAGACATTGGCAGGAATTTGCATCAAATTAATATGAGCGGTTTGTTACTTTTTTAACAAATGCAGTTGTTCATCACTTGCATAATGGATGCAAATGAATGATATTTTCAGATTAATCGAAATAAGAAGTTATCTCACCAAGGGTTCGAATAACCAGGTATTATGTAAGCGTCTGTAATGTAAGTCGCATTTTAGTATTTGGAAGTGTATGGAATAAAAAATTTTAAATAAACGACTTCTGATGTAATAAAGATGCGGGGCGATGAATGAATAAATATTTTCCCTGCGTAAAATCGGTTTACTTCAATCAGTGAAACTTCGGTTTAAATAGCTTTTTCCCGCTAATAAAATAATACAGCTTTCGATATGGTAACTGACGTGACGCACTTTGAGGAGCTCTGTGAGCAAAAAAACCATTTTAGCCTAACAGGTTTCCTTTTTTGCGTCACATCACATAGTAATTTATTTTGATCAGGGATTGTGATCATAAATCTGGAGAAACGGTCCGGATGAGCGGATCTCATCCGTGCTTGAAAACTGAGAATAAAAGTGTGGAAATACAGCTTGATCCCGATGAGTCCTCTGTTCTCTGCTCTGCTCTTGACTTGTTGGTGCATTTGTTTAGTGCCTGTGGAAATTGTCATACCGTCGGGTAAGATATTCCCTATATGATGATATGACCAGTAACAGAAGCTTCAAAAAACCTACAAAACAGCAATCCGGATTCTTCACTTTTTTTAAAAAAGTGGTTCTCTTTTGCTGAAGGAGAAAATTTATACTATGACCCCTGTAGAGCATTTTGAGCCTACTCATATGGCAGCTTTTCATACCCATACGCATGGCGGATTTCGCCTGCGGTTAGGGAGTCCTCTTCCTTTTGGCGCCAGTCATCATGCGCTTGAGGGCATCAATTTTTCTGTATTTTCGGCCCATGCTACACACTGCACTTTAGTCCTATTTCATTCTGGCGAAGAGGAGCCATATATGGAAATTCCCTTTCCGGAGGAATTCCGTATTGGGCATCTCTTTGCAATGAGGGTTTTCAATCTCAAACCCGAGGAATTAGAATACGGTTTTCGAATGGATGGGCCTTTTAACCCCAAGGAAGGACATTTTTTTGATCACAGGCAGATGCTTTTGGATCCTGAAGCGCGTGTTATTTCCGGCCGTAACATTTGGGGCATGCCGTTTCGGAATCAGGGCGCCTATCCTGTACGAGCGAGCATGTCATTAGAGTGGTTTGATTGGCAAGATGACTGCCCCCTCTGCCTGCCGAGTAACGAGTTGGTAATTTACGAGATGCACCTTCGAGGTTTTACATGTCATAGTTCGTCGGGGGTTGTTGCCGCAGGCACGTTTGAAGGCATGAAGCAAAAGATTCCCTATCTTAAGGAGCTGGGGATCAACTGTGTGGAATTTATGCCGGTTTTCGAATTTGATGAACTGGAAAATATCCGCACTCATCCTCTGACAGGAGCTCCCTTATGCAACTATTGGGGGTACAGTCCCCTCGGTTTTTATGCCCCAAAAGCCGGATTTGCTGCGACAGGTGGGGATGGCCTGCAAGTAGTGGAATTTAAATCCTTGGTTCGCGAGCTTCATCGAGCTGGTATCCAAGTTCTGCTCGACGTAGTTTTTAACCATACGTCAGAAGGGGGAATTGACGGTCCTACTACTTCATTTCGGGGACTCGATAATAAGACCTACTATATGAGGGACGGGGCAGGCCATTATGTAAACTATAGTGGCTGTGGGAATACTTTTAACTGTAGTCATCCTGTTGTCAGACACTTTATTTTGGACTGCCTCCGCTATTGGGCTTCCGAATGCCATGTGGATGGCTTTCGCTTTGATTTGGCTTCCGTTTTAAGCCGTGATGCTCATGGGGTGCCCTTGGTGAACCCTCCTCTTTTGGAGGAGTTGGCGCATGACCCCATTTTAGCTCACTGCCCGCTGATAGCCGAGGCGTGGGATGCAGGGGGGCTGTACCAGGTGGGCACATTTCCTTCTTATGGCCGTTGGAGTGAGTGGAATGGGAAATATCGGGACTGCGCCCGCCGTTTTTTAAAGGGAGAACTCGGTGTCGTAGGTGAGATGGTCCAGCGTATTATGGGATCCCCGGATTTATATGCGGAGGCGGGGCGTACGCCCATGGCGTCCATTAATTTCATCACGTGCCACGATGGGTTTACTCTGGCTGATCTCTTTTCGTACAATGAGAAGCACAATCTGGAAAACGGCGAAGATAATCAGGACGGAGAGCAGGATAACTATAGTTGGAATTGTGGGGTCGAAGGAGAAACCACGGATTCTCAAATTCTGTCCCTTCGTAAGCGTCTTCAAAAAAATGCTATGGCATTATTATTTGTGAGCCAAGGGATTCCGATGATTTATATGGGAGATGAATGTGGGCGAACGCAACGCGGCAATAACAATGCTTACTGTCACGATGAGCAATGGAATTGGTTAGATTGGAGTATGTTAGAAAAAAATACTGAATTGGTGCGATTTGTTCGGAATATGATTGTGTTTCGGAAGGCGCATCCCAGTTTGAGGCAATCACAGTTCTTGTTTGGGGAGGATATGGTGGGCAATGGCTATGCGGATGTGAGTTGGCATGGGATAGAACCGTGGCAGCCGGATTGGTCTGAAACGAGTCAGTCTCTCGCGTTTTTACTCTGTGGCCGACATTCTCGAGCCATTGGTGGACCGGAACATTTTATTTACTGCGCTTTTAATTCATTCTATCAGCCTTTGAATTTTGGACTCCCGCTTCTGCCGCGGGGGATGTGCTGGCATCAATTCGCCAACACGGGGGTTCCCTCTCCAGCGGATATTTGCGACACAGGAGAGGAGGTCCTCCTAAAGAACCAAAAGGAAATTTCCATTCTTGAGCGCTCTTGTGTCATTCTGGTGGGCAAGGTGGCTCTGGGGGGCTGTTAACCAAGTGGAACAATCTTAATAAGTGATGTGAGGCAAAAAAGGAAACCTTGTAGGCTAAAATGGTTTTTTTGCTCCCAGAGCTCCTCAAAGTGCGTAACTTCAGTTAATAAGTGGCTTTCAATAAATATGTTGTTTTATATCTCTTAGAGAATTTCTTTCTGGCATTGGCGTGATCGCATGTGTTAGGCCATCTGGTGACGCTTGAAACAAGACTTAAAAACTGTTTTCCTAAAAAGATAACACTTTCCTCTTGCTCGGCTCCCTTTTCAAAGGTAATAAAGTCCCCCTTTCACCGCATTCCATCGAATGGCCACATCCAAGGATAAGTCCTCATCTCCCGCAGCGTCGAATACCGAAGAAAATGCTTTGGTACCAGATTCTTCTGAGTTACCGTCGGCTTCCACGGAAGAAAAGGACTCGGTTGCCTCGGCTCCACAAATTCCCGAGGAACAGATTCTGCCGCCTGATAGTGGAAAGAAACAGGAGCAATTTTTTGAGCGTCAGCGGGAACGGTTACTGGCACTGAAGGATACTTTATTGGATTCCATGACGGGTGTTGCAAAAGATAATCTTCGTTCCCGGGCTGAAGGCAGCGAAGCATCCGCCTTTGGAATGCATCAGGCGGATGCCGGAAGTGATGCTTATGACCGTGATTTTGCCCTGAGTCTGTTGTCGCAGGAACAGGATTCTCTCTATGAGATTGACGAAGCGCTAAAGCGCATTGAGAATGGAGCTTACGGCACATGCGAAATGTCCGGGAAGCCGATTCCTCAAGCTCGTTTGGAAGCACTGCCTTTCACTCGTTACACCGTGGAATGTCAGGCTGAGCTTGAAAAGCGAAGCCGCTACCAACGGCTCCGACAGCCCGTAGCATCCTTGTTTGGGCTTACCGATGAAGAAGGAGATGGGGACGACGACGATTCCTCATCAGACAACAAAGAATAAATTGCATGCCTCAGGAAATTATCATTCTGGAATGTACCGAAGCCGCGGCAGAAGGAAAGCCTGCCTCCCGGTATGTGACTACACGTAACAAGAAAAGCCCGCGTACCCCGGGACGGCTCGAAAAGAAAAAATACAATCCGCATCTAAGGCGTCATACCCTTCATCGCGAGACCAAGTAAGTTATGCAACCTAAGAACGCTAAACGACGCTCCAATTTTCGGAGAGCTAACCGCTCCATGCCGCGGAGAAGAATCGATATCTCCGTGGAAGCTATCGACTACAAAAATCCGGATCTCCTCAAACGCTTTGTGACCGAAAGTGGAAAAATCCTTCCTCGTCGTATGACTGGAATGCCTGCTCATTTGCATCGCAAAATCACGCGTCAGATCAAACGAGCACGTGCGGTTCTTTTGATGAAGTAGTGAGTGGTTCGTAGATCTCTTCAGCCTACAAAAGCTGCGAATTGTCCTTGTCCTTAAGAACCGGATGGGTAAAGAAATGTTTTCTTAAAGAAGACCCAGTTCTTTGGCAGAGGTTGGGAGTTGATAGTTTGCTTTCCGGTAGCTATCAATCATTACGGACGCATTGAAAACCATTGCTTATTTAGGCCCTATTGGCACGTTTTCCCATTTGGTAGCCCTGCGAAGGTTTCCTGCTGCCAGTATCGAGATGGTTCCTCAGCCGGATATTGCTTCGATTTTTGATTTTTTATTGGAATCGCCGACGGCTCAAGCTGTAGTTCCCATCGAAAATTCTTCCGGAGGAGCTATTTACGACACAGTCGATCTTTTGGTTGTAAATGCCCAATCGATTCGCATCCTCGAAGATATTTCCTTAGACGTTCGCCTTGCCCTTTTGGGACATCCGGGAAAGATGATTCAAAGTATTTATTCGCATTTTGTTCCTCTCCGTCACCATCGGGATTGGTTGGCCAAGAATTTTCCTGCTGCTCAAGTAATTCCTGTCAATAGTACAGCCTTGGCTGCGGAAAAAGCCAGTTCCGTGCCTAATGCGGCGGCGCTTGCATCGCCAGGAGCGGCTCCCTTATACAAACTCAGCATTCTTCAATTTCCTATCCGTCCGGAGATGGTCAATGTGACGCGTTTTTTTGTGGTAGGACAACAAGGCCGCAAGGTACGTTCGGCCAAGCAGTGGAAGACTTCAGCAGCATTTCAGCTTAAGAATGTGTGTGGCAGTCTCCATGCCTTTCTAGGAGCTTTTGCTTGCCATTCCGTAAACTTGCGCATGATCATTTCCCGACCATTGCCAGGCAGTCCGGAACGTTATGTTTTTGTCATGGAAGTGGATGGATCGATAGAAGAAGAACCGGTAAAAAAGGCTTTTAAAAAAGCTTCCACCTGGTGCGAAGAACTGAGCTTGTTGGGGTCCTATCCTAGTCGGCTGAGGTATGGTTCATAGGTAGTAATCACCAATTCAACAGAGGTTGCCGGAAAAGAAACAATCCACTACGAACTATTCCTTGTTGAATGAAAAAATCTTTTCTCTTGTCCGTTTTGCTTTGCGTTCTCTCTGTCGTGGTCCTTGCCGAAGAAGTCCCTACGATCACCGTACGTAAAAGCGATCGCATTTCGTTGACCCTGCTACCAGTGTTGGGAAGTGAGGGACTTGCTCTCACACGCGTTTTGCAAAAGGATCTGGACTTAAGTGGCTGGTTTGCGCTGTTGGGGAAAGGGCAAGCTTCCTATGTGGTATCAGGAACAACCGTGGGAGGATGCTTACAAGGAAAAGTGCAGGATGCTTCCGGTGGGAATGTTCTTTCCAAAAATTATACTGGGACTGCAAGAGGTAGGGCTCATTTGTTTGCGGATGACATTGTACGTACGCTGACTGGAAAAAACGGGATTGCCTCCAAGCGAGTGGCATTTGTCTCCACGCGGACCGGAAAGAAAGAGATTTATCTTTGTGATTACGATGGCCATTCCGTGATACAATTGACCCACGATGCCAATCTCAGTGTTCGACCGGCATTGGGGATGGAAGGGCGTAAATTAGCATATACCGGTTATCAAAGTGGTTATGCGGATATCTACATAGTGGATATTGGCTCGGGATCGCGTCAGCGAATTGTCAAATTCCCTGGTACGAATTCCGGAGCAGCCTTTTCTCCAGATGGTAACCGGATTGCTTGTACGGTCAGTCGGGATGGCAAACCAGAAATCTATGTGGTGGGAATCTCCGGGGCCGGTGCATATCGAGTGACTCGTACTCCTGGGGTAGCTGCCTCTCCGACATGGTCTCCGGATGGACGAGAAATTATCTATGTGGGTGACGAATCCGGCGGACCGCAGCTTTATCGCATTAGTGCGCACGGAGGGGGCTCGGGTGAACGTATTTCCACGGGTTTTAGGTATTGTACTGAGCCCAGCTGGTCTCCGGATGGACGAAAGGTAGCCTTCAATGTCCGAACGGATGGGGCATTTTCCGTAGCTGCCAAAGATCTGGTCACCGGAACCACACGCGTCCTGGCAACTGGCGAAAATCCCGCATGGGGAGCGGATTCGCGGCATCTGATATTTAGCGAAGGTAGCTCGCTAATTCTGCTTGACTCACAAACCGGTCGAAGAACAAATGTACTGAGCGGCTTTGGAAGGCTTTCCGAACCTGCTTGGGCATACTGATCCTCCTCCTCCTAGGAATCAGTAATGGTGAAATGATCCTTTAATATGAAATGTATTCTTTCCAGTTTTCTTATCATTGCAATCAGCATGAGCTTCTCTGCCTGTGCTACAAAAAAAAGCCAACAACAACAGTATGCGGGTGTTGATGGAGACTTTATTAACAGTACCCCACTGCCAGAGCGTCAGGAAGGAACTAATTTTTTTGGCGGGAATGTTCAGCGAGGTCACTATCCGCCGATCTATTTCCGATTTGATAACTTTACTATCGGGGCGGGAGAACTGGAAAAGGTGAGAGCCCTGGCGGCGGATCTTAGAGGTTCTTCCAGTACCGTCATTATCGCTGGTTTTACAGATTCGCGTGGTACGGAAGAGTATAATCGCGCCCTTGGCGAGCGGAGAGCCAATGCCGTACGCGAATCATTAATTCGGTTTGGTCTCAATGGCAATCGTTTGCAAACCGTTAGCTTTGGTATGGAAAAACCAGCCGATCCTGGAAACGGAGAAGCTGCATGCTCAAAGAACCGTCGCGCTGAAATTGGTGTAACGAAATAGTGGGTGGACCTTATAGTGAAGCCCAAAAAAGCTGCGAATTGCTCCAAAATGAGTTCGTAGTTCGTAAAATTACAAAGTGATGTGACGCAAAAAAGAGAAACCTTGTAGGTTAAAATGGTCTTTTTTCTCCCAGAGCTCCTCAAAGTGCGTCACGTCAGTTACAAAGAAAATCATTTTCTGTGAGCACGGCTGACATAGAGGAATCGTGTTCTTCGCGGGGAACTTCGGATACTATTTGAGAGGCAAAACAGGCGCCGATCACTTTCCCGACACAGTCTTTTCTTCCTAAAATTCGGTCATAATGGCCTCCTCCTCGGCCAAGGCGACCGCCTTGGCGGTCGAAAGCCAATCCGGGAACGATGATGAGATCAATCTGTTCCAAAGGAAAGGGAGTTTCTCCGAGAGGTTCCCGAACACCGCGGGGACCTAGCTTCAGGTCCTCTCGCGAAAAAATCATCACGGGCTCATAATGACAGTGAATACTTCTCAGGCAATAGATCTGCTTACTCTGAAAATCCGTGGGAATAAGATCTGGTTCCGAGGCAATGGAAGCAAATAGGAGTATCGAATGGGAAGATTTCCAAAGAGTGGAAGCATAGAGGCTGTTGCGCATGATTTCGGAGCGTAAAATCACTTCGGAGCGATCCATGCGTACTAATCGAGATTTGATAGAGGCTCTGAGATCAGCTTTTTGTCTGCGTAATTCTGAGATTTCAGGGGCGAAGGGAGCAGTCAGTGTCATCATCTTAATATTTTATATAACTCAATGAATAAGAGCAGTCTATGGCTGCAATGTAATGAAACCAGAAATTTTATCTTTAAAAGTGATGTGACGCAAAAAAAGGAAACCTTATGGGCTAAAATGGTTTTTTCTCCAGGAGCTCCTAAAAATGCGTAACGGCAGTTTAAAATTATTTCTGTAAGAGTGTAACAATTTTGGAATTGAGAACTACCAGTTGTACGATATTGCCTTTCAAATAATTTTATGAAATGAAGGAGTTCGACCATGGTTCGAAAAATTTTGGTTGAGGGACTCGGAAAGTTCAAGACAGCGAGGGCCAAAAAGAAGTGGCGTCTTCCCAATGATCATGTGGACATGCGATTTGGAAAAGGATGGCATAAAAGAAACTTTTTGGGTGAGGTCATTCTCCCCTCCATTTTCGAGCGACGCCGGGGAATAAGAAAAAAAGAAGTGCATTTTCCGGAGTTAAGTGGTGATCAGATTTGCATTACCTGGATCGGACATGCTTCTTTTCTCATCCAAACCTGCGAGTACAGTATCCTCATTGATCCGAATTGGGCTAAATGGCTCAAAGTGATCAAACGGATTCGCCATCCGGGTTTTCAAATCCATGACTTACCTGCCATCGATTTGGTATTAGTCACTCATGCTCATTTTGATCATCTGGATCGAAAAACTTTGAGAATGGTTGCAGCGGATCAACCCATCGTGGTGCCTCAGCATGTGGGTAATTTGGTCCGTGGACTCGGCTTTCACGAGATTCATGAATTAAGTACCTGGGCGTCCTATAAACACGAGTTGTTGCGGATTACCTTGACTCCTGCTTTCCATTGGGGAGCAAGGATGTTGCACGATTCCTATCGGGGGTTTGGGGGATTTACGATTGAATATAAAGGAAGAACGGTTTTTCACTGTGGTGATAGCGCCTATTTTCAGGGTTTTAAGGAAATTGGCAGGCGCCACCGTATCGATTTGGCGCTTCTTCCTATTGGAGCTTACGATCCTCCCACGGGGCGAGATGTGCACATGAACCCGGAACAAGCCCTACAAGCTTTCTTGGAACTCGGAGCACAAACGCTGATTCCCATGCACTATGGAACTTTCCGGCTCGGATATGAGCCAGTGGATGAACCCCCTCTACGGCTTACAAAACGAGCTCAGGAATTAGGAATAGCAGGCTGCCTTCGAGTTTTAATAGAAGGTCAACCCACTGTATTTTAGGCTGCATAGAGAGAGAGCTGCCTTTAGCGAGTCAACTTTTTGTCCCAGTCCGCGATTTGGTCCTTTTCTTTCTCAAAAAGTGGCTGGGTATCGTCGAGAATTTTGATGCTCAGAATCTTGTCTCCCTGCTGAATGGCATCCACTATTTCTTGTCCCTCAGTCACTTGTCCAAAAATGGCATGTTTGCCATTTAACCAGGGAGTGGGGACGTGGGTGATGAAAAATTGGCTTCCATTAGTATTGGGGCCCGCATTTGCCATGGAGAAGCGGCCCGGACGATCGTGTTGGAGGCTGGGATCGATTTCATCCTTAAATTGATAGCCGGGTCCCCCCATACCGGTACCCGTAGGATCTCCTCCTTGAATCATGAAATTAGGAATGACTCTATGAAAAGTGAGCCCATCGTAGTAATGTTGGTGAGCAAGATTCAGGAAATTGGCGGTTGTGACAGGTACTTTCGAGGAAAATAAGGTGGCGTGAATCTCCCCACGATTGGTTTTTAAGACAATTCGAATATCAGAAACAGTAGAATTCATTTTTGTGGTAGGTGATGGACTGGCTGCTAAGAACACTAATCCTAAAACAGTAATCGCTAAGAAATCTAGCTTTCGCATGCTAAAACGATCAGTTAAGCATTTTTTTTATGTCGACGAAACAACAAAAAGTAAGTGTGGGACTCGTCCAGCACCGATGTGGCTCTGATCCGGAGGTCAATACACTTGCTATGGAAAAGGGCGTGCGTGAGGCTGCCGCCCGAGGAGCCCAGATAATCTCGACCCAAGAATTGTTTCGCTCTCAATATTTCTGCCAAGTGGAGGATCATAAATATTTTTCCTTTGCTGAAACCATTCCTGGTTCCGGCACGGAAGCCCTTTGTGCTCTTGCTCGGGAACTGGATGTAGTACTCATAGCTTCCCTTTTCGAACGGCGTGCCGCAGGCCTTTATCACAACACCGCCGCCATCATTGATGCGGATGGGAGCCTACTAGGAAAATACCGGAAAATGCATATTCCGGACGATCCCCTGTTTTATGAAAAATTCTATTTTACCCCCGGTGATCTCGGATTCTTGAGCTGGCAGACTAAGTATGCCGTAATCGGAGTTTGTGTTTGTTGGGATCAGTGGTATCCCGAAGCTGCTCGTCTGACCGCTCTCCGAGGTGCGGAGATTCTTTTTTATCCTACGGCCATCGGTTGGCATCCCACAGAAAAAAAGCAACAGGGGCATCGCCAACATTCTTCTTGGGAAACCATTCAACGCGGACATGCCGTGGCTAATGGTTGTTACGTAGCGGTTGCGAATCGTGTGGGACACGAAGCTCCGGACGGTGGAGCAGGAATCGAGTTTTGGGGACAGAGTTTTATTTGTGATCCTTCCGGAGAAATTCTTCAAAAAGGATCAGTCTCCGAAGAAGAAATTCTTGTTGCGGAAATTGATCTGAATTTTGTGGAAGTACAGAGAACGCACTGGCCTTTTTTTCGAGATAGAAGAATCGATGCTTACGGAGATATTACTCGCCGCTTAATCGACACATGAGCCACTTGCAACCTCTCGAGGCTTATCATGCTCATAATTATCAGCGCCTTGTAAAACGGTGGCGCAAGATAGAGAAATCCCGAAATCTTTGCATGCATCTGTTAGCTGAAGCGGGTGGATATCCGATCTATTACCTGGAATCCCGTTCCCCGAATCCTCACTGCCGATGGTTTTATTGTTCCGCAGGGATCCATGGCGACGAAGCTGCTGGACCCGAAGCCTTGATTCAATGGGCGGAAACAGCGAAGAAAATTTTTCAGGAGGTGAATGTCCTTCTTTTTCCCTGTCTCAATCCCTGGGGCTTAGTGCACAACCTTCGTCAGGATTCGCATGGCAATGATCTGAATCGTACTTATCATGACGAGAGCGTCCCGCAAACTGCGGAACACAAACGGCTGATTACCGGCCGGGAGTTCGATCTCGCTCTCTTCCTGCATGAGGATTATGATGCTCGTGGAGTCTATATCTACGAAATTCCGTTTAAATCTCCCTTTATTGCGGATCGATTTATTGCTGCATCCTCACAACACATTCCCCCTGACCCTCGTGGTGTCATAGAAGGCGCACGAGCCCGTGGGGGATTAATTCAAAGAAAAGTGAGTCCTCGATTGATGCCACTCGCTCCGGAAGCTTTCTTTCTCCACTTTTCATTAAATTCCCGTTCCGTAACTATCGAAACCCCCTCCGAATTTCATATCGACCAGCGAGTGGCTGCGCAGGTTGCAATACTTCACCAAGCGGTGAAGTATTGCTGTTCACTGGGGAGTAGAGAATGATTCATTCCACACTCACCTTTGGACTTCGGAATAGAGCTTGCGAATAAAATCTAATGAAGGTGAATGATCGGTTGGAGAGAGCTTTTCGAAATCCTCTTTGAGTTTCACAAAGGATTCGTCTTTCGAATCAATATGCGCCCCGGCATTGACAATGTATGGCGAATCTGTTCCAAAAATCATCACGTTGCCACTCCTGGAATTGGGTTGTGTCTGTCTCTATCAGAAAATCCAGCGGTGGTTTATTTTCATTGTTCTTAGCATTTACAATATTATTTAAGCGGGCTGCATCTTTATTTTCCATTAGCATTTTCATGATGTCGCCCATTTACGAGAAAGAGCTTTCCAGATATTGCAGTGGGTAATTGCTGCGAAACCAATCCAATGAAAACCGTGTCGAAGAGTCGCTGCCTGCTCATACTTTGTGAACAGTCCCATAATGTGAATAGGCTTTTGGATATTTGCTTCTTATTTAAGAAGACCAGCAAAACGTAAACTTTTTCAAAATAGCGTAAGTAAAGTTAACGTTGTCATATCTTATAGTATTTTCCTTCCACCCGCCATGAACAATCGCCTTCGCGAGTAGAAAATTTTTACTGAAGGATGTACAGCCGAATACTATGCAGTGAGGAATCTCGTGTGGAGGCTGTAGAGAAATCTGCCTACATCCAACGGGTTATGTGCTCAATAAGCGGCGACGGAGCAGATCGAGGGCGGTTTGGGTGGCCAGTTGTTTAAAGGATTCGCGTTCCGCGAGGAAGAGTTTGCCAGATATTTCAGTGGGCAATTGCTGCGAGGCCAAGCCAATGAAAACCGTACCGACCGGTTTTGTAGGAGATCCGCCAGCGGGTCCTGCGATTCCTGTCAAACTCAGAGCATGCGTGGTACCGCTGAGACTTAATGCTTTTTCCGCCATTTCCCGAGCGATTTCTTCGCTTACCGCTCCGTGAGATTGAATGAGGGTATTGGAAATACCTAGCCATTTTGATTTAGCTTGGTTGGAGTAAGTAATCAACCCATCGGAAAAAACTTCTGAAGATCCGGGGATATTCGTGATGCGATGGGCTAATAGGCCGCCTGTACAGGATTCGGCTGTAGTGAGGGTTTCTTTCTTTTTGCGGAGGCGCTCGACCACTACCTTTTCCAGCGAGTCGCCGTTTTGAGAAACAATATGGATTCCGAGTGCCTGATACACTCGGGGAGTGACTTCTTCCAGGACGTTGGGAGAGCCAATCAATCGAAATTCGACGTCGTTGAATCGGGGGCAGTAGCCTACTTCCAGGCGTCCATCTTGCGAAAGCTCAAGTCCAATTTTTTCCTCTATCAGGGTTTCCCCGATACCGGCCACAGAAAAAATCCTCTGGTCTATGTGTTTTTCATTGGCGGCTAGTCGTGCAAGAATAGCTAGGCACTGTTGTTCGAACATGGGTTTCAGTTCCCGCGGTGGGCCGGGCAATACGAAGACATGTGGGGTTCGCGGTTGTAAGTTCGCCGGAAGGTAAAATCCGGGCGCGGTTCCATATTCATTTAAAAAAATCTCGGCCCCTTCCGGAACCATGGTCTGGCACAGCATGTTTTTTCGAAATGGAATTCCCAGCCTGGTGAATCGATTTTCTATTTTGCGATGGACTTCGGTATTGGGGAGGAGGGGACGATTGAAAAATTCGGCAACGATTCCTCGTGTGAGATCATCGGAAGTGGAACCGAGCCCTCCTGTGAGGAACAAAAGGTCACACCGAGGGATGGCTTCTTCTAAGGTGGTACGAATTGCAGAGCTGTCTGGCACAGTGACCTGTCTTGAAATGCGGAGCCCTAGAGAGAATAGGCGTTTTCCGAGATATGCCAGATGGGTGTTTACAGTGATTCCGAGGAGAAGCTCGTTGCCGGTATTAATGAGTTCAACATTCACAGAGAGAGAGATTTTTTATCACTGATGTTCCGCTATACCATTCAAGCTCGAAGCCTTGAGTATCAAAAATAATCTCCATCCATTTGCCCTCTGTCGCAAACTGCTCATCCACGCCCTCGTTTTGCCTATGCGGAACTTCAGCTTTTTCGGGTGCCTGCGTAATATCAGGAAACCATGCTAAACTGAAACACGCATCGGCATTAAGACATAGAGAAAGCTGGATCCGGTAGGGGTTCGAATGACTCCCGGACTCATTTCATCAATGAGATCCAGGTCAATTTGTTCGTCCGGAACATTGCGTAAGGGATCCAATAAATATTCAGGGTTAAAGGCGATGGAGAAGTTCTGACCGCGATATAGAATGGGGAGTGATTCTCTTGCCTCCCCAATTTCGGGCGTAATGGCGACCACATCCATGTTGTTTTTGGAAAAAGTGAGTCGAACGGAGCTGCTTTTATCGATACTCAGCAAGGATACGCGACGTACGGTATTGAGGAGGGCTTCTCTTTCCAGTTTGATTTTTTCGCGAACTTCGTCGGGAATGACTTGGCGGTAATTGGGATAGTTGCCTTCGACTAATTTGGAGATCAGCAGAATGTTTCCCAAATGAAATGCCACGAGGTTCTGTGTGACTGACAAACGAAGTTCACCGTCTTCGTTGAGAATTCGTTGTAATTCGATGATTGTTTTGGTGGGGACAATGAATTCGCGCTCTTGGCTACGCGGCAGTTCCAGTTCGGTTTCATAGAGTGCGAGGCGTCGACCATCGGTAGCGACTAATGTGAGTTTGTTATCTTTGAAGGAAAAAAGGACTCCATTAAGGACATACCGTGTTTCATCCATCGAAATCGCATAGGAAGTACGCTTGAGACCATCGCGAAGGTGTGATTGCTTCATCACGATTTCAACGGCGTTTTTGAGTTCGGGCAGTTGGGGGAATTCCTCTTTGGAAAGACCGAACATTTTGAAATAGCTTGCGGCACAGCGAATGGAAGAAATGTTTTTGGAATCCGTCTCGATGGACACTTCACCTCCAAAAAGCTCACGTGTGATGGCAGAAAATCGCCTTACTGGCAGAGTGGTAGTCCCTGGCCGTTCGATTTGGGCAGGAATTTGACATTGAATGGTGGTATCCAGATCGGTCGTAGTAAGCCTGAGGCCCCCTTCGACAGTCTCGAGGAGGACGTTGGAAAGTACGGCCAATGTGGGACGAGTGCTGACAACGTTTTGCGTACGCTGAAGTCCTTCCAAGAGCGCTTCTTTAGTTACAACGAGCTTCATGGGGCAATATACCTAAGAGTCAACCGACATGCCTATGGGGCGGAAGTGCTTCTTGTCAAAAGTAAACTGGGTAAACAACGTGAAAAATGTATCTTTGATCAATTGCTAGGCGCGTTTTTGAGAAGTTATCGCTGGAGTTGACTGTCAAGGGATAGAACAATATGGCGAGTCTTATCATCAGCTTCCATGCGTTTTTTCACTAGTTTGATGGCATGAATGACTGTGCCGTGATCTTTTCCTCCAAATGCATCGCCAATTTCATTGAGGGAGCAACTGGTCAATTCGCGAGCCAGATACATGGCTACTTGTCGCGGAAAGGCTATTGCCGCCGGACGGCGCTTGCTAGTCATGTCAGCAATGCGAACGTCGAAATGCTCGGCTACTTTACGCTGGATTTGGTCGATGGTGATGACCCGACGCGCTTGTTCTTGGAGAATGTCCCGCAGAAGATTCTCTACGATTCCAACGTTTAATGGACGATCGCTAAGAGATTTGTATCCTGCGACACGGACTAAAGCGCCTTTGAGACGACGAATGTTATTTCTGATCTTGTCGGCCAGAAATTCAATCAACCAGGGCTCGAGATTAATGTGCATGGAAGCGGCAATGCTCTGGAGAATGGCAACGCGCGTTTCCATATCGGGGGGCTGTAATTCAGCGGTCATTCCCCATTCGAATCGTGAGACAAGACGCTGCTCGAGTTTTTCGATTTCACTAGCCGGGCGATCGCTGGAAAGCACGATTTGTTTATGGCCATCGTGCAGGGTATTGAAGGTATGAAAAAATTCTTCCTGTGAACGCTCTTTGCCGGCAAGGAAGTGGATGTCATCAATCATGAGAACATCCGCCTGACGATATCGCTTTCTAAATTTAAAAAGCGTCCCATGCTGGATCGCATCGATAAACTCATTGGTAAACTGTTCGCTCGACAGATAAACCACCTTCGCATTCTTCTTGCTCGCGAGTACTTGATATCCAATCGCCTGCAGGAGATGTGTTTTCCCTAATCCGCTGTCGCCGTAAACAAAAAGAGGATTGTAGGTCTTTGCAGGCGATTGCGAAACTGCCAACGCAGCTGCGTAGGCAAATTGATTATTGGAACCTACAACGAAGGATTCGAAAGTGTAGCCGGAATGCATGCCAGTGCCAATACCGACACTGATATTTTTTTCTTTTGCAGCAGCTTTTGATACCGTTTCAGGCGCGCTCACGACGAGAGACGGCGACTCAGCATTTTCCGCGTGGTCCTGAAGGACAAATTGGATTTCTCGCCCTCCGGGTACGATTTCTGCCACAGCTGTTTTCAGTAAGCTCATATAGTTGCTTTCGATAAAGAACTGATGAATGGAATTAGGAACTCTCAGATGCAGGGTCTTTCCATCTTCAGAAATCATCCGAATGCCAGAGAACCACCGTTCGAAACCGTCGGCGCTTACACGGTCTTGAATGAGGGCAAGAATAGCGCCCCAAATGGGTATGGAAGTGGAATTCGAATTCATATCGGGATTACAGGAGAGTGAGACATATTTTTCCGGACTCTCATGGTTCCTCTTATAGATTTTGCTTCTCCAGCTTTTTTTTGCAAACAGTACTGCTTTGAACAGCCTAAACAAGAAACAACTGGATTCGCAATTTTCATAAGAAAAAAATAGCTTTCGATTGGTTGGAAATCCTCAAAGAATCTTCAAGAAAAATGGACATTCGTTATTGCGAATGCATCTCACCGAGATTCATCTAAGGATCACAAAAATCTATTAAAGAGATTCATGAACAAAACATGTTGGGGGGCACAGTTTTTCACAGTCAGGAATTCCCTGCTGAAGCAAGCGGGGCTCAGACTAAAAATGAGGGGAGGTGTTCTCAAGGAAAAAATGCTGCCAGCAAAAAAATAAAGATGCTGTGAATGCTCTTAATTTTCTTGACCTTACTGTTCTATGTCCCTGGATTTTTTTCGCAGTCTTCCACGCGTCGCAATGGAGTACGAAACAGGATGGCCACCAATACTGTGGCGACGCATCCGATGAATACATAGTAAGGAGAAGCAATTTGAGGCCACCACGATGGAAGTATATTTCCAAAACTCCAATATTGAGCTACCAAACTGCCGTGGAGAAGTTCGGGAATACTGAAGGCTGGAATGTGAATTTTGCATAAGACCAATACCGCAAAAATACCAGTCAACATTGCGAAAAAATTTGTGCGATCTCTGCCTCGTCGTTTTGTGAGCACCCCTAATAAGAAGACGCCGAGGAGTGAACCATAGGTATAACCGAGGGTTCCCAGAACAAGTTGAATGATGGTGGTATGGCTTTGAAGGACGACGTAGGCTGTGAATGTCGCCACGGCGATCATTAGGATTCCAAAAATCACAGTTGCAATGCGAGCGGCAAATACTTCGCGTTGCGGAGAATGATTGCGACGAAAATAAGGATCGTAAAAATCTCGAATAAAGGATGTGGCAAGCGCATTGAGCGCCGTAGAGGTGGATCCCATCATTGTGGCAAAAACCCCTGCCACAATAAGCCCTCGAATGCCAACCGGCATTTGATGCACAATGTAGTAGGCAAAGACCTCATTGCTCTCCGGTGGCAAATTGGGATCTGGCACCACAGTATATCGGACCCAGAGAAAGATGCCCACAGTCAAAAAACAAAGGACAATGGGAATGTCGGCGAATCCACTCATAATCAATGAAAAACGAGATTTTCTCGGATTTTCTGCAGTTAACATACGCTGCACCATATCCTGATCTGTGCCGTGAGTGGCCATGGTCAGGAAAGTGGAACCCAAGATCGCCGCAAAAATAGTGTAAGGCTGCTCCAGCATCTGAGCGAGCGCTACTCCAAATGGCTGGGTAGTATCCCACCCAGTATGAAACATTCCGATAGCTTTTAAACCATCGGTTTGATGATGAATAGTTGCCCAACCTCCTGGAATATCTCGAACAATGGCGAAAATGGAGAAAATCATCGCTCCGACCATGAGAGATGCCTGAATGAGATCTGTCCAAACCACGGCTTTAATACCCCCTATTGCTGTGTACATGGTGGTGAGCAAGGTGACTGCCAGAATCCCCCAGAAATAAGAAACCCAGGTAATGGGAAATTCCGGCCAGAGGTAACGAAATATTACGACAAAAATAACACCGCCAAGGTAGAGTCGGACTCCCATTCCTAAGACACGCGTGATCAAAAAAATGAAACTCGCGGTGTTTCGTGTCCATGGACCAAATCGTATATCCAGAAACTCATAAATACTCTGAACACGATAATGGTAGTAAGGGGCAATGAAGAGGAAGGCTACGATCAGGCGTGCAAGGATGGTGCCGATAGCCAATTGGGCATAAGCATAGCTGCGAGTGGCAAAACCTTCTCCAGGGGCTCCGAGGAAGGTGGCGGCACTTACTTCGGCCGCCACAATAGAAGCCAGAACCGCCCACCATGGAATGGAACGGCCTCCTAATGCAAACTCCCGAAGATTTTTATTACTTCTTCCGGCATAGAGACCGATGCCAATAATGATCACAAAGTAAAGAAGAACGATAAAAGAATCAATTCCGATATTTGTCCAATGGGTGGAATCATTCAGGCGAGACAGCATATTGACATGTTACTAAGTGATGTTACGCACTTTGAGGAGCTCTGGGAGCAAAAAACCATTTTAGCCTACCAGGTTTCCCTTTTTTTGCGTCACATCACTTATTAAGAAATATTGCTCATCCGATAGTACAGTGCACAGGGGGGGTAGGGTATGTGTCAACAAGTCCTAGGAATTTTGCTATAGAACTCTTCTTTGCCGCCTCAAATAAGGAATCCTCCATGATTTCCTTTCTCTACCACTCCATTTTCCTGCCCTCACGATGGCTTTTGCGTAAGCCCTGTTTAAAAGACTTTATAGAATTTTTTCTCGCATGCCTCCAATTGCATGGCCGAGTTTTTTGATTGCTAGCTCGATACGGGTCTTTACCGTACCGAGAGGCGTCCCGGTAAGACTAGAAATTTCGCGCTGGCTTTTTCCTTGGAAGAAAGTCATATGAATCACCTGGCGCTGCGAAATCGGCAACCTTCCCAAATAGTGTTCCATAAGTTCTTGCAAATCCTTTTGCTGAACTTGCTCAACGGTGCGTCCCTCCTCCCTTGCCTTATCTAAGCAATTGTAAGCTACCTCATAGCGATCTGTGGCACGCCGATATGCTGAATGTTGCCGAACCAAATCAATAGCCCTTCGCCTGGCTAAGGTTGCCAACCAGTTGCGTAACTTGCCTTTTTCTGCGGAATAATTTTTTGCCTGCTTCCAGACCTGGATGAAAACATCTTGGAGAACGTCTTCGGCATCCGACTCATCATGCAATACCTGTAATACAATAGCCTTGAGGATGGTTTTGTAGCGTTGGTGCAATCTTTCCAAAGCGGCGGAGTTTTGCTGGATCAGCGCTTCCATGAGCTCTCGGTCTTCTGACTCTGGATCTGGGGGGGAATTCATGATAGTCTCCGCTAATGGAGTACTGCCGCATCTATAACATACACTTAATCATACCACTCTTTAGTTTTATTGAAAGTCAATATATGCTATTATTATCTTAGTTGTAAATTTGGAATAAATATTCATTTTTGAGGACGGACCGAATAGATTTGTTCTCAAGTACCCGGCGATGGGACAAATGGGGAAATTCGCTTTGAGCTATATTTTTGAACGTGATCTGGAAAAGATATCCTCATGTCAGAACATCCCTTTTTACCTCCGCTGGGAGCAACGATCCAATCTGGTGGGGTGGCTTATCGGGTATGGGCTCCCGCTGTTTCCTTTGTTCAAGTAGACATCCGAATATCTGAGGGAGGAATGAGAAACCTTCCTTTGCAGCGGGAAGACGAAGGATATCATATGGGATGGGATGTGGAAGGACGTGCGGGAGACGCTTATTTTTATGATCTCGAAGGATATGGCAATCTTCCTGATCCGGTTTCGCGGGGACAACAAACAGATGTTCACGGTCGTTCCCTGGTAATTGATGCAAGGAACTATTCATGGAGAGATGTTCATTGGCAGCGGCCGTGCTTTAGGGACCTCATCATTTATGAATTGCATATAGGAGCTTTCACCTCCGAAGGCACCTTTCGGAGTGCGGTCGCACATCTGAAGGAATTGCGTGAATTAGGAATTACCGCCATAGAGATCCTGCCTATCGCCGACTTCCCGGGCGAAAGGAATTGGGGATATGACGGTGTTCTTCCTTACGCTCCTGCACGATGTTATGGGTCGCCGGATGACTTACGGGCCCTTGTGGATGCCGCACACTCTCATGGCCTCGCTGTCATCCTGGATGTTGTCTATAATCACTTTGGTCCTCGTGGAAATTATCTTGCCTGTTTTTCTCCGCATTATTTTAAGAAAGATCATCCTACTCCCTGGGGTGATTCGTTTAATTTTGATTCCGAAATGTGTGGCCCAGTTCGGGAATTTTTCGTGCAAAATCCAATTTATTGGATGGAAGAGTTTCATATCGATGGTTTCCGGTTGGACGCCACTCATGAGATTCATGACAATTCCCATCCTCACCTCTTAGCTGAGATGTCAGTGGCAATCCACAAAAGAGGGGGATATGCAATCGCAGAAGATGAACGAAATTGTGATGATATGGTACAGCCAGTCGAGGAGGGAGGTATGGGATTCGACGGCGTTTGGGCGGACGATTTTCATCACATCCTTAGGGTAGGTCAAACTAAGGAAAAAGTGGGTTATTTCAGAGATTACAAGGGCTCTTTGGCGGAAGTGATTTCCACTCTCGAATGTGGTTGGTTATATCAAGGCCAGATTTCTCCGAGAATTCAGTCACCCAGAGGAAGGCCGTGCAGGCATTTGCCAACGGAGCGATTCATCCATTGCATTTCCAATCACGATCAAACTGGGAATCATGCTTTCGGTAAGCGTTTGGCAGAACTCATTTCCCCTGTTGCATACCGCACTCTTTCTGCGTTGTTGTGCCTTTCCCCCTATACTCCATTGATATTTATGGGACAGGAGTGGGCGGCGTCCACGCCTTTTCTTTATTTTACTGATCATGAACCGGAGCTCGGAAGTCAAATTACGGAAGGTCGCCGGCGTGAATTTTCAGAATTTTCGGAGTTTAGGGATCCCGAAGCACGAAAACGCATTCCTGATCCGCAATCAGAACCATCCTTTCTGAATTCAAAGTTACGGTGGCAGGAGAGCAAAACAGACCATCATGCTGAAATCCGCGCACTTTATTTGGAATGCTTAAGTTTTCGCCGGATGCATTTACGTTCAACAAACAGAAAAGATTGGTGTGTGACAAAATTGTTGGGAGGAGTGGTAAAAATCCATTACAAGTTTCAGGAAGCGGAGTATCTGGTCATTTTTGATCTTCTGGGAGGACATTCGGGCACATTGGATCTCGAAGGCAATTGGGCACTGGTCCTTTCCACAGAAGGGAAGCGTTTTGGAGGGGAAGAAGGGATTACATTCGATTCCGCATCCCAAGCATTTCATTTTGCTGAAAAAGGCTTAATCCTTCTTGCTTGGACGCCAAATGGTTTTTTCTCGGTAGAGAATTGCAAAAGGAAAACGAGTCAGAATTTCTGAAAGCGGCATATCATGCTGCGCAAAAACTTTTCGGGTAAAAACATGAATTTCCTGAGTAAAGATATTACTCCAGGTTCCGGCCAGAATTTCTGAATCCAGTTTTGTATTGGACCAAACTTCTCCAATGGGAACGGCTCCTAATTTAGCAGTGAGTCGGGGGACAATGATCAAAAGGGTAGCATCCTGATATTTTCGTAAGAAAGCCACGACATGATCCGCATGATCTCCCCGTAAAAATAAGGGTTCATAATTTGCCAAACGAAAAAAATCCGCATGATTTTTTCGGAATTGCAAGAGCTGTTGAATCACAAACATTTTGATGCGCCCGCTTTTCCAATCGGCAATCAATTCTTCGGGTGATGCATGGGATAAGGACTTTAAAAGTCGTTTGCGAAGAGAATAATCCACCGGCCGTCGATTATCCGGATCCACGAGGCTAAAATCCCAAATTTCCATTCCTTGGTAAAAATCGGGAACTCCTGAAACCGTCCCCTTGAGAATAGTTCCTGTAATGGAATTCCAAGCACCAAGACGAGCAATTTCCTCGGCAATGGGAGCCAGAGCTCTTTGAAATTTGGCTCCGATTTCAGGATTTAAAATTTTTGCTATGAATTGTGTGACGGCTTGTTCCCATTCTTCGTTAGGTTCCGTCCAACTGCTATTCACTTTGCCTTCCTTGAGGCATTTGATTAAATATTGTTGAATACGATTTATGAACTCGCTCCGGCTTGCCGTGGTAAACTCGAATGGCCAGCATCCCACGAGAGTTTGATAAAGGAAGTATTCTTCATTAGGAGAGGGAGCCATTTCTCCTTCGACCGGAAGGCGAAATTTTCGATTAATGCGCATCCATCGATGGACAGCCTTCCGCCATTGTGTGGGCATTTCAGAAAGGGCGGCAATTCGAAGCCGAACATCTTCGCTCCGTTTAGTATCGTGAGTGGAAGTGCAAAGAAGGGTATGAGGAGTCCGCATCGATCGCTCGATATTCAATTGATGAAAATCTGATACGCTCAGACCGAAATTGCCAGGGTTCCCGCCCACTTCATTGAGAGCAATTAAACGATTGTAGAGATAAAATACTGTGTCTTCCAAGCCCTTTGCCGCTACTGGCCCCGTGCATTGTTGAAATCTCATGACGAACTGAATGTGTGCTTTTTTCTGTTGCGGAGACAGGCCTTCCGGAAAACGCTTCAGAAGAAGATTTCGAAGAAAATCGAATACGGATTTATCAATTGCGGGATTTCGTCGACGAGCGAGTGAAATTGCCCGAAGAACAATACGTTCTTCGGATTCTGAAGGCGAATGACTTGCCGTTGCATAGGTGCGATAGACGGGGAAGCAGGAGATCACTTCTCGAATGGCATTAGTCAGAAGATGCCGGGTACAATCGCGATAGTTACGATGAAACTCTGAAAGCTCATCAAGCTGCCGGCCTAAGGACAACACCTCGCTTTGAAAGGATGTCTCTATGACCAGATACTTGGTTTCGTAAACCAGATTGGAAAATGAATCAGTAAATCCGACAATTTGCTGATAAATATCAGTAAATTCTTGAGCGGCAGTTGCATCAATGAGTAAATGTGCGGTTTGGTTTGCAAATTCATAGCCGGTGGTGCCGGCAATAGGCCAGTCGGAGGGAATCTGCTCATAAGTGGTCTCCAGAATTTTCTCCACGATTAAGTAGAGATTGCGGTTTCCTTTCGATTTCTGAGTGAGGGCGGCATAATTATCCTGTAAGCGGATCAAATATTCTTTTGGGTCCCACAAGCCATCGACATGGTCGAGCCGTAACCCTGTAACATCTCCGTTCGCGAGCAGTTGAAAAACCAGCTGATGGGATGCTTCGAAGACCTCAGGGATTTCCACCCGGATGGCAGCTAAATGATTGATATCGAAAAATCTGCGGTAATTGATTTCTTCGGCTGCCACTCGCCAATAAGCTAATCGATAAGCTTGCCGTTCCAGAAGTTCATGCAAAGCATCAAATGTTTCAGGATGCCCGGGCGAACCTTGAAACTCGCCTACGGCAAAATCTATAGCTTGGCGTACCTCCGGATTCCGCAGAATGAGATTGTCCAATTCTAACTTAGCTTCAGAAATTTTTTTTGAAGAAGTGGTTAATTGTTCGGAAATATTTCGTACCTGCATTTCGGTATCCTTTTGCAGATGGCGAAAGCTTCGCCGCAGAATCATTGGGACTGTACGCGGATTGATCGGAAGTTTTGCAGAAAAGTAACGGATGAAAAATTTTCCTCCTTCTCGCTCTAATACTAATTCTTTCTTTTCTAATACCTTGCCGTAACGTTCGCTGAGAATAGGAAGCATTACTTTTTCAGTCAACGCCTCTTTGCTCGGATGCCAATCGATATCAAAATAAGTCGCGAAATCTGATCTCGATCCATTTTCAAGCACATCCATCCACCATTGATTCAGGGATTCGCTAATGCCCATATGATTGGGAACAAAATCAAGAAGTTGTCCCATGTTTCGGCGATGTAGTTCTGTAACGAATTGCCGATATTCCGCTTTACTGCCGACTGCGGGGTTTAAAGTGTTATGATCCGCGATATCATATCCATGAGAGCTTTCTAATCCGGCTTGGAAATAGGGAGAAGCATATATGTCGGTAATTCCCAAATCATTCAGATAATCCAAAATAGCCAGCGCATCCTTAAAGGTGAATTTGCTATGAAATTGTAAGCGATAAGTAGCGGAAGGTATGCGTAAACTCATAAGTCGACCTCTTGCCGTATTCTTTCGTTGTATTGAAACACTGCCATCGCGCGCGCGGCCACGGTGAATTCGGCATAAACGGATTGTGGTGGTTCAACAAACCCGGATTCTTCTTCAGTATGAATCACCAAATTCCAGATGGCCCGGTTATTTTGAATCGGCGGTAAGTTAAATAAAATGGGTTCATAATGTGCGTTAAATAAGAGTACAAAAGTAGCATCCAGAATGGGTTGTCCCTTCGCATCTCGAACGTCCATGGTACGACCATTAAATAGGACTCCAATGCTTCTCGAAAAACCATTTTCCCACTCGTCGTCATTCATTTCATTTCCGGTTGTATTAATCCAAAGCACGTCTTTAGTCTCCAAACCTCGAATGGGTCGTCCCTGAAAAAATTTTGGTCGGCGGAACACGGGATGATCCTTACGGAATTGGACCAGGCGGGAGACGTAAGTAAAAAGCGCTTCTTGTTCCGGAGAGCGATCCCAGGAAAACCAGCTGATTGCATTGTCCTGGCAATAAACATTATTATTTCCACCCTGAGTGCGTGCAAATTCATCTCCTCCATTGAGCATAGGAACCCCTTGAGAGAGTAAAAGCGTAGTAAAAAAGTTTCTTATTTGTCGCCGCCTGAGTCGATTGATGTTCTGATTTGTGATTGGGCCTTCCGCTCCACAATTCCATGAGATATTGTCGGAGCTACCATCAGTATTTTCGAAGCCGTTCGCTTCATTATGTTTTTCATTATAACTTACCAAGTCATTCAGGGTGAAACCATCGTGAGCCGTAATAAAGTTGATACTTGCATAAGGGCGCTTTCCATCTTGTTGGTAAAGGTCTGAACTTCCCGTAAGACGAGAGGCAAATTCCGGAACTTTACCTTCATCCCCCTTCCAATAACTCCGAATGCAGTCACGATATTTTCCATTCCATTCGGCCCAGAGAATAGGAAAGTGACCGACTTGATAACCGCCATGGCCTAGATCCCAGGGTTCGGCGATTAATTTCACGCAAGAAAGGATAGGATCCTGATGAATGATGTCGAAAAATGCGGAAAGACGGTTCACCTCATGCAATTCACGAGCAAGGGTGGAAGCGAGATCAAAGCGAAATCCATCGACATGCATTTCAGTTACCCAATAACGGAGACTGTCCATAATGAGTTGTAATGTTCTCGGATGCATCATATTTAAGGAATTACCGCATCCCGTATAATCCATGTAGTAGCGGCGATTGTCTTCGATCGTTCGGTAATAAGATAAATTATCAATGCCTCGGAAGCAAAGGGTGGGGCCCAGATGGTTCCCTTCGCCCGTATGATTGTAGACCACATCCAAAATGACCTCGATGCCCGATGCGTGAAGACTTTTTACCATCTCCTGAAATTCGACGACCTGTTGGCCTAATATGCCGCTGCTGGAATAAGCTGAGTGAGGGGCGAAGTATCCTATGGAGTTATATCCCCAATAATTCGAGAGTCCTTTTTGTTCGAGATAATCATCATTTACGAAGTGATGAATGGGCAGCAATTCGACGGTGGTAACGCCGAGTTTTTTGAAATATGAGATTGCAAAATCGCTACTTAATGCGGCATAGGTGCCGCGGAGTTTTTCAGGAATTTCGGGACATAATTGCGAAAACCCTTTTACATGTACTTCATAGATGATGGAGGCATGAAGTGGGATCTTTGGCGAAGCATCATTGCCCCAATCAAAGTCCGGAGCCACTACGACGCACTTCGGTAATCCGGAGGCATTGTCATGCTCTTCTTTTGTTAAATCCGAATTGTGATCGCCAAATTGGTAGGCAAACATTTCGGGCTTCCATTGTATGAGTCCGGCAATAGCTCGACTATAGGGATCAAGAAGCAGTTTGTTTTCGTTAAAGCGGTTTCCCGCCTGAGGATTAAAGGGACCAAAAACGCGGTAACCATACAGCTGTCCGACTCCAATATCGGGCAAAAAGCAGTGCCAGACACCGTCAGTATACTCGTTTAAGGAAATGCGGCTGCTTTCCCGGAAGTCTCCGGCGTGATTAAAGAGACACAGGTCCACGCCTGTGGCATTCTCCGAAAAAAGCGCGAAATTAGTTCCTTCCGCTGTTACAGTTGCACCTAAAGGATAGGGTTTTCCGGTCCAAACATTCTGGATAGATTTTGTACTCACTAAGAAAAGAAGGCCGCTCAGGATTGTGTGGATACATCAGTTTCTCGAGGTTCGCTAAATTTTTTCAAAATTTGAGCGATTAATTTGTGGTCGTCTATCGCTTGGAGTAAGCGAAGGGCAGCTCGTAAAGGAGTTCCAAGAAAATCAGGTCGATAATTCAATTCATAGCCGATTTCATAAATTGCTTTATCAAGAAGAAATATGTGGAGCAGAAAAATAAAGTCGTCCGGATTTGGTGGCAGTAATATGGCGTCTCCAACTCCAGTCAGATATCCTTCGAAAAATTCTGAGGTGACTAATTTTTTCCAGAGTTCGCACCAAGGTTCCAGACGAGGATAATCTTCTGGCTGTTGTAAAGCTAATGCCGCCTGTATGGCATAATCAAAGGAGCGCAACATTCCTGCGACATCCACTAATGGCGAGCGCTTAAGTAGACGCTCTCCCAACGTTCGG
This sequence comes from Verrucomicrobiota bacterium, assembly GCA_023269545.1. Taxonomy (GTDB): domain Bacteria; phylum Verrucomicrobiota; class Verrucomicrobiia; order Chthoniobacterales; family Xiphinematobacteraceae; genus Xiphinematobacter. Next base: position 17,918 of record JAHFTB010000015.1, on the reverse strand, counting down.
CGCGGTTCTCCTTCAAAGTCTAATATAACAAAATTTTTTCCGGTGTTTAAGATCTGTCCCAAATGATAGTCACCGTGTATCCGAATTTTTTTGGCAAAGATTTTTTGATCAAGGAGCTTGGCAAAAAAAGTAAGTAAGTGCGGTCCTTGCGCAATCCAGTCGTTGGCATCCTTTTGAAGAGCTTGGGGGAGCTCGGAAATTTTTCTGGTAAGTTCTAATTCTGTTCGACGCGCCAGACTACGCAGGGATTGATAGAGAGAACGCTGATAAAAGCTGGTGAACGGCTCCGGGACGAAGTCTTTGCCGGGAAGCCTTTCCAGACAGCGATGGAGCTCACCGGTACGTTGGCCTAATTGGCGGATACGGTCAGGATAGTTGGAGATGAGTTCAGAAATCATCTTCTTCCCTTCCTCAATGGAAGGAGCGGCGAGTGCATGTTCGAAAAACCGTCCGAGGGCATCGAGGGTATATGTCCAAGCATCTCCTTGATTCGGAACGTATGCCGTAAGTAGTGCGATGGTTCCTTGTCGTCCGTCGTCTCTGCACCGAATCTCGCCACAATAGCGTGGGACGTGTGGAAAGTTTTGCTCTCCCAATATTTTGAGAAGCTCGGTGTCGGGGTTGGGTCCTACTTCATAATGACGGAGGAGTTTTAGATTTAATTGTTCGCTGAACAGAACAGATGAATTGGATTGTTCCCCTCCGAACAATCGGGAAATTAAAGTTTCAGGTTTGGTGATGTTTTTTGCGACACTAAAAATTTGAGAAGAGCCGGAGTACCAAATCTCTTTTTCCATGATGATGGTGAGTAGGCGTTGGCGCATTTCTTCCACATGGAGTGCATCCCAAAGAATCTCGCCACTAGCAAACTGAGCGATGGCTGCATGAGGATTCCCGTCGTTATTGGTTTGATCGCCGATGATTACTGGCAGCACATAAGTAAAGGGGCGTCCTTGCAAAAACATAATTTCGACCAAAAGAATGCGCATTTTCGAATCTTCTTCCGGAGCGAAGCTGGATACGATTTTTACTTCGCGAAAGCGGCGCTGCTTTTCACCGAACCAACGACATTCCCGAATATATCGAGGCAGTATCTCATGTTCCAGTTTGCGCTGGAGTTCTGGGGTCCATACTGCCGCCTCCTTCAATAGGTGGGGTTCGTGAGTTTCTTGTCCCGAGGGTTCTGGTGATTGTTGCAAATGTAGCCAATAAAATCCATGCGGTCCAAGCGTAAAAAGATAAGGGGAGTTTGTAATGGCTGGAAAGTGCATATTTCCGAAAAGTTCTTCTGGATGCCATTCACGAAACTCCGAGAGATCCAAGGATACCGCCTGCGAAAAACGTGAGAGATTTGCTATGATCAGCAGGATCTGGTCTTCATGTCGGCGTAGGTAAGCAAGCACCTTGGAATTTTCCGTAGCAAGGAATTCAATGTCGCCATAAGCAAATGTGGGATGCCTTTTACGAACGCCCAGAATGCGGCGTGTCCACCAAAAGAGTGAAGAAAGGTTCCTCTTTTGCACATCCACGTTTACCGTTTCGCAATGAAACTCGGGATCTATGATGACAGGGAGAAAAAGTTGTTGCGGATTTGCCCGTGAAAATCCCGCATTGCGATCGGCGCTCCATTGCATGGGGGTACGGACTCCATTTCGGTCACCGAGGTAAAAATTGTCTCCCATACCAATTTCGTCTCCATAGTATAAAATCGGGGTGCCTGGTAAAGAAAGGAGGAGTGAGGTCATGAGCTCGATTTTACGACGGTTATTGTTTAAGAGCGGAGCTAGCCGCCGGCGAATACCCAGGTTAATCCGAGCTCGAACATCTTCCGCATAGAGGCGGACCATATAGTCTCGCTCTTCGTCAGATACCATTTCCAACGTGAGCTCATCATGGTTACGAAGGAAAATTGCCCATTGGCAGTTTTCCGGAATGGGGGGCGTCTGATCGAGAATGTCAATGAGTGGGAAACAATCCTCCATTTGGAGAGCCATAAAAAGCCGAGGCATAAGTGGGAAATGAAATTCCATGTGGCATTCGTCTCCATCGCCGAAATAGGCGGCTGCATCTTCCGGCCATTGATTTGCTTCCGCTAATAGCATTCGATCAGAAAATTTTTCATCCACATGCCGACGTAACTTGCGTAGAAAAGCATGGGTCTCCGGCAGGTTTTCGCAGGAGGTTCCATCTCGTTCGAAAAGATAGGGGATTGCATCGAGCCTCAGTCCATCCACTCCCATGCCCAACCAAAAATCCACGGCTTCAAAAACCGCTTGTTGGACTTGGGGGTTATCAAAATTCAAATCTGGCTGATGCGAATAAAACCGGTGCCAATAATAAGCTTGTGCGGCAGGGTCCCATGCCCAGTTAGAAGTTTCAAAATCGCTGAAAATGACACGTGCCTCTTCATAACGTCGAGGGGTATCACTCCAGACATAGAAATCCCTTTCAATAGAGCCGGGAGGCGCAAGACGCGAGCGCTGAAACCAGGGATGTTGGTCTGAGGTATGATTAATAACTAATTCGGTGATAACACGTAAGCCCCGGCGATGGGCTTCTTCGAGGAAATCGCGGAAATCTTCCAAGGTGCCATAATTGGGATGAATGGCAAAATAGTCTGCGATATCATAGCCATCATCCCGCAGAGGAGAGGGATAAAAAGGGAGAAGCCAGAGAGCTGTAATCCCAAGGTCCTCAAAGTATCCCAATTTTTCACGCAATCCATGAAAGTCGCCGATTCCATCGGCATTACTGTCATAAAACGAACGCACATGCAATTCATAGATCACCGCATTTTTGAACCAAAGAGGGTCTTTCTTCATGAGTCGGGTGTTACTGATTGCCATAGTACCCATATTAGGCGTTCTTATCAGCCACGTACAGGGATTTTCTTGCTACTAAGATTCGTTAAACTGGGAGTAATTTGACTATAGCATAGTTTTATGTAAACTGAGGTGCATGGCTTTCCCCCATTTTCGACATGTCAACCTATTGGTCGAATTTTAGATCCAATCGAGCGCAGGTTGCGGTAAGCAATCTTTTTGCTCACGGTGATATCCTCATTAATGGAAAACGTCCCTGGGACATTCAGGTACACGACGACAGATTTTTTTCTCGTATCTTATCAGACGGGACGTTAGGCTTCGGCGAATCCTATATGGAGGGCTGGTGGGAATGCGAAGCCCTTGATGAAATGTGCTTTCGGGCTATTCGTGCGCATTTGAACCGACACGCTCATTTTAACCTCCGGACAGCTATTGCAGCAGCTGCGTCGTTCTGTATAAATCTTCAAAGCAAATGCCGAGCGCGCCTTGTCAGTAAGGTGCATTATGATTTGGGCAATGATTTTTTTGAAACCATGCTAGGCCCTATCATGCAATATTCGTGCGCTTATTTTTCGGATAATAAGGGATTGCCGGAAGCGCAAAGAGCAAAAATGGATTTGATTTGTTGCAAATTGGGCCTGCAAACGGATATGCGGATACTGGATATTGGTTGCGGATGGGGTGCACTAGCAAAACATGCGGCGCAATACTATGGCTGCAATGTCGTAGGAATTACCATTTCAAAAAAGCAGCACCAATATGCTAAAGAGTCCTGTCGTAACCTGCCAATAGAAATCCGTTTGCAAGATTACAGGGATATTTCAGAACCATTTGACCGAATTATAAGTGTGGGAATGATGGAACATGTAGGTCACAAAAACTATCGAACATATATGGAAGTCGCAGACCGATGTCTCAGAAAGGATGGTTTGTTCCTTTGCCAAACTATCTGTGGAAATCGAGCGAATTTCGCCCCGGATGTTTGGATAGAACGTTATATCTTCCCTCATTCTGCGCTCCCTAGTGTTTCGCAGGTGGTACGTGCGGCGGAAGGACTATTTATCCTGGAAGATGCTCACAATTTTGGGGTATATTATGATTTAACGCTTTTGGCCTGGGAAAATAATTTTCGAAAATCGTGGAAATATTTTCAAAGTGCCTATGGGGAATCATTTTATAGGATGTGGCGGTTTTACTTATTAAGTTGCGCAGGAGCATTTCGGGCACGTGACATTCAACTCTTGCAATTCGTATTTTCCAAAGGAGGAATACTTGGCGGCTATCATTCCATACGATAGAGTCCTCCATAAATTTATAGACTCAGCTTCCACATTTCAACCTCCACATTTTTGAAAGCCGCTCTTTGGAGTAAAGAAGTTCTTTCTCCCCCCCCTCATAGAGATCAAAGATAACCGCTTACCATGGGTACTCAGAAGAGGAACCCTCTCGTCCCATAAACAAGCCGGACTGATCCATCTTCAAGTTCGTGATCATCCGAAATAGGTTTTGCGCGGATTCCTTTGGAGACAGCGGTGCATTGGTGCCGCCCATTTCAGTACGAACCCATCCCGGGCTGATTGCAGCCACAGCGATTCCATCAGGTGCGAATTCCGCGGCCACGGTACGCGTGAGCATGTTTAACGCAGCCTTTGAGACCCCATAAGCATAATAACCAAAGTCGTTTTTGGATGAAATGGATGCTAGCAATGAAGAAATATTCGCAATGCAGGAACCTGAAACCAAGAGCGATCGAAATTGTTGGATCATACGTGCTACGGCTACCACATTAGTTTCGAATGCTTGCTGGAACCATTCCAATTTCATATCTGCCAAGCGTTCTTCCCCTTCTTCCGGCTTGACTGCGGCGTTATTTACCAGAATGTGAAGTTGCCCTGTGGCTTTGCGTACACTCTCCGCGGCTGCGGCAACTGAATCATCTGAAGTGACATCCAATTGGATCAATTCCAGAAAGGAAGAAGTCTCTTTTGAAGGAAGAAGAAATTCAGCTTTTTTCGGATTACGCATCGCTGCGAAGACACGCCAACCTTGACTAAGAAATTCCTCTGTAAGCGCTTTTCCAATGCCCCGACTGGCTCCTGTAATGAGGACTGTTTCCATAATAAGCCTCCACTTATCATCCCTCTGCAAAAAACTACAATAAATTAAGCTGGGTATCCGAAGCAGCTATGGCGCGGCGACGAACTCCGGCCACAAGAGAGGGCTTACCCTCTGCATTGAGTTCTAACTTTTCAAGATTAGAGAGGATCTCTTTCGCCCTTCGAAGAACGATCTCCGGCAATCCTGCAAGCCGTGCCACTTGAATCCCATAGCTTTGGTCTGCCCGACCCGGAATAATTTTACGCAAAAAGATGATTTCATCATTCCATTCGCGTACGGAAACATTGAAATTCCGGACACCGGAACGTGTCCGTTCCAAATCAGTCAGTTCGTGATAGTGCGTGGCAAAAAGTGTTCGTGCACGGACCTGGTCGTGAAGATATTCCGCTACGCTCCAGGCAATCGAGAGCCCATCAAAAGTCGAGGTTCCGCGTCCGATTTCATCCAAAATTACGAGACTTCGTGCAGTGGCATTATTCAAGATATTCGCAGTTTCATTCATTTCCACCATGAAAGTAGACTGTCCTCTCGCAAGGTCATCATTGGCTCCTACCCGAGTAAAAATGCGATCTGTCACTCCGATATGGGCGGATTTGGCTGGAAGAAATGCGCCCGTTTGGGCCAGCAATACAAGGAGAGCAACCTGCCGAATGTAGGTTGATTTTCCAGCCATATTGGGACCCGTAATAATGGCGAATCGGTCTTCCGCAGTGTCCAGCACAGTATCATTGGGAACGAAAGCTTCCTCACCTATGCGGTGATCAAGAACAGGATGGCGTCCTTCCTCAATGCGGAGAACACCGGATTCGTCGACTTGCGGTCGGCAATAAGAGTGAAGTCGGGCAGTTTCTGCAAACGATCCGAGCGCATCGAGAGCGGCCAAGGCGCTTGCTGATTGTTGGATGTCCGCAAGGCAAAGAAGGACTTGTTCACGTAAGCGCTGAAAAATTTGAATTTCCAAGGCTTTGGATTTTTCCTCGGAACCCAGAATACGTCCTTCAATTTCCTTTAATTCGGGTGTGATAAAGCGTTCGCCGTTGGCCGTGGTCTGTTTGCGAACATAGTCCTGAGGTACCGAAGAGACATTTGCCTTGGTCACTTCAATAAAATAACCGAAAACGGAATTGTAGCGTATTTTGAGTGATTTGATGCCCGTCCTGTTAATTTCACGGTCTTGAAGACTGGCGATCCAGGCTTTACCTTCTCGTGACGCAGCCCTGAGCTCGTCGAGGCCCGTATCATAACCATCGCGAATCATCCCTCCGTCGCGAAGAAGTGCGGGGGGCTCATCCACGATTGCGGAAGCCAGTAGCCTACACAGATCGGGGAGAGGGCGAATCGATTGCCTCAATGAGGAAAGCAGCCTTGGCAAACCGTCCTTTTGTTCGAATCGAGTAAGAATAGAAATAATTCCTGGCAATTGAGCTAAAGAAGCGCCCAGGGCAGCCAAATCTCGAGCTGTTCCACTGTTTTGGCTTAAACGAGACGAGGCGCGTTCCACATCCCTCACTTCTGTGAGCCCCTTACGCAAATCATCCAAATGCAGAGGAGTATGGACAAAGGCCTCCACGACTTCTTGTCGCTTGCAAATGTCTTCCACTTGGCAGAGAGGATGGAGAATCCACTCACGGAGAAGGCGAGCTCCCATAGGAGTGGCACTCCGATCGAGCGTTCCGATCAAAGTGCCGGTACGGCCTGAACGGGCTTGTACCAGTTCCAAATGAAGATGGGTAGTAGCATCGAGCAGGACATAATCAGAAATCTGGTAAGGCTGCAGCCTACGGAGATGAGAAGCATCTCTTCTCAAATCTCGGGTTAAAAAATGAAGCAATGCTCCTGCCGCTCCCACCGCAGCCGGACATCCGATACATCCGAATCCATCCAGAGATGCCACTCGGAAATGTTCTCGTAATAAAAATTCTGCTGGCTCTGATTCAAAGAGATATCCTTCCGCACAGGTTACATTTGGAATGCTTGAAAAATGTTCACGTTGGGAAGCGGGTGCTAGAATTTCCGTAGGAGAAATCCGTGCTAGCTCATCTAGCAACTGAGCTAACGAAGATACCTCAGTAAGCTTAAATTCTCCCGTACTCAGATCTGCAAATGCAAAACCATAAGTTGTCTTTAAGAGTCGAAGAGCGGCGATATAGTTGTTCCGCGAAGCTTCCAACCCAATATCATCTAAGGTGCCGGGACTGAGAACCTGTGTCACCTCCCGGCGCACTAGCTTGCCCTGTTGGACTTCTCCCACCTGATCACAAAGCGCCACTCGTTTGCCAGCTGCTATGAGCTTCGCGATATAACTCTTGGCCGCATGAAAAGGTACGCCGCACATCGGAATGTCTCCGCGCCGTGTCAAAGCAACGTTTAAGAGAGAGGACGCTATCTGAGCATCCTCAAAAAACATTTCATAAAAATCTCCTAACCGAAACAGCAACAATGTGTCGGGTGGTAAATCTTTGCGGACGGCATGATATTGCCGCATCATGGGCGTAAGGGTGTCGCTCATAAAAACGAGGAAACAATGTAATTCAATTTTTGGTCTGCAGCGTTGCCAAAAATCCTTCCAAGGGACTTGTTGCGGACGCAGTCTCCATACGCAGAGAGAGACCTGCTTCAAAAGCTTCCCGCGCGCTTTCCACCACACACCGAAAAGCGCATGCCATTCGGACCGGGTCCCCAGCGGCGGCGATTGCTGTATTGACCAGCACGGCATCCGCTCCCATTTCAATAGCCTCAGCTGCATGACTGGGGGCCCCAATTCCAGCATCCACCACGACGGGGATGGTCGCTTGGGAGATCATGATTTCAATCTGTGCCCGTGTCTCCAAACCTCGATTACTTCCTATGGGCGATCCCAAAGGCATGACGGTTGCCACTCCCACATCTTCCAAGCGTTTTGCCAGGACGGGATCTGCATTGATGTATGGAAGCACCGTAAATCCTTCATTAACAAGCTGTTTTGCTGCAATAAAGGTTTCCATAGGATCCGGAAGCAAATAGTAAGGATCCGGATGGATTTCCAGCTTAATCCATTTGGGAAGTCCGGCTGCGGCGGCAAGTCGAGCTAACCGGAGTGCTTCTTCAGCATTTCTGGCTCCACTCGTGTTTGCCAATATGAGGCAACGTTTGGGGTCTACATAATCGAGAATATCAGCAAAAGGATCCTTCCCACCAGAGAGATCGGCACGACGGAGTGATACAGTCACAATCTCCGCTCCACTCGCTTCAATTGCTTTCTGCATGAGAGCATTTGAAGAAAATTTTCCAGTTCCGAGCAACAGCCTGGAGCGAAATTGCCTTCCGGCGATAACTAAAGGCTTATTTTCCATGGACAGTTCAAAATTTCATACTGCCTGACGTGCTGAAGACGCGCAAGGATAACGCAATCTACATTTGCCAGGTGATGCAATTCTGTGTAGGGAAGACCTGCGCAGGGAGATCAAAAGGTCATAGGGAAGAAAGGCATATGGGTAAGAAAAATTCCAAACAGACTTATCTCAAAGATGGATTTGCAAAAATAGAGTGTGATTTGCATTTTCTCATGGAGTGCCTCTACGAGGTCCTGGAAGATGCGGGTGAGATATCGCTTGCCCGATGTCTTCCTTGGATAGGCAATCCTCAAGCGGGGTCAGCAGAAATTTCCGCCGAACGACTTTGTCAAGCTTATTCAATGGCCTTTCAGTTACTTAACATAGTGGAGGAAAATACCTCCGCTCAAGTACGACGGCAACGCGAAACCGAGTTAGGATCTGCCGAAGAACACGGTCTTTGGGGATACCATCTGCATCGTCTAAAAGAAGCAGGCTTTTCCCCTCAGAAAATTGCCACATTCTTACCGCATATCCAAGTGGAGCCCGTCCTCACCGCTCACCCCACCGAAGCCAAGCGCTCCACCGTGCTTCAACACCATCGCCAGCTCTATCTCTTGCTCGTCCAAAGGGAGAATCGAATGTGGACCCCGGTCGAGCAGAAAGCTATTCGGGAAGAAATTAAGGTGGAGCTAGAGAGACTATGGAGAACAGGCGAAATCTATCTTCGCAAACCGGAGGTATCCACCGAACGTCAGAGCATTCTCTATTACCTGCGCGAAGTTTTCCCGCTAGTATTGCCTAAACTGGACCTCCGCTTACGCCAAGCATGGTCCGAAGCAGGATTCCCCTCGGATCTTGTAAATCATCCTCATACCTTACCTCTTCTCAAATTTGGCACCTGGGTGGGGGGGGATCGAGATGGTCATCCGCTCGTTACAGAGAAGACCACGGAAGATACCCTGCGCGAACTTCGTACCAATGCACTGCTTGTTCTCCAGCGCATGCTTCGGCTTCTGCCCCAGAAACTGAGCCTCTCTCGTCACTGGCAGCCTGCTCCTAAGGCCTTACTCAGCATCATCAAAAAGCGCATGCAGCTTTTGGCTCCAGCTATCCAACAGCAACTCGCTACGCACTCTGAAGAACCTTGGAAACAATTTGCACGACTGCTTGCAGATAGACTCCCTCTCCAAATCTCAGAAGAGGGGAATATCTCTTTGCTTCCACAGACGGAAACATACCATACAGCCTCCGACTTGGAACAAGATCTCCTCTTTCTTCGTAAATCCCTGATCGAGGCCAATGCTCCGCGTATTGCTATTGCCGATATTGATCCCATCATCCGGCACATCCGGGTCTTTGGATTTCACCTAGCGACGCTCGATATTCGCCAGAATAGCAAATTTCACAATATTGCCTTCGATCAACTTCTTCGCAAAGCGGGACTGATTTCCCCTAGCGAATCAAGCTTCGAAGAATGGTCCGAAAAAAATCGGCTAAAACTTCTCAATCGCGAGCTCCTTTCTCCTCGCCCATTTCTTTTATCTGATGTCTCCGCAGGCTCGGAAGCAGATGCCGTACTCAACTGTTATCGCGTACTTGCGCACCATATTTATCAATATGGACCCGATGGCCTGGGGGCACTGATTGTCAGCATGACTCGCCAGCTTTCGGATCTTTTAGTAGTGTATTTGCTAGCAAGAGAAGCAGGCATTGCCTTTTGGTCCGCAAACGGCCTCATATGTTCGCTACCCATCGTGCCCTTATTCGAAACGGTTGAGGACTTGGAAAAAAGTCCCTCTATTCTTTCCGGATTTCTTGCGCATCCCGTTACCCAGACCAGCCTTCAACTGCAGTGTTGTGAAACTGCTCCCCCCATTTTGCAGGTTATGATTGGCTATAGCGATAGCAATAAAGACGGAGGAATTCTGGCCAGTCAATGGGGATTATATCGTGCGCAACAAGCGATGACTGCAGTTGCCCAACAATTTAGCACCGCGATTCGTTTCTTTCATGGACGAGGGGGAACTATTAGTCGAGGAGCCGGACCAACACACCGTTTTCTGGAGGCACTCCCCCATGGTTCCCTGACTGGTAGCATACGAGTGACTGAGCAAGGCGAGACCATTGCCCAAAAATATGCCAACCGAATTACTGCCACCTACAATCTGGAACTTCTTTTGGCAAGCGCGACAGGAGAAACTGTTTTGGGTGCCAAATCAAATATTTCACACGATGCCTCTGATTCCATCTTAGATTACCTCGCCAACGAGAGTTCATCCGCCTATCGAGCCTTGTTGAATGAAGAAAAATTTATGGAGTTTTACAACCAGGCTACCCCCATTGATGCCTTGGAATGCAGTAGCATTGGCTCGCGTCCTAGTCGACGGAATGCCAGTCGCAATTTCTCTGATTTGCGTGCCATTCCCTGGGTTTTTAGCTGGAATCAGTCGAGATTCTACCTGCCAGGATGGTTTGGAGTTGGTACCGCACTAGAAAAACTGCTCCAACAGAACCCTCTCGCCTTTCAGCAAGTTAAAAAAATAGCAGTCGCTCATCCGCTTCTGCGTTATACCTTAACCAATGTGGAAACAAACCTTGCCAGCGCTCATCTGGGAATCATGGAAAATTATGCTGGGCTAGTAGAAAATGCCGACGTTCGTCGACATTTCATGAAATTGATTTCTTCCGAATTTAAGCGAAGTCATCACATGATAGAGGCTATTCTCGGACGCGCATTATCCGAACGTAGGCCTCGCATGTTCAGAACCCTGGCACTCCGCGAAGAAGCTCTTGCTCTACTTCACAGCGAACAGCTTCGACTGTTGAAAACGTGGAGAACTTTCCGTTCAGAAAGTAAAGATCTCCAGGCTGATAAGATTTTGCCAGAACTTCTTCTTTCTATTAATGCTATTGCCGGTGGTTTGCGCACTACGGGTTAAGAGAAGTTCCCCCTACAATGAATTCTCTATTGGAGATTTAAAGAATCGAGACTATTATAGATCACCTGTCCATAGGAGAGAGCAATGCTTGTTCTGATAGACTCACTCTCTCTTTCGGGAAAAAATTCATTTTCTAAAAGGCACCCGTAGCTCAGGGGATAGAGCAGTGGATTTCTAATCCATTGGTCGCAGGTTCAAATCCTGCCGGGTGCGCTCCTTTTTTTCTCTGTAGAATCGCCTTTGGATCCTTTTAGATATTGGAGTTTGAGGGTTTTCTCGATTCCATTTTGTTGCTTCCTATAGCGTTTGATTTATGTTGTTTTGACGATTCAATGGGCCACAGCGGGCCACATCTATGCCAGCCAAAAACACACCATACCTGATTTCGTATTATCCTGCGCGACCCTCTGCTCCTTGGAAGCTAGAACTGCGAGCCTCGTTTGCCGGGAAACGCATCAAAAGATTTTTTTCTACAAAAGCTGAAGCAGAGGCTGCCGCGGCTACTTTGGTAACTCAGGTCAAGAGGCATGGCAGCCAGTCTTTAGAAGAACAAAGCCCCACTGGAATTTCCCTCTCAGCAGTCTTGGCAACCTACAGACAAAACAAGATGAGCTTGATGACTGGAGTGCATTTGAAAATAGCAGGCTTTGTTTACAAAGCGCTAGAGGAAAAGTTCGGGGCAACTCCTATGGACTCTATAGCTCCGCTCGAACTGGAGAAATGGATTCATTCACGAGGCAATTCGCCGACAACCGGCGCTCGCTACTTTCGTTATGTACGAATGTTTTGGCGGTGGGCATACAAAAAGCAGCTGATCGCACACAACACCATAGAGCGGGTGGATTCGCCTGTCGCAAAGGTGCGACTCAATATTTTAATCCCAGCGCAAATGCAGGCTTTGTTGGCATTGGATTGTCCGAAGTGGCTGTATGTTACATTTTTACTTTGTGGTTTTTCCGGGCTACGGACAGAAGAACTACTCCGCATGGATTGGAGTGCCGTGTTTCATGATGAACAAAGCATTCACATCGGAAAAGGAATTCAGAAAAATTCCGGCGGATGGGCAGAACGATACGTGGACTTTACCGATCCAATCAAACGAAGAATCGAAGAGCTCAAAGGGAGCGGGAAAATTATCCCAGTACCATTTATTACCTTTCGCCGTCAACGACTGGCTGCTGCCAAGGCAATAGGATTGCCCGGTTGGCCCGCAAATTGCCTTCGTCACTCTTTTGCGAGTTACCAGCTCGCTCTACATGGAGATGCTGGAAAAAGCGGCCATCAAATGGGCCATACTTCTTCAGCTATGGTCTACCGCACCTATGCTCAAGCTGTGCGCAAAAGTCAGGCAGAAGCCTGGTGGGCGATTTGAATCTCCCCTTCTCCAACTCGATTCAGAGATGCGGCATTTGCGAGGTGAAGTGGATTGCGAAAAGGTGCGATTCAAAGTGACAAAGGTTGAGATCGTAGGCTACGTACAAGTGAGGGCTGATGTAGGGTAGGCTGAATTGAGACAGAATCCGAACATACATACCTCGGTCTGCTTGTTTTCTAATCCATGACTTTGGTCCATTCAAGCCTTACCTTTTATATACGGAATAGCTATGATGGGAAAACTACCCAATTTGCATTTTTGCTATCTCCAATTTATATGTTTGTCATTGATAAATGCTTACAACCACTACTTTGTTGGCAAAAATTGGGTCGAATATCTTTTTTGGGAATTCCGTAGAAACCAGTTCAAAAATCGATAATGAGATACAACGAGAGAAAAAGAGCTTTTTTAAAGAAACAAATTTAAAGTTAGATCGTGGAAATCCGCGATAAGCGCTAAATAACATCGCTACATTACGCAATGAACAATTAGCATCATCTACGCGTAATCCTCCGCAACAGATACATTTTGTATGGCATGGGAATGATATTCCAAAGGCACATCTGTATAATGTGCTTCTTTTTTGTAAGCTTAATCCAGATCATAAAATAATTATCCACACAAGCAGAGAAAAATCTATTCATTCTACATTAACTCGAATGCTAGAAGATGAAGATGATGCAGCATATAGATTTTTAGCTAAAAAATATGGTGAGCGTATAGAGGTTAAAAACACAAAGGAGTTATATACAAAACTAAAAGAGGTATATTCTCAAACTGAAAAGCTTCAATCAGCTGCAGAACGAGAGGGTTATATGGAAAGTCCATACAAGAATTTTGCGGCAAGGAGCGACATAGATCGACTGGCCGTGATGTACTGTTTCGGAGGATGGTATTTTGATGTCGACGTAATGCCCAAGGAGCCACTACCAAAAAATAAAGAGGTAGAATATGGATTTCAATTTTATCGTAATCCAGCTGGCACTTTATCAAACAATAACATATTCGCGGCTATTCCAAACGCTAGTATAAATAAATCTTATCTAGATGAAGTTTGTTCACACTACGATTGTATCGATCCCCATAAACCAGGCGAACATACTCTCTTAGACAAAAAGTATACTTCTTTTGAATTTTATGAGGAAGTATTACATGGAAAGCGGCATAACGATGTTAAGACCGAAACCAAATTTTCAATATCAGGTCGATCCGGTCCGCTACATATTACCCCACGCAGACTATTTACCGTACTGTTAACTGGTCCAGGATTAATTGTCGAGACAACGAAGTCGGCATGCGGAGACGACAAGAGGGCTTATGACAAATTTAATGCTCAGCGCTATTCCGATGGGCACTACGAAGCGCCTCCTAAAGCAATTACTGTTTTCTCAGTAAGCTTACTGGGTGGCCGTTTTTTATCTCACAGTTGATTCAACCATGGCTGATGAAGCGCAACAGATCTTTTCTTGGCGACTGCGCCAAGCTCGCACTATGGCCAAAATATCTTTACGAGACCTGTCAGAAGCGATTGGAAGCAAAGTTTCATACAACGCCCCCTCTCGAAATATGAAAAGGGCAAGATGATGCCAAATGGCGAAGTGTTGGCAGCACTATGCAAGGCTTTGAATCAACCCGCGGATTTCTTTTTTCGCCCTTTCCGTGTAGTGGGATTAAAAATTATCCACTGGGGAAATCACAATGCGTTATTCGTCAGGTTTCTTCAAGAGATTAAAACTGTGGAAACATTACGATTAGTTCTTCAATCAATACGGAAAATTGAATGTATTTTCTAGTCCAATGGTGGCTCAACCAAATATTTATTTAAAAGTGAACGATTTATAGTTATTAAATGAGTTGGTTCATCTATTCTCTTCTGCTTAGCAAACCATGACTCTTTTTCAAATACGCTTACTGCATTAAACCATTGCTTATCTAGCGGAGAATCGTCGTTTATTTTGAGATGTCGGTTGTCCCATTTTTGCATTTTATCGTTCCATTTTTTCTCAAAAGTTTCAGGGGAACATATAATATTAGCCCATCCGTCAACTATTATCGCTTCTTTAGGCCACTTAGAGAAATCTTTTGGATATGATCCATCGGCATTTTTTTTCGGAGGATTAATAACATTAAATACATGTGTTCCAGGTTTTTTTAGACAAACCATATCATGAGAAACATTTAAAGGCAGGTTCTCACGAAGAAACTCATAAACTAAACATGCATAATCATCGCAAACTCCGCTAGCCTTATCTCCATGGCGGCGAGTTAATCGAGCGTCAACTTCGGGATTAATTAATGTACCAAATAAATAGCACAGTTTCAGACGTAGCTCCCTAATTTTTTTACGGGAATCCCATCGTATCTGAAGATGCTTTAAGGAATAGTTCGAAACTTTTTCTTTTGGAACAGCTGAATCATCATCACCATAATCCTTATTAGATGCCTTGAGAGGCAAAGAAATTCTTGAATAATTTGCCGCCATTTTTGCTGTGTCAAAAAGCGCTTGTTTTGGCTCATGTACGCTTGCACTTACTGTACTTTCAGTAACTTTAGGTTTTATACGTGACTTTGTGTTACGATCAGTAAAAATGTTTTTGAATGTCTCATGTCCATCTTGCTGCGTCCTACTAACAGGTGCTGATGCAACGGTTGAGTTTGAGGTAGTTGGTGATGAATTGATACTGCCTGGCATAGGCCTTTTTTGACAGTGTCAAATCATCGTAATTTTCCGCAATCTTTTTGTTTGGGGGGTATTTACACACCATCCCCCATCTCCTCGTTCCATGCTTGATCATAACCGTTGGGATTTGCGAAATACTTCTTTGCATTCTTGATTACTACATTCAGCATTCCCCTGTCGTCATCTGCGATATCCACAGGAACGAGATGTGTTTTGATAAAATCCTCTGAAAAATCACCATTGTAAAGCTGACCAATGGCAGCATTGAGAAAGGCAGGGATGAGGTTCTCTCGATAGGCAAATGAGAATTTTACGACACGGGCAGCCCTGAAAGCGGTTACAATCTTTTCGTAAACCTTCTGGCCGTCTTTTTGAGATACCCAGATGGGACTGCCGACAATATTGTAGATTCTGAGTAAGATCAATTCAGTTATTTGCATAAAAATTGTGTCATTCTGAAGTTTGGTTAAAAAAATAGATTGATATGTCGATTTAGTTAAATATTTTATTTTTAACTGAACAGATGAAAATTTTTTAACCAAGGCGAACTCGGATTGGACTGAGGCAAATCAAAAGAGACTCTATGAATGTCTTCAAGCAGCATACAAGCTGGCAAATGAGTTGATTGCACCTGAGCAACACGCCGCTTTTGGAACTCCCAATCACAATCATTTCCGCGGTATCAGTCGATGGATAATTGTGGATTACAGCTTGGAAGAAAGTTGCAAAAATGGCCTTATTCCGGGTATCAATGCGGCATGGGTCCCTCTCGGTAGCTCGGAAAATGGAGTCCATGCTCTGGAGTTAAGGGGGAAATATTCTTGTTTATCCGCACATCATCTCAGTGCTCCAGACATCGCGCCAAGAGATTCGACCAAGCGACGCGAAAAACGGATTTTGAACCACATCCAGCCGACTTTTGATTTTCCTGAATTCAAGGAACCGACAGATGATAGTTTGCTTCAGATTCTTTTGGTACACGGACATCAAAAGCTTAATTTTTCTTATCTTCGTGCTTATACGAATCCGAATGTAGCGAATGCCTATGTAAGGTTATCGGACAATCTTGCGGCTATCCATGGTACGGATTCATTTGTGATAGAAGAAGAACAGGTTCGAGAGGTGGAGATCGGAGTTAAGGAAACTCTTCGTAAAAATTACAAGAACTCTATAGGATAAATAAATTGATCATACATCGCATTGTTCAAGCAAGAGAACTGATGGGTTTTTCTAAGACGGAAGTTGCTAATTCTTTAGAAGTGTCGCCCTCAGCGGTAGCGCAATGGGAAAGTGGAGTAAAAAATCCTTCCATGGATAATCTGATACGGCTCGCTTCTGTACTGAGAGTTCCTTTAGGGTTCTTTTTTAAGCCAATTCCTGACGAAATACTCAGCACTAAGGGTCCCTTATCATTTCGTGCTGTTACACCTACAAAGTCAGCTTCCGTCAATCGAATCAAGCGTCGCTCCCAACGGTTCTCAGAACTCACAGCGGAAATATTTATTTGGTTAGGGGAAATGCTCAAATTACCCGCCTTGAATCTTCCAGAAATGGAAATACCAAAAGATGCCGGAATCCAAAAAATTGATGAACTCGCCGCGGAGTTACGAAGATTTTGGAATCTAGGACAAGGTCCAATTTTGAAACTCGGTGAACTGCTGGAAAGTAATGGAATTGTCATCAATCGAATGTCTTTCGGAGACGAGAGATATGATGCTTTTTCACAAGTAATAGGTGGCAGATCTTATATCTTTCTCGGTGCTGATAAAAATGATCGAGCACGTACTCGCTTTGATGGTTGCCATGAATTAGCTCATCTTATTTTTCATCAACATTTTTCAGAATCAGAGCTAGGTGAAGCTGCTACTATGGAAATTGAAAAGCAAGCCCATCGGTTTGCCAGCAGTTTTCTTTTGCCGACAGACTCATTTGGACGCGAAATTGTTGATACGTCCCTTAATGGGTTTCTACGGCTTAAACCAAAATGGGGAGTGTCTGTTCAAGCTATGCTTGTGTGGGCAAAAGAGCACAAGATTATTGATGAAGAAGAATATGATGATCTACAAAAGCACGTTGATAAACGAAAATGGCGGCGCCCAAAAGGTGAATCCCTAGATGGCCATATTCCAGAAGTTAGACGCTCTATTTTTCCAAAAGCACTTCAAGCTTTAGAAGAGAATAATATTCTTAAACAATGTGATATTCCCACAAGCCTCGAATTACCTGTGAGTGTTTTGAGTCAAACCTTTGATGTAAATTTCGAAGAAATCGATCCTGTCAAAATTGGAAACATAATTCCCTTTAAGATGCAGTAGTTGGAGGTCTAATGAGCAGCAAGTTACAAAAGCCTGAGCCCAGGGCTGCCTCATTAAAAATAGATTGAAAAATAAAGAGATGGGGGTTGCAAATTGACGCAAATGATTCGACATGAATCGGGATGAAAAAAGAAGAGAATGGGGTTATTGACTTTTTAAAAGGAATACCAGATCACCGAATAGACAGAAGAAAGCTGCATAAAGCAGAAGAAATTTTGTTGATAGTATTTTATGGTATGGTTTGCGGATGTGAGAGTTGGAAGGATTTTGAAACATTTTGGGAAATAAAACTTGAGTATTTAAGGAAGTATTTTTCATATCAGAATGGGGTGCCTAGTGATGATACTTTCCG
>JAHFTB010000044.1 GCA_023269545.1 Verrucomicrobiota bacterium | reverse complement strand
ACTCTCCTCGTTTTACGGCTCCTTTTTCTTTTTCAGCGGATATTTTCGGTGTGCCTTTTGGGAGCCCTGAAAGGTCCAGTTTCTTCGGTTTTGCGTTCTCAAAGCCCATACTCATAATTTCAATATCATTTTAATATTGATATCAATATTTATATCTTGTGCTCTTCTTTAAGGGCATTGATTATTTCCTGTGCCAACTCGTGGGCATTATCACGGGCTCGGAACAATCCGGATGTAGTTTCTTCGGAAAGCTCATCCAGTGTCGCAGCAAACTCAAAAATATCACGAAAGGCGGCACGCTCGACCAAACCACCCCTCAAGGTCGGTAATTCTTCTTTACGGATTTCTTCCGCGATTCGCTTGAAACTTTTCGTTTTTACAGTTGCTGGGTATCGACTGTAGACAATCCTATAAGGAATCTGTCTCTCCAAAGCTTCGCTTTCTTCGTAAACGAGGCGAACAGCATCTGCTGCTAACCTCGCATCGATGGGGGAAGGATTCAGTGGAATGAGGACCAGATGAGAGCGAGCGAATGCTCTGGATAACAATCTGGACGCTGTCCCCTCCAGGTCGATCAAAATGAAATCGTACTGTTTAGCAAGCTCTCCGATAGTTGAAATGAGCTCCGTTTCTTTTGGACGTGGCAGCGTTAGAAATGGGACATCTGTTCCAGATGCGGAACGATTGCGACTCCATCCGACAATTACGGCATTGGGATCGGCGTCAATAACAGCCACTTTTCCTCCATTTCGAGAGAGTTCCAACGCGAGTACGAGGGCAAGAGTTGTTTTTCCACTGCCTCCTTTGGGATTTGCAAATGAGATGACAGCCATAAAATAAATATTCAATTAATATTATATTGATATCTATATTATGTAAACATAAATGGCATATTATTTTATTGATACTCTTCTCTGAAATTCAACAACAGCAGACCTTTACGCTATGAAAATGGGAAAGGCAGAGGTGTTCAGGCTTCCCTGTCGAACTTTTGATAAGAACAAGGTGAGTAGACAATCTTCTTTTGAAGCCGAAGAGTTTGTTCGGCTATTATCAACCAGTTGTATTTAATTAACTTGAAATAAACTACTTGCAATTTACTTTGCTCTACCGGAGCGTTCATTCTGTACATTTTGCATGAAATCATCGATGCCAGCTTTAATTATCGTTGCCATTGTGCTGAGCAGCGGAGCAACATTCTTCGTTACTAAACCAGTTACTTCAAATTCCGAATCTCAAGTCGTTGCTTACATGAAGCAGAAGGATGCAGAAGCAAGAATGGAAGCAAAAAAAAACGAGACAAGCTGATGAACTCGCTGAAGATCGGGCAGCTGAAGCAACTAGGCAACTGTTTGAAGACCGATAAAGAGCAGTCATTCGATAGTTTAATTTTTATTTACTCATTTTTCTCTCTGGGTTTATGGGAAGGTTAGGAGTTTCGGGTATAATCTCGCCAAAAAAGGAGAGAAGGGCACGTTCCACGACTTGAGAGCGTGATAGGTGAGCGGCTTGCGCAAAGCCATCTACTTTGTGCCACAAATCTGTGGACATTCTGCAATCTATTTTTGCAGTTCTATTTTTACGTTTCATAAACGCCAGAATTGTCTGCGAACAGCATGAAAAGTGTCAAGATAGCTGTCAAAAAAAATTGTATGAAAAATCTGTACTTTACATTAAACGTCTGACAAAAACAGTTTTTAGCATGAATAAACAATCGGAATATATGATTGCATTAAATTTACCTAAATGGTTGTTGCACAAGATAAAATCTGAATCACATCGAAGATCATGTAGCGATTCCGATATTGTTCAGCTAGCAGTTTCAAAATTTTTTGATGAAAAATGTCTGCTAAGTGAAGACATGAAAAATCCCTCATTGACGAAATTAATACAATGCGTGAAAAATTGGAGAAACGTTTCATAATTTGATTACGCTCGTGATTTAAAATTCAGGAATTCATTCTTTTTCTTCGGCCGACCAGGTCGAGGTCTAGGCTTAAAGTTCAGGATATCTGGACGGTAAATAAGGCGAGTATCCCCCCATTTGATGCTCCGAATCCGTTTTTGGATTGCATGCATAATGATCGTTGGTTTTCCTACATTACGCATGCGGGCTGCTTCCGCTACTGAAATCCAATCTCTTGGATCATCTCCAGGAGGCAGGGGAGCCTTCGCTGTATCACCAGGATGATAATCAATGCGAGGTTGATAATTGATCACATCCTTCTTGTACACAAATGGTACACCGCCTATTTTTAAAGCCCGCAGCCGCCCCCGATTGATTGCTGTTCTAATCACATGTAGAGTCATCTGCCTCAAAGTGGCGGCTTCCTTGTAGGTAATCCATTCTTCGCGGTCTACCCTAGCAGTAGCGACCTTTGTCATATGCTTGCTTGGAGAGCTTCCTTGTACCAAGGGCTGAAAATTTAAGACATCTTCATGGGAAACCAGTCGTCGCCCCGCAATTATCTTACTCCTTAATCGCCCTCTACGTAAAAGTCGTGAAATTGCAGAAGGGGTGACTTTGCGTAAAAGCGCCGCTGCTTTTTGGCTGATCCACTCTGGAAGAATTTTTAGTTTATTAACCTGTTTTTTTGACACAAATTATTTATCTGATATATTTACTCGAAGCCTGAAGTTCCTTTAACAGCTCTCTTAGAGCGAAATCCGTTCTGAGAGAGCTTCAAATCGATTCAGAGAAAATCTGAAATTAAAACAAAAAATCGGTATTGAGAGCAAAGGAGAACTCCGATCACTCGGGAGCTTTTTGTTGCCTTATTCCAATTCTCTAAAATCAACTCTACCTCAGAACATTTATGAAGATTTCACCTCAGAATCCTAGCATCGCTCACATGGGTCTCAATTTTTGGAGACAGATGGCTGCTGCAAACGAATCGAACCATACGCCTTTACTTTGTTTAAATGATGGCGGAAAAATACTTGTAGATTTTTTGCTTCCTCATGAAAGCACTGCATCCGGATGGCTTGAAATGCAGGCACGTGTCTGTATTGCCGCATCTTTAGGGGCGTCTACTCTGGTACGTATCCAGAAGTATCCATTCGACTATATAGATCCTTTACAAATCAAGAGTCGTACAACCAATGCCCTGTACGACGCCATTAATCTATATGATCTCCATATGGTTGAAGTCATCCTGCCCTGTTATATGGACATCCGCAAAAACTGATGATTTGCCGACGTGTATCCGTCTTTTCGAATTGAAAAAAGAGAGTTGGATCTCCCTTGTCCAAAGAAAAATCTGCGATTTGAAACTACACATCAAATGTAATAAATACAACATATGTATGGAATATTGGAATGTTTACATATAGAGAAACTTCATGCATTAAATGTGCTGTGACCCATTTTGGAGAAGCCTTAACAGAAGTTTTAAGAGAGACTGGCATGTCTCGAAATCACCTTGCAAAACTCAGCGAGCTCACGAGTCCGCAAATTTCGAGGTATATCCACGGAGAAACTCAGCCTGAATTCTCTTCTTTGAGTAGGATGGTTGCCCAATTTGGCGACTACCATCGCGCTGTCCTGATGGCCGCTCACTTAAGGGATCGTATCCCAGAATCAGCAAAACATCTCATAAAAATCCGTTTAAGCGGGTCTACCGTACTTGGAGAAGTGCAACCCGGAAACAAGGCAGATGAAGTCAGTCCCGAAGTGCAAGAAGCACTCGAATTTATTCAATTCAGAGCACGAAAAGACCCACAGTGGCAAAACGCTCTGGTATCTTTGGTCCGGGTTTTCAAATCCACTATAAAATGACCGCCCTTTATTAAGGGAACTCCAACCGCTCATTGATGACGTGCGACAATTTGACGTTCCATGCAATCAGTCTCCGGTAAATAACAATAGGTTGCAAGGTGGCGAGTGTGCCTCGCGCCAAGGAGCAGGATTATCATATAACAGTCTTCCTATAAGATACTTGTGTGCATAAATGCCTTTGGCAAACATCTAAAGAATAAAAATACGTTGATTGTATAATTTATGGTTGACCGAATGATAGACTGATTTACAATAAATGTATATCGCTCAACTGTTTTCATTCTTTACTCTATGTCTACTCATGTCTCTTACCGCTCTCAGGTCATCGCAGCATTCCAGTCCATAGCGCAACTGTTGCAACAAGCTCCTGAGGAAGAAATTCGCGCGGAAGCTCTTCGCTGTGAACAACTCTTATTAAAAGAGTCAGAGCACGCGCATCGTTCGCCTCGGACACGCAAGAAGTCAGCAGCAGTTAAGAAACAATCTGGAGGGCTCAAATAATGGATTCACTCTTCCTCCTCGCCTCGTTTGAAAGCGCATTGGCCCAAGCGATGCGCTACATGTCATTACTGGCCTATGCGGTAGCATTTATTCTCATCATCGGCGCTGGATGGGCATGGAGAAGCGGTCGCCCTGATGAAGCCAAAGCCACATTGCTGGGTGCGGTCGTCATCGCACTAGCAGCCGTCATTGCATCGGCTTTATTTTCGGCCGGCGGGTTACCCACGGTCAACATTGGGAGATAAATGCAAACTATCGATACCCAAGCTGGTGACGACAGCGATGGCAAGATTTGGGGTCTGGAAGGGAGTAACATCCTCATTGCTGTAGGAGGATGTGCACTGGGAGTCAGTGTGACTGTATTAAGCTTCCTCATCGGGGCGACGCCCCCTGTAACTGCACTATGCTATGGTATCATGCCTGCGGTTCTAGGGCTGGTCTATGTCTTCACACTTCGTGAAGGGAAACCAAAATCTTTCGATCGAGACCTCTTGGAGACTTTCTTAGCTGGCCGAAGTTGGCAATCGCAACCTCTATCGAAACCTCATCCCCTATTTCTTCTACTTATTATATTCTATCTTTTTCCATTCGGATTTCTCCAGGCGCAGTTTATCCCCGGCCAGTACACGGATGTTCAGCAAAATGTAGACTACGAATATACGTTAATGAGCGATGAGCCGTACGGAATTCAAGTCGGAACAAATGTACTCTGGACAGGCAATAATACTCTCCACACAGTGCGCCTCTACCTTGACGATCAAGAAGTCCTCAAGTGGCAGATACTATCGGGAGATTCGGGGAGTGGCCTGCAAATCGCAGGTTTTGGGAAGATGATCAAAGGTCCCCTTAAAGCTGGAACAAAACTTCGTTTAAAAGGCGTCATGGATGCTCCAGGTAATCCGAGTGCACGTATCGTTATCCTTAGTATTGGAGCTATGAGCTATGATTCCGCGATCCATCTTACAAACCTCGAACAGAAGGTTAATGGCTTGGAGGCAGTCATTGCTAATCTCCAGAGTCAAGTTAATCAGAATGCCATTAGTATCAATGAAATTACCGATCAGATCGCAAACTTGAGAGGTGAACTTAGTGATCTCCGTAAGCGGTTTGATGCACTCGATCTCGATTACAGCCAATTTAAGGTTGAGCTCAATTCACGTCTCGATGGTATCGATAAAAGAATTTCGGACGTCGAAAATAATTTGAGACGCGATCTTAATGCGCTGACTCTGAGCTTTGATGACTTCAAGCGCGATACAAATTCACATTTTAATTCCACGGACAAAAGAATTGATCAGCTCAAAGCAAGTACTGATTTTCAATTCGGTAACCTCAATCGAGATCTCAATGGAGTGCTTCAGCCGCTGGATGCTCTTAATATTGACCATAACCAATTCAAAACAAACATCAATTCACGTCTTGATTCGGTTAATAAAAAAATAAATCACAGTCTCAATAGGCTCGCTCGACGCACGCGGTTTAACAACACTTTAGGAATTATTGGGACTTCAGTAGGAGGGGCAGCGGCAGTGCTTGGTGGAGGAGCGTTCTATCAGTTCATGAATGAACATGCAGCTTTGCATGAACGAGAGCAATCTATGGAGGAAATGCCATGAAACCACCGGATGGTTGGATCGCCAAGGATCTCATAATTTGGAACGAACTTGATACGAGAGGATTTGTTTCCCGAGGATTTGATATTTCACTTCCAGATCTCCGTCAGGCAAGTGATGCCATATTAGAGCAATTTTCAGAACTTTCTCGGGGCATCCTTCACACACTTTCGGTGAATACTAGAGCCCAATTTCGTTGGGAGGTCAGCGCAAATTATAATCGTGAGTTAGCCGCATATAAACAATTCACCGATGAACATTGTCAGACTGGCAGCTGGGCTGAAATACAACGTAATGAGAGACATAATCGTTATACCACCCAAGCTCGTGAAGGTAAGCTTCGAAGAGAGAAACTCACTCTCTACCTTTCTCAACCAATTTCCGTGGGCCCACCCAAAGGTGCCAGCAGAGAGGTCCTACTCCAACACAATCTCAATATCCTGGAGCAATATAGCGAAGCATTCGAGCAACACCGTCGACCCATTGCTTCGCTTCTGCAACAGATAGGCGGTTCGGTGAGTACCCTGACAGACACTGATCTGGCCTATGCCTACGCCGCATTTTTTAACCCTTCTTACCTCAAACGAGACCACTTTGATCCACTAACAAAATTTGATCCGGCTCAAACTATCCAAGAGAACTGGTGGAATGGTGGCTGCCAAGGCGGAAAAACCTTCGGTTTTTATCTGGATGGCTACTATCACAACTTCATAATCCTCAAACGCAGGCCACAACGCACTTGGTCGGGAATCATGTGGCATTTGACCAATCTGCCTTTTCTCGACTACGCCATCACGGTTAATTTACGTCCCCTTAACGTCAACGAGGAGAAAAAACGGGAGCAAAATGTCCTTACCCGCTTATCTGGAGATTACCAGTCCGAGGGACGGCGGGAGACTTTGACTGCCATCCAAAATAGAGAAGCACGGATTGATAAATTAGTTTCCGGTGCCGTCACTCCAATTAACTATGATTTTGTTGTGCATGTCTGGGCAGGTAGCGAAAACGAGCTGATTTCCAAAACTCGCTCAGTTGAAACTGCGTTTGGCCAAATGGCCGATGCTCAGTCTTGGACGAGTAATATTTCGACAGAAGCCACGACGAAGAACATATGGACCCAAACTTGGCCAGGCTGGTGCTTCGGGGGAACTACATGCCACCAAGATAAAGGCGATTCGTCGTGGCTCTGTCACCTCTTGCCCATGTCCTCCTCTTTCACCGGGCATCTCAATGGAGCGGAAGCATTATATGATGGACCAAATGGCACGTTGGTTGGTGTTAAGACCTTTATTTTCGATACGCCTCAATTGGCAGCACTTGTGGGAATGAGCCGGGCGGGCAAGAGCGCTTTTATCACAGACCTTCTTACTCAGACCGATCCTTACTATGGATTTACTTTAATTGTTGAGGAAGGGCTCACTTATGGAATCTGGAGTCAAGCCGTTGGCTCCAAGCCTATTGTTGTCCGAGACGATGGAGATTTGTGCCTCAACTATCTCGATACGCATGGAGCTCCACTCTCCACAGAGCAAATTAATATGGCGGCAGCTCTTGTACTAAAATTAGCAGGAATGCCGAAAGATGAGGATAAGCGTAATTTGCGTAAAGCCCAAATTACTCAATATATTGAAAAACTCTATAGCGATTTCGCTGAAAAATGGCTGAATGCAGATCCTCTCCGGATAGATACTGTCGCTCGCCAAGCGATGGCAATTCAGGGCTACAAGGAAGAAATAATGCCAGCAGGTACTACTCTTATGGCGGCATGGGCTGAGTTTCAGGCACTGTCAACCGACGAACGAGCTACCCGAATTGCAGCCATTACCTCAGATCGGATATCCACGTTTATTACAGACCCTAATAACGAGAGGGCCATTCGTAATATGGCATTCGCCTCATTCGATCGCGAGGAATATCCGTTTCATCTGGAGTTGCAGCAATTGCTGCTGATGTCCCCATTTCCAGAGCACAATCGTGATGAAATCAATCAGATCGCAACCTTGCTAGCTCCTTGGTCCGAGCAGGCTCTTATTTCTGGTTACTCGACCCTAAACCTGAAAGGGAGATATGCACACTTCGATTTGACTTACATTCCTGAATCGAACAAAGCCCTAAAAGAAGTTGCTGGATTCTTGATCGCCAACTACGGGCGGCAGCATATCATCACCTTACCACGCGGTGTTCGTAAGCGAGTTATTTTTGAAGAGGCTTCGCGAACAATTGGTACCGATGGCGGCGAGGAGCTAATCCGAGAATTCTATGCTCAACTCTCTAAATTTAGCACCTGGATCATATCGATTGTTCAACAATACGCCCAATTTAAAGAGAGCAAAATTAGGCCCATCGTGTTCGGGAATGCCAAACAGTTTTTCTTTACGCGTATGACAGATCGGGGGGATGTGAATGATCTCGCAAAAGACATCGATCTCTCCGGAGCCGCGCAGGATATTGTCACGCATTATCCGCTGCCTGAGCATCTGCCAGAGAATAACCGTTACTCATCGCTTACTTATTATCATCTAGATGCGAATGCACCATTATGCGGCACAATCCATAATAAGGTTTCAAAAGAGATGCTCTACTGCGCATCGAGTACTGGAACCGATTTCGAACGGCGTGAACGGGAATTGCGCAAATCGACGGATGTCGTTCAAGGAATTCTAGCAAATGCTAACCATGTCAAAGAACAGGAGATCCATACTCCATGACACGCATTTTGCTCATCGGTCTTGTCGGGGGACTCGCCACCATGTCCGCCTGTAGCTCTACAACCCCGCCTCGTACAAAATGGCAGCGGGGCTACAGCGCGGGCATGGCTGACGCTGCCAAGCGTCAATTCTTCGCACAGCGAAATCTCTATAAATACGAATCTGAGTGGCAACAACAGTTGTCTTCTCCGCGTCGTTACTCTTTTGTGATCCCTGCGGATCCTCATGCAGCGGAAAAACTCGTTCCCTACACCATCACCATCCCCGTTGAGCAATGAAAAGGATTCTATTCTTCCTGGTAGCCATTGGTATCACTCATAGCTCCCTTCTCGCCAGCGGCTGGCCGGTAGTGGATGCGGGAGCACTTGCGTTTCAACAGGGTAAATTGTTTTGGGAGCAAGCGGAGTGGGGAAAGAAGCTCCTGTTACTTGAGAATACTCTGCAAACAACACAGCAACATTTGCAGACTATGAATTATGTTCGGTCTGCTATTGGAGACCCATCATCTGTAGCCGGAGGATACATTGATAGGTATACGTTTTCAAGTTTACTGGACTACAACAAAATTCCACAAACTCTGTGGGACATCCAGCGCCTCCTTGCACGCAGCCGCAACGCATCTAACACTATTCGCTCTCTCTATGATGAGGACCAGATCGATATTGATAAATATGTCCGGTCTAATAGATACACAGGAATTTCCTCGTTTCGAGATTCTAAAGATCCGCTTAAGCGATATCGGGCAGTTGAGAACGCCTATGCGGAGTATGAAGACAGTATTCAACAGGCTCAGAAGAAACGTATTATTCTAAATCAGCAAATTGCTCAACTCAATGGTCAATTAAAAGGAGCAAAAACGGATGCAGAAGTTCAAAAACTTCAAAGCTCTCTAATTGCGTCGCAAACTGCACTTAGCTCCCTTGATCAAATGGAGGATAATTCAGCGGAAAGAATTAAACTTCTTATGGTGCTCAACGCTAATCGCGAAAAGATGGAACAGGCTGCTTATGGGGAAATTAATCGAAGACTAGACGAAAAAACTTCCAAGGAAGCTAGCGAAGCAAGAAAGAAAATGCTCAGCAAAAAATAATTATGTCAACATTCATACTATTAGCAAATGCCTCAGCTTTTGAGGTTGGCGTAGAACAACTCAGATGGAAATTATTCCCATTGGCATTTGTTCTTGTAGTTCTTGGTATTTGGGAGTCCTCTTGGAAGTCGGGAAGTGATCCAAGATCGATTTTAGGTATTCTTATCAAGACAACAATCATCATTGTCCTGCTCGCGGGATCTCCAGCTCTCATGAAGAATGGAAAAGAGGCGTTTGATGATTTACACGTTGCTATTACTACAAACCGTCAGGATAATACGTTTAATGAATTTCTAGGAGAAAAATTACCTATAATTGAGCCCAGCGTAACGACTATAGGACCTTATATTGCATCGCTCATAACGACAGCATTACAGTATTTAGGATCGGTTGGAGTCAAAATAGTTAAATTTTTCCAAGAATATGCCATTGGTTGCTTAACCGCAGTTTCTCCATTAATGATAGCCTTGCTAGCAATCAGTTATACGCAGGCAATCGGAACTAGGTTCCTGATGACTTCACTTTGTGTAGTCATGTGGTCATTGGGGTTCATTTTGGTGGATCTATTTTTGAGTTATTTGGGACCAGTATTATTCAGTGGAATGTTGGGTAGCATTGGTGGCGCGCCTATAGCTGCTGGCAAATTACTGATAGGTTGGCCAGCGGCCGTTGGAATCATGTTGGTTGCGGCCTTGGTTCCTACATTCCTCTACATAGCAACTCCTATGGCTATCGGAAAATTGATGGCAGGAGCTAATGCAGGAACGGCTGCTGCATGGGGTGCCCTATCTAATATGTCACAAGGTGCACAGCACGCCTCGCGGGGTGCGCAAATTGCCTCAACTTTACGTACCGCAGCTACTGCAAAAACTGGTTCTACAGAAGGAAGCATTCCACGACCTCCTAACCCAATTGTATGAACTATCTCTATACTTCTTTAATTTGCAAGGAAGCGCCTTCTTGCTTCAGCTGCTTGCTCGTTTGCCTTTTCAGCAGCCGCCCTTCCCATTGGGTAAGCGGCTTTTTCGGCCTCAGCACATTCTCGAGCCTCTTTTTCTTTCAAATAAGCAACGACCTGAGACTCAGAATTTGAACACACTGATTTGGTAATAAAAAACGTAGCGCTGCTACTTAAGACAACAGCAACAACGATCGGAAAGAAAATGGAATATCGCATACGTACTGAAAAAGAATGTTCATCAACGGAGATGCGATTACAAGTCGTTTGTCATGAGCGACCAATCGAATTATTGTATCGCCCTCGTCCGAGACATGGTCTTCTTGGTCCCTCCTTGGGAAAAATACATGAAATGTAAAAGTTACAAAATATGTATATAAATTGTCAGCAGAATACGTTTGCAGCGCTGATTCATCTCTATAGATCTCGCTCTGGAAATAGTTCCCATATTGATAAGAGAACTTTCTGCATGGATACATCAAATTCCAGAGCATAATAAATCCAGTGCCACAGGTTGCAGTGTGTCTTAACTGTTGAAATATTAATACATTTAAAGAAAAAGGATACTTTTATAGTATCATTTTTGATTGACTAAAACAGAACATTAAATTACTATAAAAGCATATAATGCAAGTGCTTTTGCTGTTTTTAACATGTCCAACCCTTCTCAAAACCGGGTCTCCCCTGAGGAGAAAATTTCCTTAGAAAGCGGAAGATAGCCAATGACTGGATTTTCCCTCAGCGCGGTACATGCCATCACGAATAATCGGATTGCAGCCCGATTATGGATGTTTATAGCACTTTGTTGCCTCATTGCAGCTGTAGGAGCGCCCTATTTCACCATCATTGCGATGAGGCAAGAGGAAAAGGTAGTTGTTATCGATCCGGCAGGAACAATCGTTTATAGCCCGTTGCTTGCATTTAGCGAATCAGGAGCATTATACGCGTATCATACTAAACTAGCCTGTCTCGCATTACTTCAGAGAAATCCCACAGGGCCCGATAATCCGGAACTGCTCCAAAAGCTCTACGAACAGAATGCTCGTGAAAAAGCATATGAGATCATTAAGTTACAGGCTGCTAATTTTGAGGAAAAACAGATTCATCAAAAAGTTGAAGCAACGAATATTGATGTTCTTTCTACCAGGAAATTAAAAACAGCGGGTGGAGCGACATATGATTCCTGGGTCGTTCGTGCAAAAGGAAATCTCATTCGCCAAGGTACCTACGAAGGATTGCCGATTGAAGAGCCACACACTTTTTCTCTCGATATCGAATTTGTAAGGAACCCCGATATCATCGGTAACGGACTTTTTCCGATGTTGGTTATCAATATCGCTCATGAGGAAAAGGCACTATGAAGAGCCTCTTTTATCTACTTATTGGGCTGCTTCCTCTGGTTCAGTCAAGCGCCACCAGCTCGATTATCCAAAAACCGCTCGATGAAGCAATCGTATATGAGGTTCCCACAGCGTGGAGAGCAGGAAATACGACCATTCTGTTTCCCTCTGAGATATCCGCCCTCTATGGAAAAGACATCGCCGCGCAAGAGCAGCCTAACGCACGATTCCTAGTCTCATTTGTTCCTGGCAATTATTACCTCACACTTCGGGCTCTTGAGCGAAATGCAGAGGACTATCTAACGATCATCTATCAGAGGAAAGCCTACATTTTTCACCTTGTAGCTGCTGATCAACCCTATCGCACGATAACGCTTTTTAAGCCCAAGCGCTCTGCACAAAATGCGCCAGTAGCTCCTTCACAATTACTTTCCCTCCTGGATCGGGCAAAAGCATATGAACTCTTCAAAGCACAGCATCCGGACGCTCTCGAAGGCGTCCTCCACATCACTCCCAAGATAGAGAATCCCTATCAAGACTTTACAGTTCGTATCAAAAATGTCTGGCGCTTTGAGGCGCAGGATACCCTCGTTTTTGGCCTCGAACTGATCAATCATACTGTCGCCACCATTCCTTATAAGAAACAGGATTTGGCAGTCCGTCTGGGCGAACGAATCTACACGCAATCTATTGTAGATGCCTCTGGATCGATGCCACCCAATTCCACTACACCTGTCTTTTTTGCTATTACAGGGGATGGCTCCGGAGGGCGTAATAATCTCGCTCCCGATAACAACTGGTCCGTCCTGGTACTAAGAGATCAAAAACTTGTCGCTACGCCATGAACATCAACTT
This sequence comes from Verrucomicrobiota bacterium, assembly GCA_023269545.1. Classification (GTDB taxonomy): domain Bacteria; phylum Verrucomicrobiota; class Verrucomicrobiia; order Chthoniobacterales; family Xiphinematobacteraceae; genus Xiphinematobacter. The sequence goes on along the minus strand of JAHFTB010000044.1, from coordinate 967 downwards.
TCGCAAGATTTATGGAGAGTTAAGGAAACCGTGGGGAAGAACGGCTTTGTTCGTCGTCATATTTCTTTCTTTCCTGTTTTTCTTTAAACTCTGGAAAGAACGGCAGGGTAACCAGTCTATTAGTACGAATGTTTCTGTAGAAGCTGCGACCCCAGCGCCTGCCTCCGAAAGTAAAGGCTATTCATTTAAAACGAATATTCCCGAACCAGCTTCCAGGAGAGAAAGAAAATCAGAAGAGCCGGTAATTTCGCGTGTTCTAACATCGGCAGCCGCGCACACTGAAGAACCACCTCCACCAATTCCTCAAACCATTTTTGCCAAGAAAGAATCCGATCCTGCGGTGAGTGATGAATTCTTGCCATATGGCCAACTTGTTAAATGTCAACTCGCCAATACCATCGAATCTACCAATCTCGACACTCCCATCTATGGGACTGTGATCGAAGACATATATGGTCCGGGTGGACATCTTATTATCCCAGCTGGCACAGAAATCCATGGGGATGCATTGAAATCCAGCTCTCGCGATCGAATTGGAGCACAACGTAAATTTGTATTAGTATTTATCGAATCCGGAAAAGAACTCAAAATTGCTGCCAGCGTCCTGGATCATGCTCCAAATCTTAATTCTCCTGATAAGTGGACTGAAACTGATGGCTCCGGAGGATTACGAGGCTATCAGATCAAACTCGATAAGTATGCCGAAGCTAAGGCAATTCTCGGGTCAATGCTAGCGGCGGGAGCGACTGCGTTTCCTGAGCAAATTAACCAAATGGGACCATTTGGAAATATGACAAGCTTGTCAAAAGGCGGATGGCAGACTGCGGCATCCGAGGGTGTGGGAGCGGGTGCGGATATCTACGCTCGTCGGCTCCTGGAAGCCATGAAGGAACTCTATTACGTCCGAGTCGATGCGGGTACCTACTTTTATCTCTACGTCCGCCAAACCATCTCACTCGCCGATGCC
>JAHFTB010000043.1 GCA_023269545.1 Verrucomicrobiota bacterium | reverse complement strand
TGATCTACAAATCCGAACATGCCGAAAAAGGATCCAACCCGCGCTTTGTAATCACCAATCTGGAAGGAGATCCTCAGCAACTTCACGACAACATTTACTGCGCTCGGGGAGAAATGGAAAACCGCATCAAAGAACAGCAATTGGGCCTCTTTTCGGATCGCACCTCTTGTAAAAAATGGTAGTCCAATCAGTTTCGTTTATTGCTTTCCAGTGCCGCTTATATTTTGGTCGAAACCATTCGCCGTGTGGCTTTGGTAGGTACCGATTTGGCACGTGCTCAAGTTCAAACTATCCGGCTTAAACTCTTCAAAATCGGTACCGTTATTTTACGAAACACACGACGCATCCGACTTTTCTTTTCTAGTTCCTATCCCTATCGCCATCTCTTCCTGGTCGTTTTGAGTCGCCTCAACTCCACCTGAATTTTATTGGTGCTGTCCCCGGCACTATAAACAACGGGGGCTTGGTGGCTTCTGCCATTTTCTCTTTATTCCCCTTCAAAAGTCCTGTTTTTTACCCTGCTTGCGCTTTTTTATCCAAATCTTCCCGTCCACAGCATCCACTATGAAATTTCCAGGCTAGACTGGAGAAAAACCAATGACTTTCCAAAACCGAGAAAGACAGATAAAGTAATGTGCATGAAGTTCGTGACCACACTTGAACGAGATGAAGATGGCGTTTGGATCGCTGAATGCCCTTCCATTCCTGGTTGTGTCAGCCAGGGAGAGACCCGTGACGAAGCGCTTGCCAACATCCGCGAAGCCATTGCTGCCTGCCTTGAAGTTCGGGCAGAACGCGGCCTGTCACTGACCGTTGAGACCCAGCAAGTCGAGGTTACCGTTTAATGCCTGTACTGCCGAAGCTTAGCGAACGTGACGTCGTTAAGGCGTTTTCCAAGAATGGATGGCAAAATGGTGCGGCAACGCGGCAGTCATATGATCCTGGTCAAGGATGGTCACATGGCAACACTGTCTCATCCCTGATCATCGGGAAGTTGCCAAAGGTACCTTGCGAAGCCTCATTCGCTCCAGTGGCTTAACTGTGGAAGAGTTCGTCGCTCTTGCGAAGAAATAAGTCCGCACTCGTCATCTTCTCTTTTAGCTGCTCTGAAGTCGGAGCTACTTCCTTTGACAATGCATCAATAATCGATAAAGCGCCAAAAGGACAACTGCTCCTACAACTGAAGCTATAAAACCGGCCGAGTGTCCTTCATGGTACCATCCCATGGCCCGACCAAAATAGCCTGCTATGAAGGAACCCGCCAAACCCAGAAGAATGGTAGCAATCCACCCGCGGCCGGGATCCGGCCCCGGCATGAGAAGCTTGGCGATGATACCCACAAGGAGTCCAATAAAAATTGTTGCAATAATTCCTATCATACCCCCGTAATCGTTTTTGGAATGATTTCCGGATGTTCTTTATAGCAATTTCTTCGGAATTTTATGAAATAAAGCTACGGACAATAGGTTGTCTTTATCCCAGAATGACACAAAATGGTGGGCGCAATGTCCTATTGCAGAGACCACAGAGGCTCTCTTTTAGGGGGAAACCCGGCTCTCTGGCAATGATATGAAAAAATGAATCCCGTGCGAAAAATCATCCATTTGGATATGGATTGCTTTTATGCTGCCGTGGAAATGCGGGAGCGGCCAGAGCTCGAGACATTCCCCATTGCAGTAGGTGGCGGAACTCCTCGTGGAATTGTGACAACGTGTAACTACGAAGCTCGAAAGTTTGGGGTCCGTTCTGCTATGCCGGGTTTTATGGCTCGCAAGCGATGTCCCCATCTGGTGTTTTTACCGCTGAGATTCGACCTTTATCGAGCGGCTTCCCATCGTATTCGGGAAATTTTTCGAGAATATACGGATCTGGTCGAACCTCTTTCACTGGATGAAGCATTTTTAGACGTCAGCAAGAGCGGTCGTTACGCTTGGGAAATTGCGAAGGAAATCCGGTTGCGGATATTTAAGGAAACAGCTCTTACCGCTTCGGCAGGTATCGCGTCTAATAAAATGCTCGCTAAAATTGCGAGCGACTGGCGCAAACCCAACAGCCAATTCGCTATTTTGCCCGACCAGGTACAGGCTTTTTTGGCAAATCTCCCCGTGGGGAAACTTTCAGGGATCGGGCCAAAAACCGCCGAGCGTTTTGCTGCTCGCGGGATTCGAACCTGTCGGGATTTACAGAAGTTCACTTTAACAGAAATGGCCCTTCAATTTGGAAGATGGGGAGAAGAACTCTTTCATCTTTGCCGCGGCAACGACAATCGCGAGGTGTGTCCGCAGCGCATTCGTAAATCACTTAGCAATGAAAGTACATTTAGCACGAATCTCGTTTCCTTATCAGAATGTGAAGAAGCCATTTCCCGCCTTTCGAAGGAATTACTCGAGGAGTTACAGCGGAAGGCAGGCGAGAGAAAAGTTCGCAAGGCATTTGTAACAGTAAAGTTTTCGGACTTTGGTCGAACTACCAAGGAATGCGTGTGTGCCCAACCATCCGAGACCATATATAAAGCCCTTCTTGCCGAGGCCTTTTACAGAAAGCCGCTCTCTGTTCGTCTATTGGGAACCGGAGTTCGATTTGCAGAACCAGAATTGATATCCCAGCCTGAACTTTTTCATTATAGCGGAATTCCACTATAAGAGGAGGAAAGGAAGAGATCCAAATATTGTTCCAGATAGCGCGTCAGAAGAAACTTTTTCCGAACATTTTCTCGTCCATGTTTCCCCATTTGTCGGCACAGATTCTCATCTTTTAATAGTTGAGTCATGCGATCGGCGGTCTCTTCTATGGAAGACGTCAGATATCCGTTGACTCCGTTTTCAATCTGGAATGGGATGCCTCCGACATTCCCACCAATCACGGGAGTGCTCTTCCACATTGCTTCTGTTACAGTAAGCCCAAAGCCTTCGCGGAGCGATTTTTGCAAAACGATACGCGCGCTCCGTTGCAGGGCATTGACCAGAGAGGTATCGTCTCCATGAGCCATGATGAAGGTTTTTTCATTTCGGCTGCGGCACAGCGATTCGAATATTCTGGCTCCTTCGGGATCATCAGTCGCAAAATTGCCCAATAGTATTAAGCGTGCCTCGGGGGCTTTTTTTTGCGCGAGTTGAAATGCTTGAATAACTCCTTCCGGATCTTTCCAAGGATCAAAACGGGAAATCTGCGCCACTATCGGCAAGTCCGTCGGAATTTTATGACGATTGAGTCGATTTGCTATCACACGCTTACTTAGAGTCCGATTTTTAATATTAAAAGGATCGATCGCGGGCATGAAAATCAACTGCGGCGGCAGCACATCTTGCGCATATTCCGGACAGCTCAGTATAATAGAGTCATAACGATCAATCCATTTTCGAAGGTAAGCCCATAACTGCGGATGCGGCTTGGAAAGATCGAGATGGCATCGCCAAATCCAAGGGCATGTTTTAGGATAATGCTCGATAAGAGGAAGGGGTTGAGGATCATGAATAATCACAAAATCGTGATCGATTCGATTTCTCACTGCATTTTCAAAAACGACCTTTTCAAAAATCTGCTGTTTAAACGGTGATAAGTTAATGCTATCGCCTTGCAAGGCATTGTGCATCTTTTTCGTGATGGAAAAATAATCCGGCGTACCTTGAATCACTCGCCATTCCGAGCGGATGTCGAGACTATTCATCAGTAGCGTCATGGAGGTAAGCACTTCCGCCACGCCACCCCCATAGTAAGTCGAGTTAAAGTTAAGAACTCGTAATCCTGCAAGTGCCACAGCTTTTTTACGAATGCGTTCAAAAGTTTCGTCGCCGATCAACGGGCGGTAGTCTTCGAGAGAAATCAATCGATATTTCGGCTTATCTTTGTTTCTCATGAACGCCAACGTGGCTTCTTAAGACTATCTCCGCGGAGTCTATTTTCGAGATAAATGTTGTCCTGCAAGCAATTATCCGGATCATTTGCTTTCGCTGCGGATTCTCTGCGCAATATCAGAGGATTTAAATTTAACAAAGGCTCCAGCCTCGCTATAGCAAAATTGGTGATAAAATAGGTTACGAAAGAACTTTTTCCAGCAATCGACTTGCAAGGGGCTGAGTCGCTTCATCTAAGTGAGCAACCGCTTTTTTCAAAGGTTGTGCAGTCCCCATTTGTAAGCTTTCTCGAACGGCCTGTGCCAAATTTTGAATGTGAGTTTTTTCCGCAGCCGATACTGCATCGCCCAGCTGAAGGAGAGCCACTTCAAGTGCGGGGAGAAGTTCTTCCGCTTTCAAGCGAGCTTCGGTAAAAATCCGTTCTTGCATGTCTTCCAAGGCATGCTCCACGGATTCGGCGATCATCTTTTCCACGGCTTCATCTGAAACGTCAATCGCGCTCTGAATTTCTATGTGATGGTCTTTGTGAGTGGCAATTTCCCGAACTAGAATTTTGAGAATCCCATTCACGTCGATTTCAAACTGAACTCCGACGCGAGCTTGTCCCTTAGGGGCGGGGCTAAAGGGAACTACAAACTCACCCAGTTGCCAATTATCCTCCGCCATTTCCCTTTCTCCTTGAAGAACGGAAATGCGCAAAGAAGTCTGATTTGCCACGGCATTAGTAAACATTTCTCCCGCCTTACAGGGAATTGTAGTATTTCGAGGAATCAAGACATTCATCAGGCCGCCGAAGGTTTCAATTCCGAGAGAAAGAGGGGTCACATCCAAAAGCGTCAGATTTTGTAATGCACCGGAAAGGATTCCTCCTTGAATGGTAGCTCCCAAGGCAATGGCTTCATCGGGATGTTGAGAAGTATTTGGGGCACGCCCAAAGAGGTCTGTCACTATTTGCCGCACTAGGGGCATTCGGGTAGAGCCTCCTACAAGGATCACTTCGTCCAGATCCGCAGGCGTCAGTCCCGCATCTTGAAGAGCTCGCAAGCAGTGTGTTTTAGTGCGTTCAAGAATCGGAACGCAAAGGCTGTCGAGTTCCGAACGAGTCAATATCAGAGAAGCACTGGAAGCCCCCTCTGCAAAGGGAAGGAGAATTTCGGTTTGCATCTCCTCGGAAAGGCTTTTTTTAGCCTGTTCGGCGGTTTCGAGAAGAGCATTCGGGGTAAGATCCAATTTTTGAGAGAGAAAGTTGGCGAGTGCCCTGTCCAGATCATCCCCTCCCAGATGGGTATCTCCGGAAGTGGACAACACTTCGAAAATTCCTTGGTTGAGTTGGATGAGGGAAATATCAAATGTTCCCCCTCCCAGATCGTAAACGGCGATTTTGGCGCGGTCCTGGAGGCGATTCAACCCATATGCAAGCGCAGCAGCGGTAGGTTCACTCAGAATACGTTCCACAACAAAACCCGCTAATTCCCCGGCAGCTTTTGTGGCATTTCGTTGATTGTCATTGAAATATGCCGGAACCGTAATCACAGCGCGTTCAACGGGCATTCCCAAGGCTTGTTCGGCGTCGCTTTTGAGTTTTGAAAGGATGAAGGCGGATATCTGTTCGGGTGTAAAATCCCCAGCGGAAGTCTGGATTTTAAGAGGCGAATGAGATGCGAATCGAAACGGAAATTGCCCTTGAATTTCACGCATTCCCATCAGTCGCTTGACGGAAAGAATGGTATCTGCGGGCGCAAGATTCCGACGGTGTAGGGCAGGAAAACCTACCAATGGCGGTTCGTTCTGAATGAAGGAAACTGCCGAAGGAGTCAGACGAGAACCGGTAGCATCGGCCAGAAGAACAGGAAAACCCGCATCGAATATGCCGATCAGAGAGTTTGTAGTACCAAGGTCAATTCCTGCGATCATGTAAATTTTGAATATTTGGGAATAATTTAGTAGATTCCAGAGCCTGAAAAAAGCTGCGAATTGCCTCCAAGGACTGACTGGCTATAGCAAAGTGGGGAGCAAAAATAACGGCGCAGTCGTTCTCATTTTAAAGGAATTCCGCTATAAAGATATGTTCTCCTTCAAGAAAGCCCAGTTCCTGAGCGGACTGGAAGAGCGTTTCGTAATTGGAAGAGAGATTCCGAAATTTGTGTTTCCCGTTTTTGAACAAATCGGAAAGTGGTGGCTATACGAGCCAGTTTTACAAGGGAGGTATTCGGCCAATCGCCATCAGCAATCCGAATTTCCTTATCAAGACTGTTCAATATCAGCTGAATATCCTTTTCAGCCCGCTCTAACCGAAGGAGGCACTGCCGCCCTGGCTGAATCAACACCGCTCTGGCAAGAGGCGTGAGAGAATTCTGTAGTTTGGAAACCCTATCATGCGCTTCCAGCAAAAGCGCTGCAAGATCCATCATTTTATGGGCTTCGTTCGGCAGGGAAAACGCTGAGTGATCTCCGGATACTGCATTTTCTCCACCTTGAAGTTGAATCAAATGATACAGTCGTTCGGCTGGATTCTCCAGGAGGGCTCGTGCAGTGCCCAGCTCTGCAAAAGCCAGGGCATCTCCCCCTGCGCTATCAGGATGCAAAAGGGCAGCTTGACGCAAATATCTCTCTTGGATTTCGGCACAGTCCAAGATCGGCCGACGCTCAAATCCGAGCGCCGCAAAGGCATCTTTCATGCGGAAAAACTTTCTCCACAGGAACAATGCGCTACCGCATTGGGATTGGTTACTTTAAAGCCACCTTTCTGAAGATCGTCGCTGAAATCAAGTACGGAACCACTCACAAAGAGAGCGCTTTTGGGATCAATGACCACTCGGACTCCATGAGACTCCACTAGGATGTCCTTCGCTACGGGACCCTCCACAAGGTCCATCTTATACTGAAGACCGGAGCAGCCTCCACCGATCACAGCAATGCGGAGGGCTCCTTTGAGGCGTGACTGCTTTTGCAGAAGAGAGGAAAGCTTATTGCTCGCATGATCCGTCAGACGAATCAATTTTTCGTTTCCAATTCTGTATGGCAGTCCACTGGATTGTGCCGTTGCCATTTCCAAAGCATACTCAGGTGAAACTCCTTTTCCGTCAAGGGGAGACCTTTTTCTATGCATTTTCTTTCTTTTAGAAGAGAAAATTCCATACTGTCTGCGTATGGTTTCTCTCGGCATTGACTGCGGTACCCAAAGTACTAAGACCCTGGCTCTGGACTGGGAAACCGGCGAAATTTTAGCTTCCGCCCACCAGCCTTACGGATTCATTCCCAATTTGCCTCCGGGCAGTATGGAACAGCATCCTCAGGACTGGGTCACAGCTTCGGAACAAACTGTGCTATCTGTTTTGGAAAAGCTAGGCACCCGAAAAGAAGAGGTGTTTGCCATAGGGGTGAGTGGGCAACAGCACGGCCTGGTCCTTCTCGATGCACAAGATAAAGTGGTCCGACCCGCTAAGCTGTGGTGCGATTCCAGCACCGTGTTTCAATGTGCTGAAATCACAGAGTACTTTGGAGGTGCAGATCGCGTTTTTTCACTTTTAGGTAACACCCTCTTACCTGCATATACCGCTCCGAAAATCCTCTGGATTCGAGAAAATGAGCCGGACAATTGGAAAACCACCACCACGGTGCTCCTCCCCCATGATTATTTGAATTTCTGGCTGACGGGAGAGAAACGAATGGAATATGGAGATGCCTCCGGAACCGCCCTCATGGATATTCGGTCCCGCACCTGGTGTCGCCCCGTATGCGATTTTATCGCTCCTCACCTCATGGGTAAGTTGCCCCCTCTCCATTCTTCTCTCAAACCCGCGGGAACTCTTCGCGAAGAGCTACGCATTCGCTGGGGCCTTTCCCACGCTCCATCGGTAGGTTCCGGCGGAGGGGACAATATGATGAGCGCTATTGGAACCGGCAATCTCCATCCCGGAATGATTACAGCCAGTCTGGGAACCTCAGGAACTCTATTTGCCTATTCCACGGAGCCGGTTCTCGATCCCAAAGGCGAAGTGTCAGCATTTTGTGATAGTACAGACGCGTGGCTCCCTCTGGTTTGTACTATGAACGTGACGCTCGTGACTGAACGGATGCGAAATTTATTTGAATGGAGTCACAATCTCTATGAAGAGAATGCCTCTTCTGTTCCCGCCGGAGCGGAAGGATTACTTCTGCTGCCCTATCTCAGTGGCGAGCGCGCCCCCAATTTGCCGCATAGCACGGGAGTATTGTATGGAATTACAAATAACAACCTGACTAAAAGTCACTTGTCTCGCGCAGCAATCGAAGGAGTCACACTCGGATTAGGATATGGCCTTCACCGTTTTCGCGAATTAGGCCTTACCCCCACCGAGATCCATTTAACTGGAGGTGGCAGTAAAAGTCCTCTTTGGCGGCAGATCTGTGCAAATATTTTCAAAACTCCTGTCGTCTGTCTCCAAAATAGTGAAAGTGCTGGTCTTGGAGCAGCAATTCAAGCAGGTGGATTGGCAAATTCCTCCTCGCTGAAAGATGCGACTGTGCGATTCGTACATGCGGACGAATCGACTCGTACTCTGCCTACTGAAAAAGAGAGCGAACTGTATCAAAATTTGTTGGAAAGATCTTATAAATTGCGGAGAGTCCTTCAGGAAGGGAGTTTTTTATAAACCTAAACATCAGTTGCTTGTGAGATTTGTCATTGCAGCTACAGGCGCAAGTGGCGCTATCTATCTTCAACGGTTGCTGGACTATTTGAGTGCCTCAAACGATAGCCCTCCACACGAAGTTCATCTCGTGCTAAGCTCCTTCGCCCGGCAAGTCATCCATCAGGAAATTGGACAATTACGCCTCTCCGGAAATGTCATCGAACATTCTGATAAAAGCATGAACGCTCCCTTTGCCAGCGGTTCTGCGCAATTCGACGCCATGGTCATCGTCCCCTGCTCCATGGGCACATTAGGTCGTATCGCAGCAGGAACCAGTAGCTCTCTCATTTCACGCACAGCAGACGTTTTTTTAAAGGAACGTCGCAAATTGATCCTGGTAGCGCGGGAAACTCCCTGGAATGTGATCCATGCGAGGAATGTCACCACCGTCTTAGAGGCAGGCGCTATATTTCTGCCAGCCATGCCTTCATTTTACAGCAATCCAAAAAGTTTCGAAGAGTTAGTGGATACCGTAGTCTGGCGTATTTTGGATCAATTAGGACTCTCCAGCGTTGATACCTGGCGTTGGCAGGGAGGCTGATTTTTTGGAGCAGATCACTACATGTCTTCCGTTTTTTCTCTAATACCGGCAATGTATGAAGATATCACGATTTTTAGCTAGCATCTTTGCTAGCTAAATCAAATCGTTTTGAATAGCGGAGGTTATTTTTTTGATCCGGAGATGACTTTACAATGGAGAGGATGAAGACCGGGCTCCTTCTCTCATATGGGTATTACATCCTCCTCTCAGAGTGGCAAATATTCCTCTCTTTTTTTCACGGTGTTAAAGAACTCTTCTCCTTATAAATTGAGACACTTCTGCAACAAAAATCTCCGGAAGGATTTCATCCTACAAAAGAAATATCTGAAAAAGAGTAAACTTTTGAACGCCGGCGATCATTTGCTGTCTAAGTATTTAACATCCTTAAGTAGTCTTGAACAATTTGTAACCGAGTGTGGTGTAAAAAAAGAAAGTCATCACTTCTCGATTGCTGTTCAGGAACTGCTTGTGAATGTCAGAAAAAAATAACCTCAATCAATTTTTCACGATATGGCAATGGAAGACTCTGAAACAGGATTTCAACAATACCTGCGGGATATTGCACAATTTCCACTATTAACCCCGGAACAAGAAGTGGAGCTCGCTGGAAAAATCAAACAAGGCGATCAAAAAGCTCGAGCCACAATGGTTCGTGCTAATTTACGACTCGTAGTGAAGATAGCAAGAGATTATGCTAATATAGGCCTGCCATTGCTGGATTTAATCTCCGAAGGCAATATTGGCCTGATGAAAGCAGTGGAACGTTTTGACCCCACCAAAGGTGGAAAGCTCAGCACTTACGCAGCATGGTGGATTAAGCAATCCATTAAGCGAGCTCTTGCAAATCAAAGCAAAACCATCCGCTTACCAGTACATTTGGTGGACAAAATTTCGAAAATGCGTCGAGTCTCCATGCAAATGACAGAGGAATTAGGGCGCGAACCTAGCGATGACGAATTGGCAGACGAAATCGGGCTTTCTCCTTCGAAAGTTTCCCAACTCAAAAATGCGGCGGTTCGCCCTGCTTCTCTTGATGCTCCCATCAATGACGATGATTCCACGGAATTCAGCGAAATTGTTGGAGATACCGATGCATTGGATCCCTTCGAACATTTACGGGATAAGGATTTGCGTGACGAAGTGAGCGAATTGCTGGGGGTACTTGACGAACGCGAACGCCGCATCATCAGTTCACGCTTTGGTTTGGATGGCTCTAAGCCTAAAACACTGGAGGAAGTAGGTGAAAATTTTGGAGTGACACGTGAACGTATTCGACAACTTCAAAATATCGCTCTCATGAAACTTCGAAAAGCCATTCACAAAAACGAAGCCCCTCAGGCAGAAGCTTACTCCTAACGGAAAGGAAAGCTTGGGAGCGAACTGCCGGGAGCGAAAGCTCTTGGCAGTAGGCCGCGAGCGAAAAGAGTCTTTTGGCATGCACTCAAGAACTGAATGAATAACTGACGTTACGCACTTTGAAGAGCTCTAGGAGCAAAAAAAACATTTTAGCCTACAAGGTTTCTTTTTTGCGTAACCTCACTGAATAAAGAAATATTCTCCTTAAATAAAGCCCTCCTCCTTAAATAAAGCCCAGTTCCCAGGCAGGAATTTTGCTACACTACTAAAGAAGTATTCTCAGCTGAATGGAACGGAAAAGCTCATGCTCCGCCACTAAATCTCCAATAATCACTAACTGATCCCCAGCTTGTGCCAGCCCTCTTTGTTTTAACATCATTTCGGCATTGGCAATCGTCTGATCCGGACTCACATCAAACTCCAATTTGATCGGAGAAATATTCCAATTCAATGCGAGGCGGCGGACAACTTCCTCATTCGGTGAAAAAGCAAATACCGGTGCACCCATCAATCGGAGGTGACTCACATAGTCAGCCATGATCCCACGGCGCGTAAAAACGAGTAACTTAGAACCTGGAAGCGAATCCGCTAAAACTACTGCTGCCTTTGCGGTTTTTTGCCTTACATCCACAATAACTGCTTCCTGTGAATAGGCGGGCATTTCGCCACTCCTCTCTATTCGTCGGGCCACACGATCAAAAACCTGTACACAATCAACCGGATATTTCCCAACGGCAGTTTCCCCACTGAGCATAATAGCATCGGCTTGCTCAAAAACCGCATTAGCAATATCAGTGATTTCCGCACGCGTCGGCGTGGGATTTTCGATCATAGATTCCAACATGTGTGTGGCAACTATCACGGGACGTCCTACTTGCATGCATTTTTTAATTGTATACCGTTGAATAATAGGGAGTTCCTCCATTGGGCACTCGATCCCCAGATCTCCCCTTGCGATCATAATCACATCAGTTTCCTGAATGATTTCATCGAGTACGCGCACAGCATGTTGATCTTCAATTTTGGCGATAATACGGGCGGAACTTTTTTGTGTGTGTAGAATCTCCCGCAATATTCGAATATCACTGGCTTCCCGACAGAAGCTCAGTGCAACAAAATCGATTCCAGCAGCAATACCCACCGCAAGATCCGCAAGGTCCTTTTCAGTCAAAGGTGGTAGGTTCACTTTGACCCCGGGGAGATTGATATGCCGACGGGAAGCGAGTATCCCCGCAGTCAAAACCTTACAACGTACCTTATCGTCGTATTTTGACAGAACCTTCATATGGATGACACCATTGTCTACTAACACAATATTCCCGACGGAAACGTCATCGATAAATCCGTCATAGTTCACACCCACGGAGTAAGCCTCCTCGCTGTGAGCACCACGAATGGTAAACTCTACGATATCTCCCACCTTAAGATGAAATTTACTCTCCAAATCTCCAGTCCGAATGGCTGGCCCCTGTGTATCAAGAAGAATACCAATAATTCTTCCGGATTCAGCGGATATCTTTCGGATCATTGTCACCACTTCGCGCACCCAACTGTGGTTGGCATGACTCATATTGAGTCGGAAAATATCGGCTCCAGCTTCAATAAGTTGCCGCAGTTTTTCCGGAGAGTCACTCGCCGGTCCCAATGTACAAATGATTTTTGTTTTACGCATACGCAGTCAGAATGCTACCGGAGCGTTTCTTCTCTATAGCAAAAGTTCTATAAAATGAGTTCGATTTTGCCGTTATTCTTGCTCGCAGCTGGATGACAAAATAAAGTCCGTATCTTCAGATAGGGGGCCCGTTTTGCACCTCGCTGGAATCAAAAATCCCAGGCAAATTCATGCTCATTTTATAGGAATTCCGCTATAAGTATACACATGTCACGAGAAAAAGGGCTCATATTCGTACAATTCCTTACTGAATTGATACTGAATTACTTGTGACGCAAACTCTCTGCAAATTGAGCCAAATTTCGCAACATTTCTGAATTCAAAGGAGGAAATAATTGGAGAGAAGATTTGGAGAAATCTTTCGGCAACAAACAAAGGCATTTCCGATCTTCCTGGGGAAGAAGCGCTCTCCCCAGGCGATTCGGATTGAAGTAAGGGTACTGTCGTGAAATTTTTGCGCTGATATCAGGCCGGAGAAGAAAGTTAATAAATCGTTCAGCTTCGGACTGATGAACGGATACTGCGGAGATCGCCAAACTTTGAACAAAAAGATGGGCTCCCACAGCAGGAACGACCCACTTAAATTTATCGTCCTCTCTCATCAAAGCAGCCGCATCTCCGCTTCGCATAATGGCTACCACGACATCTCCGCGGCGCAGTAGAGCCTGCGCAGAGTCATGAGGACTGTACTTGCTGATCAATGGCAACCATTTTGCAAGTTGCTTCCGCACATCCTCTAAATTCGAAATGGCCAAGTTGCCGAAACGAATGTTGAGTTGGGCAATGGCACAGCCCACGATTTCGCGAGCGTCGTTTGGTATGGCAATGTAGCCGGCATATTTTTGATCAAAAATATCGTTATAATCTCGTATTTCACCAGTCACCTGATCCGAATTGTAAAGAATACCTATGGTTCCGGAAAGGTAAGGCGCCGTGTAACGATTAGAAGAGTCGAAAGGCATTCCAATAAAACACGAATCCAAATTCCGCAGATTGGGCACTGTCTCATAAGATAAGGGGGCCAATTTGTTATCCTGTATCCATTCCGCTGCCAGTCCTTCACCCGGTTGAAGTACATCGTAAATTTCCGGAGCAATCGCAAAAAGACGCCGCATTTCCACATCGGAATCGCAAACCTGCACCGCAATAGAAATCCCTGTTTCGCGTGTAAAAATATCCACTACACTTCCAGGCAAGTACCCGGAACTGACAAGAACATGCAAAACACTCTTTTTTGAGTCCGCGGTCCCATCCGAATTGCTGGAACCCACTTTCTTACATGAGTTCAATAAGAAGATCGCAGCGATCAGCAGGAAGTATTTTCCGAAAAGTGGAACGACTCTAGAGGAGAAAATGGAAGTGGAAACAAATAAAGCTCTGCTCAAACCGATCATAGAGTCCACCCTTTTAAGAAATACCCATCCTCTCAAGAAAGACAAATGGGCGCTTCCTACTACTAGCGCAACAATTAAAAATACCCATCAGCGACAATTATAAAATTGCTGAGAAGCGCTTGTTTTCTATCCATAATCGGGCATCTCCTTGATTCAACGATGTTTCCAGTTCCACTGCTGCCAATCTCCATTCGTTCTTAAGGCTTGCCATTGTCGGAAGCGGTGCGGGAATAGGGGAACACGCATCCCTACATTTCTTACCCACTCCTTTTTTTCGAGGAGCCTTTGAAGTGGTGACAAAAAAGTGGACACGGAAGATAAACTAAAAAAGCCCGTGAACACCAAAGAAAATAAAAGCAATAGGAGATTCAATGAAGAATTCAAACGCCGTGCGGTTGAGATGCTTGAGAGGAGAGATCGAAGCGCAAAACAGCTAGGAAGGGAGTTGGGGGTATCGGTTTGTAGCCTATTTGGAGTTCCCCCGAAAAAATAGACAGCTAGGAAGCAGAGAAAATTGGATTAATTGATGAGGTAAATAATTTTTTTGAAATGAAGATTTAAGAAGGCGTAAGGAGAGTGAAAATCTAAGGC
>JAHFTB010000042.1 GCA_023269545.1 Verrucomicrobiota bacterium | reverse complement strand
CGGTGGAGTGGCAATGAATCCAGAGGTTTGGAAAGCGAAGATATTCGGTTATTAGTCCATCACTTTCAAAGCAGACTTCTTAGTAAACCTCCCTACCAAAACCGAGGCGGGGCTTTTTTCTAACGAGGAGAAATTTCTGAAATAGATCTTTTTAATTCCCAAGATGTTTTCCCTAAAAGTCTTATAAGTAAAAGTTGGCGTGGTATGAAAGGAAGGGACGATCGGGTGCGGGAGGAAATCATACGCTACCTTTTGGAAACGATTACCACCCGAGGCAGCGTTTTTTCCGCATATTGTGTCGGGCAGGCACTCCGCATGACCGCTTCCAACAAACTGCGAATTTTGGTCACTCGCCGAGCAAAATTTACATTTCGGCTAGTCCCTTTGGATGTCAATGGTAAGCGAATGGACAAAGTTTTCCAGCCATTTACATCTAATAATGAGATACTTAGTCAGCCAGTTCGATATGGAGTAGAATTATTGACAAGGGAAGATTAGAACAGAATTTTTTTCCCATTCTACAAGTTGGACACTCTGTGCTAATTTCGTATTGTAACCATCTCTTCATCTCCACGCTTTGCGCCCTTCTTTCAAACCCACCCATGAATGCGGAGTCTTTGCTGTATTTGGACATCCTGACGCCGCCGTTCTTACCTATTATGGATTATTTGCTCTTCAACACCGTGGGCAAGAAAGTGCCGGAATAGCAACGAGTAATGGGAGCGGGGAGCCTTTTTTACTACATAAAGGAATGGGATTAGTTTCCCATGTTTTTCCTCGGGAGGCTCTGCATCATCTAAAAGGAAGCCGTGCCATTGGGCACGTTCGATATTCCACGACGGGATCCAGTAATCTAAAAAATGCTCAACCATTAGTCGTAGACACTGTTCGCGGGCAACTTGCGGTGGGGCATAATGGGAATCTGGTGAATGCAGCTGCTTTGCGGGAGAAGTTGGAAAACCGGGGATCAATTTTTCAGACTACTGTGGACAGCGAAATCGTTCTCCATCTGCTGGCCCAACCTGGACAGGGGGGAACAGCGATGGACGCGTTGCGTCAATTGGAAGGTGCATTTTCCATGGTTCTGATGACTGAGAATGAGATTATTGGGATTCGAGATCCTTATGGATTTCGTCCTCTCTGTCTCGGAAAACTCGATGGGGCCTATGTGCTTTCTTCGGAAACCTGTGCATTAGATTTGATTCAGGCGGAATTTATTCGTGAGATTGAGCCCGGAGAAGTGGTGATCATTAATAAGGAAGGTATCCGTTCTGAGCGGCCTTTTTGTAACGGACGCTCCGCCTTTTGTATGTTTGAGTATGTATATTTCGCTCGTCCCGATAGTGTGATTCAAGGAGTGAATGTGAAGGCGGTTCGTGTTCGGCTGGGGCGAGAATTAGCAAAGCTTTATCCTGTCGAGGCGGATGTTGTAGTGCCAGTTCCCGATTCTGGAGTTTATGCGGCAATGGGGTTTGCCGAAGAGCTGGGAATTGCATTCGATATGGCATTTGTGAGAAATCACTACATCGGACGCACGTTCATACAGCCCTCTCAGCTCATTCGTGATTTTAATGTTCGAGTAAAATTAAATTTAATTGGAGATGTGGTACGCGGTAAACGGGTGGTGGTGGTAGATGACTCAATTGTTCGCGGCACCACCGCTCGAGCAAGAGTGGTAAACCTGCGCGAATCCGGTG
The DNA here is from genome assembly GCA_023269545.1 of Verrucomicrobiota bacterium. Classification (GTDB taxonomy): domain Bacteria; phylum Verrucomicrobiota; class Verrucomicrobiia; order Chthoniobacterales; family Xiphinematobacteraceae; genus Xiphinematobacter. The sequence continues at coordinate 12,478 of JAHFTB010000042.1, read as the reverse complement.
CCAAGGAAGTCCATATGCGAGTAAGCTGTCCCCCTCATCGGTTTGCTTGCCATTATGGAATCGATTTTCCGGATCCGGATAAGCTTCTGGCAAATCAATGTACTTTGGATGAGATTCAACGCTATTTAGGGGTGGATAGCATTGGTTATTTGGATGTCGAGGGAATGGTGCGTGCCACGCAACAATCCGTAAACCAATTTTGTTTAGCCTGCTTTACAGGAAATTATCCTGTGCCCTTTGATAAAGAATTAGACAAGCATGTGATGGAGCGTAGACGCCCACAAGACCACTTAATGACTCAAACAGATCAACAGACCGCTCTTTTTCCCCACCTTTTATGAGTTCCAGTGCAAAAAAAAAAGCTTATGCGCTTGCGGGCGTGGATGTGGATTTAGGGAATACGATTAAATCCGGTATTCAGCGTTTGGTTCGAGCGACTCATGGACCGGAGGTGTTAGGAAGTATCGGAGGTTTTGGAGGGCTTTTTCGCCCCGACCTTAGTGGATTGTCCGATCCAGTCTTGGTTTCCAGTGTGGATGGTGTCGGAACTAAGCTAAAAGTGGCGTTTTCCGTAGGACGACATGATACGGTGGGGCAGGACTTAGTAAATCACTGCATCAACGATATTGCAGTCATTGGCGCCAAACCCTTATTTTTCTTGGATTATCTTGCATCGGAGTCTTTGGATCCAATCGTTTTCAAACAACTTCTCCTGGGATTTTCCAAAGCTTGTAAGGCTGGCGGTTGTGCTCTGATCGGAGGGGAAACCGCCCAAATGCCGGGTATTTATAAAAAAGGGGAATATGACATAGCGGGCTGTATTGTGGGGATAGTAGATCGCAAGCGGATCTTAGATGGTTCCGCAATACGGCCGGGGGACGTTATTTTGGGCCTCCCTTCCAATGGTCTCCATACCAATGGTTATTCACTGGCTCGGAAAGTACTTTTCGAAAAACTGGGTCTCAAACCGAATTCTCGCTTTGAAAATGGAAAAAAGACCATTGCGGAGGAATTATTACGAGTGCATCGTAATTATCAGCCGTTGATGGCTGCCTTACCTGTCGGCAAGCTCCTTGCGGCAGCTCATATTACCGGAGGAGGACTCCTCGATAATCTCCCTCGAGTGCTTCCGGAAAATTGCGATGCTTCCATCGATACGACTTCCTGGAAAGTGCCAGCCATTTTCCAAATCATTCAAAAATGTGGTCGAGTGGATATCACGGAAATGTACCAAGTTTTTAATATGGGCATTGGCATGACTTTAATTGTTTCTGAACACGATGCCATTGATGTGGCTCGTGCCACATGCGCCCGCGTCATTGGAAAAATTGTGCGAGGACAAAGAAAAGTTCGCTTGGAACGATTAGAATCTGTGAACAAGTCCTGGAAGACCTAAAATAATATGGAAACAAATATTCATGCCCAAAGGAGATAAAAATTTGCTTCAGTCTTTTTATGTGCATTTGATGTTGTCATGACATGTTCCACAAATGGAAAAATAATCGCGCCTTGGGTCTTAGCCTAAGAGTCGGGCTTGTTGGCGGTATAGCCCTTGCACTACGGTATGCGGCTAAGAAAGCAGCACTAGCGCCGATTCCCGATAGTATTTCTCCTGCCATTTTCGCCACTCGCGTTTCACAAACTACGTATGGCGAGATGATATATCACAGCGCAGGTACCGGCGACCCGCTGGTGTTTTTGCACGGAATCTATCTAGGGGCTTCCTCTTATGAGTGGTCCAAGGTATATCCCTATTTTACTTCTAACCGGCAAGTATTAGCTCCCGATTTGATAGGATTTGGCGAATCTCAGCGTCCTTCAGAAGCATTAGATGCGGATCAGCATGCTTGCGTGTTGCGTGAATTTTTTTTTGAAGCTTCCGGCGGCCGGCCGGCGGTGGTGGTGGCGAGTGGTGTGAGTGCCGCCCTGGCTCTGTTAGTTGCCTCCAAATATCCGGAAAGCGTCACGCGGCTGATCCTTTATCAACCCAATAATCTCATGGAGTCGGATTCTCAACGGCGGCCACGCGGTATGGGACTGATGGGAAGGATTCCCCTATTGCGAGGGTTAATTTACCATAACTACCTTGCCAATGAGCCATTTTTGAAGGACTGGTTATCGCGCTTTGGATTGTCCCACCCGGAGCACCTGACAGAAGAAATGTTGAGTGTGCTTGTCACCTGTGCGCAGCAGTATGGAGCTCATCATGCTATTCTTGGGCTTTTCAGCGGGAAATTGTCATTCCCCTTACTGCAGCGACTTCCAGGGATTCCACATCCTGTGACCATACTTTGGCCGGAAAAATCACCTCTGTTCCCTTTGGAACATGCGGAAAGAATGGTAAAATTACTGCCTCGAGGAAATCTGAGGCTGATTCCCTACCGCGGTATACTTGCTCCATTGGAAGATCCCGAAAAATTTCAGCAGATGATTGAAGAAATGCTCGTGGGGGAGTTGCCCCAAACTGCAAATAATTAATTTTCTTCTATTAGACTAATTACGAACTACCCACTACGAATCAATAACGGCATGTGCGCTTGTGAACGTCTCTGACCTACGCGAAATTTTACAATACGTCCCTCGATTTCGGGAGCGTATATTCGTTATTTCTATTGACGGTGCTATCGCCGGATCGGAAAATTTTTCTAATATTCTATTAGATTTGGCAGTTTTACGTTCCCTTAGTATCAAAGTGGTTCTCGTCCATGGCGCAGGGGCTCAAATCGAACGGCTTGCACGGGAGCGCGGAATCACACTCTCTAACTCTGATGGTACCGGAGTGACTGATGAAGTTTCGCTCCAGGTAAGCATCGATGCGGCTATCCGTTTAACTAATGAGATTATGGAGGGCCTTTCGGCTGTGGATCTACGGGCCGCATATCTCAATGCCATTATTGCTCATCCGGCAGGTATTCTTGGTGGCGCGGATCACCAATTTACCGGCCGTGTGGAACGAGTGGATGCCAAGGTGCTGAACTTGCTTTTAAACGAAGGGATTCTGCCAGTGCTGCCTCCTCTCGGATTTGATGGCGAGGGACACACTTATCGGGTCAATTCCGATGTCATCGCTGTTGAGGTGGCAGAGGAATTGCAAGCCGCAAAAGTCATCTTTCTGGCCCCTCCCTCAGCTTTTGAACCAAATATCCGTCTCCCTCGAGAAATTTCTATTTTTGAATCCGAAGAGCTTGCAATGCGACACCGAGCCGATTGGCCGCGGAGTCTGCTATCCAAATTAGACCGTGCTTCTCATGCTTGTCGCCAGGGAGTATCGCGAGTCCATATTTTGGATGGGAATGTCAACGAAGCGCTGCTGACAGAGATTTTTAGCAACGAGGGATTTGGTACCATGGTTTATTCTAACGAATATCAACAAATCCGGCGTATTTATAAAAAAGACATTCGCAGCATTATGAGCCTCATTCGCCAGTCCGTGAAAAATGAAGAACTAGTAAGTCGTACACGAACGGAGATATCGAATCGTATCGAGGATTATTGGGTGTTGGAAAATGATCGTACGATAGTGGCATGCGTTGCCTTACATACTTATCCTGAAGAAGCTGCCGGAGAGATGGCCTGCCTCTATGTACATAGCAGTCATGAAAATCAAGGATATGGCCGTAAGTTGATGGCATTCATTGAAAGCCTTGCACGGAGTAAGGGAATGAAAAAGCTCTTTGCTCTTTCCACACAAGCATTCAATTACCTTCAACAAAAAGGGGGCTTTGCCCTCGTGCAGCCCGATGATCTGCCTCCCGCTCGCCGAGAAAAGTATGAAGCAAGCGGACGACACTCCCGTATTCTCGTTAAGAACCTCATGACATAGAAAATTTTTCTCCAAGAAAATTTAGTGCCAAGCACATTTTATTTGTAAAGGATAGGTATAGGATACTTCTGTATCAGAGTAGATTGCAACAAAGCGCAGTTCAATGCACCGCGGACACGAGATTTAAGGCCGCGTACTATCATGGTAGACTCGGGATATGGAACGCGTATCCCAACTTGGCCATATACCCGCCCTTGATCGCTGTTTTGTGTGGTAATCATAAACCATGGATATCCATCGCTGGAACAAAGATATGCGGCTCGTAAAAGAGCAATATCACGTGCTTGCGTGGTTGTAATATAATGCCCTCGATAATTGATTGCCCAAGTGCCTGCAGATAACTTCGTATCAGTGTATCCCAACCCCCATACCGTGACCTGGCGGTGATAATGAAAGTGTTCCCCTGACCAAGTGCAACCGGTAAGGCAAATGACAAGGAGGCTAAAAAGGAATTTGGTCATTCCCCAGTTTGCGATCGATGAACCCGAAGTTCCAGAGTATTTTAATGGATAAAATAGTATACTATAGTAATTGCAGCTAATATAGCGCAAAATGCCACCTACAAAGGTAGACTCTGATAGTTACGGCAGAGATAGACATTCAGTTGGCGGGAGACTTGACCGTTTCTGCGAATCCGCAGCGTGTGGAGCGGGATAATACGTTGAAAAGCTGCTGAAATAGTTTGGGGCAGCAGTCCTTCTTCCGGAGTAATATAGAGAGCTGAACGTCCTAAATAGCGGTTGATTCCTTTTTGTTCGGTAAAAAGAGGGTCGCTGGGATGCGTACTATCCGAAAAATCACAGTAACTGGGCCAAAGCCGAAGTTGATTGGAAAGATCGGGAGATTCTCGAAGAAATATTTCATACCGATTGCTTGTCTTACTGGCACTTCCCATTTGCGCAAATGCATATTCAAACTCAGCGACAATAGCCGGCGTTTCCGCTATAAAAAAAATCTTTCCCAATTCAGAAGAAAAAATCGCGTTCTGTATGCGGGCAATTTGCTCGACTGTAATCGCAGCTTTTTGAAGGCCTTTATTTGCAAAGGAAGGCCATGTCACGAGAGTCAGGAGGGAACAGAATGCTGTGAGAGCACAGATTACCGCGTTTCCCCAAGCCAACTTCGGAGAAGTGCTTTGCCAGTTTCCTCCTAACCACACAAATAAGGGAACCACGGCAAATAAAATTGGCCCCTGCTCACTTCGGATGATTAAAAATAGGGTAGCTACCAAGGGAGGAACCACAAAAGCTGTAAGAAAACGGGCTTTGATGCTGAGCCGAATATTTTGAAAGCAAAGGATGAGTGCCAGCACCACTAGAAATGCTCCGGGTAAAGAAGTTTGTCTCAACAAACTGACAAGAATGTGCTTCCAATGCTCCAGTACGACAAGTGCCTCCCAAGTCCATCCGGAAAATGGGATCCAATGTTGGCGAATATTCCATTCTATAGGACCAGTAAGTGCAGCTAAACATAGGAAAAATAAGATTCCGCACCCAATAAGAGTGGCGACAGAGAAATAAGAACGCTTTCCTAAAACACAAAGAATACAGCTCACGAGAGCCAGTAATATCCAATAGGAAAATTGTAATCCCAATGCCAGAACCGTTCCCCCAGCTATCCACCACCACCAATTCGAGGTTTTAAGTGCATTCCAAATGCAAAGCATTCCCAATATCCAAAATGTCAAGGCGGGGAGAGTGCTTTCCGGTTGAATGGAACCTATTTGAAAACCCGGCAAAACGTTAATGAGCAGTGCGGACGCAAATCCTGCGGAAACTCCATATAATTTTTTTCCTAAAAAGTAAGCAACTACTGTAGCAACGAGCGAAAATAGGGGGGCGGACCACCGGAACGCCAAGAGACTATTGGTGAAAAGCTTACTCCCCCAATAGACTAAGGTAGCGGGACCTGCCGGACCGTCGAAAAATGCGAAATCCAGTCGCCGGGTACACATGTATAAATAAGCTTCGGATGGAACAATGGGGGCTTGGAAACAAACCCAATAACGCAAGACTGTCAGACCGCATAAAATCCAGAATCCTAATTTTAACACAACGTTCTCAAGAGTTCAAAGGTCTCAAAATACTAGGGTACATGCTTGCTAGTCGTGGGAAAAAACGCGCCCCCCAACGTCTCCATATTCCTTCTATGCTAACAGTGAGAAGCAGGGCCATCCCAGTGCCGATTAAGGCTCCTGCCAGGACATCCAATGGCCAATGTGAACCCACATAAATACGAGAATAACTAACCAGTGTTGCAGAAATCAGGAGAAGCCATCCCCAACGCCGAAAAAATAAGAAAAAAACCGTGGCGACAGCAAAATTATTGGCTGTATGTGCAGAAGGAAAAGAAGGACCCTGTACCGGTTGGATGGATGGTGAAGAATACCTGATCCGCAGCGGTTTTGCGAGAGCTAGGACGCGCGGATAGGCGCGCGCTAACTCAACTTCTCGCACCCCATCCGACATCATGTAGGGACGCGGGCGCTTCACACAATGTTTGACCCGATTGACTATCACGCCATCTACGATACCCACGCAGATGACTGCGGAGACAAGGGCTACCCGTATGCGAAAATTACCAAAAAAGCCCAGTAAAATACAGATACCCACAACAAAGGGTATCCAAAAATTCCAGTTGGTTAAGATGGCCATTAGCCAGTCCATTTCAGGACTCGTCCAGCGTTGATTAATGAGAAAAAAAAGCTTTTGCTCCATGCGGCTCCTTATGGATATTGCCTGATTACGGCTTCTTCACAAGTTATAGCTGATCGTTTTTCGGAAAGCTTGCAGGGGGATTCCTGTTTTCTCATATTCTCATAATACATGACACCACGAGCGTTTCTTTTGGGATTAATTGTAGCTCTTGCAATAGCATCCCCCGTACGAGCATCCGGGATTTCTCCCGATCCCAATGTTCTCTTGATGAATGTTCGGCAACAGCAAGCCGCTCAAAAAGGAGTTCTCCATGCTCGACTGCGCGAAAAAGCGAGCTCAACTCCTTTTCGAATTATTTGGCAGGAGGGTACCATTCGGTATGAATTCTCCAATCCGGATCAGATCTTGTTTCTGAAACTGGGCGACAAATCCACTGAAATGTGGGAACGGCAAGGAGGCCAGTCATCGACTATCATAGCCAGCCGCTTTGACCAACGTGTGAGGGGAACATCTGTTACCTATGAGGATTTGGCATTTCGATTTCTTTATTGGCCGAATCCGACCATCGCCGGAGAAGATCATCTTCGTACCCGTCCCGCCTGGATTCTCCAAGTCATCTCGCCCGGAAAGTCTTCTCGTTACGGCGTCGTTCGCATTTGGATCGATAAGGAATCCAATGCCCTCCTACGCATGGAGGGTTTCGACTATCAAGGCCGATCCATCAAACGCTTTGAAGTGGTATCTGCCCAGAAATTAAAGGGACAGTGGCTCTTAAAGGAAATGCGCATTGAAGAACGCGATCCAGCAACCGAAAAAGTAATCGATCGCGCTTACCTGACGATCAGTTCGTAGACTCCACAGCTTAAAATAAGTTCGTAGTGGGTGCTTCGTTGTTCGTAAACTCCACAGCCTAAAAAAAGCTACGACCTAATGCGAACGGCGTTGTGCTATATAAAGACTGACAATTCCGAAGCACAAGGGCCGAACTTGTGCCTCCTGAAAACCATTGGCCTCCAGAATATCAAGCATCGCTCGACCATGCGGAAATTGTTCGATGGACTGCCCAAGATATCGGTATGCTTCCCGATTCCCAGTAGCCCAGGCGGCGATTGTCGGAAGAAAATGATGTAAATAGATCCGATAAAGCGTTCGGAGCCAACCCATACTTGGCAGAGAAAAATCCAGAACCAAAAGTTTTCCATTGGGAATCAGAACTCGCGCCATCTCATTGAGCGCTATTGACCAACTTGCCATATTCCGCAACCCAAAAGCTACAGTCACCACATCAAAAACATCGGAATGAAATGGCAACCGCGTGCCATCACCATTCACCAGTTGAGTAAGGCCTTTCCGCTTTGCTTGTAATAACATCCCTTGGCAGAAATCTGTTGCGATAATTTGCGCATGGGGACATGCCTGTTTCAGCGCCAATGCAAGATCTCCACTTCCTGTTGCCAAATCCAGGATACGGGTGCTCTTCCAAGAGCGGACTATTTGGACAACCCGAGCTCGCCAAGTATAGTCTAGCCCACCGCTCAACAGGTGGTTGGCAAAATCATACCGCTTTGCAATTGTAGAAAAAAGCCTGCGGACAAAAAGAGGATCCTGCATAGAGCATTCTCTACATCTAATTATGTATGGCAGACATCCATAAAATGAATATTCCAAACAACGCCGTCGCTATTGTCTTTTTGGACTGGCTCCAAACCTTTGGTTAGGAAAAAATTGCTCACGAGAGGATTCGAACCTCCAAGAGTTGCCTCATACGGTCCTGAGCCGTACGCGTCTGCCAATTCCGCCACGTGAGCGAAGCAAACCCTGATTATTTCGTCATTTTACCCCGTTGTAAATGGGAGATTCATCAATTATGTGGCTAATACCTGTTTTTAAACGCCCAAATTTGAACTTCTCTTAATTTCCTCTCGCAAAGTGCGGTCTGCCATGCAACCCTCGCGAACACTCAAAGTTATGACTGTTCGGCATATCTCCCTTAGCGTGGCTGCCGCGGCACTGTTTGCCGTTGGTTGTCAAAAATCCAAGACACCTTCTTCCGAGGAGATTTCCTCCCCGATACCTTCACCCTCCGCTGAAGCAGCAGCCAGTTCTCCGACAGTCGCGGATTCTTCCGGATTGTCAGTACAGTTACCTGATCCAGTAGCAACGGTGAATGAAGAAAAAATTTCCCGAGAACTTTTGCTAAAAGATCTTAATGATGCTGCTGCTGCCAATGGCATGAAATTAAGCGATCTTGCTAAGGACCAACAGCTAGGTGCCGCTCGTTTGGTTTTAGACCAAATCATTACCGAAAAACTCGTTGAAGCAGCTTCCGCCAATGAGCAAGTTTCTGATGCTGAGGTGAAGGCTGAACTACAAAAAGTAGAACAACAATTTCCCTCCCAGGAAGAATTTAAACATGAGTTACAAAAATCTGGTCAAACATTGTCCGAGCTTCAAGCACGTTTGACAGATATGTTGAAACGTCGCAAGTGGGTGGAACGTCAAATTGCAGGTAAAGACCAGGTTACCGAGGCGGATGCTAAGAAATTTTACGAAGCAAACATCAAGGAATTTGAACATGGCGAAGAGGTGGGAGCTCAACATATCCTCTTTTTAGTTCCCAAGGACGCCACCGAACAAGTCATAGCAACCAAAAAGGAAGAAGCTATGAAAGCGATGGGGCGTGCAAAAAAGGGGGAAGATTTCGCTACCCTAGCCCGGGAATTGTCTGAAGAGCCTGGTGCAAAACAGACGGGCGGCGATCTTGGCTACTTTGCAAAAGACCGCATGGTCAAGGAGTTTTCAGACAAGGCTTTTTCCTTAAAACCCGGTGATATCAGCGACCCCGTCCGGACTCAATTTGGGTGGCATATTATTAAAGTCACAGGCCGCAAACCTGCCGGAACCACTCCATTCGACGAAGTAAAGGTTCAACTTATTACTATGCTCAAAAATGGGAATCAGCGTGCGGCCACGCAGGAAACCCTTAAAAATCTACGGGAAAAAGCTAAAGTCAAAATCTTAATTCCAGCGCCAAGTGCCGCAGGGGAAGCCTCGGGCTCCACGCCAAGCCATACTCCCGGTGCTGCGGTGGAACCGACCACAACACCGGAATCTTCCATGCCGCCTGAGCCTTCAGCCACCCCAGAGCTTTCCGCAAGCCCCGCGCCTTCTTCCACCCCGTAATAAAGAAATGATGAATTTCTTTTTTATGCGGTCTAAATGAGCGCTCGACAGAATAAGCTGATTGTTGGAGTCATTGGACTCGGCATTATTGGCGAACGCGTTGTCACTAATCTGCGAAAATCCGGATTTCAAGTTTGGATTTGGAATCGTTCTCCTCGAGCTCAGCCGAATTTTGTACCATCGGCTAAGGAGGTGGCGGATGCCGCCAAGTGCATTCAGTTTTTTGTTTCTGATGGCCCGGCGCTACTTAGCGTATTGGATGAGTTATTGCCAGTTCTCACGAGCGAACACATTATCTTGAGTCACGCCACCATTTCTCCTCAAGAGACCCTCGAAGCAGCAAAAAAGGTGGAGGAGCGAGGCGCTAAATTTCTGGAAGCACCTTTCACAGGAAGCAGAGACGCTGCGGAAAAAGGAGAGCTCATTTACTATATAGGAGGATCCGCGGAAGTATTGGAAAAAGTACGTCCTCTTCTTTCAGCATCTTCCAAAGACATCCTTCATTTAGGTGAGATTGGGCATGCAAGCACAGTAAAGATTGCAACAAATCTTATTAATGCAGCTTCCATTCAAGCTGTAGCCGAAGCCTTTGCTCTTCTTCATTGTTCAAATATCCCACTGCAAAAACTAGTGGAAGCGATGAAGTACAATGCAGCCCTCTCGCCTGTTATGGCCATGAAGTTCCCTGGTATGATGAACGGGGATTTTAACCCCAGTTTCTCTCTGAAACACATGTTCAAAGATATTCAACATGCGCTCAGGCTGGCAGTACAACATGGACTGGAGTTTCCAGCCGCATCTTCATTTGCCGGATCGGCAATCTCCGGAATTCAGCAGGGTTGGGGAAATCTGGATTATTCAGTCATCTCCCGACACTTTAATTTACCCATTGCTCAGCAAATAACGCAAACCAGTGATGCTACATCTTCAGAAGAAAAAGAAAAATCCATCAGCTGGTCTCTTTTTGGTTCGAACAAAAAGTGAACAGCTAATCAGTTTCACAGGAGTTAGCTGGAAGTGAGTATGGAGCTCCCGACGGGCACATTGCTTTTTAACACGCTCAAATCTTTGCGCATATCCGGCGGATTTATTTCTCCTAGTCCTCGGACACGGTTCCAAATTTCCGGAGCGGATCGCACGCGATATTTGAATTCACAACTTAGCAATGACCTCCGTAAAATTGTCAAAGGCATGGCACTCCCCGCTTGCCTATTAACCCCAAAAGGCAAGATGTGCGCTCTGGTTTGGGCCTTCGAACAAAAAGATAATTGGATCATCGATGCCGATTCCAAGATATGCACCGCTCTTCGCAACCGCCTGGAACGCTATATCATAGCGGATGATGTGCAGGTTGAAGATATTTCAGATACCGGAATACTATTCCATGTTTTTGGAGAAGCTGCTTCCGCCATCACTCTGAGCGAAAAAATACATGCTTCTCGCATCGGTTTTGCTGGCATCGATATCTGGATTTCAAACGATCAAATCGACGCTTTCTATAAAAAACTCCTTCACCTGGGAATTTTCGAAGCCACTCCCCACCTTTCCGAGCCACTCCGCATTGCACAGGGAATCCCCGCGTGGGGATCTGATATTTCTGAAGAGACTCTTCCAGCGGAAGCCGGTTTAGATCGATTTGCAGTGGATTTTGCGAAGGGATGCTATGTAGGACAAGAGATTGTCTCGCGAATCCGTAGCGTAGGACGTGTCAATCGCCATCTGGCCGGCTTCGTGGCTGAGAGTCCGGAAGCAGTTCTCTCCCCTTCTTTGAAAATAATAGATCCAACTTCCAAAGCATCCGTGGGAACTCTGACTTCCACCGCTTTTCATTTTGAATTATCCAGAGCTGTAGCCATGGGGTATCTAAAAACCGGCATTACTTCGGAAATCCTTCTTGCTGTTCATCCCAAAAGTGGAGAAGAAACCCCTCTGCGTGTTCACGAATTTCCACTCAGCGTCTCTTCATAGTGAAAAATCGAATCTGTCTCATCGCCTTTTGTTTCTTGAGCACCTTCTCCCTTTTTGCCGCTCCTCCACCTGACTCGGGCAATATCTTCTCAGTAACACGTATCTCCGCAGCTCCTCCCTCAGCCCCCTTCGGACCAGAAGACGCTGTTCTCTTCATTCGCATTGGGAAAGAAAAACTCCTTCGAACAGTCGTCATCGGACTCTACGACCATACTGCTCCTCAAACGGTTGAGAATTTCAAACAACTCATCCGCAAGCGCTTTTATGATGGCCTTCGTTTTCATCGGGTGCTTCCTCACCTATTGGCTCAAACGGGTGATCCAAAAAGTCGTTGGGGAAATTGGTCGGATACCCTAGGGACCGGTGGGCCTGGCTATACTATTCCTTCTGAAATTAGACTTCCCCACATACCTGGAGCAGTTGCTTCCGCTCGATTACCGGATGATCTCAATCCCATGCGACTCTCTAACGGTAGTCAGTTCTATATTTGCCTAGATTTCTTGCCAAAACTGAATGGAAAATATACAGTTTTTGGACACGTCTTGTCGGGTCTGAAAAATATTGATGAAATTAGTAACGGAAGGACTGATAGTAACGATTTCCCGCTAGATAAAATAGTAATTGTTTCTATCACTTTGCAGCCTCACGGAGAGCCAGTGTTACCCCCACACCGCTCACATTTTAGAATGTAATTTTATTGGGTAGGTACCGAAGTGGCCAAACGGGGCGGACTGTAAATCCGCTGGCTTACGCCTTCAGTGGTTCGAATCCACTCCTGCCCACCACTCTGTAAAAGGTCTCGAAAGCCTGATAAATACTAGAGATAGGCCGGGATCTTGAAGTGTGA
>JAHFTB010000014.1 GCA_023269545.1 Verrucomicrobiota bacterium | reverse complement strand
TTATGACAATCCTCCTTACGTTTTGGAATCCAGACACGTCCGTCATTGCGCAAAGATTCGGACATTAAAGTCAACTTAGACTGATAGCTGCCGCTGACAGGAATACAAGTCGGGTGGATTTGGGTGTAACAGGGGTTGGCAAATAAGGCTCCGCGTTTATAGGCACGATAAGTTGCGGTCACATTACAGCCTTTGGCATTTGTAGAGAGATAAAACAGATTGCCATACCCCCCCGTACACAAGAGGACTGCATCGCCTGCATGGCAACGAATTTCACCGGTGACAAGGTCCCGGATCACGATGCCCTTTGCATGTCCATCCACTAGCACTAAATCGAGCATTTCCGTTCGTGGAAACATCTTGACCTGGCCTAAGGAGATTTGATGTTCCAGAGCTTGGTAAGCTCCTAAGAGAAGTTGTTGGCCCGTCTGGCCACGAGCATAAAATGTGCGTGAAACCTGTGCTCCACCAAAGGAGCGATTGGCAAGGAGGCCGCCGTATTCCCGAGCAAAAGGAACTCCCTGTGCGACACATTGGTCAATGATAGCGGCACTGATTTCGGCGAGGCGGTAGACGTTGGCTTCGCGAGAGCGAAAATCACCTCCCTTAATAGTATCATAAAAGAGGCGAAAGACGCTATCCCCATCATTTTGGTAATTTTTTGCAGCATTGATGCCTCCTTGAGCGGCGATACTGTGGGCACGTCGGGGGCTATCTTGATAACAAAAACATTCAATCTGATATCCCTGTTCTCCCAAAGTGGCCGCGGCTGATGCTCCGGCCAAACCGCTGCCCACTATTAAAATTTTAAATTTACGCTTATTGGCAGGGCTAATCAGTTTGGCGTTATCTTTGAATGACGACCATTTTTTTTCGAGCGGACCATCGGGAATTTTTGAGTTGAGTGTCATTTTACAAGATCTTTGCCCAAGCCAAAAAAGAAAACAGAGAGGGGAATAGAAACGTAGCCTGCAAAAAGGAGCCAAGCAATCCATCGGCCAGCCATGTGAAAGACAGGTTGGAGTCTGCGATTAGAAATGCCAAGAGTTTGAAATAAACTGCCAATGCCATGGCTCAAATGGAAAGCGAGGAGAGCAAGACCCATCATATAGAAACCAACGATATAGGGATTGCGAAAACCGTAGACCATCATCTCAAAAACATTATGCTGTCCCTGGGGCGTATTCAGGTGAGCGTATTCCGGTTGAACCAGTCCCCACGTGAAGTGAGCGAGATGGAATATGACAAAGGCAAAAACAACTAATCCGCTGAGCCGTATGGTACGGCTGAAGACGGAAGTCTGAATATGCGTGCGAAATACAGTCTTTCTCGGAGTTGCCGTGGCAGATCTATTCCACAAAAGCATAGTGAAATAAATGTGCAGGATTACCGCCACTATCAGAATCACTCGCACGGTCCAGAGAAGCGGACTCCAATCTTTGAGATGTTGTGCGTAGCTATTGATCCAATCGGAGCCTAGAAAAATCGTCAGATTTCCCAGTAGGTGGCCGAAAAGAAAAAGAACCAAAATAATGCCAGTGAGAGCGACAATGGTCTTTTGTCCCATGGAAGAACAAATCCAGGTGCGACCGGAAGTGACGGTTGTGTTTGTGGATGCTGACGAGAGCGACATATTTCCTTAATGGGTGATGTTACGCAAAAAAGGGAAACCTTGTAGGCTAAAATGGTTTTTTTGCTCCCAGAGCTTCTCAAAGTGCGTAACGTCAATTAATGATTTGCTATCGAGATCCCACGGGACATTCAATAGCTTTTGTCATGGGAAGGAGATCAAAAACCAGCTTCCAACTTGGAATTCCTTTATCTGTAATAATTTATAAATTCTTTTAGAGAGCCAAATTTACAGGTTGAAGCCGGTTTTTGCAGTTCGTCCACCCTGTATCATAAAATAATTGGATTTTTCCGATCCATTCACTATTTTCCCAATGCAAAGAGATTTCCCCCATGCTCTTACATGTTTTCTATTCTGTTGTAGCGGTGCTTTTTATATGCCTGAATTTTTTTGGTAAAGTTCACGCTCAAATGACGAGTTGGACCCACTCGGGTTCAGGCAATTGGGACGTACCGGCAAACTGGAGTGCTGGTGTTCCAATCGGTTCTGGTACTGCAAATATTAATAATAGTGGTACTGCAGTCATAGATGTGAGTACAAATATGGCGCAAAGTGGAGTGACGAATGTTGGGATGAGTGGTACTGATGGAGTGTTGTTGATATCTCATGGTAGTTTATCGAGCGGGATGACAAACGTAGGTGTGGGACCTTCCGCTCCTGGCACTCTTCTCATCGATAACAATGGGGTTTTAAATCAGTCAGGTACAGTGAGTATCGGCGTTCAAAGTGGATCAGGAAATATGGTGATAACGAGTGGAACGGTTATCAGTATTGATTTATTTGTGGGTGGCAATGTGGGTTCGCCGGGTACGGGATCGATGATGATTAATGGTGGGGTATTCAATCTCACTAACTTCCCAATTGGTAATACTGATGGTGTAGGGGATGTCACAATGACGAGTGGAACGGTTGTTGTTTCTAGTAATATCAATGTCGGTGGTCGTGCCGGCCCCGGCACTGCTACATTAACAGTTAGCAGCGGTCAAATGTCAGCTGCTGCTGTTTTTTATATTGGTAGTGGTGGGCTAGGAACTATGACGGTGAATGGTGGAACACTTAATCTAAATAGTTTCTATGTGGGCGGTAATGCCTTTGTTTCAGGAACAGGGTCATTAACAATTGATAGTGGATTGGTAAATGCTAATTTTGTTGCTTTTGGTAGTGTAGGTGTGTGTAGCGGCACCTTGTCATTAAATGGTGGAATCCTTTCAACAAATTCCGTTGCCGCTTTTCAACCAAATGAAACTTTTATATTTAATGGAGGTACGCTACAGGCTAAGTCGAATAATCCTAATTTTATATCAGGATTTTCCTCGGGTAACTTGATCACCAATGGGGGTATAATTGATACCAACAGATTTCAAATTGCAGCTTCATCAGAGATAAGTGGTGCTGGCGGCTTGACCATAATAGGTTCCGGAACTCTTGCATATACAGCTAATAACACCTATACCGGTGATACAACGATCGCCTCGGATACAACCTTACAGCTTGGCAATGGGGGAATTACAGGTTCGATCGTGAGTAATGTGGCAAACAACGGAACTCTGGTTTTTAACCGCTCGGATCTCCTTACATTTACCGGTACCATTTCGGGAACCGGATGGGTGATTCAGGCTGGAAGTGGAACAACAGTATTTATCAGCAATAATACCTACACCGGTACCACCACTATTAGCTCGGGAGCGCTGCAAATAGGAAATGGAGGATCCATTGGCTCTCTTGGGACGGGTCCTATAGTAGATAATTCGAACTTAATATTTAACTTTTCTACCTCCACCACAGTACCAGTGGTCATTACCGGTAGTGGCACGCTCACCCAAGCAGGCACAGGAGCAACCACATTAACTGGAACGAATGCTTATTCTGGTGGCACCCTAATTAACTCTGGCACATTGATTGGCACCACCTCCTCACTCCATGGGGCAATTGACAATAGTTCCGATCTGGTATTTTCCCAGTCTGGCAGTACAGGCACGTTTAATGGAACAATTTCTAATACAGGAAATGTGACGATCAATAGTCTGGGTGGGAAAGTAAATTTCAACACCGATCAAACCTATACGGGTTCTACCATTATTCAAGCAGGAGAGCTCTCCGTAAATGCGCAGTTAGCCAGTGCCAATGTCCTTATTAACCCCAATGGAATCTTAAGTGGCATCGGAATCCTGGCAGGCAATATGCTCAATTCCGGATTACTGAGCCCTGGAAATAATGGATTCGGTACCATTACCATCGGGGGAAATTATATGCAGAATTCCAGTGGAAAACTACTCATCGAAATTGCTAGCCCCACTCGCTTTGATCTGGTAAGAGTAGGAGGGAACGCCTCACTGAACGGAACTCTGCAGGTGGTACTCCTTGAAGGATTTGTTCCTAGTCCTAGCGATACATTTATTATCCTGATCACCGGGGGAGTCGTCAGTGGAACATTCAGTTTACTAGATGCTCCTCCAGGCTTCACATTAGAGGTTTTTTACGATCCTAGCGATGTTCGATTATCTCTTTTAGCAATTCCAGGTATGCCCGTCATACCTCTACTCCCATCTCTTGAGGAATTAGCTTCTAGAATGTCCGCTAATATTAAAGACATCATATTTAATATTACGAATACCCAATACGGCCAGCTTACCACTCGACTTGTGGCCATACGATCAGGTGTGGGCGCAATGACCCTCCAGGGCCTTACTCAGGAACCGATGGCGGAACAGTTCAGTAAGCGAGAGAGGTATCAGGATAAGCAGATGGTGGCACATGCGACTGAAACGGATCTCTGGGATATCTTCGCATCTTCTTCGGGAGTATTTTCGCGGATTAATAACGTCTGCGATTTGCCAAAGATCAACTCTATCGCGGGTTTGTTTAGCGTGGGAGCTGATTACCGCATCAATGAGTACGCTAATGTCGGAATTTATACGGGCTATCAGGGATTTAAATCCTGGTATTCCGATGGATCTCTGCTGCGAAGTAATGGGGTGAAGTTCGGCTTATATGGAACCGCACAATGGAAAGGGTTTTATCTGGATAGCATAGTGGGAGGTGGTGCTAATTTTCTTGATATGAGGCGCGCGATAGATGTGAAAGGTTATCGCTGGAATGCGCGCAGTCATCCCTTTGCAGGAGAGTTAGATTCTCTGCTGGGTGCTGGTTATGAGTATCGGTTAGGCTCCTGGATCTTTGGTGCTAATAATTCCATTCAGTATACTTACTTAGGAATTTCTGCGTTCACCGAATCCGGAAAAAGAAACTTAAATGTGCGAGTGGATGGCCAAAACCCTAGTTCGTTGGTATATACCCTTGGAGGCAACATTTCTTATCTGTGGGAAATTGCTCCCAATTACCAAATTCTCCCTACGGTTGGCCTTTCCTGGCAGCATGAATTTCTTAACTACGGACAGAGAATCGGCACGAATTTTGCAAACAGAGTGGGATCGCCATTTTATTTCTATAGTCCAACCGCTGCACGCAATAATGCTTTCGGGGTTGCCGGCATTACCGCTCAAATAGCCTCCCGATTTGGTACCTATATCTACTATAACCCTCAGTTTGGCGGTGGACAAATGATCTCTCACGGCGCTCTTGTGGGGGTCAATTTCAATTTTTAGGTAACTACGTTGCCAAAAAGCCATTTGCTGGTGTAAATTTTGTGTTGGCAAACTATAGCGGAATTCCTTTAAAATGAGAACGACTGCGCCGTTATTTTCACTCCCAGCTTTGTTACATCACTCTCAGCTTTGTTACAAAAAGGAGCCCGCATCTTCGGATATGGCCTCCATTTTGCGCCTCGCTGGAATCAAAAATTCCAGGCACATTCGTTCTCATTTTAAAGGAATTCCGCTATATACTCGCGAGATTTTCTATTTCACCGAGTCACGACATATGAACTCATTAAAAATTGCGATTTGTAGGACAAAATGTGGACCACCCATACTTTGTGGAGTGAGAACAGTGCTTTTATGCCTGTTTCTGGGAGTAACGATGGGCATAGCGTTTGGGGATACGGCCTTTGATGCAGTTCAAGTGTTGAAACAGGAAAAAGGCCCCGGCATCACGCAGGCGATCTGTGAGATTCGTGGAGAGCGTGGCGGCCCCGATCCGGATAATTGGATGATTTTACTGAACGATCCCAGCTCCCGATCCGGAATCCGAGAAATGATCGTTTCTCAGAAAAAAATTATCTCGGACCGAACGCCGATGGCTGAATATGGAGGTGTCGGTACTATGCCTGTGCTCAATACTGACAATCTAAAACTGAATTCGGATGATGCATTTCGAATTGCCAATAGCCAGGCCGTAGAAGCAAAAGTCGGATTTCATTGGCTGGATTACAAACTTACCAGGGGAGATAGAGGAGCCCTGTGGCAGATCCGTCTTTCTGACTATACGGGCGCACCGGTAGGGAATATCCTGGTCTCCGCAGACACGGGCAGAATTGTACAACCTTTGAAATTGGATCCTGATGCCCGTTCCTCTTCTTCCCAGAAGAAAAGCGAATGGGTGCAACAGGGAGGGTTAATGGGGCATGCGGACCAGACCGCCACGCATATTGTCAATTCAACCAAAAAATCAGTGGAGAAGACCACTAAAATTACTGAGGATATAGCAACAAAGACTAAAAAGAAAGTTCTGCACATTAGTGGAAATGTGCAAGAGTGGCTGACCGGACAACGAACGATTGATTCGGAGGAACGATAAAATCCCGTTGGAAGTCTGAAGCAAGCCATAGACGCCGTGTTTGGTGGGGAAACTCGTATTTCTGTAGCTTCGGGAGGTTTACATAACTGACGTTACGCATTTTTAGAAGCTCTGGGAGCAAAAAAACCATTTTAGCCTACAAGGTTTCCTTTTTTGCGTAACATCACTTACATAATTACAAGAGGTTCTATGCAAATAGTTTTTACCTTCGCCTTGATTGGATTTTTACTGATGATGGGCGAAGTGTTTATTCCGGGCCTAGTCTTAGGTACATTAGGATTTCTAGCGCTCTTTACGGCCATCTGCATCGGTTATATCATATACGGACCCCTGACAGGCACTTGGATTTTGGCCATTATAGGAATTTTCTATTCACTTGGCTTACTCCTTTGGTTGAAAATATTTCCTCGGACCACAATGGGTAAACGAATTTCCAATCGTGTATCCCTTCCTTCGCCTTTGAGGGCGACACGCCGCATGGTAGGAACTCAAGGAGTGGCACTTTCCATGCTGCGTCCCGCAGGAGTTGCTCTCATTGAAGGACAACGAAGAGATGTGATCACGGATGGCTCATTTATTGAGCCAAACACACCTGTGATAGTAATTTTGGAAGAAGGGCAGAAATTAGTTGTACGAGTCCTGCATCCCGACGAGATTGCCAAGTCTGCACATCCACCATTATGAACGTTCTCCCGTATTTTTCCCTCGCCCTGCTGATTATCGCCATTGTTTTGACACTCGTATTTGGTCTGATACTGACTAACTTTTTTGGTGTTTGGTTACGCGCTAAGATTGCGGATGCCTCAGTTCCTTTTTCCAAATTGATTGGTATGAGACTCCGCCGTGTGCCGGTGGGCCTTATCGTAGACAATCGTATCACGGCAGTTAAAGCGGGATTGGTGGCGGATACCGACCTTCTGGAAGCTCATTATCTTGCCGGAGGGAATGTCAGCCATGTCATACTTGCTCTCATTGCTGCCGACAAGGCGGGCATTACTTTGGATTTTAACCGCGCCTGCGCCATCGATCTTGCTATCAAAGGGACTAGTAAAACAGCGTTGGAGGCTGTGCGTACCAGCATTAACCCGAAGGTGATCGATTGTCCCGATCCCTCTAAAGGAAGAGTGACCATTGATGCTGTAGCTCGGGATGGAATTGGTGTCAAAGTTCGGGCCCGCGTCACTGTACGTTCCAATCTGGACCGTTTTGTGGGAGGTGCCACAGAAGAAACTATTATTGCGCGGGTGGGTGAGGGTATTGTGACTGCGATTGGTTCAGCACTTTCTTATAAAGACGTTTTGGAAAACCCGGATCGCATTTCCAAGGTGGTATTACAAAAAGGGTTGGACAGTGGAACTGCATTCGAAATTTTGTCTGTCGATATCGCAGATGTGGATATTGGCGAAAATGTGGGAGCCAAATTGCAGGCAGAACAAGCGGAGGCAGATAAATTGGTTGCTCAAGCAAAAGCGGAAATGCGTCGGGCTGCGGCAGTCGCTTCAGAACAAGAAATGAAAGCGAAGACGCAGGAAATGCGAGCTAAAGTCGTTGAGGCCGAAGCGCAAGTCCCTCAAGCTATAGCGGAAGCTTTCCGCAACGGTAATCTGGGCGTTTTTGATTATTTACGTATGAAAAATGTACAATCAGATACTCAGATGCGCGAAAGTATTGCAGGGGGACCTCTACCTGAGAGCAATTAATACCTCTACCTGAGAGCAATTCACTTATGCCGATACCTCTTTTAGCCAGTGGAATTGAGCAAATTCTGCCGCTGGCTTTTTTTCTTTTGGTGTTTGCTGCGTTAAAATGGTTTCAACGTCCTAAGGATACTGAGGAAGACAAAGAAGATTCGCAACCTCTCTCTCGCGATTCGCAGGAGAAACATCCGGAAGAAGCCATGCGAAAGCTGATGGAAGCATTGGGTTTACCGGTAGATGCTGCTCTTCCTCCTCCGGTGGTTGTCCAACGCGTTCCGAAGCCTGTAAAGCCGCCTTTACGTCTTCCTCCCCCTCCGTTGTCCACGCCGAGATCGGCAAAACAAGTCGCACCCTCAAAACCCACTGTAAGAGTCAAGAAACGGACGCAGGAAGTTACAACGGCGACATCCATATCTTATGGGTTAAGAGATTCCCTCCGAGAACCGCAGTCACTTCGGAGAGCCATCATTTTGCGAGAGATACTGGGGCCGCCAAAGGCTTTTTAGTTTGTAGAAGTGGGTGGTTCTTAGTTCGCGGAAACCGGATGGTGAGCAGTGAATAGTTCTGATGAAATATAGCGGAATTCCGCTATATTGCTTGCCAACGAAGAATCGCAAACTATCAACCACCCACTACGCGAACTGAATTAGACTGGAGGGGGATTGCGTTCTCTTAATCCTTCGGTTTGATGCCAATAAGGATATGAGGGTATCACTGCGCTGGCCATATCAAGTTTGGCAACTTGCTCCTTAGTAAGATTCCATCCGATTGCACCGAGATTTTGCATCAGTTGTACTTCATCTCGTGCACCGATAATGAGGGTGGAAACAGTGGGACGTTGTAATAACCAATTCAATGCAATTTGAGGCACTGTTTTTCCTGTTTCTTTTGCAATTTCGTCCAATACATCCACTACTCGGTAAAGATACTCGTCGCTGACTTGAGGTCCAATATCTCCGCCTCTGTGTAATCGACTTTTTTCCGGTAAGGGTTGTCCACGCCGAATCTTACCTGTCAGGCGTCCCCATCCCAGCGGACTCCATACTACGGCACCGACACCTTGATCCAAGCCTAATGGCATTAATTCGGATTCATAATCACGGCCAATGAGTGAGTAATAGGTCTGGTTGGCAACATAACGGGAATAACCATACTGATCAGCGATTGCTAATGATTTCATCAAATGCCAACCAGAAAAATTTGAAATTCCGGTATAGCGAATTTTTCCTGCTTGTATGAGAGTCTCAAGAGTCGAGAGCACTTCAACAATAGGAGTTTTGGCGTCGAAAGCGTGTAGTTGAAAAAGATCGATGTAATCTGTTCCTAATCGGGTGAGCGAATTTTCAACCGAACGAATTAAGTGAAACCGCGATGAACCGACACTATTAGGTCCATCGTCAAAACGGAAAGTTGCTTTGGTCGAGAGAATCACTTTGTCGCGCCGACCTTTAATCGCCTCGCCTAAAATAGATTCGGCAGCACCCATCGAATAGATATCAGCTGAGTCAAACATCGTGACACCAGCATCAAGGCAAATATCCACTAGTTTGCGTGCTCCTGAAACTTCTGTGTTTCCCCATTCCTTAAATATATCACCTTTTCCTCCGAAAGTCGCGGTCCCAAAACTCAACACAGGAACTTTGAAGCCAGACGCGCCGAGATACCTATATTCCATATTTATTGTTTTTCTAAAATAATTTGGGTTAAAAAATCAAATTGCAAAGGCTACGGATCCGGATTTTTGCATCAAACTACTCATTCCAAATAATATTTTGGAAAGCATAGAAAGCAAGAGGGAAAATTTCCCGGAGTTCGGCGGCAGCAAAAGCGATTGCGAATCATGCATGGCATTTCGAAACTCGTTCAGAAATTTATTCAAAGGGTTGACATTTATCATAACTCGCTGTTCAATAAGAAGTTATGATTGAGTCGATGCCGGCCTCCGCTAGCCAGCGACACGCGTGCATTTTTTACATTTACACGGATATCCAACAAGCTCCGCCGGTTGAAGGCAGTTGGTTTTCATAAGAAGAATGAAGTGATCTGGTGATTTTTCCGGAAATCATTTCAATTTTTTAACTGCCGTGGATGGAGCGAGACGAGCGTGCATCTTGTGGTGATTTCATACGTGAAGCATCCGTACTCGAATGATGCCCAAGGAACTGAAAATTATAAAACGTAACATGGTGATTCTCAGAGCCTGTCCAAAAAGACTAGTGCGGAATGATGTTCTGTGTCGCATATTAATTAATATAAATATTTAATTATAATAATTAATTTAAACTGAATCTCCTTCTGCTCAATGGTGGGAGAATGTGTTTCCATTGCCTGATATTAGTATTTGGTATTTTTTGTCGTATGTTAAATATTAGTAATAATTAAATTTTAAAATACTTGATTTTAATAGTTTGCGTGACAGCATAT
The DNA here is from genome assembly GCA_023269545.1 of Verrucomicrobiota bacterium. Taxonomy (GTDB): domain Bacteria; phylum Verrucomicrobiota; class Verrucomicrobiia; order Chthoniobacterales; family Xiphinematobacteraceae; genus Xiphinematobacter. The sequence goes on along the minus strand of JAHFTB010000014.1, from coordinate 43,270 downwards.
GTTTCATAAACCATTAGTTTCATATGCCGGTATATTTTAATTTAATACCCTCGTTGTTTTCCTCCTTCTTCCGTGACGAATCCCAAAATCCGTCTCCGGAACAAATACAAAATCCTCTCATCGAGGAGTCTGGCAGCGATCCGAATTTATCGGACACCTATCAGATGCGCAGTCATTTGGTTCGACGGAGAGTGGTCCGAGATATCAATTTGAGTACGGATATTAATTTGGAATTTTTAACGCCGCTGCAATTACGTGAAAAGCTAGGTATCGTGAATATTAAAAATTCGGATTATATACGGCTGAAGACTATGGAAGAAATTTTAAAATTATATCCGAATCTGAATCGGCAGGATAAGGTATTCGCTGGTATTTTGTTACTGAATCACTTGGATTGTTTTAAAGATAGAATTCAAGCTGCCAATTTTATGGGAGTACGAAGCATTATCCTTCTGGAACTTGATAAGTTTAAAGATGCCGTTCAGTCTAATTTACATTTGATTTGGGTGGGGTCCTTACCTGAAACAGTCAAAACAAACATCAGGCTGTTTTTAGAAAGCACTCCTCCGAATGCGGGTAAATCACTGACTTTTAATTTAAGCTACGATCCGCGAGGATATATGGCGCATCGATTAAAGGCGTCCATCTACAGAATAGCGCAATCGAGTGTAAATAATCTCCCTATTGGTCCTGCTCGGGATAGACGTTATCAGATGGCCATAATTATGTTACAGAATCAAGCATATGCAAGCATTAAAGGATCCGGTACCCCTGAAGAGTTTAGTCAGGGGGCGATCGATTTTATAAGCTTACATCTGGGAGGTGATAGAAAGCAGTTGGAACAGGAGCTCCAAAAAGCCAAGGAGTCTTTTATCCGTTTTGAGAAAGAAATGGATAAAGAATATCAAGGGAGAGTGAGGCTCATTGATCTCAGTACATTGATTCGAAGGAATCACCCGCTTTATGAATATTACCTACGAGAAATGTGGTTGCGAGGCAATCTGCCATCTGCGGCGGATATGGCCCGATCAGAATTGTTATCGGAATACGGAGGTACTTATATTGATGTAGATGTCAGTCCGCTGTTGCAAGAGGGTATCTTCGGACCAGTTATAGATCAGTTGGGAGAAGAAATATTAGAAATTGTAGCTTCTTCTTCAGAAAGCAGTTTTTCAAAATGGAGAGCGTGGTTGCAAGCCGCAAAGGTTCAGGCTGTGCATAATTTTATTGCAAAAAGACCTCATAATCGGTTGTCGGGAATATTTGCTGAGGAGATTTTCGAACGGATGCGTAATGACGTTATTTGTAAGAAGAATCCTGAGATTAGTAGATATATCGAAGAATATATTCATCAAATCCAGGCGGCACCCGCACAATACATGAGCCGCTTGAACGTGGATGCGAATACCTCCGAAGTGAGATATTTATTTCAGCCGCTGAAACAGCCGAAAATTTTTCAAAACGGTCTCTCTATGCAGGTAAGACCAGGAGGTCTTTTCGGTTACGATATTGGGGTTCTTCATGGCAGAGAGGGGGGGGCAGCTTTCAACTATTATCAAAAGTTGGTGGCGGAACGATATCGAGCTTTGGAGCAAGGAGATGTATTTTGGGAAAAATCTATCCCGGGAAATATGGATAATAATCCGGCTCTTAGAGATAAATATAATGGTTATTATCGGCTCGATGGACTTGTCGAAGGATTAAATGCGACAGAGTATATTACGGGTCCCAAAGTTTTTTCTCGAGCGGCAATAGAATCTTTTGGCGCAATTCAAAACGGCGATCTTGAAGAAAAGTGGAACGCAGAATTCAGTTCCTTTGATACAGAATTACAGTCCAATGCTCAAGACCGTAAATTATTTCCTCTTTTTGTGGAAGCAACCGTTCTTGAATTTGATACTCCTGAGGATGTGAAGTCTGCTTGGAGAGGAGAAGTACTTCCGCGGCGATTTCGTTTTTCGCAGGAATCAAAATACACTACTCAAATTGTACTTCAGCTTGATCAGAATGCACAGAGTATCGAGGCAGCCCGGCACCTTGACAATCGTCATAAAAATTCCAGATGGATGATAGTCGATAATCATGGCGATCTTCGGCAGCATGATGACGGAGAGAGTTCAAAAATTATTCCGGAAAAATGGGATGACAATACTCGGATTGTATTAGTAGGTACCTTGCTGGATCATCAAGCAACTATTAGTGGAAGGTCTGCCGCTGACGTGGCGAAAATTATCAGAAAATTAGTTCCAAATGGAATGGGGAAATATCCTATTTCACGTATCAAATTGGTAGGCTGGTCGCTGGATGCAAAGACGCACCAAGGTATCAGTTCCCGCGTAGGAGCGGTAAGTATGAAGGGGTTTTCCTTTAAGCTGCTAAAAATGTTGAAGGAAAATGGCATGCCAGTGGAATCTCTGAAAGCCTATGCTGGCCCTGTGGAAGTGGATGTTCGCGGACGGACTTGGGTGGCAAATTCCCGCGGAATTATGATTCGGAATTCCGCCATATTGCGATTATTAGTAGAGGTGAAGGATGGGCAACCGGTCATGAGAGAAGCGCCGATAAAAAACATATTTGATGATGCCGACATACTTCCGAATACTCCGGTGCTCAGCGTAGGAAAATCGGATCGTCGTGCAATCATATTGATGGTTTCAAAGGAACAGTTGAAATCAAATAAAATGTCAGAATTTCGAGAGGCAGTAATTAATTTTCGGATTAAACATCCTGGAGCTGAGGTTTATGCATTGAGTCGCGAAGATAATGGAAGATTTAAGCAATGGAAATTTGATCCTTCTATCCGGCCCGGAGAATGGGCTGAAAATTGGCACCTATCGGGAGGATTGGCTCATAAGGATTATAATAAGATAATCTTATTGGGACATGGGAGCAAAGAAGATAAACAGATTAACGGCATAGAGAACGATGAGATTGCCGCAGGTTTTACTAAATTAGTCAAAAATGTTTCAAAGATTGAACATATTACAATTTTAGCATGCGGCACTCATCCGGAATTTGGAGTTATGCTCTATAATAAGTTGATGGAAGATAGTTCGACATCTATACATAATAAAGTTGTGATTGATCGGATTAGCGGCTCAGAACTTCCGGTTTATATAGCAGGAAATAGCGGAACCGATATTACTGGAATTCAACCGGGGAGCCGACTTTATAGAGATAAAAAAGATGGTAATATTAAGCATGGGGTAAACGATGCCAAGTGGGAGGTAAAGAGGGGTCCGGCAGGCAATGTGGAAGTTACTACCTATTTGTTGCCATCCATGGGAAATGGAATGGTAGTCCCAGAAATACAAGGGCATGCCGGTCCTTTCAGCTACGCACATCAACAACAACGGCTGAATCAAGGTGAAAAAGTGATTGAAAGCTGGGCGCGAGGAATAAAAAAAATGAGGGAGCATGTGATCAAAAACGTCGACCATGCCTTCTATGAAAATGAGTCGGACATAGTCGCGATGCCGAGTATTAAGAAGAAAGATGGAAAATTCTGGGTGTCTGTAACTAACATAAAGTCTCAATCCGATACCAAGGTGGAAATTCCACAGGAATTGGCGGAAGAAATGCTTGGAAAACAAAATGAGTTAATCCCGGCCTATGATTTTTTAAATTCAAGATTTAAAAAATCGAACGACGGATATTTGGTTTCAAAGGAAATCGGAGAAGCTGAAGGACATCCGGGAACTCTGAATGGGGCGTTCTTTACCATGGCATTACTCAGATATTTAAAAGACAAAGGAAGTGATCTCTCGTCCACCGAAAAACTAAGTGTTTATTGGAACTTAGGAGGAATGGGAGTGGCAGTAGCTGGGGATGGAGCGGAGTTAGGAAAAACAGTGAGCCAAATTATGGCACCCGGCGCTGAGGTAGAACAGTCATTACAAACTTTAGGCCGTATTTTTGAGAAAGCAAATATCGTATTTATGGTAGGATCAATAGGATTTGATAGTTATGAGTTAGCTTCCACGCGTGATCCGGTGAAGAGAATAAGCCTGGGTGTGGGATTAGGATTTAATGTCGCCGCCTTAGGGTTACAGGGCGGAAGTATGGCAGTGAGTTATTTTTTACCCGCAGCGGCTGGAACTCTAGGAGCATTTGGATCATTGGCTGTTCCTTTGGCAGGATTAGGTTTTGGATTTTCCGCACTGAGTGGACAGATTGCTCAGCATAATGAAGAAGTACATGAGTTTTATAAATTCTTTATTGAATATTTTAAAGCCTGCGATGAGGGAGTATATAGTAAACAAAATGACGTATTGATTCCTGCTGAAAATGTGCCTGTGGCAGAAATTAATTATAGGACTGGGAAAATCACTCTCAGTGATGTGCGATTAGTAGAAAGTCGAGAACAAAAAAATTGGATTCAACGTGCTTTTGGTGCTGTTCCGGAGCATGTGTATACCCCCGGATATGGATACACATATTTTGATGTGTTAAAGCCGAAGGAAAAAATAATCAATTTGGATACCCATACATCTGCGATAGTTTTGAGTGCGATCCCGCCGATGAATATCGATGATATTTATGTGGATTCGACAACAAAAACAACGTCCAAAATGGGCAAGGTGAATGAGAGATTACAAGCGGTAGGGGAATTTGCGCCAAGTAATTCTTGGGGAAATTTGAAGCCTAAGATCAAACCAGATTACCGGAGTGGGACGCAGAGGGTGATTTTGGATGAAAAACAGAGAATCATTTTTTTCCCGTCCAAAGGAGGTGCCTCTCAAATGGGCGGGAAAATAGATTTTGTCATAGAGGGAGGTGGAGGAAGTTATACACTCAGAAACCTCTCTGCTGGGGTCAAGCTCGCCCTGAAGGATTTAGGAAGTGCATCATACTTTCTTGAAGTGCCTGATGAAGCATTGCTAGGAGAAAATGACGGAAGTATTATTACTAATGGAAATACTAAGACATTGACCATCGGAACGAATCTTAAAATTGATATTACAGATCTGCACCCGGATTCAAAAATTACTTTGATAGGAAATGGGCAAACGACCCGAAACATAGATCTCTCTAAGAAAAAGAGCTTGATCAGCGCCCTTAATTTGAGACTGATATCGATGACGGAAGTCGATCTTAATCAGCTTGCAGATCAAGGACAATTAACGGACTTCGTATCTCTTACGCAAGGCCCAGTATTATCTCCTCTTCCGAAAGAAAACGCGAATGCAGAAGAAAATATCCGTTATCAGAATCAGTTAAAAGAGGAGTTTTCCACGCATGTCCTTTGGGATACTAAGAATCGACAAATCATTGCACCTGGGAAGAATTATCCCCTGTTAGAGACGAGATCCTTGAAAGACAATGAAGTATGGTCACCCTGGCTGGGCATCAAAGTGGGCGGGCTCACAGAGAAATATGCTTTCTTTTTTCATGCCCAAAAACAAATGTTGATACAAACAGATCGCAGTACGAACCAGGAAGTTGCAAACTTCTCATTGAGATTTGGGGGTGTGAGTCGTATTGAGGGGGTGACGCAGATAGGCAATCAGGTATTTGTCCAACAAAAGGTGAGGCAACAGCAGACAGAAGTCACTCTACTCCACGCATTAAAGGAGGACAAAATTGAGTTGGTACAAGTCGAGGGTTTGGATTCGGAGCGACTGGAACGATTTATGAGTTTCTCCAATACTTTGCTGACGGATATCAAAACTCTGAAAAGAGAGGGAGCTGAATCAGCATCGGGAATTAATTTTATGGAGGTGTTTGCCAGCCATGTGCAGTTAGACGGGACAGGAGAAACCATCTCGCTTCGAAGAGCGGAGATCTCTGAATGGGTAAGGATTCAAGGGACAAACAGCAAAGGCAATTTGCAAACTGTGTTTTTGAATTTAAAAAATGGTTATAGCCTACCCATGGATGCCGGAAATGAAGATTGTATTCTTATCAAAAGTTGGATGTTTCCTCCTGAAACAGGAGGTATGGGTCTGATGCTGTGGTCTCCGAAGAAGAAGACTGCTCAATTTGTGAAATTAAGTCCGAATTTTTTTACTCCCGCGATCATTCGATCTGAAAAAGGAAATGAGCAACGAACTTTTCAGGGATTTAATCCACCAGCAAGTTTTCACAGTATTGCTGAAAATCAGAAAGTGGTTCCTTTTGAAGAATACGAGCAAATCTATTGGGTAAAAGAGGAGGGAACGGAAGTGATTACTGTGGATTCCTACGGCAAGCAGACGCCATGGCAGTATCACGTACAGCTACTGCCGCCGCAAAGGGATCCATTGGGTCATCCCGTTTTTGCTACCAATAGCAATAGCCCGAAGCGGGTGACTCATGAGGTGCATGGGCCCGTTTCTTCCGAGAGGATGGATCCACAGGCAAAGTATCGTTTGCTTGCGGTGTAGTGAAGAAAAAGGCCCGACCTCCTCTATCAGAGGAAGCCGGGCATCTTTGGTGGGAATGTGTTATATGGCGAAGCCCGTATACAATGAGTTCAAATTGGCTGTTATTTTTGGCTCCAGCTTTGTTACAAAATAGAGTCCGTATCTTCAGATAGGGCCTCTATTTTGCGCCTCGCTGGAATCAAAAATTCCAGGAAAATTCATGCTCATTTTATATCGGTTTTGCTATAGCTGCTTTACTTTGCCCATGGCGGCATGTTGCTCGTCCGTACAGGGAGCATTTAAAGGCACTTCCGTAGCTCTGACAGAAGTTTCCACTAGCTTATTGGAGAGAAGATAGTTTTCTAATTCTTCTCCGCTGATGTCTGCAAGCATGTGATCATCGACCATCACGCAGGGGGAAAGCGGTTGTCCGCTTTTCTGTTCCATTTCCCAGCGGAACTGAGGATTTTTGATGATATCCTTTTCTTCGCAGGGAAGATCGTACTTTGCTAAAATAGCTCGAATGCCGTTGCTCCACCCGCACGAGGTTTTTAAATACGCGATGATTTGGGGTTTCTCTTTCATGATGGTGGTTATTTTTTCTTTTTGGAATCACCGGGACGATATTCTTCTTCGGCGACCTGAAAGGCTTGTGCCAATCCGACCATGTCTTCACCGGGTCTGAGGCTATCGAGCGCTTCGCTTTCGCGACGTAAAGCTTCTTCGCTGTAGCCGGCTGCCTTAATGGAAAGACCGATGCGACGTTCGGCTTTGTCTACCTTAATGACACGGGCTTCCACTTCCTCTCCCACTTTGAGGATGTCTTTGACCCGTTCTACGTGATCTTCGCTGATTTGGGAGATATGGACTAGTCCGTCGATATCGCCTTCCAGCTGAACGAAGGCTCCGAAGTTTGCGATTTTGGTAACAGTGCCTTTGACAAGATCGCCAATACGGAAGCGTGTTTCGATTTCCTTCCAAGGATCATCTTCGAGTTGTTTGAAGCCGAGGCTGATCCGTTGATTGGATTTATCGATATCGATAACGACTGCTTCGAGCTGTTGTCCTTTTTGCAGGATTTCGCTGGGGTGATTGATTTTGCGTGTCCAGCTCAGATCCGAAACGTGTACCATGCCGTCAATGCCGTCTTCCAGCTCTACAAATACGCCGTAAGCGGTCATATTGCGTACTTTTCCGGATACTTGCTTGCCGATGATGTACCGTTGTTCGATTTCGTCCCACGGATTGGGTTCTAGTTGACGGACTCCCAGAGAGATTTTTTGTTCATCCTTATTTACACCGAGTACGATGGCATCCACTTCTTGCCCCAAGGTGAGGACATCCGATGGTCGGGCGATGCGCTTAGTCCAGGATAATTCGGAAACGTGGATAAGGCCTTCCACACCTTCTTCGATTTGCACGAATGCGCCATAGGGCATGAGATTTGTGATCTTGCCCCGGATAGCTCGACCGACAGGGAAGCGCTCTTCGATTTTATCCCAAGGATTATCTTGAGTCTGTTTGAGGCCGAGGGAGACACGTTCCTTATCCTTATTGATGTCAAGGACAACGACTTCGAGGGTCTGCCCGACCTTGAGCATATCATTGGGATGATCCACACGAGCCCATGAAATATCGGTGACATGTAGAAGACCATCAATTCCATCGAGATCAATGAAAGCTCCGAAGTCCGTGATATTTTTAACGGTACCTTGGACTCTATCGCCGCTCTGAATAGAATTCAGGAATTTGAAGCGCTTCTCAGCACGTTCTTTTTCAATGAGTTCGCGACGACTGAGAACGACATTTTTGCGATCTTCGTTAATTTTTACGATTTTGAAATCGTAAACATTGCCAACAAATTGCTGAAGGTCTCGAGGTGGGGTGATGTCAATTTGTGAAGCGGGAAGAAAAGCTTCCACACCGACATTGACTGTAAGGCCGCCCTTTACCACTCCCTTGACTTTGCCTCGGATGAGGCCGTCTCCTTGAAATACGGAAACAATTTTCTCCCAATTTTGACGTTGGGCTGCCTTTTCTTTGGAGAGAACGCACATTCCTTCGTCGTTTTCGAGGCGTTCGAGGAGGACTTCGATTTCATCACCGACTTCCACCTCCTCGGGATCATCAAATTCGGCAGCGGGAATGACCCCTTCTGATTTGTATCCGATATCTACTAAAAATTCTCGGGAGCGTACTTCAAGGATAAATCCTTTAACAATGCTTCCTTCTTTGTAATTCTTGACTGATTTAGCAATCAGTTCCTGCAAGTCTGCCTGTTCGGCCATATGGGTTGGTTGTTTCTTTAAGTGATTGTGCAGTATGCTGTTAAGCTCTATCTGCGTTGAAATCGCATTGCGGGAGACGTATCTTCAGCTGGAAAGCCATTGCTCCTGAGAACAATACACTAGCCTTTTGGTTTTTGTCTTTCCCACCTATCGGTAAGGGAAACGCTGCTACGAGTAACTGCTCCTTTTACTATCAAGCAGGGCTTCAATCAAGGATTTTTGTCGCCCAAAGTATTTTAGCCATTTGAATGGAGAGGCACTAATCTGCTAACAGTGGTAAAACCATTTTTAGTGCCTGGCAATAATGAGGGTGTTTTCCGGCTCGGCTCAGTTCCTCGATGAGGATGTCTGTCAATCCATCTTTCCCTGCTGCCATAAAGTGCTCGGTAGTATGAAGTTGCTCTCCTTGCATCCGAATCTGATAGAAGCCTTCTTCCCGTCGCAGTTGAAAAGAGGCATTTTTGGCTTCCAGGCGGCAAAGGCTAATTATGGATCCCGGTTGTTCTACGAGACGAAAGGAAATGCGAGTGCCGGTAGGGGAAAGAAAAAAAGGTGAGAGAGATTGTAATTCCCATTTGAGGCGGGCGGCGAGCCAGCCTAGGAGTAGGAGTGCTGCGGTACGGGCTCCCGGTGCATGACACAATTCGATATGGGTAATTTTATGGAGGTAGGGAAGGGCCGAGGTATGGTCAAAAAGACTGGCAATGGCGGAACGTGTATGGAGAAGACGTGTCCAATTGAGATCGCACAGTATTATTCGGTCGGCTCCTGACTCGGCAATCTCTCGAAGCCGAATGCTTTGCTTTTCGGGGCTTTTCCATGTGGAGCTATCAAAAATCAAGCGGTCTACCAATCTCCACAGGGAAATATCCATTTTCTCCGGAAATTCTGTTTGCCACCAAAAGCAAAGAGGGAGGTCCGTATCCAGATGGGAAAAAACGATGCTGGGGAGGGAGGCAACCGTACTTCCCTCAAGTTGAAAAGTGATTTGTTCCGAACAAATCTGGAGCTTGCCCTTTCCGACCGTATGGCAATGCGCATTAATCCATGCCCGGGCACTGGATGCAGAATGAGAGGGATCGGCGAAAACTACAATGGCACGAAAAGCATGTTTACTGGCTATGTCTGCGATCAGACGAGTATCGGTTTCGATATCTTGAACAGATTCGGTGTAGAGGACTAAGTTGATTAAAGAAGCACGCGTTTTAGTATCCGCATTTTCCTCCCATAATTTTCCCAGTTCTTTTTCGATAAGCCCAATTTCGACGGGTAACCCGGCAATTTCAGCATTCACAGACGTCTCCATTTTGTGCCAAAGGTGCGGATGAGATGGTCGGCTTCGGAGGGGCCCCATGTTCCAGCTGAATAAACGGCTGGTTCCTCTCCGGAATGATCCCAATATTCGCGGATGGAATCTATAAACTTCCAAGCTTCTTCGACTTCATCGCGACGAGCAAATAGAGTGGCATCTCCACTCATCGCATCCATTAAGAGCCGCTCATAAGCTTCTGGAGTCGCTTTCCCAAATGAGGTTCCATAATGGAAGTCCATTTTTACGGGTTCAATACGGACGCTGGAACCGGGTAGCTTGGCACTCATGCGTAAGGAGACGCCTTCGTCAGGTTGAATCCGGATCACAAGGACGTTTTCATCCAATACTTCGGTGGTTTTGTTAAAGAGCACTTGCGGAACGTTCTTAAAGTGAACGGCAATTTCCGTACCGGGTTTGGGCAGACGTTTTCCTACACGAATGAAAAAAGGAACTCCCGCCCAACGCCAATTGTCGATATTCACATGTAATGCGACAAAGGTTTCTGTTTTTGATTCGGGCTGAACTCCTTGTTCATCCCGATAGGCAACGACTCGTTTGCCATTGATGGAACCAGCTCCGTATTGAGCCCGGAGGACGTGTGCTGAAACGTCTTTGCCAGTGATGGGACGAAGCGAGCGCAGCACTTTTACTTTTTCATCGCGAATACTGTCTGCTTCCAAGTCGACTGGCGGTTCCATGGCCGTGAGACAGAGAAGTTGTAAAAGATGGTTTTGTACCATGTCCCGCAGTGCGCCGGCATGGTCGTAATAACCGGCTCGACCTTCCACACCAAGGAGTTCGCTAGCGGTGATCTGAATATGGTGAATATATCGGGCGTTCCACGCAGATTCGAATAGGGCATTCGCAAAGCGTAATACCATGATATTTTGGGCGGTCTCTTTGCCGAGATAATGATCGATCCGATAAGTGCCAGACTCCGGGAAAGCGCCTTGAACCAGGGTATTCAAGCGTCGAGCACTTGCAAGGTCCGTTCCAAACGGCTTTTCCACGATAACGCGGGTCCAACTTTCCGGATTTGTATTGTTTAATCCACTGGTTTTTAGGTTTTTTAAAACCACTTCAAATTGGTCGGGAGCAACTGCCAGATAGAAAATTCGATTGCCGCGGGTACCCCGTTGGGAGTCCCATTCATCTAATTTCTTAGCAAGGGAAGTGTATCCTGAAGGGGTTGCAAATTCGCTCTGGTGATAGTGTATGCAAGAGGCGAAGTGATCCCAAAGCTCTTCGGTGATTGTTTGGCGTGAAAATTTTAATGAGGCTTCCTTGAGCTCAGCACGAAATTGATCATCCGATTTTTCCCGTCGAGCAAAACCCACTACCGTCAAAGCCGGTGGCAAGTTCCCATCCGAATATAAATTATAAAGTGCGGGAATCAACTTACGGTGAGTCAGATCTCCGGTGGCACCAAAAATTACTAACGTGCAAGGTTGGGGGAGGGGACGGTTAGTAAGCCCCTCCCACAACGGGTTCTCAGAAGCGTCTGGTCTGTTTGATGACATAAATAAGCGCCGCTTGAAAGTAACTGAACTGTGGGAAGGTGACAAGAGAGTTCGTGGTTTGTAACGAGAGAGTGCCCGGGAACCGGGCTTTCTTTCAGGAGAGCATCTTTTCTTTATCCATTCAGTTCTTAGGGGGAATTCGCAGCTTTTTTAAGAGGTGGAGCCTTCGGAGTTTTCGATTTGCAGCTTGCCAACGCATTGATTAAAATTATGGGGTGGTCGTGCGAAACGTTCGGAGATGAGATGTTCCGAATCAGCTGCCCGCTATTATTACGAATGTGAGGTGACGCAAAAAAGGGAAACCTTGGAGATGAAAATGGTTTTTTTGCTCCCAGAGCTGCTCAAAGTGCGTAACGTCAGTTACGAATGAGAGAAGTCATTTTTGCAACTTTTGGTTTTGCCACAGGATGGATTGCGGGTTCTTGGTTTTTGGGAAATCTCTTATTGATCTGGGCTTTTAGTTTTCCTTTGACGCTGAAAGGAATGCAGTGTGGAATCTTTAAGAATAGGTTTCCCCTCGTTGCGGAATATCTTTGGATGGCTATGTGGATGGTCTGCCTAGTGGGGGCAACCGCTGCCGCAGAACGTTATTTGCCGAATTCTCTTTATGCTTATCCGCTCGGAATTGGCCTTGCCTTTTTGTTTGCGGTAAATCGCTCCGGTCCCAGCGATAAAAATGTAGCATGGTATCTGCGCCTTTATGGACGCCATATGGATATTCCTAAGTTTGAGCGGTTACGTGCTGTTTTGCTAAAATTGCCGCCGACGTCCGCTAAACAATAGTGGGGTTCATTGCTCACTGTTATCCCTGATTGCTATTCGCAGCTTTTTTTATGCTGTGGGTTCTGTCCAGGAACTGGGCTTTGTTTTAAGGAGAGCATTGCGTGATCCATTCAGTTCTTGGAGGCAATTTTCAGCTTTTTGGGGCTGTGGGTTTTATAAACTACAAGTGCGGTGGGAGCGCTAAAGGTAAGGCGTTCTGAATTTAATTTTGGCGTACCTGCCCCGCCAAAGGAAGCATCTTCACTGCTCAAAAGGATTTTCCAATCTCCTTCAAATGGAATGGATTCTTCAGCGGTGCCTTTTCGATGGTAGATCAGAATAAATTCACGTTCTTCCAATGGATGATATCGAATTGCCATGCTTTCGGGTCCCATGGTGACTACTTCCCAGTCATTGCGGGAATGCGGGCGAAATGCTGGTTCTTTATGACGCAATTGCAGACAGGCGCGATAGAGATTCCAAATTTCGACATGTCCTGGTTTCAAACATTCTGTCCAGTCTAACCGCGAACATTCAAAGATTTTTGGATCTTGTGGATCCGGAATTGGAATATTCCCCTGCAAATATGCAAATTCGCGGAGCCGCCCCTCGGTGACTGCTCTGCCTAAGTCTGGTTCGTGATCGGTAAAATACATGAACGGTGTGGAAGCCGCCCATTCCTGACCCATGAATAGCATGGGGGTATAGGGAAGCAGGCAAAAAAATAGGCTCATCGCTCGATAAGCCGCCGGTGAGACGACGTCGTGTAGGCGATCTCCCAAAGGACGATTTCCGGTCTGATCATGGTTGGAAAGATAATAAATAAACGCCTGTGGAGGGAGGTGCATTCCTTCGTTGCCTCGATGCCTCTTCCAAAACTTGGAAAACTCTCCTCGATAATGCCAGCCATGGGTGAGGTTGGAAACAAGTTCATCTCTCGAACCATTAAAATCCGCATAATACAGGGAATCCTCACCTGTCTGACCTACTCGAATGGCATGATGAAAGTCTTCAGTCCAGACGGCATCAAATCCTTGCCCGCCTTCGGAAATTGGAGAGATCATTTGGGCTTCGTTGCGCATGTCTTCCGCAATGATGCATCCGCCGCGTGATTTCACGAGGGTACTCATTTCTGCCAATACGTGAGGTGAAGACTCGTCTGTAATTTCCTGGGTGGCATCCAAACGAAAACCATCGATGTGGAAATCTTCCATCCAATAGAGGAGATTTTCGACAAAGAAGCGCCGAACGGCGGGAAGACGAAATTGAAATCCTTTTCCCCATGGGGTCCCATGAGTGGGATGAAAATAATCCGGAGAAAAGCGTTCCAGATGATTTCCATCCGGTCCGAGGTGATTATAAACCACATCGAGAATGACTGCGAGGCCGCGATTATGTGCGGCGTCGATTAAGGCACGGAAATCGTCTGGGGTGCCATAACAGCGAGCGGGGGCATAAATTAAAACGCCATCATATCCCCAGTTGTGCGACCCGGGAAAATCTGACACCGGCATGATTTCCAAAGCATTTACCCCCAGATCTCGCAACATATTCAGATGCTCGATGCAACCTCGATAAGTTCCGCCAAAAGTTCCAATATGCAACTCGTACAAAACCATATCGCGGAAGGGAATGGGCTTCCAGTCAGTATCTTTCCAGGTGTAGGCTTTTGGATCTACCACGATGCAGGGACTATGAGGAGTGGTATGCTGCGCACGAGATGCCGGATCAGGGAATGGACCTCGGTCATCCAGTAGATACATATACCGATCTCCGGACTGGCCTAACACATCCACTCCCGTGTGATAACCTTCCGCATCCCGTTCCAGTGGTACCGAGCGCACTGAGTTCCCAACTCTGGAATACACTCTGGCAATCACATGTTGCGTGGTGGGGGCCCAAAGATGATAAGTGACTCCTTGAAGGCTGACAGTCGCGCCAAGTCGTGGTTTGGTCTGGTTCATGCAAAAAAAGAGGCGAGATCTCTCTACCTATGGCTGACTCCCCATGCAGAGCAAACCAAATTAGTTGGTAATTGATGGTTCATAGATCACATAACCTAAAATTAGTGGGTAGTGGGCGGTTCGTGGTGTGTAGACCGCACAACCCCAAAAGCTGTAAATTTCTCCTAAGAACTGAATGGGATACGGAAGGGGACATCCGACACCCTCAAACCGCTCACTCAAACGCTGCTCCTGCCGGGAATCGAACCCGGATTTAAGGTTTAGGAAACCTCCGTTCTATCCGTTGAACTACAGAAGCTGATGGGCTTTCGAGAGGCGGCTTGTCGCATTTTTCGGGGCGAAACGCAAGCGTACTTACTGACTTTGGGTACGACCGGAGAAGCAGAGCAGAGAAATTATTATACAGACAATATCAGTCTCCATGAAGATATTTATTCACTGCTTCTATCTTGGAAGAGGAAATCTGCTTGGAGAGACGCTGCCAATTTTTATAAAGTGATGTATTGCTCCACTGTAAATCCAGTGGTTTCTCTGTACCGTCATTTTTGATGATCATAAATTTCAGTCCCCTGACGGGTTCCTTTGGATCCATAAATTCAGCTTTAATACAGGAAGGCAATGTGTTCAACAATGTGTCATTGATATTCAGACTTTCAAGATGATCTAATTCACTGAAATTTTCAGGTAAAACTTTTATGAGATTTTTCGAAACATCAAGTTTTTTTAAGTTTTTTAGTTTGGAAATACAGGAAGGCAATGTGTTCAACAATGTGTCATTGATATTCAGGCTTTCAAGATGATCTAATTCACTGAAATTTTCAGGTAAAACTTTTATGGGATTTTTTGAAATATCAAGTTCTTTTAAATTTTTTAGTTTGGAAAAACTGGGAGGTAACTTTTTCAATAAATTGTCACGGAGATTCAAGCTTTCAAGATGATCTAATTCACTAAAGTTTTCAGGTAAATTTTTCAGAGAATTTTTTGAGATATCAAGTTCTTTTAATTCTGTAAGTTTGAAAATATGCCTCCAGGAAGAATGAATTCTTTTGAAACTTTTTAAGAACAACTTCTTTAATTTTGGGGTTTGCTGAATCCCGCTGATATCGCTGAGATTTTTGCAACTCGACAGATTCAATTCCTGTAAATTTTGTGGAGGTGTATAGATCGTCTTTCTGAAGAACTTATCAGTCCATTTTAAAATACTATTTTTCTCAAAACGGAATTTTGAAATAGGAGTATTTTCCAGATTAATTTTTTCTAACGTTGAAAAAATCCCTTCGGATGGTTCTTTCGATTTTTCTAAATAATCACTCTGCTCAAAATCATTGAATTCTCGATTAAAATCAATTTTTGTGTTGCTTATGTTAAGGCTTTGTAATGGACGGAGGCTACGGTAGAGATCTATAGGAATGAATTTCAATGATTTATTTTCCGAAAAATTTATGATACTCGCTGAATCGGTTAATAATTTCGATTTGCGTTGTAAATCTCTTTGAGATTTTTCCTCATTGAAAAGATTGATTAATTCCCGCCTTTTTGACGGAGATTCATTCTGAAATTGAGTGTTTGATACGTCTAAGTTGGAAATGTTTTTAAAAATATACTTTCTAAAAAAATCTTTTAAAGATTCTTTTGATAAATCTTTATTTGAAAGATTAAGTATGGATTTTTCAATTTGAAATAATTCATGAAATTTATTTTTAATTTTTTTCCTATCTTCAGATGAAATTATATTTATCATATAATGCATCTGGTTTTTAGTAAAATATGGCTGAAAAATTTTTCTAATTTTCTCTTTGTCTTGCTTCGATAAGGGATGGTTTTTAGCAAGAATTTTTTCTAAAATATCTTGATTATATAATAAATTTTTCTGATCATTTTTAAATTCTTCTAAAGAATCTTGGTAATTGAAACTGAGATCAGGATGACTGGAAGAATACTTGGGAGGTTGATGTGCTTGAGGTAGGGAGTCAGTATCCGGAGGTGGGAAATTGTGAGCTGTTAAAATGTCAGATATACTACTATTTGAAAGAGAGGAAGCTCTGCTTTTCTGGTTATTGTCCCAATCTGATGACAAAGTCGATGCTGTGTAATAACCGATGCTAATAGAAGAAGCAGCGGTGTCGCTGCTAATAGAATTTCTTGGTGAGGAAGATATTGATATTTTATTTTTCTCAAATGGGGTGCTAGGTTCTTGTATGCTATTTGGGAATAAGATTTTTTTCGCAAAGCTGTTTTCTGAAGTATCTGGATACTTGAAGGTAGTAAACCGCTGAGTGGCAGGTAATGATGGTTCATTGCGAGGCGGTAATGGCTCGCTTTTAATTTTTACAGACGACACTTGGAACTTGGATGAAGGAGAGAAATATTGCGTGACATCAGGTTGCGCATTGCGCCCAGGAGGATTTTTCCGTGGTGTCGTATTTTTTGTGAATGACATATTATTTACGTAGATTCGTATATTTAACACTATGCTATAACAAAAAGTTTTACAATCCTCGCGGAATGCGCAGATTGTACCATACAGATACCAGAGTATGGTGTAAATATATACCAGATACCATTTAGGTATCATACACTATGAATATACGGCGAAAGGCAATACAAAGAAAGCTTCCAAATAGCTATGCTGATTTTGCTATAGGTTTTTTTCTATGACAAGCTTGTTTCCTGAAAAAGGCAGTAATGTATAGGGTTGATCTGATCTAATATAAGTGTTTATTGTTTCTAGCCACGGGGTGTGGGTGAGAAATAATTCTTTGGAAGAATTCTTACCTGGATGCTTAAAGTAATATATTCCAGGTTTAAGATATTGATCCCATAAGGGATTTGAATCATTCACAGTTTTCAGATAAAGTAACTTATACTCATTGCCATCTTCATTTGATATGCATTGTATTTTACTATATTTAAGATCAATATATTTTAATTGAGGCAAATCAAACAATTCACTCGGGAGTTCTTTAATAAGAGTCTTTTGTAAGGAAATTTTTTTAAGAGATACTAAATTATTGATTTTGCTCGGAATTTCTTCGAGGTGGGTACCGTTGCAATCAAGTATTTCTAATGTTTTTAAGGAGAACAAGCAGGAAGGGAGATGTTTTATTTGCGGGTTGTCGCTAAGATTGAGTTCCTGGAGAGGAAGCTTCCTAAATTCCGGAGGAAGTATCGTTACCTTAGTGCCTTGAAGATTTAATTTTTTTAGATTAAGCTGATCAATATTGGAAGGCAGGGCGATGAGAGGAGTGTGAGACGCATTTAACTCTTTCAATGAGAGAGGGAGTGGAGGAAGGAGGCTGATCTTAGTTTTCTCTATGCTAAGCTTTTTCAGGTCAGTATGGTTTTTAATACGGTCGCTTAATTTGGGAAGATGTGTGCTATCCAAAATGAGTGTTTGAAGCTTTGTCTGATAGGGTTTCCCATTGGATTCAAAAGTTGAATTTTCATTCATGCTCGCCAAGATTTTTCCCAAAATGGTGGTTTTATTTGAACCGTAGCACCAATCTGGAAGTGCTGTTATGGGATTTTTAGATAGATCCAAATATATTAAAGAATTTCTTGGAGAGAGGAATTGATTGGGGAGTTTGGATAACTTGTTCTCGGAGAGATTCAAGTGTGTACACCTTTTGGAAAGTTTTTCCTTAAAAAGTGCATCAACCGGGAGAGCCTTGATGTCCAGGTTCGAAAGGTTACAATCCTGAGCATTTTCATCATATATAAACTTCGTAATTTGGCTTGCGGCCGTTTGTAGGTTTTCCGCAGACATTTTCGGATTCTCACTCTGCAACATTGTTTTGAGTGCATCCATTTTGTTAGCTTGATTAGTAAGAGAGGAAGTGCGTTGAGAGGCATTCTCTGAAATGATGCCACCGGTATTTTGTGGATGAGATAATGGGAAGGCTGAGGGATGTGATTTGGAAGAAGAAGGAATGAATTGCCTGGAGAATGCTGGAGTCACACGAATAGGCGTTTGAACAGGCGTTTTTATTCCGGAAGCAGACGGGTTGGAGACCAATGGAATAGTGGGCGTGGGCGGGTTTTTGCGCGCGAATAAGCGCATGATGGGAAGAGCGTGATATAGACATGGAAATTTCATAAATGCTTCATAATAGAGCACAGTTTTACTGGTATTGCAAAATAGAGACTACAATAGCAGATGAATGGACTTAATGTTTTTATTTCCCACTATCTTCAAATCTTTTAAAGAGGTAAATTTTCGGTAATCCGATGGACTTGTGGGGGTTCGCTTGCTTCAAGACATGTTCTTAAAATACGAATGTTTCAGATAAGTGTTGCAAACGAGAAAATGTACTTCCGATCCTTTTTAAAGGGAGATAGAACCGGGTGCACAAATACAGCAGATGAGGGGATCCTAAAATGAGCGAAACTGTCAGAACGGAAAAAGAAAAAGTGATGAAGAACCCTCTTACTTTTCGATCGACGATAGACACGAGTGCCTCCGGCCTTAAAGTTTTGATTCAAGATCAATTGAAATTGGGACTGGCACGTGATACGGAAACCGCTACACCGCGAGACTGGTGGCTCAGTACGGCCAAGGCTGTCAGGACGATTCTTGTAGAGCGGATGCTTGCTACTCAAGCGAAGTATTATCAAAAAAATGTCAAACGTCTTTATTATTTCTCATTGGAATTTCTCATGGGGAGGCTCTTTTCGAACAGTCTGTATGGGGCGGGGGTATTCGGAGAAATCGAAGAGGCCTTGAGGGAACTGGGGTTGGATCTCGAGAAGTTACGTAATGAAGAATATGACATGGCTCTCGGTAACGGTGGATTAGGACGCCTTGCCGCCTGCTTTTTAGATTCCCTGGCTACGTTGGATCTTCCCGCCATAGGCTATGGCATTCATTATCAATACGGCCTCTTCAAACAGGAATTGCGTGATGGCTATCAGGTGGAGTTACCGGATGCCTGGTTAAATTACGGAACGCCTTGGGAGATTATGCGACCGGAGCACACCACTGAGATCCGCCTTTACGGCTATGTGGACGACATCTTCGACGACCAAGGAAACTATGTACAGGAGTGGAAGGGAACCAGAAAGATGGTCGGCATTCCCTATGATATTCTTATTCCTGGTTTTGGCACTCAGACCGTCAATTATCTTCGACTTTGGGAATCCCGTGCTTCGGAGGACTTTGATTTGGAAGCATTTAATCGTGGTGGTTACGATGAGGCCGTGCAAGAAAAGAACCAGAGTGAAAATATCAGCAAGGTTTTATATCCCAATGATAAAACTGAAAAAGGGCGGGAGTTACGGTTTATCCAACAATATTTTTTCGTTGCCTGTTCCTTACAGGATATCATTCGCCGGTTTCGAAAAAACAACGACGATTGGCAAAAATTTCCGGATAAAGTTTCCATTCAACTCAACGATACGCATCCGGCGATCGCTGTGGTGGAATTGATGCGAATTTTTATTGATGAGTACGGAATCGATTGGGATTCCGCTTGGTCCATCGTTACTCGCGTTTTTGCTTATACGAACCACACGCTTCTTCCAGAAGCACTCGAGAAGTGGAGCATATCTCTTTTTCGGAAAGTCTTGCCTCGTCATTTGCGGATCGTTTTTGACATTAACTCTAGATTTTTAGAGCAGGTGGAAGTTCAGTGGCCCGGTGATCTCAGTAAAAAACAAGCGCTCTCTCTCATTGAAGAAGGAGAAGAACAGATGGTACGTATGGCGCATTTGAGTATTGTGGGCAGCCATTCCGTGAATGGCGTGGCGGCATTGCACACGCGAATTTTGAAACGGCATTTGTTTGCTGACTTTCATGTTCTTTATCCTGCGAAAATTAATAATAAGACCAATGGGATTACCCCTCGGCGTTGGCTTCTGGCATGTAATCCTCGGTTAAGTGCTTTGATTACTTCTCGGATAGGCGACGGTTGGGTGAGGGATCTCAATAAGCTACGGGCTCTTGAGACATTTGCGGATGATCCTGAATTTCAACGTGAGTTTATGGAGGTCAAATTGGCTAATAAGACGGATTTGGCTCGTGTAATCCGGCAGGAATGTGGAATTAGTGTGGATTCTAACGCACTCTTCGATGTCCACATCAAACGTTTGCATGAGTATAAGCGTCAACATTTAAATCTCCTTCATATTCTGGCACTCTATAGGCGTTTGCTCCAAAATCCGAATTTAGACATGGTTTCCCGAGTATTTATTTTTGCGGCTAAAGCGGCTCCGGGCTACGACATGGCCAAGGATATTATTAAGGCGATTAATGCCGTGGCTGCAAAAATCAATGAAGATCATCGAGTGGGCAACAAACTGAAAATAGCATTTTTGCCAAACTATAGAGTTTCTCTTGCTCAACGCATTGTGCCGGCGGCTGATCTGTCCGAGCAAATTTCCACTGCCGGAAAAGAGGCCAGCGGTACGGGTAATATGAAGCTAGCTTTGAATGGGGGATTGACGATTGGAACACTGGACGGCGCCACAGTCGAAATTCGTGAAGAAGTAGGGGATGAAAATATTTTCCTTTTCGGCTTAAATGCTGATGAGGTGGTAGCGCTTCTTAATAAAGGATATTGCCCGGAGGAATATTATCGTGAGGATGAGGAACTGCGTTCCATAGTGGATTGGGTGGGATCCAATTATTTTATCCCGAAGGATCCCCCGGGTACTCTCAGTGCCCTTCGTAATAACCTCATTTATCAGGATCCCTTTCTCGTGCTTGCGGATTTCCGTGCTTATAGTGATTGTCAACAAAGGGTGGATTTAGCTTTTCGCAACAAAGCAAATTGGGCTCGAATGGCGATTCTGAATACCGCTCGAATGGGGAAATTTTCGAGTGATCGAACGGTAAGTGAATATGCACGTGACATTTGGAAACTCGATCCCGTTCCCATTCCCATATCTAGCGAAGCCCGTGTAAAATGAGTTCGAATTTACCGTTATTTTTGGCCCCAGCTTTGAGTTCATAGTTGGTAGAACCATCCACTCACTATGAACTACTACGAACTATCCTTATCTACCGCCTGGAACTCCCATAGGCACCACTCGGGAAAGGCGATGTTGGAAGAGATCGCAAACTTGGGTTTTCACTGGGCAGAGCTGCATGAAGGGTTAGGCCCTTGTCCGATGTCTGAGATTGCTAAATTTGTGGACCAGGGAGGGATACATATTTCTCACCTTCGCAATTACTGTTTTTCGCCTTTAAACGGAGTCCGTGGTCCTGAATTTACAGCTCAGGAAGAGGAAGAACGAACGCTTGCTGTTTGCTTGACGCAGCGGACGATTGACCATGCCATTCAACTCGGTGCGAGCACCGTAGTTTTGGACTGTGGAAATGCGATGGATATGAAGTCGCACAGCCGCTTTTTGAAGCTCGCTTGCCAAGGTAAACTTTATACAAAAGAATTTGCTCATGCAAAGATCGAGGAGATTCTCCAGCGTGAAAAAAAGTCTGATTTGTTAAAAAACCGAGTGCTAGATTGTTTGCGTGAAGTCGGGGATTATGCTGGTGATCGAGGAATCCGCTTGGGTATTGAAAACCAAGAAGCATACGAGGCGTTTCCTAGCGAACGGGAGTTTCCTTCTTTGCTAGAGGAGTTGAATCATCCGGTGTTTGGGTACTGGCATAATTTCGGATCTGCTCAAATCAAACAATATCTTACCTTGCTTGATCATGAACAATGGTTGAAATGCATGGTTTCTCAAACGATTGGCTGTTCTCTGGATGATGTGAGGGGATTGGATCAGCGGCATCTTCCTCCTTTTACTGGGGTGATTGACTATGAGAAATTAGTGCCTTTGTTGCCTCATAATAGCCTTTTTGTGCTGGACTTAAGGGGAGGTAGTGAAAACGCTGCAATTCTCAGCTCCATTGAGCATTGGAAAAATCAATTCCGCAGATGAAAAAAATTCTCACTACCGCAGTACAGATTCTGATTACTGTACTTCTCTTATTGTGGATTTTTCATGATGCGGAAAAGCGCCAGAAAATGTTTTACGCGCTGCAAACTGCGGAGTTTATTTGGATTTTTCCGGGCCTTATTTGTGTCGGCATTGCGTTGCTTTTACAGACTGAACGGTGGCGTATTCTTCTTAAAGTTCAGCGAATTCCACTGGGCTGGTGGCGAACCTTGCGACTGAATATGGTGGGCGTTTTTTTTAACTTATTTCTATTGGGTGCGACTGGCGGAGATATTGTAAAAATCTTTTATCTGATGAGAGAGGTGCCTGATAAAAAAAGTTCCATCTTTCTTTCCGTGGTCGTGGATCGGGTGCTTGGTCTGATCGGATTGATTTTGGTGGCAATAGTGCTGAGCTTTTGGCGATTCAATGTCCTCTATCATCATGAAGAGACCCGGCGTTTGCTCGGTGTTTTGATGCTTATTTTATGTAGTGTGCTAGCGATACTTGTTGTCGCTTTTACCATAGAGCGTTTGGGATGGATTGATCGATTGCCGAAATGGATCCCACTGCGCATGTACATTATCGAATTGGGAACGGCATTTTCTTTATATGCCCGCCGAACTGGAGCGATTTTGCGGGCATTGGTAATTTCTGTCGCAGGACATCTTTTTCTTTTCTCCTCTTATTTTTTTGCCTCTTTAGCATTTCGGTCGCACCTTTCTCTTTTGGATGTTTTTTCGGTGCTTCCTGTGGTGCTGACCATGGCTTCTTTGCCGATCAGTCTTTCCGGATTGGGAGTACGCGAGGGACTTTTTGAGACCATGCTCTATGTATTGTATGGAACACCCGGAGCAATCGCCGTTTTAATTTCCGTTACTGGCTTTCTTTTGAACATGTTTTGGAGTCTGGTAGGGGGAGTTGTCTATTTATTTTATCGGCCAAGCAGAGCGGAAAATTTGCATATTAAGGACATGACTCAGCAAGTTCATGACTTAGAAAAGCGATTTGATCCCTCTCGATGAACCACGAGTTGCGTCCTCGAGTGATCGTTAATTTTGCTATGACTGCCGACGGGAAAGTGTCGACGCGGAATTGGACCCCCAGCGGTTTTGGTTCGAGAACGGATCGGCAACGATTGCAGGAGATTCGGGCTCGTGGCGATGCATTGATGGTTGGCAGAAACACAGCGGAGATCGATCGCATGTCGATGGGAATTTCACGACTGGAGCTCCGACAGGCACGGAAGACGGCTGGAAAACCAGCCGAGCCTTTGCGAGTTTTGGTCAGTGGCCGAGGGCACTTGAATCCTCAAATGAAGATTTTTTCGACAATGCGTTCTCCACTTCTTATTTTTACCGCAGCTACAGTTTCTTCTTCGATAAGGAATGCGTTTCCCAAGTCGGTGGTGATTCACACATTGCTTGGGGAAGCATTTTCTATCCAAGCAATTCTCAGTATTCTTTATTGCGAATATCAAGTGCGCACCCTGGTTTGTGAAGGGGGGCCCACCTTAATGCATGCCTTGCTAGAGGCGGATGCTGTGGCAGAGATCAATTTGACAATTACGCCTCTGATCTTTGGAGGGTATGGCGCCCCTTCTCTATCCGGGCTTCCAGGAAGTTTTCTGGCTCGCCCCTTAGATTTTCAGTTAAAGTCTATGGATGTGAATGGTGGAGAGTGCTTTCTTACCTATGAAAGAAAGCAATGAATAGAATGTTTTACATTTTCCAGTGCGTTCCATCTTGCCGCCATATGCAAAGTGAGGGCACTCATTTTACACTGTTCCCCGTATCAATAGAGGCGCCGGATGCATTCTAGTCCTCATTTTTGCTGGAGTGGACAGATCGTCTCTCTCGGACTGTTTTTGCGCGGGTAGAGCAATTATAGGCAGAGGAATTCTCTCAGAAACCCTCTCTATCCGGGGCTCTGGTAGAATGGCTTTGGTATCAGCAAATGGGTTCCATAGGGTAATTTTGCCATTTGCAGAAATGAGGCAAACTAAATTGGCGCCTGGTGTATGGGTAATTTCTCTCACATCCATTATGCGGGGTGGCAGTTGTTGCCTATTATTTCCGGCTTCTTCCTCCTCCAATAGTTTCACAAATAATACACTTTGCTCCTTTGGAGAATGATAGATTCGCCCCTTCGAGAGATTGTTTGATAATTCGGCGACGAACCGGTCCTCTTTATTCATTAAAATAATCCGGCCTGATTTTAAGTGAGCATCGAAGTTGTAAGAAGTTCCGCTCACATCTTGTCCTATGAAATGAATCCAGCTTTTCACTCCTTTGCCAATATGAGTTTGTGCACGTCCAAGGGGTGGTTCAATTCCAGCTTGTTTGAGGAGGTTGGCTAATGCAGGATTAGGAATTTTTATGGACAGATTACGAGACACAGTTCCAGTGGGACGGTTGGGGAGGGCTAACAAATCTTGTTCCACGATCACTCCCTCTACAGCTGTAAGTTGAGGTCCTTCATCTGTCCACTGATAAGCAAATACCACTCTTTTGCCCTCCGTTCCATAGGGAACGAAATATTTAAAGGAAATTTGCTCTCCCTTTTGTACTAGCTGAGTGGGCACGCCATTTTTGATGGGGAGTTGGCAACGAGATTCTTCCCCATCCAATTTTCTGATTCGCTGGAGCGTTCCGGTGGGAGCATGGAAGAAAAAGTAATAATCTTTGCTTTCACTGTTCTCAATAAATTGAGCGCCGGGAAGAATTTTATCACTTTTTATTATCTTCCCATCTATAAATACCCTGGGAGTCGTAGTTTGATGTGCCACACTGATTTGAGTAAGATATCTCTTATATAATTCTTGGACTTGTTGGTGTATGGGATCATCGACAGGAGTGGGAATCACTTCGGTGTGGGTTTTAGGGCCTCCATACGGATTTGCCGTACCATGCCCAGAGATGTGGGTGGTGATGGTGGTAGTTTTTGGGTTTGTAATCTTTGTAATTTTGGTGGTGACTCCATCCTTGGTCGCTGTGGAAGTGAATATGAGGGAGTTGGTTGGAGGCTTCAGGATCAATGACGCGGGATAGATTTTGACAGCCTCCTCCATACGGTTTTCTTTTTCCAATTGCCTCAGAGTCACCTCATCAGAGGCATCGGTAGTGATACATCCTTGTAAGTATATTTTCCCATCCGGATAGATATTCCAAATTCCCTGTCTTCCTATGATTTGGACGACAGAATCTGTGATTTCAGAAATATCTATTTCCGAAGTTTGATTGTTGTGATGGGTAATGAGGAGCAGTTTTTTTCCCTCACGATTTTCCACTTTTAAGCCCTCTTGCGGAAACAACTGAGCGTCACCCACGTGGATTTGAATCAGAGAGGGGGTGGTGACGTCGGCCGGATCTTTTAATTTGAGGTGGATTCCGTGAGCATAGTAGCTGATCATATTCAGGGCTCCTTTGCTATGCGTTTCCAGTTCATAGCTTGCCTTGTTTTCTTTGGCCTCAAATGGCACCATCCAAATCATATTTCTATGAGCGGGGGCTTTCAGGGATAGGGGAACATCCTTTTCTGTAGGTTGCTGATCGCGGGAAATGAGCGAACGTACAGGACCAGTAATCATTCCCTTCCTTTTTAGGATCTCCTCCGTATGCCTTTGTTCTGGTGTGGTGGCGGGGTAGTTCCTTTCAATGGAATAGCGCTGTTCAGGCAAATAGGTATCTGCTTCTTCAATGAGCAGGTTTTCTTGTTTGGTATTATCCGGCAGTCGGACGACTTGGATTTGTTGCGCTTCGTTTTCAGAAAGGAGGGTTGACTCAGAAAAATCGTAAATGTCAGCAAGTTTTTTTGGCGGCAGATAATAATGTTCATATTGACCAGTCTGCTGATTTTTTTTCATCCGAAGGGTATGAACTAATTGAGAATTAGTGATTATTTCTCCATTCGAAAGGTCTATTTTTCTTAATCTGGCATTTTGAAAGGAGAGGATGTTCTCCTGATATTTAGACGGTTGCTTATAAAGGCGATGCCAGATTTCCAAAAAGTCCCTAGCTTCATCTGCGCGTGATTGATATTGCTTAATAGCGCGATCCATTCCTAGTTTAGTATCCACTATAATATTAATGGAGATTCCCGCCAGGATGAGTGGACCAGCAGCGACACTGCCAGCTAGGTGTCCTATGCCCAGTGCCAGAAGGTTAAATCCTAAGTTAGTTCCCGCCAGAATTTGCTCGTCTCTGGTTTGTGCTGTACTCAGATCTCCAATGCTGGTTCCAAGGGACACTCCCCCGAAAAAGCGGTTGAGTGTACTTAAGTAAGGACCTATTTTGCTAAGTCCTTTTTGGAAGCCATGCACGAGGCTGGATTTATTTTTAGGAAAATATTGAACGCTAGCTTTGGCAAGGAAAAGGTCACGGGGGGTGCTCGTTACAGGTGAATTTTGCCGTGTCACCTGGTTTGCAAATGAGATAAAGCCTTTTGCTGCAGCACGAAATTTCTTGATTCCCCAATGGGCAACTGAGAGGCCATCTTCAGCCCACCCAGCTAACGTGTCTGCCAAGTTCCAGTAAATGCTCAACTGGAGGCCTACCGGGAGCTTTTGGATTTTATCGGGGCTACTGAGGATATTGAGCCAAAATTGCACAGTAGACATAGCGCCTATTCCGAATCCCGCAAGTTTTCCTCCTCGAGTTTTTGAAGCTGCCTTGAAGGAGGTGAAAAATTCCTGGAGGGTCTTCATACGGTCTGTCACACGATTGATCCGCTTTTGATCATTCAGTGGTACTTTGAGACTTTCTTGAGTTTTTTGGTGAAACAGAGTGACTTCAGGGCTGTCTTTTTGAAGAGTGCCAGGAAGGAGGATCCAATGGGAATCTCCGACTTTTTGAGCCTTTTGCCGTGCTTCAACTTCCAATACGGTTACATCATTACTCAGTTCTTGGACTCCTTGCTCTAAGGTATTCCATTGCTGCACTTGTTGCGCCTTTTGGTATGCCTCCTTGACAATTTGGACAGTGGCTGGATCTGGATTCTGCCCCACCTGTCTAATAGAATCTGCAATGCTCGAATCAGTGGGTTTATTTTGAGAAAGATCCACTGCATTCTTCTTAGCAAATTTTACGTTTTCCTCCGTTACAATACCCTCGGAAATTAAATATTCTATCCGCTGATCTGCCTCAGGAGTGGATGCTATGAACTGTTGCATTACTTCCTGAGGAATCTTTTGCAGCTCTTTCTTTCGAAGGAGCCGCATCTGAGCTTCAGATAATTTCAAAAGAAATTGGCTGCTTAAATTTGTTCTATGAAACTCATGAAGCGCGTCTGGTTTCAACCATTTGAGATCATTATCGGGGTGACTACTCAGCCAAGCATCCCATTGGGCAGAAGTAAAAAAGCGTAAATGATCTGAGGCTGTCTGTTTGGGATTGATCCATCCATTAGAGAAAACTTGAGAGGGAAGAAAAGACAATTGCCCATCTACCCAAAGATCATCGAAGGATCTTTCCGTTGGAAGTACATGATCATATAAGGCTTGATAATATGATAATGGCAGCCCTTGTAGAATCCGAGAGGATAAATCCTTAGCTTGTAAGGGGCCTTTGTTTGCAATAGACGCAAATACTTTAGGCTCAATATTTAAAATGGTTTTTAATGGAAGAGAATGGGCGTGATGAGTGGATGGCGGTTGACCTTGCAGCCAGGCACTGAATTGACTTTTTGTAAGTTTTTGAAGACACCTGCCAGGCGTTTCATTCAGATGGATCATCTGTTCGAAAAAGAGTTGATCCGGAAGTTTTCCATATTGTTTGGGAATCCATATTTGACTGAAAGATGTCCCATGATCACTGACATATTGAGACAACTGCGAGTAATGATTGAGAGGGAGTTGTTTTAATATTTTTGGGCGTATGGAAGAAAGGAGGGAGTTGTTTTCGCTCCAGAGCTGGGCAAATACTTTTGGCGACATCTCGGCGAAATGGCCAAGTTCCATGTTTTTGATGTGCTGGGGAGTGAGGGGGGGCAATTCACCGAGATAACGAAACGCTTCCGCAGGGACCCGATGGATGTTATCAGCAGATACAAAGGGTAAAATTGCGAATGCAAGTATCTTAAATAGAGGCAGACATTCTGCAAGCTGATCGCTTTTTAAGCCTGTGATCACGTCAAAAAATTGCTCCTTAGTAGGCACAAAATTATTTTCCAACTTTATAAAAGGCAGCAAGTGTTGCCAAAAGTTATCTATGTGAAATGTCTTAAAAAAAGCGGGATCAATTTTTTGTCTGATTTCTGTTGGGATAATATGAAATTTTGCATTCTGAGCACATTGAATGTAAAAATCCGCTCCTAATAAATTTTTATTGTCAACATACTTTCTTATTATTGCCACCAGTACTTCATCGCTTACAAAATTGATCCAGTTGGGAGAGCGTAAAAAATCTTGAACTGCTTTAGGGGAAACTCCATCGAGTTGATCCGCTCGCAATTTTAGAAAGCTCAATTGCAGCAATGTTCCAGACCTATTATTCTCTTGAATACGATTTCGAGCTGCTTGAATTTCTTCTTTATTATAAACAATGCTTGTACTCTTCCCATCGTCATCTTGAGTCAGCCAGTCTATTTGTTGCAATGTCAGTCTTTCTAGGAACGGAATCCCTTTCTCCTTCATGTCCTGAAGAACCGCATCGGAAATTTTTTGGATCTCAACCTTTGAATAATTTCGTAAGGATTGAGTGGAAAGCATCCGCGAGAGAGCAATGACTTCCAAAACATTTGCCCAACCTGGGATATTCCACATGTCTACAATCTCAGGCTTTATGCTAGAGAACTGCATGGATTGAAATTTTTCAAAGAAATTTTTTGCTAATTCTATGAATCTTTCTTTATTTATTCTTGTGAGTGACGGTTCTATAAGTTCATCTATTCTAGTAAGGGCCCATTCAGAATTTTTGCCGTTCTCTCGCGCTTCCTGTAAGGCTTTTTGTCGGGCAATGAGGGGGGCTTGCACTTCAGCGTGGCGTTGTGCTTGTATTTCTAGTGTGCGAAAAATTGCATCCCACCCCTCGGAGGAGAGTTCGTGTATTTGCCTTCCATTGAGCTCGGTAATTTGTGTTTCATCCAGTGCCAGCATGAACTCGGCGAGTGCTTGATTCATGGTCCACAGGTACGCCTCTGCTTGTGAAGATTCTCCCCGACGCTGTAAAAACTTATTTCCCTTATTTTGTATTTTTTGCCATATCGCCTGAAATTTGGCCATTTGTTCCGGGGGTTGAGGTACTTCATTGAGTATGTTTTGAAATATCCGGTGGGCGGTTTCAAATTCGATCCGTGCATTCACGGGATGTCCTTGATCATCTAATACTGGGTCTCCCACAATGAGTGTTCGCATTCTCCAATCTTCCATTTTCCATAAAGCGGTTCGAATTCGTTCAGCCTGCGCCGGTTCCCAGGAGTCATTCAGTAGGGAATTCAATTCATGGACTGTATCGAGGAGTTGAACCTTCGCATCCTCCAGTTTCCGCACGGCTGCTAGGTGCTCCTGGATGGCTTCGGTATTGGCAAATAGGGAGGTAGGGATTTGAGAAACTTTTTGACCGAGTGCTCGAACTTGTTGAGGTGTGAGTTCTAATAGGAACCAATCTGGAATTACATTCAGATTGACTTGAGAGAGCTGTAGGGGGCTTATCGTTCTGCGGCTTTCGAGGCTCAATTGTGTAAGTTGAGAAGAAGACGCCAATGAAAAAACTTTGGGATCCATTGCTTCCACATGCTGCGGTGTGAGGAGACTCCAATTCTTCGATATTTTTACAATTTTTTCAGGAGCAATGTGAGAAATTTTCTCCGGAGTGAGGATTTGAAGAAGGTCTGTCGGCTCAAAAATATGAAATACTCTGTCTTCCAGTACAGCCAGATGGGTGCCGGGAAGTGTGATCAGATAGTTTTTCATTCGAGCATAGTGGTTCAAAAATTCTTGTCCTCCCTGTTGTTTCTTTGAGTCGTTTAAAATGAGTGTCGAATAGTGAATGAGAGTCGCACGGGTACGGGAATCGAGTTGCATCCAGGTCTGCGGATGAATTGTCGCCACCCATTGCGGTGGCATGGATTCCAGAATGGGAGTCGAGATGTTTTCTATTTGGGAGGCAGTTAATTTCGCTATTTTTTCAAGAGGTAGTTCTTGAATTGCCTTGAGAGACGCATAGCGAAATGTAGTTTTCTCCAAGATGGAAATATCTTCTGCGTCGAGAATTTCTTTATCATAAGCAGAAAGATCATTGCTTCTGCGCATCCGACGTAAAAGGCGGCCGGATTTTTCCTCTCCCTCTTTCTTCTCAGAAGTTTCCTTTGGTAAAGTGCTCTGGGAATTTTCAGACGCATCCGAATATTCGGTAAATGAATTGAGCGGGAAAGTAAAATGGGGATGCAAATTGTGCTGACCGGAAGAGATCCTCGTGCGGGTGTTCATAGATACAGATGTCAGACAACATAATATCGATTTGATAATCGCGCTCTAAACAGAATGTATGCTTTTTAAGCTGAACAGATTCCTGTTCTCGTCGTGCTATACTTTGGTTCTTCCGGAATTTTAACGGATAAAGGGGAGGAAAAAGACGGAGTTTACCGTAAGAGCCTGTCCCAAAAGACTCTGTCTCCTTGAAAAAAAGGAGTGGGTAAGAAATGTGGGGTTGCGTGTTGCTCTATTCTCGCACCGCTCACCCTAAAATTCATCATTCCGACCGCGGCAGCCAGTACGCTGCCGGATCTTTCCGCTATAAGGGAAAATCATTCAAACCTCAACCAATAAAAACCTATGAACCACTCACTCAATGGTAACTATATTCCCGTGTCCTCTTTTTCGGTACCAATTCAAGTAGGTATGGGGCTTCAAATTTGAGCACGCAGGAGATGGATGCAGCCGTTTAAAAATAATTGAACTCCGATGCACACTAAGAGAAAGGCCATGATTTTTGTAAGAACGTTCGCGCCAGTAACTCCAATAGTTTCAAGAATGCGGTCCGCTTGACTTAGGATCAACCAGCAAGTTACGCTGAGTAGCAGAATCGCTGTGACGGCAGCTGCCAAGGGAATAAAATGGAATTTAAACTGACTACTTTTAGTCATGACTACAGCGATAGTGCCTGGACCGGCTAACAGTGGAAGCGCCAATGGGCTAAAGGAAATGTCAGGCTTGTCCATGGCTTCTTCTGTTTCGATACCTTGACGATTAGAATCCGGTGCTTGGTGAAGGAGGCGTAAGCCGATTCCCGTTACGACAAGTCCTCCTGCGATGTGAACTCCATCCAGTGAAATCCCGAAAAAATTCAAAATAAACGATCCGCCTAATAAAAATCCGGTAAGGATAAAAAAAACAAATATCGAGCCTTTCAGTGCCTGCTCGCGGCGGCGGTGAGACTTCTCCCCTCGAGTGATTGAAAGGAATAAAGGGGCGACCCCCAGGGGATTGCAGATGGGGAAAAGAGCGGCGTAGACAGTGATAACGGTATTAAGAAAGTTCTCCACAGTTGCTGGTGTGTAAACGGATGGGGGATTATTGTAAAATGTTCTAATTGAGTATTTGGGAGGTGGAAAGAAGGAGATAGAGAGGACGGTGATCGCTAGCAAAATTCCAGTAGGGGAAGTGACCGATGCCTGTTTCAATTATTTTTGGAATGAGCTCGGGCGTGGCAAGGAGATAGTCGTAGCGTGAATAAACATCATCCTTTGCGAAATAATAGGTCCAACGGTCTCCTCGCGTATCGGAGGGAACGAGATCATAAAGAGGGCTGAAAGAGTGGGATTCTAAGACGGTTTTTACTGTGAAAGACGTGGGACGGTCATTAAAATCTCCGAAAACCAAGAGATGAGAACGAGGGGAAGATTTTAGAATCTGCCGAATGTGTGAAGCGAGTGATTCTGCTTCCGCAATCCGCACTTGTTGGGAATCGAATTTTCCCGTAAGCGGCTTTTGTGATTTCAGATGTGATCCCACCAAACGAAGGGTAAAATTTTCATCCAGCCTGATGGTGACATCTAGAATACCCCGTTTTACAAAGTGACCGGGGAGGGGTGTGGAAACCAGTGGCCGGGAATCGTCTCGTTCAATGGGGAAACGGCTGAGAAGTGCCAAATGCCGAGAGGCATCCGGTGCATCGAGCCAGATAGTATATGGCAAGTCGCTCCCTGTTTTTTTCAATTTGCGTTGAAGGTAAGACAGGTCTTGGCGGGATCCCATCTCACAGATAGCCAATACATCGGGCTGAAGTTTTCCGAGCATTGTTTCGATGACAGAGAGAGAAGTCAGGGACTTTGCGGGTATGGTTGCGTCTCCCTTAATGGAGTAATTCTTTAGATTATATGCAACCACTTTACAGGGAACTGCTTGTATGGGTATCGCAACGATCCAAGCGATTGCGAATACTAATAGATAGCAATACCGCACCATTCTGGCGAATTAGACAGGACGATTGTCTGAGGAAGGATGAGATTTTTCTGAAAGGGCAGGTTCTGTAGGGGTGGTGTGAGGGGCGGGATGAAGAGTCGGAACACTTTGCCCCTCGCTGGATTTCTCTGAGGGAGCAGACTTGTGAAGTTCTTTTT
This sequence comes from Verrucomicrobiota bacterium, assembly GCA_023269545.1. Lineage (GTDB taxonomy): Bacteria > Verrucomicrobiota > Verrucomicrobiia > Chthoniobacterales > Xiphinematobacteraceae > Xiphinematobacter. The sequence goes on along the minus strand of JAHFTB010000014.1, from coordinate 10,642 downwards.
CGAATTCTTCTTTGGCCTTTCGAAATTCATTCATACTTTGGCCAAACGCCCGGGCAAGTTCAGGTAACCTTTTGGCTCCAAATACAATGAGCACGATCACCAAGATCACGACAAGCTCCTGAAAAGAAGGTGCTCCCCATGCGATAATGGCCATTCCTAAGATTTCCATAGTCATTATCTACCATCTGAAAGAGCATCTTGCAAAGAAAACCATTTTTCTGGCTCACGCCTACCCGGGAACTGGGGCTTTTTTAGGCTGTGGGGTGAAGAATTTCTAGATCTCAAACGAAGTTCCTTCAAGCGCGTGGACATTTTGAAGGAGGTCCGCAATGGTAAGGGCATTCAATAATCGAGCAATTTCCCCGCTAAATCCACGAAGGAATATCCCGATTGCCATATCGCTTTCGCCACCCGGTGTGGTATCTGAAAGGAGCATGGTGCCTTCCATAAGCGCAATAATATCAAAGATGCGAATTTGATTGGGGGGTTGGAGCAAGAGGTGTCCTCCTCCCAGCCCGCGTTTACTTGCCACGTAACCTGCTTGTTTGAGGATGGGAAGAATTTGCTCGAGAAATTTTGTTGGAATTTTCTCTTTCTGAGAAATTTCTTGAATGGTGTGAATCACTTGACGAGGACGCCTTGCCATATAAAGGAGCGCCCGCAAAGCGTATTCAGATTTTTTTGAAAGTTGCATGGGAGTTCCCGGAGTAGAGGTACGCCACTTTCTTGCCTAGTATCAGTGGATTACTTTTCAATGCTTTGAGTAAGAGAGTCGAGTTCAGTCCGAGGCCGACGTTCCAGCAATTCCCACAGAGCATCATGCGGAGTTTTGCCTTCATAAACCACTTGATATACTGCTTCCACAATAGGAGCTTCTATTCCTAATTGGAGGGCGAGACGGCGGGCGCTTTGTGTGGTAGGGACCCCCTCGACAACCATTTTCATTGATTCTTGAATGGTGGTGGGGGATTCACCACGCCCCACTCTTTCGCCAAAGGAACGGTTTCGACTGTGACGGCTAAAGCAAGTGACCATTAAATCACCTATGCCGCTTAGGCCTTGGAATGTTTCTCGCCGTCCTCCCAGTGCTACCCCTAATCGGCTCATTTCTGCGAGTGCTCGAGTCACTAGGGCAGCCTTTGCATTGTCCCCCATATTAAATCCGTCTGAGGCGCCCGCTCCAATAGCAAAGACGTTTTTCAGAGCCCCTCCAAGTTGAATCCCTTTCACATCGTCACTAGTATAAATACGGAAGCTGGGAAGAAAAAATGTTTTTTGCAGTTGCTTAAGGAGTTCCGGATGGACGGCCCCCATGACAGCGGCAGCCGGAATTTTCTGAGCGACTTCGATGGCGTGGTTGGGACCGGAAAGTACGGCTATAGGATTTTTAGGGAAGCAATCCTCGAGGACTTCGCTCATCAGCTTACCGGTTTCGTGTTCGATTCCCTTTGTACAGGAGATCAAAATGCTGTGGGGAGAAACTCCGAGTTTTGCTATCTCACTGGCGACATGGCGAATCGCCTTGGAAGGAGTGACCATCAGGATGAGTTCAGCATCCAAAGTATCCACTAACTGGTGGGTGGCGTAGACGTTCGGAGGCAGCCGCAAACCAGGCAGGTAAGTGGAATTTATGCGGTGATTGATCAGCTCTTCCACGAGAGTGGGGTGATGTCCCCATAGGCGTATGGATGCACGGTTTTCCGCAAGAAGGATGGCAAGGGCGGTGCCCCAGCTTCCCGCGCCAATCACACTGATTTTTTTGTGCATAAACAACTGCCCAGGAACTGGGGCTTCTTTAAGGAGAGCATTGTATGATCCATTCAGTTCTTGGGGCAATTCGCAGCTTTTTTCAGGCGGTATGTTCTACGAACCACCCACTACGAACTCATTTTAGGCGGGTGGGAGAGGTTTTTTTCTTTTGCCCCTTTTGAAAATCGGGATTCGGTTCCAGCCATCAGGCGAGAGAGATTGCTCCTATGTCGCCAAATAATGAGAGCGCAAATTCCAAAGCCCGTCCAAAGAAATATGGGACCTATTTTGCCAAACCAAAATAGAATGAAGCAAATGATTGGAATAAGCACTGCAGTGACTAACGAGGCCAGTGAGACAAAGCGGGTTGTAAAGAAGACAATATTCCATCCAACGAGTGCTATGAGGAAAACTTGCCATGGAAAGAGGGTTAAAATAACGCCGGCTGTTGTCGCCACACCTTTGCCACCCTTAAAATTTAACCATATGGGAAAGTTGTGCCCCAAGATAGCCGCAACTGCCGCAATAAGCCCCACTAGTTCTCTTTGTGACTCCGAAGCCTCATTGAAAAACGTCCAGGCAAGGACGATAGCCAAGGCGCCCTTGAGAAAATCCACGACAAAAACAGGATATCCCCACTTTTTGCCTAAAACTCTCACTACATTGGTAGCCCCAATATTGCCACTGCCTTCCTGGCGTAGATCCTTACCACAGAGTCTTCCAGCAATATATCCCGTAGGAATACTCCCAATCAGATAGGATACCAAACTCACTTCGAGGATTTTCACCAATTGCATTATATTTTATTTAATGCATTGGGATTGAGCGATGCGAGAAGAAAGAGGCTCATTTTTGATAGGAGTCCATGCTCTAGTTACTGATCCGCGCCATTCCCATGAATCCACGTCATTCCTATGAGCCATAGATTTTCCATTCCTTTTTTATCTCCCTTGTTGGTACTGGTAGCTACAGGTAGTTTACTTGCTATGGAATCAAACTCTCGGCAAGAGAAATCAGTTTTAGGACGAGAAGTCAGAGTAAGGTGGGCATTGTCTGACGGGCGACCCGGCCCTGTGCAAACGGTAGCGACTGTTGTCAAAACTCCCTCGGAATGGCTTCGTCAGTTGGGAAAGGAACGCTATGAAGTTCTTCGAAACCAAGGTACGGAACCCGCATTTTGCGGAAATTTGGTGGATCATCACGATTCCGGAATTTACTTTTGTGCCGGTTGCGACTTGCCCCTTTTTACGTCTGTTTTCAAATTTAATTCAAAAACCGGATGGCCAAGTTTTTTTAAACCATTTGCGAAAGAGAACGTTTGGGAACGTTCGGATACGAACCATGGAATGGTGCGAACGGAGATTCTCTGCGCACGTTGCGGGGGGCATTTGGGACACGTGTTTCCGGATGGACCTCCTCCCACGGGGCTGCGCTATTGTCTCAATTCACAGGCGCTTGTTTTTAGAGCTTATAGCGAAATTCCTATAAAATGAGTACGACTTTACCGTGATTATTGTCTTTCGAATTTGCACTTCATCCTTTGCTGAAACCCTACCGGATTCGCTATATTTCTCATTCATTAGGGTCGCACCTGAGAGAAGAAGTCGAGGGTTTGAGAAGATGGGGACCTGCCTTGCGCTAATTCCCCACGTGTAATTCTATCGGCAACATTTAACATTTTTTCCATGGTTTTCACTACTTGGGGAACTTCTAATCCCTCAAGTGGTAAACGTGTCAAAAGAACAATGGTATCGGTGTGAGGATCGACGGAGGAAAAACAGCCATCATGATAAGCAGCCGCAAAATTCAGACGAAGGAATGTCATGGGCTCTAACTCTAGAAATTTCTTGTCAAGCAAAACACATTCAAACACTAAAAACAGCTCAGAATTATCCAAACCTAATCCAAATTGGTAGGCTTTATCTACCTTAAAGCGTACTCGCGATCCCTCCATATGGGAATCAAATGGAAGTTGCATGTGCTGTGATAAATCATTCAATAAAGTATAAAAATAAGATCGCATAAATAATCTAACAAATGACCTGTTTTCCTTACAGGTGACTCTCGTAGTGGCACTTCTTCCTCCCTCTTTGCCAAAGCACAAATTTGTATTTTATGCCCATAAAAAATATTCTTTTCTTTGCGTAATTTATACCAGCGTATCCCTTCTGAGCAGGAATCCCGCTATAAAACTCAAGTGGAAGAGTTCCCCATTGGCTTGGCCAGCGGCTGCCTGTCAATTTGCCATTTCCTTTGGGGAAAGATTTAAAAAATGAGGCGGAAGCCTTTTAGGCTCTTCGACAAAATGAGTGGGTAAAGAATGGGTGGCTACGCAGCCCCCATCCCCTCGCGGTTCGGGGGGGGAACTTCAGAGGCGCTACCGCGCCATTCAAAAAAACACCAAAAAACAGATCCAAAAACTAAAATAACCCACTAAACTAAATCGACCCTAAACACCCATGCGCGGACACTCCCCTGTCAGGCGGTCATTAGCTTTGCCTCTCCATCCGTCGGCAGTTCTCTACTCTACCACTTTCCTATTATTTGCTTCCGGGTTTCATCACGGGTAGCATGGCAAGATCCGGGGGAAGTTTATCGGCTTCGAAATTTTCTACATTCATTTGAATCAGACTGACAAATGGGCAGCCAAATTCCGGAGTCAAGCCACTGCTTCGATCTACGATGCAACCTGCCCCCATCACCATACCTCCAAGAGCTCGGATGACGTCGATGGTTTGTCGGATACGTCCTCCACGGGTTATCACATCTTCGGCGATAACGATTTTTTCTCCCGCTTGCATTGTGAAACCACGTCTGAGAACCAGGCCCCCCTGGTCATTTTTTTCGACGAATATGTGGCGTTTTCCTAAGTGGCGGGCTACCTCTTGACCGACAATAATGCCTCCTAAGGCGGGAGATACTATGGTTTCACATTCGAAGGCATGTAATTTTTCCGCTAGCATTCCGCAGATGCGCTCAGCAATTTTTGTATATTGAAGTAATAAGGCGCACTGAAAAAATTCCCTACTATGGAGCCCTGAGCGTAAAATAAAGTGTCCTTCAAGAAGGGCGCCGGTTTTTCGGAAGTGATCTAAGATTTCATTCATGATGTGAGGGAGTCGAATTTACAAAAGAGATATTTTTAGCTTGGCGTTCAAGGAATTCTTTGGCGAGGGCGTGATAAGCTTGTGCTCCTGCTCCGAGCGGGTCGTATTCCAAGATGGTTTTACTGTGGCTGGGAGCTTCACCAAAACGCACAGTACGAGGAATTACAGTTTGATAAACGACTTCACGGAAATGTTCTCGGACGTCTTGTACCACCGCGGTATTCAATCTGGTTCTGGCATCAAACATGGTCATTACCATTCCGGAAATTGACATGGAAGGATTTGCCCCGGATCGTCGCAACTGTTCGGATACTTGTACGAGAAGACCCAAGCCTTCCAAAGCATAGTATTCGCACTGAATGGGCAGGAGAATTTCGTCTGCTGCGACGAGTGCATTGGACATCAGGATGCCCAGAGACGGGGGACAATCTAAAATGACAAAATCAAAGGCATTATTTTTTCGGATATTCTCGAGGGCTCTGCGCAATTGAAAGAGATGATCTTGCATGCGAGCGATTTCCACTTCAGCTCCTGCCAGATCTAAATTGGCTGTGATGATGTGGAGATTTGCGAGGCGGGTAGGGAGGATAAGATCTTGAAGAGCGGTTTTTTCGATCAAGGCCTCGTAGAGGCTGCCGCTTTGGCCTTTAAGACCAAAAACGCTGCTGGCATTAGCTTGTGGGTCAACGTCCACAAGAAGGATCCGTTTGCCTAGTGTAGCCAATGCGGCACTTAAGTTAATGGAAGTAGTGGTTTTTCCCACACCTCCTTTTTGGTTGCTAATGGCTATGACCTTCATCGGGGTACATAATATTGGGCTCATCCTTCCACAACGCCATCTGCATATTCCCGAGAGATGCTTTTTTTCGGAGACATTCCAGGCAAGTGCTTGATGCCAAAATAATCACCGGCGTGGATACGCGCAACGACTTCAGGATGATTCATGACATAAGCTTCGACAAAGACAACCCAACACCGGTCAAGGCAGCTGCGCAATAAAGGATAAAAGGTTCTCCGTGGATGATCATTCGAGTCTCGTTGGAGGTGATACTCATCCATTTCTGCCAATGGCGGTTTGGAACATAAATATTGTCCGGCACATTGAGGATCTACGCACTAGTGCAGCATAACATGTGAGGCAGTCACTCTATAAAGTAGCCAATACATCCCCTCAAATACTGGGTGGATAAGGTGTATTTCTTCCCCTTTTGTTGCTTCCTATAGCGTTTGACATAGTTTGTATTCACGAAAAAATGGGTTACATTGGGTAACAGAGAAAATTGAACCATGTCAACCAGATCCAGCCCCCATATCATTTCATCTTATTCACTGATGTGACGCAAAAAAGGGAAACCTTGCAGGCTAAAATGTTTTTTTTTACTTCCGGAGCTCCTCAAAGTGCGTAGCGTCAGTTATTCAGCTCGTCTCTCCACGCCGTGGAAATTGGAATTGCGAGCTTCGTTTGCTGGGAAACGAGTCAAAAGGTTTTTTTCTACCAAGACCGAAGCAGAGGCTGCGGCCACTAGCCACTACTTTGGTAGCTCAAGTCAAGATGCATGGTAGCCAGTCTCTCACAAAAATCGATAGAAGCGGGCGCATGATTCCTGTTGGATTGGAAACATTTCGATGTGCACGCACTGCCGCTACCAAAGCAATAAGCTTGCAAGCTTGGCCTCCGAATTGTTTGCGCATCCTTTCGCTTCCTGGAATGGCAGGCGATTCTCCCCTTCTTCCACTCGCTTCAGAGATGCGGTATTTGCGAACCAAAGGAGATTGCAAGAAGGGAAGGGCGATTCAAAAGCATCCAAGGGTCGAGATTGCAATGGGGACGCGTACCATGATGGAGGTTTTTGGATGGGGAAAACTACCCAAGATTCATTCTACTTCTGTAAGTAATGTGACGCAAAAAAGGGAAACCTTGTAGGGCAAAATGGTTTTTTTGCTCCCAGAGCTCCTCAAAGTGCGTCACGTCAGTCAGGTAAGATTTATAGGTTTTTATTTTGTAAATGCTTACAGTAGTTACGTTTTTAGAAAACGCCAGGGCGAATATCTTTTTTGGGAATTCCGTAGAAACCAGTGCAAAAATCGATAATGAGATACAACCAGAGCAGAACTCCCAATAAAATGATACATAAATCGGAAAATCTGCATATAGGTTGATTGCTTTAATAGCTTTGCCATGTTGCGCTTTTCAGCTGCCATTAAAAATTTAATATCGAGCACCGTAATTCGGCTAGTGCGGATACCGGTGTACACGATATTCGCAAGCCAAAAGACAATATTGAGGGCTCAGCATGCAGATGTTAAAAAGGATCATTCCCTCAATGCATAGTCATCCTCTTCTATTTCTTCTTTTGAAAATTTTAATTGGCTACGGGGAAGTATTAAAAATAATAAACACAGGGATAGCCACTCTACTAATTTCATTAAAAGATATTTCAATAATCAACTTTTTGGTGAGTCTTCGAAAAGAAAATACATATCCTTATATGCTCAACGCCAACTCAAAAGTATGATAGACAAGGGTTGCTCAAAGCCTGTCCAAATTAAGGGCGAGGCGGGTGATCTTCATGGTTATTTTCATAAGGGAAATCCAGAAAAGGCTACAGGGGGAATAGTCCTATTTCTTTCTGGTTCTGGCTTCTCTACAGAAGAGCAGTCGTTGGACATTGCTACATCATATACTCATCATGGAGTAGATGTTCTAACCATTAATTATAGAGGTTATGGTCAGAGCAGCGGGGCTCCAAGCGAGAAAGGAATGTATAATGATGCAAATGCAATGCTTAGTTATCTGGTTGATGAGAAAAACATACCGCCTGAAAATATTCTCATACATGGATATTCTCTGGGAGCGCCCGTGGGCGCCTATTTGGCAAAATCCGCATCATCCAAAGGAATGACTTTAGCTGGAGTCCTTCTGGATAGACCTATGCCTAGTATGTCTAAAGGGTGCCGCGCCCATGAGGTCCCAGCTGAAAAAATAGTTGGCCAGATAGCGAAAAAAATGAATGGAGTATTTAGCGTAAAAGAAAATATCACTGGTTTACCAAAGGATACCCCCATGATGTTATTATCTGACAGCGAAAAAATGGGGGCGGAGAGCGAAAAATTGAGGACTGCGCTTTCGCTTGAAGGTTATAAAGTATCTGGTACGCGGACTGCTTTTAAACATGACGATAGTATAGGAGTGATACATGAGAATATCGATAATATTTTAAAAGAGTTTAAACTTGGATAATTGTTCGATCACCAAGTAAGCTTACTGGCTGTCTTTTGCGATATCCAGATGGGACTTCCGATGATGTGGTAAATTCTGAGTCAGATCGATTCAGGCATGGATTAGAGTAAGAGCCTCCCTAAGCAGAAAAACTTCTGGCAACGCCCGCGCTATAGTCTTTTTGGACAGGTTCTAAGTTATTTTACTGCATTGAGGGAGTGCGCTATTACAACAAAATTTGTTTTATTACAATTAAGGAAAGCTTTAGTATAATAAAAGCCAGTTTATTACACTTCTGAGCTGATGGTTTGAGTATCAGGAATATAACGTTTTAGTTGTCATTGCTAGTTTGCTTTTACTTAATATCGCATACTCGGTCAAATATTACTGTGGAAAGGTGAGAGCATGCTTCTTTTACTGTTTTCCAATTCTGCCATTTAGGAGAAAGATTTTTATATTCCGAGAGTTCTGTTTCTTCCAAATCATATGGAATAGCATTGAGATGGCGATGAAGCATAGGACTATTGTGATGAATATGGTAAGAAATTCATCCTAGCAAGCCAGCACTCTCTCAGTATGCCCTCGCATATATAGCCAATAAAGTATAAAAATAGATATGTGATTTCAAGTCTCCAATTTTAACCATCAGTTTCGTTTCCAGCGAAGCCATGTCGGCTTTTAACTCTCCCCTTAGCTCTCCCATTTCAACCCTTAAAAAATCCTTGGTGACCAGGTCGCTGTTTTTAACGATGTCAACTAGCTCCTCAGCAACGCCTTCTGCTTGGGATTCTGTAAAATCCTTGGCTTCTAATCGTCGTGAGATGGCTAATGTACTGATGCTCATAGGTATAATTTATTTGGAAATGGTACAAAAATTCACACCTGTCATGCAGATCGGCGGAACTATAGGAACAGCCGAAACCGCTCGAACATTTTTGAGATAAGCTGCATAGTGCTTTTCGGTAGTGGGAATCGTCGCATGTCCCAAAAACTCCTTGGCGGCATAGAGTCCATGTTCCGTTGCGATTCGAGCTCCAGCATACTGACGCCACTCATGCGGCGATTTGGATCTGCCATAAGGTATCGGTGAGCACCCATATCCTCGCGAAATTCTCAGTTGTCAGTTCACGGTTCATAGTTTTCACTTTTCAGTTCTCAGGATAGGATGCCGAATCATGATCAGAATCTTGTTTTTAGGGGATGTGGTGGGAGAAGCGGGAAGGAACGCGGTGACGAGGTTTCTTCCCGGATTTAAGGACCGGGAAAAGGTGGATTTCATTATTGTCAATGGTGAGAATGCAGCTGCAGGTCGTGGCATTACGCCGAAGATTGCCATCAATTTATTGCGATCCGGCGTGGCTGTCATTACTACTGGAGATCATGTCTGGGACCAAAAAGAATTGGCTCCCTATCTTTTGACGGAGCCTCGCGTGTTACGTCCTTTGAATTACCCTCCGGAAGCCCCGGGGCAGGGAAGCATTGTATTGGAAACTGCAAAAGGGAAAATTGCGGTGATGAATGTGCAGTGCAGAACTTTTATGCAACCGATTTTGGATAATCCATTTCGGGTAGCTCAGGAAGAAGTTCAACGTCTGCAGTCCGAAACTTCCGTAATCTTCGTGGATATTCATGGGGAGACAACCAGCGAAAAAACTGCAATCGCCCATTTTTTAGATGGGAGAGTATCTGCGGTGGTGGGGACACATACCCATGTTCAGACAGCGGATGAACGTGTGCTTCCCGGTGGTACGGCTTTTCTCTGTGATGCAGGGATGTGTGGTCCGGAGTATTCTATTTTAGGCCGTGAGATAGAACCGATTGTAAAACGGTTTGTAGATAGCTTACCTGTGCCATTTCCGGTAGCGCGAGGAGCTGTCATTATCTGTGGTGCGGTAGTGGATGTGGAGGAATCCACGGGACGCGCTATTTCGATCCGCCGAGTTCGGGAACGCATAGAACCTTTACCTCCTTATAGCTCCTAAATCGTACCGACAGGACTTACGCGGATTCCAGAGAAAAGCTCGCTCGGGTTCCTCTGTTTTTGCTTTAATTTTTAGTAGGGACGGGCGAAGGAGAAGCGGCAGGAGTGGCTTTTGAGGAGCAATGAAAAGTCCAAGTGGTGCCCATGGTTCCGGTTTCATTTTTTGCTGAGAAGAAAATAGTGACTGTTTTCGCCCGCAAAGGGCGGGTGACCTTGTAGGATAATTTCTTAGTCTCAGGGTCGTAAGTGGCGGGTACGGGACCGAAGCCGCTGATGGCTAAATGGATGGAATTGGGTTGGATGTTTCCGAGGGTACTCAAATCCACTTTGATTTCAGGGAGAGGATTATCGATGGTTTCGTCATTTTTCGGTTCGGTCGCGATAGCGGAAGAGTTTATGTTTCCTTGGCCAGTGGAAAAACCAGCCGAGCCAAGGGCGCGAAGAGCGTTCTTAAAGGTAGCCGGATGGGTGGAGGCAATCATAAAGCGGCCCAGAGATCCTGGCGGAGACGAGAATCGAATGGGCACAGGATTGACGGTAAATAAGGCTTCGTAACCATTTTTCAAGGCACTTTCGATGATCTGA
>JAHFTB010000056.1 GCA_023269545.1 Verrucomicrobiota bacterium | reverse complement strand
GGTTTCCCTGCTTTTACAAGCTCCACCGCTAGTATTTTGTACTCTTTGCTATATTTCTGCCTTTTTCCCATTTTGGACCTTTTCTCTTATTTTATTGGTCCATCATTTTGACACACCTCATATTGCACCTTTGTCGCACCAGATATTCTAGATAGTTTTGTCCTATCCTGTAATCTGGAGCGGCAGGCCCAGCTTGTAGAGATACCGTTGAGAAGGGAATGCTCAACGGTAAATTTTTCAAATTATTAGGAAGATCTGCTAAATGCTGATTCTTATCTCACTTTTTAGGAAGGCATCCCTTCTGCTAATTGTTGGATAGCTTGATCGGACATGTGTTTCCCCGTTTGTTTATCTATTATGCTTACCATTGTGCGAAGGATTTTTTCACTGATACCAAAATCTTGCACACATTTATTAATGGCCGCTTGTTCTTCTGGAGAAATGTCTCCAGTGGGGTCATCGGAAGAACCGGATTTGCTGGAGTCTGTAGGAGGAGGGGCAGAAAACTTCTCAATCAATTGCAAGCTCTCCGCTCCTAATTTGTCACTTGTTCCTATGTCCTTCCCTTCATCTTGGTCCTGCTTTAACGATTCTGCCAATTTTTTAATATCTTCATCGGACATGTGTTTTCCGGTATTCTTATCTATCTCCGCTACTAACGCACCCAAAGTGTTCGCATCAACATTATACTCTTTGGAATATTTTGCTACGGATGCATCCTCCGCATCGGACAGGGAACATTGGTTTAATATATTTTTGTAATCTTGTGTGGATAAATTAATTCCATCTCCCTGAAGCACATTAGGATGATCTTTCACATAATTTTTAAATTTTCCCCATAGGCGTTGAATATCAGCTCCAGACATATGACCGCCGTTTTTTGTATCTATAATCTGAATTAGGATTGCTACCTGCTCGAAAGCCATGCCACTACCTTCACCAGGTATAAGAGGCCCCCCATAGATATAATTCTTTTCTTCCGGGGTAGGAAGAGAAGCAGGAAAGTTGTAACTTATGATATCCGCAAGAAGATTCGCCGGCCTACAAACATCCTCAAATGCCTTATCATTAATAAGACATAAAGAAGATCTTACGCTAAGTATTGTCCAATCATTAAGAGACAGATCAGTTGCTTTTTTTCCAAGCAGTGCTGCGGCCTGCCCTTTGGCTGTGTCTAGTATTTTATCTAGGGTTTGTTCATATTCTGCTTCAGTTTTAAATCCCCTCCAACTAGGAAATTTCATACCGCCTTTTATATCATCTTGTATAGCTTTACGTATCATCTCCTTATCTTTATCAGTTAAGTTAGGATAATCGTCACTATCTTGTGGGGCAGATGCCGGAGTGCTTATAAGCTGAGTTTTTTTAAGCCCATTTTTAGCAATCAGATCGTTAAGTTTAGAAGTTAAAGGAGATGTAGGCTTTGCATTGTTAGGGGACGAATTTTCCGACGGAGGAGTGGTGGAGGCATTAGACTTATTTTTCCCATCACGCAAAACGGTTTCCGAAACGCCTCGATAGATATCAGTGAAAATATTATTAGTAATAGAAAACATAATTTAGTTATTTATTAATAACGAAATCTAATTTAGAAATTTGAAAAAATATATCTATTGATTTATGTTCGTAGTAGATACTCAATCTCAAGTCGTAAAATTTCCCAATGGATCGGAGGAGATTTTACGTATGAAAGAATAGTATTTGAGAGAAAAGTAGCGCGTCCTCTCTGAAAGGGTACACTTTTAGGAATGTTATGAAAAAGGCAAACCATACCCAGAAGAAGCGCTAAAGGATACTCTATCCGTAAAATACGGACATTTTTGTCATCCAATCCCCGGATTCGGAGCAGAATCAGAGGGCGGTATACTGAGCCCCTTCAGCGTTTCAGTAAAAAATAGATCAATCCGACTGTCAGGGCTAATGAACCAAACTGCAAACTGATCAGCCATTTAATTGTGTCGTTTTTTAGATGTCCGACTTCGACTCTCACGTCACTGATTTTACCCATCAATTCAGTTTTCATCTCAGCCATTTCAGTCTTTAGCTCTCCCATTTCAGCCCTTACATCACTGATTTTGGCCATCAATCTCGTTTCTAGCCCAGCCGAATTTGCTGATAAAAAATCTTTGGTGACCAGATCGCTGTTTTCAACGATGTCAACCAGCTCCTCAGCAACGCCTTCTGCTTGGGATTCTGTAAAGCCATTGGCCTTTAAACGCCTGGAAATCCCCAATGTACTGATGCTCATAGGTATAATTTATTTGGGAATGGTACAAAAATCAACATTTGCTGCACTGATAGGCAGTACCATAGGAACTGCTGAAACCACTCGAACATTTTTGAGATAAGCCGCATAGTGCTTTTCGGTCGTTGAGACTGTTGCATGCCCTAAAAACTCCTTGGCGGCATAGAGTCCATGTTCCGTGGCTACTCTCGCTCCAGCATACTTGCGCAACTCATGCAGCGATTTGGATCTGCCAGGAAGGTGTTTTCGAACAAATGCTGATGCGGTTACGATAAATCGCATTCTGACGAGCAGTGGGGGCTTTCCCGTTTGCCACAAGGTATCGTTGAGTGCCGATATCCTCGTGAAATTCTTCTACTAACTCTTCAGACAGCTCCAGCCATCGCCTGTTACTCCGGCCTTTATCGAACTGCTCCGGACGATCGATGATCGCCAGGACCCACTTTCCGCGACGTTCCTCAATCCAATCACCTCGGGAATTGACAATCTCGTAAGCCAAGTCAAGCCGCCAATAAATATACGCGGTAGATGTCCTGATCTACATCGCGGATTTGCTGAGCTGCACATCATCTCTCCAAGTTGCGGCTTAGACCTCGTATTCCCATAGCTACGACTTTTACGTTTCCTATTGTCAAGTAGGTGCTCCAAGTACCGCTTACGCATCAACTACTTCTAATGATAGAAGGTCGTAGTGCAGAAGCTTTGCAAGCTTTTGCCAGCGAGCTAAAAGCTCACGGAGGCAAGGTGGATCAAAGCGAGCTCATCAGCATAGATATGAGCCCGGCTTATCAAAAAGGAGCACGTGAATTCTTTCCCTAAGCAGAGATTGTTTTTGATCGCTTTCATCTCATGCAAATGGCTGGAGAAGCTCTTGACAAGGTGCGTAAAAAGCTCTCTCAAGAAGGCGCTGATTTCAAGGATTGCCTTTGGACTATTCGGAGCAATGAGTGGACTCGCTCAGAAGAACAACTCGAGCAAAGAAAAATTCTCGCTAAACTCTATCCAAAACTTGGTAAGACCTTCGGTTTACGCGATATGCCTCAAGATATTCTGGCTACAGAAGATGAAGCTTCACTGAAATGGTGGTGCAAACGCGCCAAACTCAGCCGCTTGGAACCCTTTCGCCTTTTAGCTGTTTCCATCCAAAAACATTGGCGCGGGGTGGTCGCTTTCCTCAAAACCCGCATTACCCATGGTGCAATCGAGGCCGTCAATGGGTTGCTTCAACTGGCTAAACGCCTGGCTCGTGATTTCCGCTCTCTGCGTTATTTTCGCATCATGGCTTATCTTAAAGCTCCCATCTTCTTCTGAATCTGCCTTCCCTTTCCACCCACTCCTAATAGCGAAGGGCCGAAAAAAACTTGCAGCATTTTAAGCCAGGAAACCTTGAACGCTTTACGCTGATTAAGAAAATGAAAGAAGATCTCATAACCAAAGAACTCTGTCGCTAAATGGGGATTTGTCATTGTCGCTAGACAAGAGTTTTCGGTAATTTCTGTTCGCAAAGAAAATTCCCTAAATTTTGAGGTCTCTTTCTTGCTCTGAGCATCCGTATCTGGCAAATTGCAGTTTGCAGTTACTGGAGTACGCCAAACATGCCGGCATAGCACAGTGGTAGTGCAGCTGATTTGTAATCAGCAGGTCGTCGGTTCGAATCCGACTGCCGGCTCTCTCTTTTTACTCTGTAGAACTCTCTTTACAGCCTTTTAAATACTTGGAATACAGAGCATATTGCCTCTCCATTTGCTGCTTCCTATATCGTTTGGTATAGTTCGTTGTCACGAATCAACGGGCACCAAGGGGCCCCAGTTATGCCAGCCAAAACTATCCCATATCTTATTTCTCATTATCCGGGCCATCCCTCTACTCCATGGAAGTTAGAGTTACGGGCTTCGTTTGCTGGAAAACGCATCAAAAGATTTTTTGCTACAAAAACCGAAGCAGAAGCGGCTGCTCCTCTTTTGGTTTCTCAGATCAGACTCCACGGCAGCTTGTCTTTAGAAGAGCAAAAACCTGTTGGAATTTCGCTTTCAGCAGTCTTGGTAACTTTCCGGCAACATAAGGTCTGTTGTATGACGGGGAAACACCTGCAAACAGCGAGATATGTTTATAAAGGATTAGAGGAAAAATTCGGCTCTACTGCCATGGATTCCATAACTCCACTGGAGTTGGAACGATGGATTCATTCATGAGGAAGTTCATCAACAAGCGGAGCCTGTTATTTCCGTTATGTTCGCTTGTTTTGGCGATGGGCTTATAAAAAGCAACTCGTTGAGCACAACACCATTGACCGTGTAGACTCACCCATCTCCAAAACGCGCTTGCACATTTTAACTCCAGACCAGATGAAAGCCCTCCTTGCTCTCGATTGCCCAAGGTGGCTGCATGTTACATTTTTACTCTGTGGTTTTTCCGGGCTACGGACAGAAGAACTACTCCGCATGGATTGGAGTGCCGTACTTCATGATGAACAAAGTATCCATGTCGGGCGCGGTGT
>JAHFTB010000013.1 GCA_023269545.1 Verrucomicrobiota bacterium | reverse complement strand
TTGTTGCGACCCATGACGGAACTGAGGCAAAAAGAGTGCCCACTCAGGTGGGAAGTTATGGACCACTCCCAGGAAGTTTGGCGTTACCTTTATCTTCCGCACGCGGCCTGCATGAAGTCACGCACTGGCTTGGTAAACGAATCGATCCGACGGGCTTCGTCAACATGGGAGTCCGTGATATTAATCCTCAAAACGGACAGTTCCTCTCTGGCGATCCTTTCGGACACGCAGGTAGCTGGGATCTCTACAGCTACGCACTGGGTAACGGGGTATCATTCTGTGATCCCACCGGAAGGATCGCAACCGGCTTCCACCAAGGAGCCATAAAAGGGGATTACTACGAGGCCAGTAACACTGCTCAGGGAGTTGGAAAGTTCGTGGGACAAGTCGTAGTGGGCTTTATCCCATGGGTTGGTCAAGCAGCGGATATCAGAGATCTAACAGCGGCGTGGAATGTAGGCAGAACCCATGGCTGGACCATTGGAACCAGTGCCAGTCTTGCAATGGCTGGAGTGGCATTTATTCCTGGCGTGGGGGACGCCATTAAGAACGGAGTCAAACCACTGCTTCGTGTGTCTGCACCAGCGGTGGCAAAGGTGACCGCAAAGAGTGTGATTAGTAACCCAGGGCCTAACGGCTTTGTCCTTGTCGGTGAAGGAGCATTGCACTCGACTGTCGCAGTTCGTCAAGGCTCTATGGTGAATCGAGTATTCGATTCTGGTTTTGCCACTAATCTGCACGCGGCCCAGCCATTGGGTCGCTATTTCGGAGAAGGAGCGATTCTTCCTTCAACTGGGGGCACTGCAATTACAAGTCGAGGACTTAATCTTCCTGGCATCATCAATGATGCGCAATTGGGTGCAGTTTACCGTGCAAATACTCACATTCCAGTATTGCGAGGCCCAGCCGCTGGTGGAACGGGACCCGAGTTAATTATTAATCCTTCCAATTTCCGTCACCTACAACTGCAAGGCGAATATGTGCCAATTATACCATGAATTCAACAACCAGCATTCCTAAGAATAAACAATTAACGGCTTTAGCGGATGGGCTACCAGCGTTGTATCAGTTGATCGAAAAATATACTGGTGGTCCAATTCGGACAGACTTCCGCCAGTTCGTAACGGTTAGCAAGATGGAGCTTGTGGAATATTTAAGACACAATCCAGCGTTAGCTGAAAAACATGTGATGTCTGAAAACGAAGCATTACATTTGCATGACCATCCAGTTCTTCTCAACGAAAATGGGAAATGGCTTGTTTGTTGGATCGACCATGAAACGAAGACAAACAAAGTCTATTTTGACGATCTTTCGGAAGCTGCCGCAAATTTTTTGATGGCATATTGGTAATCCTCCATACTCATCATCCAAAAGCTTAAAGAGATCCACATAGCCATCCATCCGGCTCGGATTCGACGGCAACCAAAGCATACAAGATGCCAAAAATTTGCAACGAGCGTCACGATCGGCTTCTTAAACTCTAGACTCGGTTCAATGACGGTGTGTTGTTCTTATCTACTCGACGAGCCAATGGCTGGGCCCTCCATCAACCACCAATGGTCCTCGCCAAGCAGCGGACGCCTAAGCGGGATATTACACCGAAGCAGATCCTTATGAAAACGAGTGAGGCTCGCGACCGACGCGTGATATGAGCCTATAAAAATAGCTGCCGCTTGCTACAAAGCAATCAATTTAAAGTTCAAATCATCCAGCCTGTTTTAAATTATTCGATTAATAGTTTATCTGTTTATCAAGCAACCGGATGATGCATTAATTTATTGTCCGTAAATTTGCAAATAGGGCCTCAATATAGTAAATTTATAAGCTATATGAAAGAGTCTTATCATCTGTTTAAGCACGTTATTTCGGCAACTGATCAGGTTTGTATTTTTGCTTGAACTTGAGGAGTCAAGGGATGAAATACCGCAATCGTCGTTATCGTAAAAGTGAAGCGGGGTATACGCTTTTTGAGATCATGCTGGTTCTCGGAATTATTACCGTGCTGGTGGGATCTTCTATTTACATGCTGGCTGGAAATCTGGATGTGGCCAAGGAAAGGCGGGTGGAAACGGATTTGAGGTCTATTAGTACGCAACTGAATGTGTATGAAATGGAAAATTATTTTTTCCCCAGTACGGAACAAGGTCTTGAGGCGTTGGTAGTCAAACCTACGACTGAGCCTGTGCCTAGAAAATGGAAGCGACTTTTGGAAGCGGTCCCGAGTGACCCATGGGGAACTCCTTATCAGTATGCTTATCCCGGAAAGCACCATCCCCAGAGCTATGACCTCTATTCCTTAGGGCCGGACCGTCGACAAAGCGATGATGATCTGCCGCGCAAATAATGGTGGTTACACAATCCTCGAAATCAGTCTGACGATTAGCATTAGTGTGCTAATTTTTCTAGCAATTGCTCCTGCTTTTAGCGGGTTAATGAATGAAAGAAAATTCAGAAATGCTGCTGATTTAATTTTGGAGTGTGCAGCAGAAACTCGAACGGAAGCAAAAAGGCAGGGAAAGTTTCTTGTTTTAACGTTTGGTGAATATGAAATGCGACTGAGTGGAGGGAAATGTGTGTCATTACCAAAGGATATGACTCTCTTAATAAGAAAAAATTCGGACAAATGGGAGTCAGCTAAAAATCAGATTTGGAAATTTTTTCCCAATGGTTTTATCGAACCTATTTCGTTACGTTTGGAACGTGGGTCCGCCTGGATGGAAATGGAACTGGATGTTCTCACTGCCATGGTGGCCGAGGAACGATTTTCTTTTTGAAATGGCATGCCTCAATCATCCTCGGCTGGGTTTACTTTACTCGAAACGGTCATCGCATTGGGGATCTTAGCATCTGCCATTATGGGGCTACTCATTACGTTAAAAACTTCGGTGGACACAGCTAAAACGCTGCAACGGGAGATGGAAGTACGCAATGGATTAGAAAATCGATTGGCTCGACTTCGACTGGATCCTCGCAGTGAATTTCGACAGGAATCACCAGCAGATAAAACGGGGGTGACTTATATTGAGGAGGTCGTTCCTGAAAAAGTCATTAAGTCAGATTACACAGTCCTGAGCGGTTATCGAAGAATTAGGGTCACAGCAAAATGGCAAGATCATCATATTGAAGAGCGTGAGGCGTCTTTTTTGGTCTTTGTGCCATGAAAGAGAAGGGATTTACCTTATTTGAGGTACTCATATCAGTGAGTATTTTCCTGCTCATTAGTGGCGCTATTTTTATGGCAGTGACAGCGGGGGTACGAACTACAGCGACACTCACACAGCATCGATTACATTCGGAACGGTTAGAAACGCTGTTGTCCTTTTTGCGGAATGTTTTTACGAACTTGCCTCCTTGCGCCGAAGTTTCGTTTCGGGTTCGTAAAATTAATAACGGAGAATCCGTTGACGAATTAAATTTTCGAAAAGCTCCGGGCGTATTTTTGTGGATGAATGGCAACAGCGCCGTAATCAGTATTTTAACTAGTGCAAGTGGCAGCGGAACTCTGGCTATTAAGAGTTATCCGGATAGTCTTTCTGAAGATGAGTTCCTCCTGCAAAAAACGGGATGGATACGACTTCTTGATGGCATTGAGCGGGTCCGGTGGAGATTTTTTGACGTTTCTTCCAATAGTTTTTTAGAAGAGTGGAATTTTGGACGTCCGAGGTTAGTGGAAATGACCTTGTGGATAACGGAGGAAGATCCTGTTACAGCTCAGTTTTGGATTCCGGAAGTGCAGACACTGCAAGTTGTTGAGAAAGGCATCCAGCCATGAAGAACTCACAACGCGGCTCTGCTTTAATATTGGTATTATGGTGTGTCCTAGTTTTATCGATTTCCATTTTGGCAGCGGCACGGTTGATAGAATGGGGGATTGCGGGCCAGCGGATTGACAGTCGTAGGTTTGATGCGAAGCAACTGGCACTGACTGGAATTGCCTATGGTTGCGATCCTAAAATTGAAAAAATGGATCCTCTGCTTAATCAGGAGTTCGGATCAAAGAAAAAGTTACGCGTGTTAGTAGGTAGTGAAGGAGGAAGAATTAACATCAACCGCCTGTTAGCTCGGGAAGATTATAGCGTACTTGCTGATTTATTTAAACAGTGGGGACTCGGAGAGAGCGAAGTCGCCACGTTAACGGATTGCTTGAAAGATTGGGTGGATCCGGATGATTTACGGTCGCTTTATGGAGCTGAACGGAGAGATTTACAAGGGGGCGTATTCTCTTTGCCGGAAAACCGACCTTTTCTGGCGGTTGCTGAGATGCGTGCAGTGAAGGGTTGGGAAATACTGGAACAAATAAAACCCGATTGGGCTGATTCATTTTCCGTTTTGAGTGGAGATCGTCTGGATCTTCAGGAAACCACTGCGGAATTATTGATAGTTTTTGGAAAACTGACCCGACACCAGGCCGAAAGCTTTGTCGCATATCGCAATGGGCTGGACCGCAAACCGGACACTCTGGATGACATTAAAATTGAAGCGGTAGAAAATGTAGCAGCTATTGTGGGGTTGTCCGAATTTCAACAAAATGTTGTAGCACGTAATTTTCAAGTGGGTGGAAGTCCGGTGCGCGTTACCAGCACAGGATTTGTGGGTGACATGCAATATACCGTGATTGCAGTTATGGCGACCCGAGGGAAGGAGGCTCCTTTCTTATGGTGGGAAGAAAAGTAGAAGATAAGCATCATTTATTTCGACCCGTTCAAGGTGGTTGGGAGCATTGGCAAAATAAGCTGCTCCGTGGCACGGGCACTCTGGAAGAGCTTATCAGAGGTAAAGATGACCATTGTGCAGACACATATCTTGCTCTTTCTGCTCGCTGCGTCATTGCGGCACCGCTCTGGCTTCCACGAACGGATCTCTCCACAGCAAGAGAAATGGCTCAGGTGGAGCTTGATATCCGTGGTTTAATTCCTAAGCAGGGAGATTCGGTATTAACTGTGCGGGTGATTGGTACCGTACAAGAGCGCATGTTGGTCTGTGCTCAAGTCTTCCCATTTCCGTTTCCGGATAAATTTTCCCATCCGGCGTTCAGCTTTTTTAATGCCAGTCCGCTATTTGTAAGCTTAGAGGAGGATACTCTCCATCTTTGGAGAGAAGGCGCGGATATTGTTGCTGTCTTTACTCGGGGAGAAAAACCAATTTATTGGGAAACCATTCCATTTCTGACTTCCCACTTGGAACTATTAGCGTGGTTAGAATGCATGGGACTACTGTTAAGAGAACAAGGATTCCTTGCACCCGAAATGGGATTTATTAGTTTTTTGGATTTTGATCTGCCTGCGCCGAGTTTTAGAACCGTAGCTACTGAACTTTCCATGCCTCCGCTTCGTGAGGAGCTTCCTCTTTGCGAGTGGAAATCGCCACCGCGTCGGACTGTGGAAAAAGCTCAAAAGCGAAAAGAAGCAGTTGTTAAAATTATTTCGGTAACCGGAGGTGTCTATCTTTTATTCATTATAGCTTTTTTGGGATGGGTGGGTGTCCAACACTGGGAAGCGAGTCGGTTGCGTCAAAAAATTAGCGCTATCGAACCAGAAATTCGCAAGCTGCAAGAAGTACGAAGGCAATGGAATATTTTAGCCTCCACCATTGAAGCCACCGGATTTCCCATTGAAATTTTGCATTTTATTGTAAAGCAAATGCCTTCCGAAGGGATGTGGCTGACGCAATTTGAGTTCGACAATCAGAAATTGGGCATTTCAGGTGAGGCGGAAAATGTTTCCACGGCGGCCCAATTTTTTACGAATGTTGGGCAAGAGCTTCCCCATATTCAGTGGGACATGCCGCCTCCTGCGCTCCTTTCTAACAATAAGGCACGATTTGCAATTGCCGGAGTCATCACCAATGAAACGGATTAATAAGAACGAAATTCGATTACTCGCCATTTTCGGCGGGGTTCTTTTATTCGCTGGTACCCTGTTATTAGTAAGGGGCGGTCTGAGATCTGCTGCAAAAGATCGCGAGCAAGTTGCACTTCTAAAAACTCAATATAAAAATTATCTTCGTTTGCAGCAGAAAAATTCTTACTGGGCAGCCCATAAGGAATGGCAACGTAAGAACCCCTTGCCTGTCTACGATTCTTCCCGATCTGACTCTGATTTCGTCGAACGGATTCAGCGAAGTTTGACCGCTTCCGGACTACGAATTGAGGAACAGCAACTGAAAGGCTCCGACCGTAGAGATGTTTTTATTGCCACTGTCTTGACCGTAAAAATTACCGGAGAACTTGAAAACTTAATCCGGTGGATGGCGGGAATTCAAAAAGCAGGTGCCTACTTATCCATCTCAAAACTTACGTTAAAAGCAGATCCCTCTACGATGGTTGCAACAGTAGAGCTCTCCCAATTTTTCTCTACTTCTACTCCATGAGGAAGTTTACTCTTATATTATGTCTCGTTGAGCTATTTCAGCTCACATCTGTAGGAGGAAGCCGCGAGGCTTCTTATTCTCCGGAGGTTTACACAGACGAACGCTATCAGAATATTTGGTCACGCAAACCATTTAGTCCTCCTACCGCTACAGCATCCGTGTCACAAGCTGAAGGTATTGAGCAACAATATGTGCTCAGTGGTCTACTTAAAGTGGGTGAGAAATGGATCGCATTCGTGCAGGATCGCAAGTCCCTGAAGCGTCATCCGGTTTCCACCACTCCCACTGAAGTGGGATTACAGCTAGTTTCCGTAAAGGAAGCAGGTTCAGCCTCGACGGTGATCATACGGTCCGGACAGCAAACTGGTGTCATCCGCTTTGATCCAACGGTATCAAAGGCAGCTGATGATTTGCTTAAGGGAGTCCCGCAAGATCAGTCGGTGACAAAGCCCCATTTATCTTCTTCTTCGGATGTTTCGAGCACTCCTCAAGCTAAAAATGAATCTCACACCCCCGTTCAAACTCTTCATCCCAGCATGGTGGATCTTATCAAATGAACAGAGGCATTCGGTTTTTTATCAGCCTTATTTTTTTATTAGCAATGGAGGGCGCACTGCAATCTCAACCCCAGCAGTCGGTACCCGAAGAACAAGTGAAGATTCAGCTTCCTGGCAATCCGGTTGCTGAAGTCTTGAATGTTTATGAGATCCTGACCGGCAAGCGGCTGATCCGGGATGCTAATTTAGCGGGGCCAAATCTTTCCATTCAAGTTGCTCATCCCCTTTCGAAACAGGAGGCAATCTCTTTGTTGGAAGCGGCACTTCTCTTAAATGGTTACACGATTGTTCCTGTGGATGAGAATACCTCGAAAATCCTAGGATCAACCAAAACCCCCAGCACAGAAGGGGCAGCTCTTTATGCTCAGGAATCTGAATTGCCGACTGAAGAACGCGTGGTCAGCTATTTTATGCCACTCCGTTATCTGCCTGCTTTGGAGGCGATTAAGATTTTTACGCCCTATGCGACTATTCGGTCTTTTGGGAGCATTATTGCTGTGCCTAATGCCAATGCATTGGTCATTACTGAGAATACGCCATTCATCCGCCGCCTCATTGCTTTACAAAGACATATTGATGTTCCCGGAAGAAAAATGCTCACCGAATTTGTTGCGCTGAAAAGAGCCGATGCCGAGCGAGTTGCAGAAATTGTAAACGAGTTGATAGCGGAAGATACCAAAGAGGGAGGAGCAGTCCCAACGGTCCCTAACGATTCACCAAGTAAGGAAAACGCAGGCACTGCAAAACCAGACACTTTTCTTCCCACTCCTAAGGTTCGTGTGAAGGCAGACGTCCGAACCAATCGAATCGTAGTCATAGCCCCTGAATCCAAGATGGGCTATCTCCGAAAACTCATTCAGGAAATGGACGTAGCAGTTGACTTAGAAGAACCCTTGGAAAGACGTCTACAATTCGTTTCCGCGGGAGATGTATTGCCTATCTTAAGTAATATTCTGTCCGAAGGTGACAAGGACAAAGATGCTGCTCAGTCATTGCAGAATTTGTCGAATACTCCAGGTTCTTCCGGAGGCGGTGGAGGAGGAAGTGGAATAGCAAGCAAGCCTGATAAACTACAAGCTCCCAACGAAAACACCGCGCCCATGTCTATTGTAGTGGGAAAGTCGCGACTGATTGCGGACCGAAATTCTAATAAGATCATTGTAATTGGCCCTCCGGAAGCTCGGCGCAAAGCGAAGCGAATCCTCGATATGATGGATGAGCGTCCCAAACAGATCTTTCTGGCAACTATTATTGGTCAGCTGACATTGGGTAATGGGGTCGAAGCTGGCGTGGATTACCTGGTCAAATTCGATCAATTTCGTGCTCTGGGGCCAGGACCAGCAAGCGGAATATCCAATTTGCTGCAAAGCCGCCGAGCAGGAGTCGATATTCTTCCGGATACCGCTAACATTGTCAACGGAGCAGTAAAAACAGCGAGCAAAGCCGCCCAAACAGTTTTGCCTGCTATTTCCGGTCTCACAATGTATGGCACTGTGGCTGACACGTTGGATGTTTATGTCCGCGCTTTGCAGTCCACTAACCGTTTTAGAGTGCTTGCGCGCCCCATGGTTTTTACGACCAATAATAAAAAGGCGGTGATTTTATCAGGTCATCAAGTGCCAGTTCCTCGGAATACTTTAACGACCGCTTTAAATACCGGTGCGAATGGCTCCGCTGTTACAGCGACTATTGATTATAAGGATGTGGTTTTGAAATTGGAAGTCATCCCGCTTGTCAATTCAAACGATGAGGTGACTCTCACCATAGCCCAGCAAAATGACACCCTTGAGGGGAATAAGATCGTAGGGGAAAATGAAGTTCCTGTAATTGGTACGCAGGAGCTAACGACCACAGTCACGGTGCGAAATAGGGAAGTTGTGGTATTAGGTGGCTTGATTACCAAGGAACAACGAAATCTTCGCACGGGTGTTCCACTGCTTAAGGATGTTCCTGGCGTGGGCTATCTGTTTGGTACCACTAAGAAGGATTTTACTCGTCGTGAGCTGATTATTTTCATCCAACCGCTCGTGATCAATCAGCATTCCGACCTCACTGACGTCAATGCACTGGAACGTTCCATGACCGATTTTAAAGGAGATCTCCTCCAGGAGTTTAATCAGCAGCCGCAAGATGATAAACCGCCAAAAAAAGGTAAGAAAAAAATCGGCATTGTTAAATCCAAAAAATCCTAAACTATGGACAAGCCATCAGTTTCTCCAACGCCCCTGTCTGATCTTTTGGCAGTAATCGCAGAACGTGCAGGATCGCTCCGATGCATGGAGGTCGCTGCAATTGCAAAGGATGCCGCCCAAATATCTCCCATTCGTGCCATACTGGAATCCGCATTGGTCAATGAAATCGACTTTCTCCGCGAATTAGCGAGACATTTTAATATTGCTTGGTACGAACCAAATACATCTTCGCTTCCATCCACCGAATTGTCCCTACCGGCGCGATTAGCCTTACGCTATCATCTCATCCCAGTAGGCATGGAGCAGGAGGGAGCATTGCAGTTGGCGAGCTATGATCCCTTTGACTACCTCGCGCGTTCAGCCGTTCGCCAAGCTCTCGAACGGCCTGTCCGATTCGTACTTTCCTCCAAAAAATTCATCTTATCACAACTACGCGAACGTTATGGAGTGGGCGCAGATACCTTTGAACAATTGCTCGAAACGATGGATGCCGATTCCGGGGAAAAAGAGCATGAGGTGAATATTCTGGATGGAGATGATCCCGAAGCCTCTGTCATGAAATTCGTCAATCAGATCATGCGCGAGGCATTAAACGAACGGGCCACGGACATCCATGTGGAGCCGCTCGGAACCGATTTGCGCATCCGTTATCGAGTCGATGGAGTTCTGCGCGAAACTCCAGTTCCTCCTCAAATCATGCTTTTGAAGGACTCTGTCGTCTCTCGCCTAAAAATCATGGCAAATCTGGATATTGCCGAACGGCGTATTCCTCAAGATGGACGCATTAGCTTGGAGCTTGCAGGACAACCTATCGATGTGCGCGTGGCGACTATTCCGTCAGTCAATGGAGAAACCGTCAGCTTACGCTTGTTGGGACAGGAAATCTTTGACTTTGCTCGGCTCGGGGTCAATACCCAGTTAGAATCCGATTTGCGTGAACTATTAGCATTGCCTAATGGGATTGTCCTTCTGACCGGACCAACCGGATGTGGTAAATCCACCAGCCTTTATACATTTCTTGCGTCACTAAACACAAAAGATCGTCGCATTGTTACCATCGAAGATCCCGTCGAACACAAGCTCTCTGGCGTGATCCAAATTGCAATCAAACCGGAAATTGGTCTTACCTTTGCCAGTGCACTTCGGAGCGTCCTGCGTGGAGACCCGAATGTCATTATGGTTGGAGAAATGCGAGACTATGAGACAGCAGAAACTGCCATTCGTGCAGCACTCACCGGCCACTTAGTATTTAGTACCCTTCATACCAATGATTCCGTGGGTGGCATTACTCGATTAGTCGATATGGGAGTCGAACCATTTCTTGTGGGTTCCGCTGTGCGGGCCTTTATTGCACAACGTCTTCTGCGACGCTTGTGTCCCTCTTGCAAAGCTCCGGATCACTTGGCCGCCGATGTGTTTCAAGAATTTGGAGTTCCGGAAAATTCTTCCATTTTCAAACCTGTGGGATGTGAAGCCTGTGGAAACAGTGGCTATCAAGGTCGCATTGCCATTTACGAAATGTGCCGTGTAACATCCGCTTTGCAGAACCTCATTCAACACAAAGCTCCCGCTAGCGAACTCAAAAACCTCGCGATAACAGAAGGCATGCGTTTGCTCCGAGAAAACGGCTGGGAAAGAGTAAAAGAAGGCATCACCTCCGTCGCGGAAGTTCTCCGCGTGACCACCTCGGAAACAAAGGCTTGATATGGCAATCTACCAATTCAAAGCCCTCGCGGAAAATGGACTGCAAGAGCGTGGCAAGATCGACTCCCAAAATCGCGCCGAAGCATTTCAACAGCTAATAGCACGCAAACTCAGACCATTAACCTTGGAAAGAGTAACGACTGCCGTTGAAGCGCAGACCATAATTTCCAAACGCACCTACTCAAAACTCTCGCATGAAGCCCTTCTTTCCTTCACAGAAGAACTCGTACAACTTTTGGAAGCCGGGCTTCCGTTGGAACGTGCCTTGCACATCATCGAACAGCGGAAAGAGAAGTCTCCCATCTTAGCCATTGCCGCCTTTCTGCGTCAGCAAATCAGAGAAGGAAAGCGCTTCTCGGTGGCACTTAGAAATGCGGAAGGGTCATTTTCCGAATTGTATTGTCACATGGTTGCAGCTGGAGAAGCCTCGGGAGCACTGCCGCAGATTTTGAAACGGCAGACCCAGCACCTTGCGCTCCTCTCAGAACTGCGGCGACGCGTCGCCACGGCTTTAGTCTATCCCTCCATTGTCTTCGCTGCTGGCCTGGTCCTATTATTAATATTCATGACCTTCCTACTTCCACAACTCACAATGCTTCTTAGCAAGAGCGATCAAAGCCTGCCTTTTATGACAAGATCCCTCGTAGCAACGAGTAAGTTCCTGAGCCACTATTGGTGGGCATTGATAGGTTGCGGCATCATTATAATAAGCTCGATAAGAATTTGGAAAAAAACACCCGCGGGTCAAAAGATGTGGGATCGCTCCATTTTAAAAGTGCCTTTGTTGGGACAAATCTTGCGCATTCATTTTTTAGTAGAATTCCTACAAACCCTTTCCACATTGGTATCCAGTGGGATTCCCTTACTCCAGGGATTACTTTTTATGAAAAAGGCCACTCGTAATTGCTACCTCCAAACATTAATTGAAACTATTTACCATAAGGTGGGAGAAGGAAGATCCTTTTCACGGGCCTTGCGGCAGAGTCCATTTTTCCCGGATGTTCTTGCTGATATCATTGCAGTGGGAGAAGAAACCGGAAACCTAGCAGGGGCACTTGAACGAGCCGCCTCCCGTTACGATCGGGAACTGGCTATGCGCATCCAACGAATTACCGCACTCATCCAACCGCTTACTATCTTAGTAGTAGCCTTGTTTGTGGGAATAGTGGCTTATTCGATGATCGCAGGTATTTTAAGTTCGCTCTCCGGTTTGCGAATTCACTAGAGACGACGCCCGGAGTTCATGCCTTTATGTCGCAGGTGAAGCTGCTGGAAGGGATTGGGAATGGGCTATGCGGTTGGCGTAACCATAGGAACTGCTGAGACCGCTCGAACATTTTTCAAATAAGCCGCATAGTGTTTTTCGGTAGTGGAAACCGTCGCGTGTCCTAAAAACTCCTTTGCGGCATAGAGTCCATGTTCTGTGGCTACTCTCGCTCCAGCATACTTGCGCAATTCATGCAGCGATTTGGATCTGCCAGGAAGGTGTTTTCGAACAAATGCTGATGCGGTACGATAAATCGCATTCTGACGAGCAGTTGGGGCCTTGTCATTTGCCACAAGGTATCGGTGAGTGCCGATATCCTCGTGAAATTCTTCTACTAACTCTTCAGACAGCTCCAGCTATCGTTGCACTCCAGCCTTTGTCGAAAAGGGCTGCTCAGGACGATCGATGATGGCTATGACCCACTTCCCACGACGTTCCTCAATCCAATCACCTCGGGCATTGACGATTTCGTTATCTCGTAGTCCAAGTCGGGCTGCCAATAAATATACGCGGTAGATATCCTGATCTACATCGCGGATTTGCTGAGCCGCCCATTCCAGTTGTCCTGCAACCTCCACACCAAACTCTTTGAAAGTTTGATCTGAGCTTCGCCGCCTTATTTTGGGCGCTGTACGGAATTCGATCAATTCAGGTAGTCGCCATTTACGTTTGTAGAGTTCCAGTGCCCAAGTGCTGAAAACAGCTTGTGCTTTGTTGAGCCTACTTGCAGCCGTGGTACGATTCTCAGAGGTGGCAGCCTTCCAATAGGCGGCTATCAAATCGGAGTTCAACAGAGTGATTGGCAGCTCTCTTGCTTTTTCTTTGTCACAGTTTCTCGCTAAGCTGATGACATTCAAAAGTGCATTGATGCTGCTTGTCACGCTAATGGGCTGCAATTCCAATTCAGTGACTGCTTTTCGGTATTCGTCCACAATTTCACCAACTGTCGGCAGCCCCTTTTCAGTCACACTCCGCTCATTCGAGCGCAGCTTTTCCAGGTATAGTGTGGCATTCTTGATTGCCACACCCTGAATCGGGGTCTCAAGTCGCTTGATTGCAGCGTTTGGATTCTTGATATGGTGTCTAACTCGAATTGCCCAGTTACCACCAGGTTCAGGACGAAAAATTCGATACTTCTTTCCGTAAAAATCGAATATGGCTGTTTCAGTGGGAGGGTTTATATATTCTGGTGTTGAAGTGAAGATATGAGAAATTTTCTATCAATCATTATGCATAGCCTGAGTGTGGATTCGGTATGCCAAGGGCTGAAGAAGTGTGATATGGAAGAACCACCTCAGCTAAGTGAAGATCGTAAAGATCAGCAATCGTATAGAGAGTCTCAGTCTGAAGGCTATTTCTATGAAAAGGATCTTTCTTATAAGCGGATTGTGTTTGAATCCGAACCAATGCGGACACCACATCGGGAAATCTTTTCAGAACTACGCAAGCATTCATGACATCGGAACAGGATGTTTCTCCGCTGGTGAGGTGAAAGCAATCTAGCAAACGTCCATTGTCATCAAGGAAGAGTAAAAAGGCGTTGTCAGACTCGAAATTGTAGCTCGGAGTATTCGCAATAAGTTGTCTTCAAAAGTTTAGGCCGAGATGAGCAATATTATCGGGCATTTTTTTCATACGAGCCATGGGTGATAAACTCAATAAGTGGACAGGCTAGAAACCCCCGTCGGATCCATTTTGTCCTTCCAGTCCTTGCGACTCCATCCAACGCAACCTGAAGCTCTATTAATTTACGTTCTACTACTTCTCCTTTTTTAGCTGTGACGGACGAGATCTCGTAGATAGCCTTCTCCTCTTCTCGGGGAACTCGATGATACTCGAAGACAAACTCACAAAATGTTAACGCCTCTCGTAGCGACATCTCTTCGCGCACTTCAGCCAAGTTTCCGCCCACATAAATTCTCGGAAGAAATTTCCCGAAAAACGGCTCTAAAATTATTTGTACCTCGCTCATTTTCTTGTGAGGAATAAAATCGTTAAGGCTGCACCTATAAATGCTCCTAAATAGGCGCCACCAAACATCGATATACTGGGGTATTGTATCAGTATCTCAGGCATAGGTTTTTGGTTTTTACGGTCGGGTTTCATAATATCAGGGCACAGACAGACCGATGGCAGGGAGATAACCGCAAAAGTGATTCCCATTTGTCAGAAGCAGTGCCTCTGTGTTTTAAATAATAGGTTTATCTGAACATGTGCGAAGCCATCCAGCAGGTTGGGGACAGCGTTCTGTTGCGTCCGTACTAGCTAGGGGGATCCGTCGTGTTTCATGACGGCAAATCTACCCCAATTAAACATTCGATGTCAATACGAAATCTTAAAAAATTAGATGAGGACAAATGGATTACACAGACACAAGCCGCTCGATTGAGAAAGGTAACACCCGCTGCCATCGCTAGCCTTTTATGTCGAGGACGGTTAAGAAGCAAAGTAGTCAAGGGACGAAAAATGGTTTTTCGCGAAGATGTAGTTACCTTTAAGGCGGCCAGAGGTCGTCCCAGTCAAATTGTAATGCAGGCTGCCATTGCTTCAGTAAGCCGGAACGAGTGGATTACACAAAAGGAAGCCGCCCAATTAAGAGGAGTGACAGTTCACGCAATCAAGGGGGCAATAGGCAAAGGTCGCATTCGGACCTTGAAAAGAAACGGAGTGGTATTTGTAAGAAAAGAAGACGTTTTAAATTACCGCCCCAGAATCGATTTTCACCCTGCATCTGGTCCGCAGAGTGCCTTACCGCCCGGCGCAAAACCAGAGGAGTGGATTACCGTAGCAGAGGCTGCGCGTATTCGAGGTGTCAATCAGGGGACAATCACGACACATGCAACCAGTAAACGTATTCGAAGTATCAAAACAGGAGATACTCGGCTTGTTTATCGAGAAGACATCCTTAATTTTAAGCGTAACCCGGGGCCAGGCCGACCAAAGAAGAAGTGAACGGTAATGAGTCTTTGCCTTGAAGTTCATAGATTTTATTCACAGTTTGTAACTTGCGCAACCAATCGGGCGGATCTAATAAACCTCTATCAAGGGTTCGAAAAAATGCTGTAGGGGGAGGCGAATTGAGCTAGGCGTATCAGTTTTTATCAATGGGGAGAGTGCTGAGGTAGATCTGAGTCAACAGAAAACGTGGCTCGCTTTTGATTCGTAAATCCCTATTTTGAAAACGTGCGAATTTTTAGTCTTTATCTGGATACTTCCGTCATAGGCGGTTTTCACGATGATGCATGGTTCTCACCCCAAAATATACCGAGAATGCCTGGCATGTTGCTACCTGTACGATTGCCAAGTTGGATTATCTCGTCAGCTGGAATTTTCGGCATTTGGTAAACCGCCAACGCGAAATCGGATTCAATGCGGTAAATCTTTTGCAAGGCTATCCATCAATCCGTATAGTCAATCCATTGGAACTGATCTATGGCAACCAAGATAAAAACATTTGATGCCGTCGAGGAGTCTCGAAAATGGCGCGAAGCTACCAGTCGAAAACTTGATGCTATGACATCCGCTGAGCGTATTGCCTATCTACGTAAGGTGGCCACTCGTTACCGTGCCGAGTATACTCGACGGCAGAGTTTTAAGGGACGTTAGAGCAGAATTTGCCTGCCCACGAGGCTCGTTTCACGAAAAGACTGCCTCAAATTTGTTGGCAAGCAGGCTAAAAAACTGGGCTATGGATGCTCGATCAAAACCTCTCGGGCTCAGATGGAAGCAGTTAAAATTCTGTCACTTATTTGTCACTGAAATTTGTGTGCAATTACCAGAAAGTTCTCGAAGGCTCTCATTTCCAGAGTAAAAAGAGAGAGCCGGCAGTCGGATTCGAACCGACGACCTGCTGATTACAAATCAGATGGAATGGGTTCCCTCGCGTAGCATTTTTTCAACAAATCCGGTGTCATATTTTCCTCGGCGGAAATCGGCATTTTTCAAGATAGCTTGTTGAAAGGGAATAGTGGTACGGATTCCTGTGATCATGTATTCACTTAAGGCTCGGCTCATGCGGCTGATGGCAGCATCTCGAGAAGATGCAGTGACGATAAGCTTGGCAATCATAGAATCGTAATCAGGCGGAATGGGATAGCCTGCGTAGGCATGGGAATCGATGCGTACCCCGCGTCCGCCAGGAGCATAATAAAGTTCGATATTGCCTGGACAGGGTTGGAAATTTTTTAAGGGGTCCTCGGCATTAATGCGGCACTCGATAGCATGATGACGTGGAGTGGCATTGACTACATAGTGACTCAGATGTTCTCCCGCAGCAACTTGGATCTGCTGTTTTACCAGATCACATCCGTATACCTCTTCCGTGATGGGATGCTCGACTTGAATACGAGTATTCATCTCCATGAAGTAAAAATTTAGATCATCATCTACCAAATATTCAATGGTGCCTGCGTTAGTATAACCGACGGATTTCGCCAATTTGATTGAGGCTTTGCCCATGCGGTGTCGCAGATCTTCTGTCATCAAAGGAGAGGGGCATTCTTCAATAATCTTTTGATTGCGGCGCTGAATGGAGCAATCCCGTTCTCCAAGGTGAACGAGTTTGCCATGGTTATCGCCGAATACCTGAATTTCGATGTGGTGGGGATTCAGGATAAATTTTTCAATGTAAACAGCGGAATTTCCGAAAGCTTTTTCCGCTTCCATGCGAGCACTGTGAAAGCCTTGGACGAAGCTATTTTCGTTATGCGCTATTCGCATGCCGCGTCCCCCACCGCCAGCGGTGGCTTTGATCATCACTGGATAACCGATGGAGTGAGCAATTTTTAAGGCTTCCGTTTCTGAGGCGACGGTATTTTCGCTACCAGGACATACGGGGACGCCTGCTTTGCGAGCGCATGCTTTTGCGGTATTTTTATCCCCCATTAAGCGGATAGCGTGAGGAGAAGGACCGATAAATGTGATATTACAACTGGCACAGACTTCTGCAAAATGTGCATTTTCAGCGAGGAATCCATAACCCGGATGGATGGCATCCACATCGGTAATTTCCGCTGCGCTAATGATGCGATCGATTTTTAGGTAGCTTTGCAAACTGGCGGCCGAGCCAATGCACACAGCTTCATCCGCAAGCTGAACGTGAAGGGACTCAAGATCCGGCTCGGAATAGATTGCCACCGTCTGGACGCCTAGTTCCTTACAAGCGCGAATAATACGGAGAGCGATTTCGCCCCGGTTAGCAATGAGGACTTTTTTAAACATCAACTATTTGACCCGAAAGAGAGTTTGGCCAAATTGAACTGGCTTCCCATTTTGGGCAACGATTTCCGTAATGGTTCCTGAAATTTCAGCCTTAATTTCATTCATGACTTTCATCGCTTCTACGATGCAAACCACGGTTTCCGGGGTGATGGACTTACCGACCTCCACGAAAGGAGCAGCTTCCGGGGAAGAGGCGGCATAGAAAGTTCCTACCATAGGAGAGACGATTTCCTTGCTTCCTTCGTCGCCGTTTTCAATGGAAGAAACTGAAGCAGGGGGAAGGGAAGGAGGAGCAAGAGTGGCAATTTGGGGGGAGCTGGCTTCCGCGGTTTTTAAAGTGATGCGAAAATTTTCGCGTTCCAGTTTAAAAACGGCGATGCCATTTTTTTTCATTAAATCAATCAGTGCACGTATTTCCTTAAGATCCACTTGTCAGGAGAAGTTGAACCTCTATTTGTTCCATCCCATTCGAACGGGGTCAAGCTTGCTATAAATGATAGAACTTTCAGGCTTAAAAAAGGCTGAGGCGACTCGACCCCTCAACTACGAACTCTCCTTTGTTCCTTTACATTATTGTGAGTTTGCCGCATCAAGAGACGTTATTTCTAAGCAATTGATATGATTGGGGTGTTATTGCCGCTTCTATTGACCCTTCATGTGGGGGTGTGTGTATTGCTCGTAATTGTGGTCTTGATGCAGAGACCGCGCAGCGAGGGGCTGGGAGCTGCCTTCGGGGGAGGCATGACGGAGAATATTTTTGGTGCGCAAACTTCCCATGTGCTGGCTAAATTTACTACGTACCTAGGAGCGATATTTTTTGCGCTGACATTGTTGCTTGCCATCGTTTATGCAAAAGCATCCACCGGGCGCTCCTCTATTCAAAAGGAAGTGGAGGCACTTTCCAACCCATTGAAAGTTCCTTCTGCCACTCCTGCTTTTTCGCCTTCAGGAGTTTCATCGCCCGCATCTCAAGAGCCTACGCCGGGGCGCCTTGCGTCTCCAGTGAGTTCTCCGCAAAACACACCTTGATGTACCCATTGAAAAAATAGGCTTAAGGTCTGTGAGAACTCTCAAGAAAATTTCCGCGTTACGTACCGAATGTGGCAAAGCAGTCCGTCCGTTGGTGTTAGTTCCCACAATGGGTGCATTGCATGTGGGACATGCCGCGCTGATTCGCAGGGCGCGACAAATTGCGGGTGAGGAGGGTACGGTAGCGGCGTCTATTTTCATCAATCCGATTCAATTTAATTCGAGTAAGGACTTGGCGCTTTATCCTCGGTTAGAAGTCGCGGACCGACGTCTCTGTAGGGAATTGGGAGTAGATATTCTGTTTCAGCCGTCGGCCAAGGAAATGTACTATGAGGATTGCTCGGTTTTTGTAGAGGAAGAGGTTCTTTCGCGTGGTCTCTGTGGCGCATCGCGTGCCGGGCACTTTCGTGGGATGTGTACTGTGGTGGCAAAGTTATTCAATCTCTTTGCTCCCGATGCAGCGGTTTTTGGAGCCAAGGATTATCAGCAGCTAGCGATCGTTCGGCGGATGGTGCGCGATCTCAATTTTCCTATCCGAATCATCGAACATCCTACCATGCGGGAGAAGGATGGCCTGGCTATGAGTTCTCGCAATATTCGATTGAGTCCCGAAGCTCGCAAG
Organism: Verrucomicrobiota bacterium; assembly: GCA_023269545.1. Lineage (GTDB taxonomy): Bacteria > Verrucomicrobiota > Verrucomicrobiia > Chthoniobacterales > Xiphinematobacteraceae > Xiphinematobacter. The sequence continues at coordinate 42,582 of JAHFTB010000013.1, read as the reverse complement.
GTAGCCCCGGCAATCTATCAGGCATTGCTTCGTGCTAAGGCAAATACGGGTTCTCCTCACCAGGTATTGAAGAAGTTAAGGAGGGATCTCGAATTGATTCCCGGTGTCCGTATGGATTATGTCGAATGTGTGCCTGCGATTTCTCCGGAATCTGCCACTCATTGGCTCCAATCCACTGTGATTGCGGTTGCGGTATTTTTAGGCGAAGTACGGCTCATTGATAACATCCGAATTCCGCAGCATAGACCCAATAGTCTAAAAAAAGCTGCGAATTGTTCCCAAGCTTGAATTGCCAGGATGAGAGAAGTTGATTTTATCGTCATTGGAAGTGGGATTGCAGGTTTGACGTTTGCTCTGAAAGCCGCCTCCAAGGGCCGTGTCGTGGTGATTACCAAACGAGGACGAGAGGAATCCAATACAGCTGGCGCTCAAGGAGGAATCGCCTGCGTGAGCAGTAAGGAGGATTCTTTTGAACTTCACATCCGAGATACACTGATTGCAGGAGCGGGCCTCTGCAAGGAATCGGTGGTGAGGCAAGTGGTGGCCCAAGGTCCCGCTCGTATTTCTGAGTTAATCCAAATCGGGGTGCAATTCGACCAACGGGGGGATGGTAATAATGGGTTAGATTTAGCTAGGGAAGGAGGACACACCAAGCGCCGCATTTTGCATGTTCAAGATTTTACAGGTCTTGCAATCCAGCGGGCGCTTTTGCGGCATGCGGCTGCACACCCCCAAATCGAACTCTTGGAAGACCATATGGCTGTGGATTTGATCACTACAGATCAGCTCGGTTACGCTCCAGCCAACACCTGTATCGGCGTGTATGTTCTCAACGAACGGACGGGGATCGTCGAAGCTCTTCGTAGTGATACCACCTTGCTAGCGACCGGAGGTTGTGGAAAGGTTTACCTATATACGACTAACCCAGACGTTGCCACAGGAGATGGAGTGGCGATGGCCTGGCGTGCCGGCGCCATGGTTTCCAATATGGAATTCATGCAGTTTCATCCGACTTGCCTTTATCACCCCTCGGCCAAGTCTTTTCTTATCAGCGAAGCAGTTCGTGGGGAGGGGGCGATCCTTACGGATGCCCATGGATGTCGATTCATGGAAAAGTATCATCCGTTGGCGGAATTGGCACCTCGTGATATTGTTGCACGAGCGATTGATGCTGAAATGAAACAGCACGGTAGCAAGTGCGTGTATCTTGATATGACTCATAAATCCGAGCAGTTTATCCGCCACCGATTTCCAAAAATTTACGAAACTTGTTTAAAATATGGATTTGATCTCACCCGACACCCTATTCCTGTAGTTCCCGCCGCACATTACCAGTGTGGCGGAGTAAAAACCGGTCTCAACGGAGAGACTACTCTACAGGGACTCTACGCTGTGGGAGAAGTTGCCTGTACAGGCCTTCATGGTGCCAACCGCTTGGCAAGCAATTCCCTCCTGGAAGCCGTTGTAATGGCTCATCTTTGCTTTGAAAAAACTACGGAGCGGTGCCAATCTCGCCAAAAATTCGATTTGCCCGACTGGCGATCCGAAGTGCGGATGGTGAAGGAGATGGTCATAATTTATCATAATTGGGACGAAATTCGCCGCATAATGTGGGATTACGTGGGAATTGTACGAAATGATCCACGTCTCCGACAGGCAGATACTCGCATAGGGACTTTGCAAGCTGAGATTCAAGAATTTTATCGGACCTTCCGACTTTCCACCGATTTACTAGAACTTCGCAACCTGGTTGCGGTCGCTTCTATCATTGTGAAATGTGCTATGAAACGTAAAGAAAGTCGAGGTTTGCACTATACCCTGGATTTTCCTGAAAAAAACGATTCTAATTATCTGAACGATACGGATATGAAGAGAAATCCACCTTAAAGAAAATTTTATCGGCAGGTGTTGTCTTCTGAAGAAGGCACAGGTAGCGTTCCTGAGTCCCTTGAGGCAATTCCACGTAGAGTAGATGCCCTGTTATTATGGCAGCAATTGCTCTTCTCTCTTTAGAAATAATGAGAAAATTTTACTACCCTTTGTTTTTTCCTCTGATGGTGTGCCTACTTGCAGGTGGGAACATTGCCCATGGCCAGACCCCCATGTCGTCCAGCACAGATTTTCAGCAATACGCAATTAAGTTGCGTGAGATGGCGCTTCTAAAAATCGAGCCCCAGGTGGTGACCTCGGGTATGCGCGGAGACTTCAGGCATTATCCATGGAAACGGAATGTGATGACCACTGTTTTCTGGGTCGGCGAAAGGCCTACATTTAATAATCCAGTGCCCAACTATAAAAGTTCATGGGATGCGAGGTGGGCGCGTAACTATGGGGGATCGGACACTCCGGACCCTGCGGGAAGAAGAAACTTTATTCCCAAAGCATTCACACCTCGGCAAAACCCTTTTTACGTGGCTCTTCCCTATAATGATATTACTCGGGGAAGGACTAAACGTGAGGCCTCCAAGGTGATTCCTTGGTTTCGGGCCGCCTTTGAAAAGCCAGGAAAATCAGTCTTGAAAGGACGTTGGATTGCTATTCGCCGAGGAAATCGTATCTGCTATGCTCAGTGGGAAGATTGTGGTCCTTTCCGGACGGATCACTATCAATATGTGTTTGGCCCCGAATATCCTCGCCCCAATCTGAACCAAGGTGCTGGTCTCGATGTCTCGCCTGCTGTGCGCGATTATTTGGGCCTCAAAGGGAAGGATTACTGCGATTGGAAGTTCGTGGAATTCCGGGATGTGCCAACCGGCCCCTGGGCTCAATATGGTGACAACAATACTTTTGTGCTACAGAGCCGTGGAGCAAATCTCTTCCTACTGGATCGCAATAATGCAAGGGGTACGCGTTAGGTGGTTGAGTGGATCCCCAAAGATCCGATCTGAAAAGTTCCTGGATGGATTCGCTATCAACTTGCTAAGCTTTTTTTGACTGAGCTTGAAATTGCACATTAGCTTTTCCAGCAAAATGATCATCTTGTGTCCATATCACCGCATCATTTTTTCTTGCTATAGTATAAATGATTGAATGCACCAAAGGGAGTTTTTCTTCGTGTCCAATTGCTGCGGCCTCAAATGCTAACTCCGCTGTGAGGCCAATGACTTCACCCTGTTGCATCATTGCAGTAGTCTGAAGTGCTATCTCTTCTCCATACTCTCGCAACAATACCTTAAAAACCTCGTACAAACATACTGTAGGCACGATGAGGAGTTCAGTATCTTCAATCGTTTCTGCAAAAAATTCGGCATTTTTTTCTCCGGCCAAATAGGCGAGCCACGCAGAGGAATCTACTAAATTCATGTTCCATTTTACACGCGATCCTCTTCACGAGCAAATGAGGTATCTATTCCCTGAAGAGATCCCCGTAGCTTACGAATATTCCGCATGAGAATGATTTCGATACGGTTCTGATAAGACATGACAATAGCTTTTTCTCCGGAGGATAAGCCCATTTCTTCACGGATCCGTTTTGGGATGACTACTTGAAACTTTGGCGAAATAGTGACGATGTCGGTTTCCATACGGTATTACGATAGATCGATCGATCTGGCGATCAAGAAAGAAAGTTCTTACAGTCTGTGTCTCAAGCTCTACAAACCCTCAGTTACGAACTCATATGAGTGCGTCTCTTATTATTTCCGCCACTCGATCCATTTCCTGGCATGTATTGTAAAAATGGGGACTAAATCGTAGCCAAAATCCCCCCGAGCGGTCATTGCGAAGGGAAGCGGTAATATGTGCAGCTTCCAATACTTTGAAAAGCTCAGGTGAGGAGAGGTGAGGGTGGCGACAGGTGAGAATGCCGGAACGCAAGGCATCGGTTTTTGGAGAAAGAAATTCAAATTCCATTTCTTCCAAAAGGCTCTGCAAATAGTCACGTGCCTCCAAAATCGCTGTGGAAATGCTTGGAATGCCTTGTGAAAGGATCATTTGGAGACTTGCGCCCATTCCATATACGCCTGACATATTGAGGACTCCTGGCTCGTATCGTCGAGCGGTGTTCTCAAAACAAATGGTGTCTTGGGTAATGTAATTGGGAGAATGTACGTTCCCTGCCCCTAGAAGCGTGGGGTGACATTCTTCAAATCTTTCTTTGCGGACGAAAACGATTCCGATAGCAAGAGGGCCTAACAACCATTTGTGTGCGTCTGCGCTGAGAAAATCCACATATCGGACCTCGGTCGGAAATGCTCCCAAAGTTTGAATGGCGTCCAGCGAAAATAGGACCCCGTGATGACGAAGGAGTCGTCCGATCGCATCAATATCGATGCGCCAACCTGTCAGAAAATTGCAGGAGGCAAGGGCGGCTAGTCGGGTGTTTGAAGTGAGTGAGGAGGCGACAAGCTCCGGTGTGATTTTTCCGGGAACTTCAGGCCGAAGGAAGCGAATTTTGACTCCTCGTCGAACCAGATTGGTCCAAGGATAGACATTGGAAGGATAGTCGTCTTGATAACAGAGGATCTCGTCACCCTCCTTCCAGTCAATGCCATTGGCAAATAGGCTCAAACCCAGGGCAGTAGGACCTAATAGGGCGATTTCTTCGGGCTGTGCACCAATTAAAGTCGCGGAATCTTGCCGAACGCGAGCCAGATGAGGAATCACACTTCCAAATTCCTGATGATTCAGAGAGCTGGCGTGCGCATAGTCGATCATAGCTTGTGCCACGCAGGCGGGAAGAGCGGTTACTGCCGCATGTGCCAGAAAAATTTGACCTTTGGTTATGGGAAATTCTTTCCGCCTATCCATGGATGAGTTCATAGTGGGGGTGGAGTTCCTAGTTCCAGGAGGCAATGTGCAGCTTGTGGAGTCCTGGGGCCTACGGACTATAAGGACTTTTCACCCTCTTCGATCAAATTCCAGAAAGCCCCTGTTTCTCCCAGAGTCTTATCTTCCTCTGCCATAGGAAGATTAGATCGGAATAGAAAATCTCGAAGAGTGTTTTTATGAAGTACCCGGTGGACGAGGACCCCCTTCGGGTGTTGTTCAAAGTAAATGCGGTAGTCTTTGGCGCGATATCGGAACAATTTACGGCCTTCGCGGGACAATGTGCCAAAACATTCTCCGTTCATGTTTTCCATGTCATGAGGAATGAATTGAAACTCCGCAAGAAGATCCAGTTGCAAATCTTTGGGCAAAGCGGCCATTTCAGCGGCACTCACAGTATTAAAAATTACTTGAAACATGGTAGATTAAAAAAGGGAATTGCCTGCATGAAAAGGATGGTCTTGCAGTTTCTGCTGTGGAAAGCCACGTTTTCCATCCTTTCGCTATATCTTTGCTCCCACATATTCGCAATGGCAATTTCAAGACATTTTCAATCTGATTTTTACGGATTTTAAAATTTCTTTCTTGCTTTGAGTTTCGAAAAATGCTTTTAGTCATCTCCTTTTTCGCCGAATTTTAACAAGGCGTATCATCATGGCAAAAGAAGTCGTCGCTACTATTAAACTACAAATTCCTGCGGGTCAGGCAAATCCAGCACCTCCTGTGGGGCCTGCACTGGGTCAGCAGGGAGTCAACATCATGGCCTTTTGTAAGGAGTTCAATGCAGCTACACAAAAGCAAGCCGGTGATATTTTGCCGGTAGTAATTACAGTCTATAAAGATAAATCTTTTACCTTCATCACAAAATCTCCTCCTGCTGCGATTTTATTAAAAAAAGCCGCTGGCCTTGCTTCGGGCTCTAAAGAGCCCAATAAAACAAAAGTGGGTAAGCTGACAAAAAAGCAAGTGATGGAAATTGTTAAAATCAAGAAAAACGATCTCAATACCGATAATGATGAGGCTGCATTCCGCATTCTTGCGGGTACTGCCCGTCAAGCTGGAATTGAAATCATAGCGGAATAGCTCCGTTTCCAGTTTAGCCTTAAACCCAACCCTTAGCAGGAGCCTTCCCTTATAAAGGCGTTCGCACTGCTCTCAACATGCAAAAGAAAAGAAGTAAACGTTATCTGGCCGCTGCCAAGCTGTTGGATGTTAAGAAAAAGTATTCCTTTGAGGAGGCAATAAAAGTTCTCAAAACTTTGCCTGCACCCAAATTTGATCAGACCATTACTCTCTCCTTCAAGTTGGGAGTGGACCCTAAGCAAAGTGATCAGATGGTACGTGGTACCTGTCCGCTGCCTCATGGAAGCGGAAAAGCGGTACGCGTTTTGGTTTTTGCTACAGGTCAGTCGGCTACGGCGGCACAAGAAGCCGGGGCCGAATATGTGGGATATGATGACCTTTTAAAGAAAGTCACCGCTGGATTTTCCGATTTTGACGTGGCAATTGCTACCCCCGCTGCGATGGCAGAAGTGCGTAAACTCGGTAAAATTTTGGGACCTCGCGGTCTCATGCCCAATCCCAAGACGGGCACCGTAACGGATGACACCGCAAAGGCCGTGCAAGAAGTAAAGGCCGGTCGAGTAGAATTTAAGCTGGATAAAAACGCAAATATTTCTGTTCCTGTTGGCAAGTTCTCATTCCCGGAGAATGCTCTGGTAGAAAATGCTTCCGTTGTGATCGAGGCGGTTGTGAAGGCTCGTCCGGCAACTGCCAAAGGATCCTTCGTTGAAGCCATTACGTTGAGTGCCACCATGTCTCCAGGTGTGACAGTAGACCCATCCCCTTTCCTGAAAAACTAATTCCATGAGGCCTGAGAAAGCTAGTATTGTTGAAGATATCCGGCATCAGCTGAGCCAATCTTCCTTCCTGCTCGTAATTGAATTTACTGGCATGCGAGTGGATCATTTCGCTGAATTACGCAAGCGCTTAAAGGGGGTTCATTCCCGGCTTCAAGTGGTAAAAAATACATTTTTACTGCGTGCTGCTACTGCTCATCATCTTCCTGAATTGGGGGTGGCTCTCCACGGACAAAATGCACTGGTGACTGGGGAGGGAGATCTCTGTGCGGTTGCAAAGGTTCTCAAGACATTTGCTTCGGAATTTGAAAAACCTACTTTCAAAACCGGTGTGCTTGACAATAGTATTTTGAGTGTCGAGCAGATTAAAGCTCTGGCTGACCTTCCTCCCCGCGATATTTTGCGCGCCCAATTCTTGAGTCTCCTGAATACACCCGCCACTCGCTTTGTGCGTACCCTTGCTGAACCAGCCGCAAGCCTTGCGCGCCTATTGCAAGCCAAGCATGATCAGGGGCATCCTCTTTCCCAAGATCCTCTCCCGGCAGCCTAAAAATCTGTGAATTGTCCTCAAGAACCACATGGGATCCGAAATGCTCTCCTTAACAAAAGCCTGCTACCTGGGCGGAAATAATTTCGTAGAGTGTATGGAAGCCACACTCCGCGGATGACAAAAAACAAATAGGTTCCTCGTCGGTTTTGGCAAATTTCTAAATTGAAAAAGTGCTGAAACTTAAATGTCCTGAGGCTTCAAGACGCGACGATACCGAAAATACAAATACAATGGCCAATAATGATACTCTAGTTGAACAGCTCAGTGCTCTTACCGTTCTGGAAGTAGCCGAGCTAGTCAAAAAACTTGAAGAAAAATGGGGCGTAAGCGCTGCGGCGCCTGTTGCAGTCGCTGCTGCGGCTCCCGCTGGTGGTGGTGCTGCCGCCGTTGAGGAAAAGACCTCCTTCGACGTAGTCCTAAAAGAAGCTGGTGGCAATAAGATTGCTGTCATTAAGGAAGTTCGCGCTGCGGTGTCCGGTCTCGGATTAGCTGAAGCAAAAGCCCTTGTTGAGAGTGCTCCTAAGTCGATCAAAGAAGGTGTGACTAAGGAAGAAGCTGAAGAGATCAAAAAGAAGATCGAAGCAGCCGGTGCCAAAGTTGAAATTAAGTAGTCTACCAATTATTTGCGGAGTCCGGAGCTGCGTCAATTACTGAAAAAAGTGCTTGCCGTGTGCTCCGAATTTCCCCATAGTTTATCCTTCCGCCGATTATTAAATCCCTGAAGACCTCCTGTCTCAGCATTTTGTTTACCGACACAGTTATTTTTCCTCAAGAAATAATGGGGGGATTTGCTATGTCTCCATTTTGCGTCATCAGGTTATTCGAGAATGAGGCGGATGTCTCAAGAAATTGCCAATCCAATTGTCAGTTCACAGAGACTATTCCCCAAAAGGGAAATAATTTATGGTTAAGCTTTAGGAAATTTATGTCAGCAAACACTCTTTCTCAGAAAGTTTCCGGAGCTATCGTGTGGTGATAAAACACGATCGGATCTGGTATTGATGGAAAGAGAGCATGCATAGAGGACAGTCCCATCTGTCAACTTAGCTAACTTCATAAAACAAAGAAACTGCACTAACTAAATAAAAAGATCGAATTGCCCGGACCCGAAGATTTTTCTTAAAACAAGGGTCTTTATCCTGAACTGAAAGTTTTTACCATGGCTACAAGTTCTTGCTATTGGCATCGGTTTTTTAACCCCACTGCCCGCTAACCGAAAATGTCTGAGAGAATATACTTCGGAAAAATCCAAGAGGCAATTGAGCCTCCGAACTTGATTGAACTTCAAATCCGTTCGTATGAGGAGTTCTTCCAAAAGGATGTGGAGCCTAATAAACGAAAAAATGTGGGATTACAGTCGGTGTTTCGCGAATTCTTCCCCATCTTCGGATTTGAAGAAAAATCTTCGCTTGATTTTGTTAGCTATGAGCTAGGGGAGCCGAAAATGAGCTCCATGGAGGCGCAACGCGAGGGTCAAACCTATAGCGCTCCTCTTTATTTAACCTTTCGTTACAAAGACGAACGAGTCACCAAGGAAGAAAAGGTGTACATGGGTGAAATTCCGCTGATGACTCCCCAAGGCACTTTTGTAGTGAACGGTGCGGAACGGGTGGTAGTCAGTCAGCTTCATCGTTCCCCGGGTATCTGTTTTGAAACCAATGTGCATCTGAATGGAAAACTCCTGCACGGGTTTCGAATTATTCCCGATCGGGGTTCCTGGATGGAAGTCCAGTTCGATACCAGCGATTTATTGTATGTTTATCTGGATCGTCGCAAGCGGCGCCGTAAATTTTTGGCGACCACTTTCCTGCGTGCTTTGGGCTATGGAAAAGACGAAGATATTCTCAAACTATTTTATAAAATTGATGAACTTCCTCTATCCGCAGGAATGGATGAAGAAGCCATTAGTACGAAAGTTCTCATTTCCGACGTCCGTGATGGAGAAATTACTGTGGCACGTGCGTTTGAGCCCATTAATGGCGCCACGGTGAATCAATTGATGGCTCTCGGTTACAAGACCGTGCCGGTCATCGAGACTAAGGAAGACGACACGATCATCAAATCTCTTAAAAAGGACCCCGCTCACGATGAGGAAGAGGCCCTTAAAGATATTTATCGGAAGTTGCGTCCGGGAGATCCCCCAACCGTACAAAATGCTCGCAGCATGCTGAAACGTCTTTTCTTTGACACCAAGCGTTACGACTTAGGACGAGTAGGGCGTCACAAGATCAACCAAAAGCTAAATATCCACATCGATTTGGCGGAACGAGTATTGACGAAGGAAGATTTCGTCGGTGCCATGAGATACCTTCTCGAGCTTCGAAAAGGCGAAGGCATGACGGATGATATCGATCACCTTGGCAGTCGACGTGTTCGGACCGTGGGAGAACTTCTCGCGAATCAGTGCCGTGTGGGACTCGCTCGTACGGAGCGTCTCGTGCGGGAACGGATGACACTTTATGATGCGGGGGTAGATCACATCACTCCTTCCAAATTAGTGAATCCTAAATCATTAAGTGCTGTGATCCGTGACTTTTTTGGCCGTTCGCAATTGAGTCAGTTCATGGACCAGACCAATCCTCTCTCCGAGCTGACCCATAAACGCCGTCTCTCCGCTCTCGGGCCAGGAGGTCTGAGCCGCGACCGTGCGGGATTCGAAGTTCGTGACGTACATCCTTCGCATTATGGTCGTATTTGTCCGATTGAAACTCCGGAAGGCCCCAATATTGGTCTGATCAATTCATTGAGTACTTTTGCTCGAGTCAATGAGTTCGGTTTTATCGAAACTCCCTACCGGAAAGTAGAAAATGGTCAGGTACAAAAAGAAGTAGTCTACCTCAGTGCGGACCGTGACGAAAATTATTACATTGCCCAAGCAAATGCTAAGGTCAATAAAGCGGGAGCTCTGCTGGATGAAAAAGTTTCCGCGAGATATCGTGGAGACTTCGTGGAAGTCGAGCCCGCTCGCATCCAATATATGGATGTGTCTCCCAAACAGCTAGTCTCCGTAGCAGCTGGTCTGATTCCCTTCCTGGAACATGACGACGCTAACCGAGCTCTGATGGGTTCCAACATGCAACGTCAAGGAGTGCCGCTACTGGTTTCGGAATCCCCGTTGGTGGGTACGGGACTGGAAGGTCGGGTGGCACGGGATTCCCGATCCGTAGTAGTTGCCGAAGGATCTGGTAAGGTGGCATCTGTTACCGCCGCTCAAATCCTAATTACCAAGGATGGGGAGATTCCTGAATCTAAGAGAAAGCTAAAAACTAATGCCGAAGCAGGAGTGTATGTTTATGAACTCCGAAAATTTCTCCGTTCCAATAGCAGCACTTGTATTAATCAAAAGCCAATTGTCTCTAAGGGGCAGGTGATTACAGTCGGTGATGTCATTGCGGACGGACCCAATACTGAAGCAGGAGAGCTTGCTCTCGGACGCAATGTACTCGTCGCTTTCATGCCTTGGCATGGATACAACTTTGAAGACGCCATCCTCATTTCCGAACGCGTTGTGAAAGAAGATATCTATACTTCCATTCACATCGATGAATTTGAGATCGGCGCACGAGATACTAAACTGGGGCCGGAGGAAATTACGCGGGATATTCCCAATGTAAGCGAAGAAGCCCTACAAAATCTCGGTGCCGATGGAGTGATCCGAGTCGGAGCCGAAGTAAAACCCGGTGATATTCTCGTTGGAAAAATTACTCCGAAGAGTGAAACAGAACTTGCTCCTGAAGAACGCCTTCTCCGTGCGATCTTTGGTGAAAAAGCGGCTGATGTCAAAGACACCTCGCTGACCGTACCCTCGGGTACTTATGGAATTGTCATGGACGTAAAGGTTTCTTCCAAAAAGGAAGTTCAACGTCAAAAAATGACGGTTACAGAGTCCAAACGGCAGCAGAAGATGATTCAGGATGACTACAAACGCCGTAAAGATGAATTACACGAACAACTGACAGAAGCATTGTCCAATATCCTTTTGGGAGAAAAAATTCCCTTGGATGTGGTCAATGCCCAAACTGGGGAAATCATTATTCCCGCTAATCGTAAGATCACTAAACAACTCTTACGCAAATTAGCTTCCGTGTATGATCACGTAGAAATCGATCCCAGCCCGATTCGGAATAAGATCCGTGAAATCATCGCCCAATACGAACACCGCTTTATTGAACTCGAAAACGAGAAGGATGAAAATCTGGGTCGTATCGAGAGTGGAGATGATGTGGACCCTGGCATTATCAAACAAGTGAAGGTCTATATTGCCAGCAAGCGTAAGCTAAGCGTAGGCGATAAAATGGCCGGTCGACATGGAAACAAGGGCGTCGTTGCTAAAATCGTCTCGGAAGAAGACATGCCCTTCCTAGAAGATGGAACTCCCGTGGACATTGTTTTAAATCCGCTAGGCGTTCCCAGTCGAATGAATGTCGGTCAGGTCTTGGAAACACACTTGGGAGTTGCTGCCAAAGCGCTTGGATTCAAGGTCGGAACCCCGGTATTCGATGGTATCTCCGAAAGCAGAATTCGTGAATATCTCAGGGAAGCCAAAAACAAGGAAGGCTTTACTTGGATTAATGAAAATGGTAAAGCCACCGTCTTTGACGGCCGCACGGGGGATGCTTTCGATCAGCAAGTTGTCGTAGGTTATATTTACATGTTAAAATTAGGTCACTTAGTGGCAGATAAAATTCATGCCCGCGCTGTGGGACCTTACTCCCTGGTGACTCAACAGCCTCTGGGAGGCAAAGCCCAGTATGGAGGTCAACGCTTCGGAGAAATGGAAGTATGGGCACTCGAAGCATATGGCGCCGCATACACCCTGCAGGAATTGCTTACCGTGAAATCAGACGATGTTCAGGGCCGTACCAGAATCTACGAAAGCATTGTCAAGGGCGATAACTCGCTGCAAGCTGGGACACCCGAATCGTTCAACGTATTGATCAAAGAAATGCAAGGCTTGGGATTGGATGTGAAAGTCACAGGCTATACCCCCCTTCAAATTGCTGAAAGTGCCGCCTGATCCTTTTTTCTTCACCCCCTCCACGCTCCAACCCACTCAGTAATTATGAAAGAATTTACCTCTCGTGAAACTCTCGCCGCCGATCCGCGGGAGGAAGCTTTTGATGAGGTCAGTATTACCGTTGCTTCTCCCGAATCCATTCGCAAATGGAGTAAAGGCGAAATTAAAAATCCGGAAACAATTAATTACCGGACCTTTAAACCGGAAAAGGGAGGTCTTTTCTGTGAAAGAATCTTCGGCCCTACCCGAGACTGGGAATGTTCGTGCGGAAAATACAAACGCATCAAGCACAAGGGAGTCGTTTGCGATCGTTGCGGTGTGGAAGTCACTCTCGCTCGAGTACGTCGCGATCGAATGGGGCATATTGAATTGGCCGTACCCGTATCTCATATTTGGTTTTATAAGTGCATGCCATCCCGCATCGGCCTGATGTTGGACATGACTTCACGCCAGCTCGAACGGGTGATCTATTACGAGGATTATATCGTCATAGATCCAGGCAGCACAGATTTACAACGTTGTCAGCTTCTGACCGAGATGGAATTCCAAGAAGCTGAAGATCGTTATGGAGAAACATTTGCAGCCGCCATGGGTGCGGAAGCCATTCAAAAACTTTTGGAACAAATTGATCTCGCCAAACTGAATGACGAAATCGAACAGCAAATGGATTCCACGCGGAGCAAACAATTGCGCAAGAAACTCGCCAAGCGACTGAAGCTGGTACAAGGATTTGCCAATTCGCGGACTCGTCCGGAATGGATGATTTTAAATGTATTACCGGTGATTCCTCCGGATTTACGGCCATTAGTTCCTTTGGAAGGGGGCCGTTTTGCCACATCCGACTTAAACGATCTTTATCGTCGGGTAATCAATCGCAATAACCGCTTAAAAACTCTCTTACAGCTAAAGACACCCGAAGTCATCATTCGCAACGAAAAGCGCATGCTTCAAGAGTCGGTGGACGCTTTATTTGATAACGGTCGGCATGGTCGGGCCGTGACCGGCGCGGCAAACCGCCCGCTGAAGTCTCTTAGCGATATGCTGAAAGGCAAAGGGGGCCGCTTCCGTCAAAACCTGCTCGGCAAACGGGTGGACTATTCCGGACGTTCCGTCATTGTGATCGGACCGGAATTACAGCTCCATCAATGCGGTCTTCCTAAAAAGATGGCGCTCGTTCTTTTCGAACCTTTCATTATTCGACGCCTTAAAGAGCTCGGCTACGTGCATACCGTACGAAGCGCCAAAAAGATGATCGAACGTCAGACGCCTGAAGTTTGGGACATCCTGGATGAGGTCACAAAGGGACATCCCGTTCTTTTGAACCGTGCTCCCACCTTGCACCGTCTTTCCATTCAAGCCTTTGAGCCTATTCTCATTGAAGGAGAAGCCATTCGAATCCATCCGCTCGTTTGTACAGCCTACAATGCGGACTTCGATGGTGACCAAATGGCGGTACACGTACCTCTTTCCGTAGAAGCGCAAATGGAGGCCCGTATGCTCATGCTCGCTTCGAATAATATTTTCTCACCCTCTAGCGGTAAACCGGTGACAACCCCGTCGCAGGACATCCCGCTGGGCTGTTATTATCTGACGCAAAATCTGCGACTCAGTGCTATTAATAAAGATGAGCGGCTGCCACTGTTTGCTAACCATCCCGAAGTGGAATTAGCAATGTCGCAAGGCGGCATTCACACCCACACCCGTATTCGGTTTCAAAACCCGGACTTCGGTAAAAAAACTTACTACGGAGATCCCGCTCTCCGAGTGATTGAAACAACTGCAGGTCGCGTTCTTTTCAATCAAATCTGGCCGGTGGATCTGGGATTCTTTAACAAAGTTGCGGGTAAAAAGCAGCTCAGCGAAATTATTTGGCGTTGCTATAAAGTATCCGGTCATCATCAGACCGTGGAAACACTCGATCGCCTGAAAGAGGTCGGTTTTCTTGCCGCCACCAAGGCAGGGATTTCCATTGGGATTGCGGATATGATTATCCCCAAGGAAAAGGGGCCGCTGCTGGAACGCGCCTATAAGGAAATTACGGAAGTCGAAAAACAGTATCACCGCGGTATCATCACTGACGGTGAGCGCAAGAACAAGGTACAGGACATTTGGACTCATACGGGTGAAGAAATTGCCAATGCCATGTTCCGGACGTTGGAACACAACGAAGGTCGTCGCGAAATGAATCCCGTCTATATGATGGTGGATTCCGGAGCTCGTGGAAACCGGACACAGGTCAAACAGCTCGCCGGAATGCGCGGCCTCATGGCCAAACCTTCCGGAGAAATTATCGAACGACCCATTACTTCTAATTTCCGCGAAGGTCTTTCTGTGTTGGAATACTTTATTTCCACCCATGGAGCTCGCAAAGGATTGGCTGACACCGCCCTGAAGACTGCTGACTCCGGGTATCTCACACGCAAACTCGTGGATGCTGCCCAAGATGTGATTATTACCAAAGACGACTGTGAAACAGTCAATGGCATCACCGTACGCCCAATTTATGAAGGCGACGAAGAGGTGGTCAGTCTCAGCACTCGTATTATCGGTCGTACCAGCTGCGAAACCGTGAAAGATCCGGTTACGGGAACCACTCCTGTTCGTACCGGAGACCTCATCGAAGAGGAAGCTGCTGCAGCTCTGGAAAAACTGGGCGTTGAGCAACTAAAAATCCGTTCTGCACTGACCTGCGAATCTAAACGGGGCATTTGTGTCAAATGTTATGGAAGAAATCTGGCCACTGGAAACCCGGTCAGACTCGGTGAGGCAGTCGGAATTATCGCTGCTCAAAGCATCGGGGAACCCGGAACTCAGTTGACCATGCGTACTTTCCACGTGGGGGGAACCGCCAGTCAAACCTTTAAACAACCCATCATCAAAGCTAAAAACGATGGGATGGTACGCTTTAATGATGTACGAATGGTACGTTCTCTGGAGGGCAATTTCATTGTCTTGAGCAAGAATGGTACTGTCAGTATCCACCAGGAAGATGGTCGCGAACTCGAAAGCCATAATGTAGTGGTCGGTTCCGTCATTTCAATCAGTGATGGCTCTATGGTAAAGAAAGGGGAAACCTTTATTCAATGGGATCCCTATAACGTTCCTATCATTACGGAAAAAGCCGGACGCGTTGAATTTCGTGACATGATTCCCGGAGTAACCATTCGTAAGGAAATCGATGAAGCTACCGGTCTCATGGGAACAGTGGTCATCGAACACAAAGAAGATCTTCACCCTCAGGTAGTCATCCTGGATGACAAAGCCGAGGTCTTAGCCAGTTACTCGATCCCTGCCGGTGCTCACATTACGGTTGTCGAGGGCAATGTGGCGCAAGCAGGCCAACTGCTTGCCAAAACACCAAGAAAAATTGCTAAGACGAAAGACATCACAGGAGGACTTCCACGTGTTGCTGAATTATTCGAAGCCCGCCGTCCCAAAGATGCGGCTGAAATTGCCAAATTGGATGGTACTGTGGAAATCGGAGGAACAGTTCGTGGAAAACGGCGTTTAATTGTCACAGACAAAACCACCAAAGCAGAGGAAGAACATCTGATTCCTCTCAGCAAACATATCATTGTCTTCAAGGGAGACTTTGTGAAAAAAGGGCAGCAATTGACAGAAGGCCCGGTAGTTCCGCACGAAATTCTCGAAGTCTGTGGTCCTCAAGAACTCCAAGAACACCTTTTAAACGAGGTGCAAGAGGTCTATCGACTCCAGGGTGTCGAAATCAATGACAAGCACATTGAAATCATCGTTCGTCAAATGCTGCGTAAAGTGAAAATTACTGATCCGGGAGACACCGCTCTCCTGTGGGGAGATCAGGTCGACAAATTAGAATTTGAAGAGGAAAACCGCAAGGTAGTGGAAAAGGGTGGAAAACCTGCTGAAGCTTCACCCGTTCTCCTTGGTATTACCAAAGCCTCTCTCGAAACCGATAGCTTCATCTCAGCAGCTTCGTTCCAAGATACCACTCGCGTGCTTACCGACGCGGCCACCCTAGGTAAAATGGATCGACTCCGTGGCTTTAAGGAAAATGTCATTATGGGACATCTTATTCCTGCTGGCAGCGGCTTTGAAATCAACCGTAATATCGAATTGGTCCACCTCGGTGAGCAGGTGGAAACATCCGCCTCTATAGGCTAACTTAGCCAATTTCTATGTCTGATCGTTCTGACAACCAACCTAATATTGAACTCATGACCGAGCTTCTCGAAGCCGGTGTCCACTACGGTCACCAAACCAAACGATGGAATCCAAAAATGCGTGATTACATTTTGGAAGAACGCAATTCTATCTATATCATCGATTTGGCAAAGACTGTTCAGCAACTGGATCGTGCCCTCTCCTTCATAGGAGAAGTTGCAAACCGAGGAGGACGTATCCTCTTCGTAGGCACGAAAAAGCAAGCTCAGGAAGCAGTGAAAGAAGCGGCCAGCGCGACAGGCCAATTCTTTGTCAACCAACGCTGGTTGGGAGGCACCCTGACCAATCTGACTACTATCCGTAAAAGCGTAGCTCGCCTTCGGGAACTCGAAAGCCTCGAGAAAAGTCCTGCCTGGGCTCGGATAAATAAACAGGAGGCCGCTGCATTACATAGGGAAGCGGTTAAGCTACGGCATAATCTCGATGGAATCGTTGATATGCACACTCTCCCTGATGCCATAGTATTAATCGATACTACTCGCGAAGAAATCGCCGTAGCCGAAGCAAATCGCCTGAATATTCCCATTGTCGCCATTGTGGATACTAATAGCGATCCTGATCGTATCGATTATCCCATTGCCGGAAATGATGACGCGATTCGTTCCATTCGTGTGATTCTCCAAAAACTCGTGGATGCCATTTATCAGGTTTCCCAGCAACGCGAAAAAGTGAATGACGCCGTTCTTGCCGCAGTGGCTGAATAAGAGTCCTCTTCTTAGTAACTGACGTTACGCATTTTGAGGAGCTCTGGGAGCAAAAAACCATTTTAGCCTACAAGGTTTTCCTTTTTTGCGTCACATCACTTATTAAGAGTATTTTTAATTTATGTCAGCTCTCTCAGTGAGGACTGACAACTGACAATTGAGAATTTAATTTTATGGCTGAAATTACTGCCGAACTTGTTAAAAATTTAAGGGAAAAGACCAACGCCGGTATGATGGATTGCAAGCGTGCCCTGGTAGACGCAAATGGAGATATGGCGAAAGCCGAAAATTTACTTCGCGAAAAGGGAATGGCATCCGCGGGAAAAAAAGCTTCTCGGGTTGCCAAAGAAGGTACTATTGCGTCCTACATTCATTTGCAGGGAAAAGTCGGCGTGCTAGTCGAGATCAATTGCGAAACCGATTTCGTTGCGAAAAACGAGATCTTTCGCGAATTTGTCAAAGACATTACTCTTCATATCGCCGCAGCTAATCCCAGTTGCATCCGTCGTGAAGAAGTACCGGCAAGCACCATCGACAACGAGCGTCAAATCTATACCGCTCAGGTTCAAGGAAAGCCCGAAAATATCGCAAATAAGATTCTGGAAGGGAAATTGGATAAATTTTTCTCCACCACCTGTCTTCTTGAACAGGCATTTATCAAAAATCCTGATATCACGGTCAATGATCTCGTAACCGCTAAAATCGCGGAATTAGGAGAAAATATTATTATCCGTCGTTTCGTTCGCTATATGGTGGGTGAAGAAATTGCCTAGGATTTATTAACTGACGTGAAGCACTTTGAGGAGCTCTGGGAGCAAAAAAACCATTTTAGCCTACAAGGTTTCCTTTTTTTGCGTCACATCACTTAGTAAGGTTATTGTTTCTTCAGGAGATGTTTGTTTTGGTTCTGCTTCTGGCAACAGCTGCCTTATTTCATTTATTATCTTTTGCAATGCCTCACACAAGGCAGGATTTATGCTGAGCGGCGGTGTCGGTGATTTTAAATCGTTATAATTTGTTTGCTTGATTGTTACGGTAGCCGCATCCTTAGCCAGGCTTTCAGTTGCGTCACAAATGATCTGAGTGGTGTGTGCATATAAGTACGGAGAAAAGTTATTATATAGATTTAGCTTTCCCCCTAGAGCTTTATAGATTGTTGTTTCAAATATCTCCTTGAATATATTTACCGATTCCTCATTCAGCTGATTCAGCTCATGCATAGTTTCCCTTACATTCTGCATTATTTCTTTGCTATCCTTCTTGGTGAGCTTCTGATTTTCCTTCAAAGAAATATACTCCTGAATCATGTTTTCAATAGCGAGTGTGTGAGATGGAAACTCACTATGAAGCTTTTGCTTCAATTTCTCTAGCCGTAGACCTTGCCTCTTCCTTCTTAAGGATACGATTAGGGGAGCTACTAGGAGGGGAGCAATTAGGGGAAAGGGGATGGCACAGATAGCCCCGACGACCATCACTACCCTTGCTCTTTGTGGATGCTTATTTTCATAAGTTAGCCATTTGTTTTTTAAGGTGCAAGCTAGATTCTCCTTTGCCTGTGTGCGAGGAGAAGCGGGAAAACCACGGCCTAAGGAGAAATCGCAGTGTTTTTTTTCAGCTGGAGAAGCTTTTATCTTAGAATGTGTGTCGAGACAATTTCTTCTGCGGTAGAGGCATGAAAACATAAATTTTTTATTTCAATTGCGGTTATACGATCGTAGCTCAAAGCTAATTTCTCAAAGTGAAAAAATGGGAACGAGCCACCCTCTACACGGGAGGAAAAAATACTCGCCGGAAGGCGTAGGGGGTCCTAATATTTCACAGTTTTTTTCATTAAAGCCTGGGTCTGCTTTTTTGGTTCCAGCAGAACTTCTTTTTTCAAGTGTCCATTTTCAGGGGGGGAGGGAGACTTCAGGGGGGGGAGGGAGACCTCCCTGAGATGCGTAAAGAGCACACAACTAAAAGTGCGTTGATGTTGCATTTAAAATGGTGATCTGCAATTGTTTGCGATTCTTCAGGATTGCGAAGACTTGCTTGCTGGATGACCATAACCCTTACCCCAGGATTTCCGACAAAACACCCCAATCATGACTGAACCATTAAGTCATCGTACGATTACTCAGATGGGCCGCTATATCGGCCTTTCACTCGATGGAATCTCTCCCTCGCTAGCTCGCACTCTTCTGCGGCAAATGCTTCGACTCCGGCGTATGGAAGAAGCGCTTCACGCAGAATACCATCCAGCCGACGAAATGCGCTGTCCGATCCATTTTTGCATTGGCCAGGAATCTATTCCCGCAGCGCTTTCACAAGTGGTCCGCTTCGACGACTATATGTTCAGTCACCATCGTTCGCATGGATATTATTTTGCCAAAGGTGCTCCGCTGCGAGAGCTTTTTGCCGAAATTTATGGGCGGAAGACGGGCGCAAATGGTGGTAAAGCCGGCTCACAGGACATTTCTCATTGTGAATCGAGCTTCTTTAGCGGCGCTATCCTCGCCGGTGCAATCACCATAGGAGTTGGGGCTGCTTTTGGCTTTCGGTGGAGAAAGAGTCGGCAAATCAGCATATCAGGATTCGGAGAAGGAGCGACTGATGAAGGGGCATTTTGGGAAGCGGTGGCCTTTGCGGGTAAGCAAAGACTCCCGATGCTTTTTATGATTGAAAATAACAGGTATGCGACTTTCTCCGACCAGTTGAAACGTCAACAATGGGATAATATCTGTGAGCGTGTCCGTCCATTTGGAGTTCGAGCCACACAGATTTTCGGGAATGATGTCGTTCTTGCCTATCAAACTATTTCTCAAGAAGTCGATAAACTGAGGAATGGAGATGGTCCGGCTTTGATCGAGGCTTATACATACCGATGGAACAGCCATGTGGGACCTGAGGATGACGGTGTCAACCGTTATCGGAGCGCAGAGGAAATAGCATTTTGGAAGGCAAACTGTCCCATCGTCCTTTTGGAAGAAAGATTGCGTGGAATCGGCTGGGTGGATGACGAAATCATCCATCAGATGGAAGCTGAAATTGCGGAAGAAATTGCGAGTAATTTCCAGTTTGCAAAAGAAAGTCCCTTTCCGCAATCCATCGACTGGCACCGCAGCAACTTTGCACTCTCGAGTCCGCTAGCAGATCAACTCCTTAAAGAAGCGGAGCAAGGAAAATACGACCAGTACCAGGAAGAGGCAAAACTAGGCCCCTATTAAACATCTCCCTCTATTATTAGACTTAAAAATATGCAAGACCGGCAACTTTCTTATCAAAAGGCAATTCTCGAAGCCACGGATCAAGCCATGGCATTGTGTTCGGATGTGATCGTGTTGGGACAATTGGCTGATACACAATCCGGAATTTTTGGAACGACCACTGGGTTGGTCGACAAATATGGTACCGACCGAGTACAGGATTTTCCTGTGGCAGAAAATCTCATGACGGCCACTGCCATGGGAGCCGCACTCACAGGGCTGCGTCCACTTATTATCCACCAGCGTCTCGATTTCATGATCTATTCCCTGGATGCTATCGTCAATTGGCTCGCACTTTGGCTATTTAAGTCCAATGGCAAATCCTCCATGCCAGTGACGATTCGGACCATTGTGGGTAAAGGGTGGGGCCAAGGACCACAGCATTCAAAAAGCTTGCACTCATGGTTTGCTCATTTACCTGGGCTGCGCGTCGCTATGCCGGCAACCGCATTTGATGCCAAGGGCTTACTTTTGGAAAGTTTGTTCAGCCAATCACCGGCCATTTTCGTGGAAGGTCGCGGATTGTACTCGATGACGGACCATGTGCCCGAGGAACCTTACCGCGTTCACTTTGGACGTGCAGCCATAAGAAGAGAGGGCAAAGATGCCACGATTGTAGCTATCGGCTATATGGTTCCGCTTGCTTTGCGTGCAGCTGCGATTCTCGAAAAAGAAGGAGTGGATGTCGAAGTAGTGGATCCAAGAACATTAGCTCCCCTCGATCGCAAAACAATTTGCGATTCCGCCTTTAAAACAAAACGTCTCATTGTAGCAGACCCAGCCTGGCAATCATTTGGAGCCGCCGGGGAGATCATTACTTGCGTGGTGGAAAATCTGGGAGACAAACTTAAAGCTAATCCCGTGCGTGTCGCCCTGCCGAATAGCCATACTCCAATGAGTGCGACGCTGGAAAAACTCTATTATCCCACAGAGGAGACTATCGTGGAAGCAGTGCGAAGCACTTTGACAGGAAAATCCTCGTGGAAACAGTACGCATCACTTTGGCAAACAAACCAGGAAGATTCCTTTTCAGCACAAGCAGAGAGCGTCCATCCATAACAAAGTATGGCTTACATCGATTTTATTCAGCCGGTTCATCAAGCAACCAAAAGAGACTATCTTTCCCGTGTATTAGCAGGCAATAAAGCGGATTTTGCCACTATCGCCAAACGCTTCGATAGCGACTATTGGGATGGCAGTCGAAATACCGGATATGGCGGTTACACATACGACGGTCGCTGGCAAGCAGTCGCTCAGCGTCTTATCGAACATTATGGTTTAAAATCAGGTCAACGAATTCTGGATATTGGTTGTGGCAAAGGTTTTCTCTTACACGATTTCGCCTTGGTGGTGCCGAATTTAACCATCAGCGGCATCGATGTTTCCTCTTACGCAATTGAGAATGCCGTGAGTGAGATGAGTCCATTCCTCAAGGTCGGAAACGCCATTTCATTGCCGTATCCTGACGGATATTTTGACCTTGTCATCAGCATTAACACATTGCATAACATGCGCTTGCCTGAACTGGAGATCGCTCTTAAGGAGATTGAACGCGTGGGTAAAAACAACAAATACATTGTGATGGATGGCTATCGTACTGAACAAGAAAAAGTAAATCTCTTATACTGGCAACTCACTTGTGAGTGCTTTTTTACCCCCAAAGAATGGGAATGGATATTTGCCAAGTGCGGATATCGAGGGGATTACAGTCTCGTCTATTTTGAATAAAACAGTGCTCACTTTTGCTTCCATAGCCAGACAAGGGTCCGACTTATTCCGAAATTTTTTCGCAGACCCACGTAAAAGCCTTCAAGGCTTTTACCATTCGTCTTTATTTCGATGGCTTGCAGCGGGAGGAGCCTTTATTTTTATCAATTCTATTTTCATGCTCATCTTAGTGGAATACTTCAAATTGAAAGTATTCTGGGTCACGCTCATTTCGGCGGAACTGTGCACGATCCTCCGCTTCTTTGTAAATGAGCATTGGGTATTTAAAGGGGTGGGTCCTGCTTGGAAGCGCCTTTTGCAATACCATATCGCTAATGCCGGCAGTTTTGTCGCCTGGATGGTTGCAACAAATCTCTTCATATACTGGGGTATTCATTACCTGCTGGCCTCGGCATTAGCTGTCGGAATTTCTATTATGATCAGTATGGCCAGCAATTTTCTCTGGGTATGGAGAAAGAAATCCGATGCAGCATTTTAAAACCTTCACCGCTTTATTCTGATGTTAAAGACTGATTGTACACGCGAGCCTCAATATCAACGGGACCTCGAGATCGCACGGACACTTGGCCTTACCACGCTAGGTCTAATGACTAATCAGGCTTGGCATGACGATCCCAAGCATCTGCTCTTTACCGCAGCTCGATATAAATTCGTGGCGAAAATGCTGAGCGGAAAAAAGCGTGTTCTTGAAGTAGGATGTGCGGATGCTTTTTTTACGCGTCTTGTGGTTCAAGAAGTGGAATCTCTTGTCGCAACCGATTTTGACGAAATCTTTGTAGACGACGTGAAAGAAAGAATGAATTCCCGCTGGACGTTTGAGGTGCGGCAACACGATCTGCTTGCCGGTCCATTTCCCGGAGAGTTTGATGCAGCCTATGCGATGGATGTCATCGAACATATTGTGCCTTCCGACGAAATCCTTTTTATTAAAAACATCGTCAAATCGCTTGCGCCGCAAGGGATTTTGATACTAGGCAGTCCATCGTTTGAATCCCAGATCTACGCTTCTCCGCAAAGCAAAACAGGCCATGTAAATTGCAAAACTGCTCCGCAAATGCGTGAGTTGATGAGCCATTTTTTTCACAATATATTTCTGTTCTCGATGAACGATGAAGTCGTTCACACAGGATATGCTCCGATGGCACATTATCAATTAGCTATTGGTTGCACCCGTAAGGAGACTTGATGTCAGAGCATTTTTCCATTCCTCCGGCATGTGACAGCCGGGAAGGTATTGAGCTCACTCTATTCGTCCCCTGCTTCAATGAGGAGGAACGGATTTTAGGTACATTGGAAACGATTCGCGATGCGCTTGCGGAAATCAACTGTTCTTATGAAGTCCTCATTGTAGATGACGGATGTACTGATGGGACGATAGACATAGTGAATACCTTCGCACAGAAACATCCTGCCATGGAAATCCGTATTTACAGAAATCCACGTAACTTTGGGCTGGCGCGTTCCTTTGTGGATAGCGCATTTTTGGGGCGGGGCCGTTATTATCGGCTGGTATGTGGGGATAATGTCGAGCCTCATGAGACTATGATTAAAATTCTCCGCGAAATGGGTAATGCCAGTATGATTTTGCCTTATTATCCCACATTGCCAGGCAAGAATTATTTGCGTCGATCGATCTCAAAGCTGTGGACATTATTGGTGGATAGAATTGGAGGATATAAAATTCGCTATTACAATGGCTGCGGACTTTATCTGCGATATCATGTGATGCGTTGGGCGCCCTATAATTATGGATTTGGTTTTCAAGCAGACTTAATTACCACACTTCTTGAGGAGGGGGCTTCTGTGAAGGAGATTCCGGTTCAAGGCCTCCACTTCGATCGCCCCGGACGTAAATCGCCTCTCCATTTTCGAAATTTTCTCTCGACCGGTCACACACTATTTCGAATCGGGACAAAACGATTGCGTAGAATTCTCTACCGCACATCCGTCCAGCCTCATAAAAATGTGGTGGTACAGCCTGATTTAAAAATGAAGATCGAATATCCGAAGCATTGTATTTAGCATTTAACACAGGCTTTCCGGGACATTCGACATTTTATGGGAAAAACTAAGTAATTATTTTTGTGAATATCAAAACTTTATTTCGGCAGTGGTCAGCAGCTTTGGCAGAGTTCGTTTCCTCTAAGAGGCGCTCTGACATATGGACAGGTATTTTTATTAGCCTTGCCTTCATCCTGACCGTATCCGGTGTGGCCATTCTGGTATCTCGATCGGATAGCACGCACTACTATGCCGAATATTACCTAAAGTTTCTGCCATTTCTTTTAAACGCTTCTCCCACAGATTGGTTTGACACATGGGCTATGGGAGATCCGCGGCCCAGAATTGTCAATGTTGCTGCGACGGCGTTGAATGTCGCATTGCGCGGAACTTTTTTAGGACATTTTAACTCATCTTTTGGAATATCTTGGATCATATATCCCCTGACCATTTTGCTCATCTTTCTTTCTGCAAAAAAGATGGGGATGGGGCATGCAGCGGCCTTCGCTGCAACTCTGATCTGGGCTGCGAGCCCCGGTGCTCTGGAATCACTCGTGCTCCGCTACGCTCCGGCCAAAGCATTAATGAATTTGTGGTTCGCGCTGGCTCTTTTACTTGCGGTGATTCTCTATAAACACGCTCGAGATCTCTCGAAATCGTTATGGACTGATTTGCTTGTCTCAGCTGCGTTGGCAGTGACCTTACTCTTAGCTTGGTTGACCGATGAAACCACTATTCTCATTGGTCTGGTGCTTGGAATTTTGTTCTTTCCGTTATTTTTTTTACGGTTGCCAAAAATTTCAACGCAAATCTTCGCGTGGATAGCAGGCACCGGGTCGATTCTCATCTTTGTCCTTTTAATAGTCAATATCTACCCATCGTTGAATATTGCTTACGGGCAGCTGCCCTTGAAGTTTTTTGATGTGGTCGTAAATGGTCCGCAAACTCATTTTGAACTCTCGCAACTTCGATCTTCCCATTTCTCCGGTGGTCAGTTGGAGAAATGGCAGCCATTCGCATTGTTGTATACATGTATCACGGCTCAACTTCTCCCCTTTCGGGCAGTTCATGGATTTGTCACTTATACTAATCCACTATTCGACAAGGGACTTCCTATTCGCGAATTTATTCTTTTGGCTCTGATTCTCACCTGGGCAGTACTAGCCTATATCCGGATCCGGGGATCCGAGCGTTCACTGGCTGTGCGGCTTGCACTGTGTTGCATTTTTGTGCCAATCATCAATGGCTTGCTTCTCGTGCCAGTCGCTCCATGCATTATCGAGACACACTATTATGGTCAATTATTTTCCATCCCGTACGCGCTATTAGTGGGTGTACTCATTTTCCCAAGAAATACCCTATCGAATCGCGCTCAGTGGGGTGGAATGGTGCTATGCGTGTTGGTTGTGTGTCAATTTTTAGGTTATCAAAAAAGTCTACAGCGCTTGCATGACTACGATGTGGTGCTCAGCCGTGGAGATGCTTCTATTTCAACTCTGAATCATAAGAATCTTGCTTCTCTGCAAAGGGGGATCGACGGAGCCCGGCAGCTAGATGTTTATCCGTTCCCTTCAAGCACCTTGGCCTATGGCTTTGAACTGGCGATGTATCATGCGAAGAAATCTGGGTTAGAACCTGATTTTATCGATGGTTTCGAAAGTCAAGGCATTTATCTTGATCTCCTCCGTCGTCAACAGGATTGGATGAATCACCTGCAATTTCAAAAATTTGGTCCATCGTTACCTCACCGGGAAGAATTGCTGCAACAAGGCGCAAGCTTGATCAAGAGTGATGAACTTTTCACTATTTACCAAGCCGGACGATGGCGTCTGCACGGCGATCTCTTTGAGTGGATAGCCGATTTTGGTAAAGGTGTGTCGGGTACTCTTTACATCATGACACGCTCGACTTTGCGGGTGAAGCAGCGCCTCGTTCGGTTTGAAATCGATAGAAATAAAAATTCGCTCATAATGATAGACCAGCAAAGCGGCTTGAGGCGGGAGTTCACCTTCATCAAGCTGAGAGAATATTATTATGGCATAGACACAACAGGACGTGTTGTTTTCGAATTTAATCCGACTCTTAAATCTCAAGAAAATCTGGCCACATCCACCACTCATTAGAGGTATTTTATGTTACTCAGAGCCTGTCGAATCAATAGGATACTACCCAGGAACCGGGAATTCTTAAGAGAAGACATTTCTTGCATCCCTCCGGTTCTTGGGGGCAAGTCGCGGATTTTTTTTGCCTTGGGCTCTCCGATCAGTTTTTTTCAAAATGAAGGATGATCGGGGCTGGTTGACCACGAAAGGCAGGATCCTGCTGGATGCTTACAAGAGCCTACGGAATGTTTTTGACCATCAGATAACCTCCAGCGAAACATCCCAACCACAGGCCGATAGCCAGTTTTCCCATTGGGCGTGGTTGCCGATTATCTTGGCGGTAGTCCTATTCTTTCCATTCCTCACTGGGGATAAGTTATTTATTGGAAATTTCGATAGATTGAACGGCCATCTTAATAACCTATGGATTCAAACTCAGGCTCTGCGCGATGGATTCAGTTACGGGTGGTCGAACAGCATGTTTCTCGGCACAAATCTCTGGGCGGTCCTAGTGAATGTTCCTCTTAATCCGGAGGCTATGGTGTTGGCCTGTTTTCCGGAAAGATGGTTTCTTTGGATCACCGCAATCTTTTCCTGTTTGTTTTTTATCGTTGCCGGTCTCACCACCTTTGCCTTCTTGAGAAATATGGGATTTGCTCCTTGGTTATCAGCCACAGGGAGCTGCCTCTATCAGTTAAGCTATGCATCAATGCTTCGCATTGCACAAAACGATCTTTCTTACCT
Organism: Verrucomicrobiota bacterium; assembly: GCA_023269545.1. Taxonomy (GTDB): domain Bacteria; phylum Verrucomicrobiota; class Verrucomicrobiia; order Chthoniobacterales; family Xiphinematobacteraceae; genus Xiphinematobacter. The sequence goes on along the minus strand of JAHFTB010000013.1, from coordinate 15,662 downwards.
TGTGATAGCAGCTCTTCCCGCCGGATTTCTTGGGGTCCGTTTCCTTTTCTTGGGACGGAAGCGTTTGGGATGGCTTTGCCTCTTTGGAGCTATGTGGCTCATGCTCCTCTTTGGCTTTCTGCAAGAAACCATTTACGCACTGATCGCGATCGGCTGTTACACCGTTTTTTGGGCTGTACGAACACGTCGATGGAAGACGCTTGTCTTAGCGGCGCTTGCAGCATTGGTGGTATGGATTGCCTGCATGCCTCGGATTTATGTGGTCGCTCAGGAATTAAAGCTTCTTAAGCGCGAGGTCCCCTCGAACCAAATGAAGACATTTGCTGAAGTCTATTCCTTCCATGGTATGGGTCCACATGAACTATTGAGAGTGCTGCATTATGGAACTTTCGGCCGTTTTTTTACAGAGGCTTCTGACTTGAAGAACCATATTAATATCACCGAGGGAATGATGACGCATAGCTCTACGCTGGCGGCATTAGTCATGCTGGTAGCGGGAATTTCTGTTTGGATAACAAAATCACGGTCTTGTGTGAAGAGTGACCTCGCAGAGATGCGCTATTTCGCTCTTTGGGTGATCGGAATACTGCTAGTCATAACAATTAAGCCTTTTCAGGAAATCATCTACTATCTTTTTCTTAAGAAGGATTTTACCCACAGTCGTCTTTGTATCACCGCTCTGCTGCCCATTGTGGTTTTGGTAACGTGGTTCTTACAGCGGTTGATAGGAAGAGATATCCATCGGGACAAGTTTCTGTCTCTGTTTGCTCTTGGTGGAGTGGCAGGAGGAGGGGTTTGCTTGCTCAGTAGTTTCCTTCCTCAGAATTCCCATATATTGAATCAGCCGATTGCCATTCCTCTCCAGGTGGCATGGCAAATTGCTCTCTGTATATTTGTATTTTTTCTCATACTGGCGGTCATTTTCTTTTGGCGCCCATTTCGCAGTTATTGTGCAATATTTGCCGCCGGATTTATGTTGTCTGAGGCGTTCCTAAATGGGGCGGCTCAATTTCACAGCGGGCAAGTGCAGACAAAAATCCCCTTTGAGTTAGGGAATAGCTTTTTCCCACCTTCTTCATATTTCTCTCTCCCTACGGCAAAAATGCGCTCCAATTTATTGGAGAGGGTGGGTGGGCCAGGACAAAACACCGCTTTCATACGGGCGCAGGGGAATGTGCCTCCATTTCTTGCATCCTATCTTGGCTCATTTTACGGTGTATCGTGTGTTGACGGATACGGTACGGGTGTTCCCCGTAACCTTCTTTCTCTGGGGTGGCCTGACGATTGTTTGAGCCTGCGGACCATAGCGTTTAGATATGGAGAGGTTCCATGGAATCAATTGGCTCTACTTGGGGTCAGCTCGGTGGTTCAAGTAGATAATGCTTTTTATTGTGGGCTGCCCATGGATGGAGATGAATTGAACAAGCGGGTACAGACAAACCCCTTTCCTGCGCTTCCACGTATTTTCTGGGCCGGTGAGGTACGTACTGAGAAGTCGGAAGACAAGGCTGCCAAGTTGGCTTTGGACCTCGTTCGCCAGGTGGATTTTTCCCGGCCCGAGTCCCTTCCTGCAGTGCTATCCACCTCCGAGAGACTGCCTCATTTTGCTACGGACCAATCCCCTATAGTAATCCAAGATATGGGGGCTAAGAAAATCATAAAAGTTCAAACTTCAAATCAGCCTCGTCTTCTCGTTTTTAATGAACGCTATCATCCGGCGTGGAAGATTGAGGGAGGAAATGGGGCTCGTCTTTACGAGGCCAATGGCTGTGTCCAAGCAATTGTCATGCCGCCTGGAGTGAAAACACTCACGCTTCGCTTCGAGCCGGCTTCCATATGGTTGCTCTTGGGTCTGCCCATGCTATCACTTTTATTGGGTTTGTTAGGAGGACTCTTCATTCGGAAAAATCTGTTTCATTTAACAGAGTAGAAAATATGATATTGGATACAGTAAAATGGATACCTCTGCGACATTTGATCGTCATGGTTGACGTCGGAAAATAGGACCGCAATCGGTATGCTCAGTCACTACTACGAAACTATGATTCATCCGAAACGTGTGGTAATTTTGGGCGCACATGGCTTCGTCTCTTCTCATCTTAAAGATCTTTTGACATGCTCAGGTGTCCCAATGCGGTTGGTATCAAGTCGCGAAGCAGATCTGACCCAGTCTGAATCTGTAGCATGCCTCGCCAATATCTTTCATAACGACGATACCGTGGTGATGACATCGGCACTGACTCCGGAGAAAGGAAAGGATTACAGCATCACGATGGCAAATTTACGTATGGCGGAAACTTTGTGTGCCGCCTTAGAGATTTCCTGTCCTGCCCATTTAATTTACCTGAGTTCAGATGCTATTTACGATGCGCAGAAGATTCCCTTGGACGAGGATTCCTCAAGGGAGCCAATTGATTTATATGCATTGATGCACACTGCGCGTGAGATGATGCTTGAGAATTTGGCAAAAAAATTATCTTTGCCGCTGTGCATATTACGACCTACTAGCCTCTATGGGTGTGGAGATACCCATAAGAACTATGGGCCTAATCGATTTATTGCATCGGCCCTGAAAGATCAAAAGATTGTCCTTTTTGGGCGCGGGGAGGAAAGGCGAAATCACTTATATATTAAGGATGCCGTCCAATTGATCTGGCTAGTTTGCGGTTATCGCAGTGAAGGCGTGTTGAATCTAGTGGCTGACCGTTCATGGTCGTTTCTACAGATCGCGCAGTTAATAAAGGATTTCCTCTCTTTCTCTGTGGAATTTGATTTTCAGAAGCGGACCCTTCCCATCATCCATAAGCCCTATAAGCCAACTCAAGTATTTCGGTTTCTTTATAACCTAGGGCGCCCTATCACCCCAGTAGTTCATCGACCATTTCATATCTCTGCGTTACGCAGAGCATTTCCTCAGTTTAAATTCACTCCTATCCGAAATGGTCTCAGTGAAACGATTCGCGACCACATGTCTTCGACATTAGAGGGCGATGCGACGCGCTCCACACCATTACCATGACTCCCTGTGTGTTTATTCTTGGGGTGAGCAGTGACATTGGGAGGGAGCTTGGCTTGAGATATACCCGTGCCGGATGGCGGGTCGTCGGTACATATCGTACGGCTCATTACAAGGAAGGACTGCCTAATGACTGGGTTTTATTTCCTTGCGATGTGCTGGACCAAAGTCAAATCGATCAAATAACGGCACAGTGCCTTAAAATGGAAATTCAATGGGAAACCTGGATTAGCGCCGTCGGTGTTTTGGACCCGATCGGACCTTTTTCCCAAGTATCTTTTTCTGATTGGGAACGATCTGTTCAGGCGAATTGTCTTGCTCCTTTGAGTGTGCTGCACTCGATGTATCCCTTTCGGAGCATCGGCAATATGAGTTCGGTCGCTTTCTTTGCAGGGGCTGGAAGCAATGGTCCGGCCACAAATTATTCCGCATATTGTGCTTCCAAGATCTTTCTCATTAAGATGACAGAACTTCTTGATGACGAGAATCCGGATCTCAATGTATTTATCATTGGTCCAGGGATCGTAAAGACTCGCATTCATCAACAGACAATCGTCGCAGGTTCTCGCGCTGGCATGAATCTTGAGAAGGTAAATAGCTTTCTTACAAATGAAACGGCCGGCGTTTCCCATGATGAGATTTTTGACTGCTTAATGTGGTGTCACAAAGCCGGAAAGGAAGTGGTAGGAGGAAGAAATATTTCACTTGTCGGAGACGCCTGGCGTAGTGGCGGCCTTGCTCTAAAAGATAAGTTGCTTTCAAATAGTCAGATATATAAGCTGCGCCGATTTGGAAATGACTGAAAATAATAGCTTACGATTTTCTTTATGAAACTCTCCGATTGCGTAGCAAGCTTCCTCGCCAATCACGGAGTACGGCATGTATTTGCAATTTCTGGCGGTGCATCGCTGCACTTGATTCACTCAATTGCCGAAGTGGACGGAGTGGAATACATATGCCCTCAACATGAGCAAGCGGGAGCGATGGCCGCCGACGCTTACAGCCGGGCCTCAGGGGAGATTGGCTGTGCGCTCGCGACGAGTGGACCCGGTGCCACTAATTTAATCACCGGAATCGCCTCAGCGTATTATGATTCCGTCCCCATGCTTTTTCTCACAGGCAACGTCGCCACCTTTCGCTCTAAAGGTGATACCGGTGTCCGGCAAATTGGCTTTCAGGAAACTGACTTTGTCGAGATGTGTCGGACAATTACAAATTACGCGGTTCTCGTCAACGAGCCATATAAGACACTTTATGAATTTGAGAAAGCGCTCTATTTAGCACGTAAAGGGCGCCCTGGCCCGGTAATAGTGGACATCCCAGACGATCTTCAACGGATGGATATTGATCCTGAAAAGATGGAACATTTTATTGCCCTGGATGAGTGCATTCCGAAAGATGCGGATCTTTCGAAAGATATTGACTCGGTAATTGCCTGTTTGCGCACCGCAGACCGGCCCGTCTTGATACTGGGTTGGGGAATCCATTTAGCGCAAATTGAAGATCAAACCCGAGTTCTGGTGGACGCACTCGATATTCCAGTGGTGATGACATGGGCGGCAGTGGATTTGTTACCGGGAGACCATCCCTGTAATTTTGGTGGATTTGGGACACATGGCGTGCGGTACGCAAATTTTGTCGTCCAAAATGCGGATTTCATACTCTCCATAGGTTCGCGCCTGGATACGAAGGCGACGGGAAGTCCTCCCTCCTCTTTCGCAAGAGAAGCAAAGATTGCCATGGTGGAAATCGATCCGTCCGAAATCCAAAAATTCCGGAAACTCGGTCGCAATATTGATATTTCCATTGCAGCCGACGCCCGGGATTTTGTGCCTCAATTATTACAGCGCCTGTCGTCAGAAAAACTCCCATCGGTGAGTCGATGGTTGGAGTTGGCTGGAGAATGGAAGCTCAAGTATCCGGCTTGCCTGCCAGGATATAGTCAGGAGATGCTTCTCAACCCCTATTATATGGTTGAGATTCTCTCACGCCTCTCGAAAGAAGATGAATTGATCGTCTCCGAAACAGGATGTGCGCTGGCGTGGATGATGCAAGGATTTCGGTTTAAGAAAGGCCAGCGGTTTTTTCATGCATTCAATTATACTCCAATGGGTTATGGATTGCCTGCCGCTATTGGAGCTGCTTTTGCTTTCCCTGGAAAAAGAGTGCTGTGCGTGGCAGGCGATGGGAGTTTGCAAATGAATATTCAAGAATTAGTCACTGTCATTCGGCATAATTTGCCAATCAAAATACTTCTGATCAACAACCATGGTCATAGCATGGTTCAGCAAACACAAGAGATGTGGTTGGATGGCAAATATTATGCAACAACCGTCGAAGGCGGATTGGCTTTTCCGGATTTTCTCCGTGTGGCGGATGCTTATGGATTTCCCACCGATACGGTGGCATTAAATTCCGAAATTGAGGACAAGCTCACGAAGGCACTGGAATCTCCCGGTCCATTTTTCCTCAATCTCGAGATTGAGGCCACTCATCGCGTGATTCCCCAAGTACAATTCGGCAGACCAAACGAAGACACCGGCCCTTTGCTCAACCGAGATGAATTCCTTTCTAATATGATCGTAAAACCTCTCGCTGTTTCTTTGCAACCTAATCTATAGATCCATGTCAGACATATTTACTCTTCTTGTAAATACCATTTCCGAACGACCGATCTGTCATGCTCCCACGTCCAGTACCTATCAGTTACTCAAGTGCGTGACTCGAGAATCCATTGCTAAAGAATTCTCTTCACCGGAACCACAACCTGTGTCTTTTGGTCCTTTCGGAGTCCTTAAGTTTCCCTATCATCGCATGGGTGCAATTGATTCCCTCGACCTATTTGGCCTAGATGAATTCATCATCTTTGCCTTTTACAATCGGAATCGAAGCAGCTATCGTTGTGTCGCTGATATTGGTGCAAACCTCGGGCTGCATTCGCTCATGCTTAATAGGTCTGGCTTTTCGGTGAGATCATTTGAACCTGATCCGACTCATGCGTCAATTTTTCGGAGAAACGTCAGCCTGAATCATGCGTTGGATGTGGAACTTCATGAGGCCGCCGTCTCTGTGGAGGACGGAGAAGCAGAATTTGTGCGTGTTTTAGGAAATACGACCGGCAGCCATCTTGCGGGAGCAAAAGACTCTTATGGGGATAAGGAAACTTTCCGAGTAAAGGTTCAGGCGGTTCAACCACTTTTCCAATGGGCGGATCTTATTAAGATGGATGCCGAGGGACACGAGGCAGACATGATTTGTAGCACCTCTGCGGTCGACTGGAAGGGAACGGATATGATTGTGGAAATCGGAAATGCCGCTAATGCAAAACGTGTGTTTCAACACTTGACTTCATTAGGGGTGAGAATATTTGCCCAGAAAATCGGTTGGCAGAGCGTCCTGATTCTTGACGACATGCCTACATCTCATCGCGACGGAAGCCTTTTCATATCGCTGCGCGATTCGATGCCTTGGTAAAATAAATCAGTCGAATTTTGCTCCACGATGAACCCGAAAAAAATATGGTTTTGGCAACAGCGTTGACTCTTTGGTTCTTTATCAACTGGTCAAGCCGAAATGACGTGCCCGGATGGCGACGCATGATACGGATAAATGCTTTGTGTTGGCCCGGTATTATCTTTGATGAGAGTTATAGCGGAATTCCGCTATATTCCCCAACTACGCTGATTTTACTTCAATGATATTTTCCTTTTCGTTTTTAACGTTTGTTGTTGCTTGGATCGCTCATCTAGTATGGTGGAGAATATCCGTACCCTCCTGCCAAGTGAGGACGCTTGTGTTCATTTTTACAGCCACCCCATTTTTGGTATTCATTGGATCAGCGCTAATAGGTTTCCCATCGGGGATTACGATTTTTGACATTCCAGGAATGATCCTATTCTATGCTGGCGCTACAATATGTTATCTGATCACCTATGCCGGCATAGAAGAAACTAGCCCTTCTTTAGCGCTTATGAGAGCGCTCGAGAAAGCGGGGAAAAATGGATGTCGTCTCGAAGATTTGGAACAGGTAGTGACAGATGCTCGATTTATGAAACCACGGATCGAGGCATTGGTTCAGGGGCAACTGATCGTAGCCTCAGACGGAGGTTATATTTTGACTAAAAAGGGAGTGCGTATCGCGCACCTCTCTCTACTTATCTCATGGGCTTTTAATGTTAAAGAGTGCGTTTGATTCTTCTTTGTACGCCCCTTTGATTTTGGGCAGTGCTCCCCTGTTAGGATTGCTTGTAGATGCAGTGGTCCAAATGATCATCTGTCGTATGGTATGGAGGTTGGGCCACCTTCGGGTCCAATTTATTAGTATGAGCATTGGACTAGGAGTCACCATGGGCCTGCTCATCCTTTTGTTTCGATACTTTGGAATCTCGCTACCATCGTCGCTCGATTATTTTACCCTTTACGTGTTTTCATACACCTTTTGGGCATTCTGCCTCTTTAATCTGATTAATTCCTCTATTGGTTCCTTGCGAGTGCGAATGATACGAGAATACCTCAAATGCTATCCCACCCCGCTTTCCACCCAGAAACTTTGTCAGACTTATTCTGCGAAGGACATGGTACGGGTACGTCTGGAGCGGCTGATGACTGGAGAACAGATCGAATCAAATCATGGTCGGTATTTCTCGCGCCAACGTTTAGTGTCTTACATCGGCACATTATTTTCATTTCTCCAAAGGCTGCTGCTCAAGGAAAAGTACCGCGATGGTCGCTAGAACCAAGAACTGAATGGATGAAGAAATGCCTTCTCTTAAGAAAGCCCAGTTCCTAGGCAGAATAGACGTGACTGTGGCGGTTCCCGCCTTCAATGAAGCGGAGAATCTGAGCAAGACCTTGGAATCTATTGGTAAAGCTGTGGCGAAAGTTCCGGGTATTCATGTGGAAATTCTCGTCATCAACGACGGGAGCACAGATGGGACAGCCGCAGTGGCAGATACCGCTGCCGACAATGATTCATCCATACGAATTCTTCATCATAATACCAATCAAGGACTCGGAGCTTCGATCAAAGAGGCAATTAAAGAGGCAAGGGGCGAAAAATTTCTCATTGTTCCCGGAGATAATGACATGCCGGTTTCCATCCTTACCCTATTGATGATGCACTCAGATAAGGCTGATATGATCATGTGTTATTTTTTAGATCGGGAAACCAGAGGCCGTTGGCGAAATGCACTCTCCACTCTTTTCGCCTTATTCTACGCTAGCATATTCGATATTTACGTCAGTTACCTGAATGGACCTTCCATCTATCCGACAAAGCGGCTGCAAGGATTAACATTGCGAGCATGGCGATTCAGTATTGTTGCTGAAATCAATACAAAACTTATGCGACAGGGGGCCTCCTTTTTAGAATTACCCGGATATAGACAAACAGGCTTGCGTGGCAGTTCTTCGCTGCGATGGCGGAATCTGGTTGAAACCATGTGGATATTTATATCTACGGTCTGCGATGTTTATCTTTACCACAGAGCTGAATTTTGCAATCGACCAAGGCGTGTGTTGCTGAAGACGGATGGCATTTGATAGATTGTCCTTTTGTATTTGTATGGAAACTTACGGAACTTATCACCAAATAGGCGGCTAGAAACTTATGGAATCCGCTTATTTTTTCGGAGGAGCAGCTTTTGACCTATCTCAAGGGTCTGTGATCGCTCCCCTTTGGGGAGCGTTAGTGAGTTTCCTGACTATCGTTGCAAGTGTCATGACGGGTTCTTATGCGCTTAACAAACTCGGTGTTTTCAATGGTCCCTTACGTTTGCATCTCGCATGTGGCCTGGGAATTTGTCTGCAGGGACTCTCTATCACTTTGGTATCCTTGGCAGGTGTGGCGTACTGGTGGGTATTGACGACCTTATGGGCTTTTCCGTTATTAGTGGGGATTTTGACATACCGTCAATGGCTACCTTTGGTAGGGGTAGGCAACGCATCGACAGACAGGAATTCCATTGGAATCTTAGGTGTTCTCATCTGGGTATTTATAGGATTTTACTGGCTCTACGCAGCTTCATCTTGCTTCGGCTATTTCAGAGGGGCAGACATCCCAATTTATCACCTGGTGATTCCTCGGGACATCATATGGCATCACGGATTTTATCCGAATCCTTTCTTTTTTGCAGCGGGAATCCCGCAAGCATGGCACCATTATGGCGCGCCTGCGTACCTTTTGGCTAAAGAACCAGGATATCTGGGGCTTTCCTTTTGGTGCTTTGTCGGAGTATGCCTTTTAATAAAAGACATTACCCGGTTAGTTCTGCCCGAATGCCCGCCACTCACGCCACTTTTCACCATGTTTGCCACGGCACTTGTATCCGTGGGAATGCTGGAAGGCTCCATTTCTAATAATGATATCCCCGGCGTCTATCTTGAATTAATTTTAATGGTTGGGGTGATACAGCTTTCAAAAAAAGGAGTTTCGCGTAGCGCACCCTATGTAATAGGGATTCTAGGCGGATTCATTCTAGGGGTTAAGTTGACCAATCTGGTAGGAGTGGCATTACTGACGCTCATGTATTTGTATTTGAACCGCGAGGCATTCTTTGCGGTGTCCATAAGAGTGGCACTTTCATTGCTTCTCTGTGCATCTATTTGGCCTGTAGTGAATCTTGTCTTTTTTGGATCACCGCTTCCACAGTGTCTTGACAGCTTACGGGTATTCGGAACCACTCTGCCCCAGTTCCGCGTAACTACTGCTGCGATGGCAGATGTTCATGGAAATTGGTGTCTGGCTAATGCAGGAAGGTTGTTTACAGGAAATATGCTTCCGGTTCCAATACTTGCGTTCGGCGTGGTCCTTCTTCCCTGGAAGAAGCTGCCTGCAAGATCACGACAACTCGTGCTTTTTGGGTTGGGATTCGCCGCACTTCGATTTCTAGGTGTGTGTGCCTTGTCACCGCGGTTGGATATCATTTTCCATAACCGATACCACCTGATCGATTTTATCATCATTTTGGCATTAGGGATTACAGGTTGGGAAAGCTTTGGAGCTGCTGTTGTATCCACAGTACGGAAGGTGACACAGGTCGTAACTGCTGTCATTTTACTTGTCTTGTTTTTGTTAAATATTTTCATTCCCTATAGAATAGTATATCCTGACGCTCATTTCCCGGAGCGCATAGAAGACAAGATCCCCAGCCTCTGGAATCAGATGTGTTACCAATGGAGGATGTTGGGCCAGCCGCCGCCTTGGCAGCAACAAGCTATCGTAACATACATCAGGACGAAAACTCCGCCTAATGCACTCATCGCCACACTCGTGATGGGAGTCTATGATTATGATCGCCGATTCATTCAGATACTCCCTTTTGCGCAAACCCGTATCGATATTACGGCTTCTCCTGCTACCATATTGAATGAACTGAAACACCTGGGCGTCCGCTATCTTCATGTGGTGCCTTTCTCCGGATTAATTCCAGGGCTAACACCAAAAATGGTACCGTGGCTCACTTTAATTAATGCAATCGGAAAATTGCCTGGAGTGAAACTTGTCGTCAAGGTTTCAATCGCTCCTGGATTAGACGAAGAACTCTACCAAATTCTATATCCCTGAGGGGTTTCTTTAACTTCACCAGCTTGCATTCCGCTATAGAGGCTCATTCTGTGATCACATTTCGCTTGCCTGCGATACAGAGGCTGAAATTAAAATCATCATTTTGTGCAGAGATTCAGAAAAATTATTTATTGGAATTTGCTAATGCAATTTGTATCCGAGTCATTTAATGTATATCTGCGATATCGCGAATGAAAATTCACACACCTTAAAGCCTATGATGATTCCATCCGATATAGAAAATCTGCTTGCGTGTCCAAACTCCTATTTGCCGGTACGAGTGGTTGGAGAAAGGATTATCTGTGACGGAAGCAGTTTTGAAGGACGACTAAAAGATGGAGTTGCGATCATGATGAAATCGGCACCGACTTCTTATTTTGATGACAAATATGAAGTGATGCGGAATGGACATCAAGGAGAGAGCCAAGCGTGGAGTTTTGGCTATAAGCATCAAATTCGACTGTTTGAATCCTCTCTAAAGCCAGGAGCCACCATACTCGATGTGGGATGCGGTCCAACTTTGCTTTATCAGCCGCCTCAAAGTGGTACGGTAATAGGGCTTGAACCATCGTTCTATTCCATCAGAGCGAACAAGCAGGTTACTGTGCGCCTTCAAGCATCTGCCACTGAAATTCCGCTCGCCAACCATTCAGTGGATTGCGTGGTTTGCTTTTATTCTATTCATCACATGGTAGGCACTTCGATTTCTGAAACTCGTGGAAATGTTCATCGTGCTTTCAAAGAGTTTGGCCGTGTCCTTCGGCCAGGAGGGGAGTTGTTTATTTTTGAAATGACCCCAATGTATTTGTTCGCGTTGTTTCAAAATCTCCTTTGGAATCAAGTGCGTAGTGGGATACCAAACGCCCTTGATATGTATTTTTGGCCAGGGAGCGACTTGCGAAATGCTGCAGAGCAATTTCTTCCCATTGGCAGTAGCTTTGAACTGGTCGTTTTTCGAAATTCCGCTTTCGCCACCTTCCCGCCGATTTTTAGCCTTCCTTGGCTTAAAATTCCCCGTTTTTTATATCCTTTAACACCGAAGCTCTATAGGTGGAGAATGCCAAGCTAGACGATGATTGGGAGCAGATTTTTTGAGGAAAGGCAGACGCTTTTCTATCGCATGGAGTGATTACTGATATCATAGGACGGCATCGTGATTTAATGCAGCCTCCTCCGTGAATATATGGAGTCCCTGTTGTCCGAAAACTTAAGAAAGGCAATGTCTTGTTGGAGGTTTTTCTCTGTAGCAATGATTCAGAGAAACATTTTGAATTTTTTAGCGACAAACTTTAATTGCAAGTCTCCAAAAACCAGTAATTTATCTTATAATTCAGAAAAGATGCTGACATGAAACTATCGCGATTTCACATTTCCGGCGGGTTATTGATCGTTCTCACTGCTTATTGTTCAATTTACCTTAGCTTGCTCAGCTTTAGTAGTTTTTTACCCTATGCCATGGACAATAACGAGACCTGGTGCAATCTCGGACATGCAAAAAATGTTTGCGATTATGGGATATCCAAAAACAAGGGGTTAGCTGATGAGGCGTGCGAATACAGTGCTCAAAACCCAAACGCACATCCGCTTGTCCATACCCATCAGGGAAACTTTCCGCGTCTGTGGGCGACACTTTTATATTTTATTGGATTTCAAACGGCACGTGAACAAATAGCCATCACTACATTTACTATCGGCATCCTCAGCCTTCTGGCTGCCTTCGGATTTATTCGGAGAGTTTTGGGAGAAACGGTCGCAGTCTTATTTTGCCTGTTTATGATGACCGATTACCTCCTCTTTGCTCAATGGCAGGTAAACACTTGGCGGGTATGGCAGGGACTATATTTCTTCGGAGCCCTTTATCTCGTACACCGTATCAGCAGAGAGGGGGGGCGGCTTGACCGATGGATTCTATTGACACTTTTATTTTTCGCGATCTTTTATTCGGAACTCGTCTTTGCATCCTTCATTTGGTCGACAGCAATTGTCTACGCGGCGATCCTTTGTTGGAGAGGACAAAAAAGAACATTGCTAAAAATTACCACCGTTGCGATAGCCGGCGGCATCTTGGCGGGGGTGGTGCTTGTGAGCCAATTAATCGCTTATTATGGCTATCAGGCCATGTTCCGCGATGCATATTATACCGTAACGCTGCGCAATATAGTCAGCGATCCAAAGAAATTGGCTGAAGCAATTCAATTCATGCAAGAAAAGGATATACTGTTCCTTAGGAATTTTGCGAGCAATCCCGGCATCCATTCGATAAACTGGTTATTCAGGAGCATCTTTCGTGGAATAGTGGGGCCCTGGTCACCCATGTTTTTCATTTTGGCTACCTTGGGTTTCAGTGGACTGCTCATCCATTGGGTTGCAAATAACCGCCCCATGCAATTTTTTCGCGACGAGTTTATAAAATTAGCTTGTTTGTATCCGACTGTATCGGCCCGCGTAAACGCGGATTCCTCCTTTAGTAAATTTTTCGCTTTCATAAGGAATCCCTTGGTACTCGGTGGCGTCTGGATGGGATGGTGTGTGTTGCTTGTAAGTGTCTTAAAGGATTATTGGTTTTGGACTGGTTTTGGGCGGAGTTATGTGGGGGTCTCCTTAATTATACCACTCGTCATTTTCGTGGCGACTCTATTGACATGGGCCTCGCTAAGATTCAATTATGATACTTCCAAAAATCCGGCGAAAACTGGATATTTAATAGCAGTGACGGTAGTACTGGTGATCACTGCATTTGTTATCAGTCGATATCCGACGCCATTTCCCTCTGAGTATAAATCGATCTGGGACCTCGTTTTGATGTCAAAATTTTTTCCGCTGATGTTAATGTTGGGAATCTTAGGCGGGGGGATGTATTTGGTCGCACACGTATTCATAGCTGGTGACCCACGTTTCACGGTATTGGGAGAAAAGTTTGGAGCGGCGTTTCCACTTCTTGCCGCTGCGAGTATTAGCTATCTCGTGGCGTGGTTGTGGTCCCCTGGTTACTTGATGACAGGCTATCTGAATCGGTGCTGTCCGATTGTGACCTATGCAATGTATTTAATACCGGCTTTAGCTCTCTGGGCGTATGGTTTTAGCGCCAGGGTTTGGTACTCTGGTATTTTGCGGCCAGCTTTATTGTGGACGTCGCCAGGGTTATCGTGTGCGGCTGGCGCTGCGATTGTGGCAGGAATTGGAATGTTAGCATTCTGGATCCGGGTGCAGGCGGTTTCTATCGAGTTACTACCGCCGAGCCTTGGACGGTTGATGGGCACCCTGGAATCCACGATATTTCAAGGGAAGGGCCTAGCTGTGTCTAATTATACGGTTCCGGCTGCATTTTCAGCCAAAAGTTGGGGATGGAACTCTTCTAATTGGAACGAAAATATGGCAAAGCATATTCCTCCGGCTCCTATTCAATGGGATCCTGACAACCTCTGGATCGCTGAAAAAGCAAAGACTTCCGAATACGCTAAGCCGGAGTTTTATGTATTTTACGATCCGCCTTACTCCATGGACTTTGCCGTGAAACGGGCTAGGATTCTCCTCGGTCGCGAAAAGGCTGATCCTCGCTATCTCGACTCCAGTATCGTCCGCTCCGCGATGGGATTGGAGCCAAGCCCGTTCCAACACCAGCTTGTTTGCAAAGATCAAAGTCGATGGGAGGCTTGGGTGATTGTAAAGTTGGACCAAAGACCGATACCGTATCTTGGGCAGGATCATCAAGTCCAACCTGTCTCCAGTTCACAGATATCTCACCCACCGGTGTCAGGAAAAAAGCCTTCCGCCAGATGGCCCGTTTATGCGGAGTTCGTCCCGAACAGTGATATTCTGGTCTTGGGCAAGCCTATCCTACAAATTTTAAGTCCGGAAGAAACACCTATGCTATTTCATGCACGCAAGAGAGCGCTGAATCCCGGTGCAGAAAATGCCGTTTCTTCATTTGCTGTGGTAGCAACAGGGGTTATCTTTGCATCTCCGAATAGTTCTTTGGAGTTTGTTTTTAATGAGGATGTTCCCAGCGGGACGCTCTATGTGTGGCAGGGCGAGCAACTCCGGGTGTTTTCCAGGGATAACGAAAAGTCGGCTAGCTCCAACAATCGGATCGTGCTTCAGGCGAAAAACGAATCCACTGCCATGCCAGATCGGATGCCTAACCAAGAAGTTCCCCAGCCGGCACATGTACGTTTAGCTAGCCAAATAGTTGGCAGGAATGAATTGGTGGTGAGCCCGATATATACCTATCTCCACAGCGGGAAGGTTTCCGAGGGAGACTCGCATTGGAAGCTTTGGAGTGTCAAAAATGGTGGAGTATTAAGTTTAGTATCTGAAACTACCAACAGGGAAGCCTTTCACGTGCATCATAACGGCATTGAGACCCTTATTTTATCAGTCATTCCAAAGGATGCAAATGGACGCAGCGGTTTTGAATATTTTAGCGCGCCGTTCGACCTAGGCAACCGATGAGGAAATTTGTAAAACTGAAGTGGTGCTTGGCGTTACGCTTACGACCATTTACTACCTTTAATTTTTATCCTGCTAATATTATAATGGACTGTGTCTACCTCTCTCAGGAACTGCTAATTGTAAATGATATCTGGGTCAAACAAGACATTTTCCAAAAATCTTAAATGATATCCTGACCTCTTGCAACGCGGTTACGCATTTGGGCCATTATCAGACTCGTACGCCATTGCACATGAGGTGTGTCTCTAAATCCCCTCCAACGTCCACCCCACTATGGGACTGTTAACAAAATAGATGAGATGGTGTAAATTCTTGGGTGAAAAAGAGAAACTATCCGATAGGAGAAGAAGAATTTAGAAGGGAAGTCGAACCCCAGCTCATGGAGCAGCGAGGAAGGCGGGGACGGCCAGTGAGTATCGGAAATTATCAATTTTTTTGTGCAGTTCTCTATGTGCTACGAACAGGAGTTGCATGGCGAGATCTGCCTGCATTCTATGGGAATTGGCATACTATTTAGTCGTCCCTGAAAAAACTATGTAGATGTAGGAAATAAGGTGGAGTAGAGGAGGAAAGAGAGGTAGGATTTTGACCAGAAAAAGGCAGAAAGAACAAAAAAACCGGTCGAAATGA
>JAHFTB010000012.1 GCA_023269545.1 Verrucomicrobiota bacterium | reverse complement strand
CTCATCGTGAAACCAATTTTTGATCTTAATCCAATCATCAGGTATTTTGGTAACCCCTTTCACCCCCTCCATGACGGAGCCCCACCCCTTCGATAAGTACTCCCGGAAGGATTTCCATGCACCGTTCTCACCTTGAAACCAATTTTTGATCTTCTCAAAATCCACACTCACTTCCGTAATGCCTGTCATCCCATTTCCAAGAGTCATACACCCCTCTTTTCCTCTTTTATCTATCCATTCATTTGCTTTTTTAAATCTATTTCTAATAATGGAAGCATATTTTTTGGTTGCATTCCCCCATCTGCCATCTTGGCCGTTCAGACCATAAAACTCTCGTACGCTTGCGGTATAAGCGCTCCCATCTCCAGATTGATTGTCATATCGTTTCACTAGAGATTGCGCACACGTGAGAAAAACACGCCTGGTACCTTTCTTGCAGGAAATGTCCGGGGGTTCCTCCTGATTCAAATGGTATTGCACCCGTTCTTTTACTGCTTTGATAATTTTTTGCGATTCAGGAGCTTGTGGATAGAAAAGAGCATTTTGCAAACTTTTTTGATTCACTACGAAATTTCCGGTAAACACATTATTAATATAAACCGAAATTACATAACGCAAAAATTTTTAATATCGGATTACTTAAAATTTACCGACTCGGGAATCTACGAATAGAAGATAAGTAAAATATACTTACTTTCCACCAATTGATATGTGGATATCTATTATGATATCATTTGTGATGCCAGGCTCATCAATTTTAACTACCACCCATTCCGGAACCTCTCATTTAGTTCACTGCATTCCTAAGTCTCTCAGAGGATATTGTTGCTTTGCATCAACAGCTTGCGCCAGAATAAAAACAAACCAAGATCCGCGAATGTTCATTAATAATACTCACCATCTGGAAAACGCGTCCTCTTTAAAGATATCAAAACGGGACCAAAAATTAATCGACAACCTTTTTCAAGCTGTAAAAGCCGATCAGATTCCGGAAACCAAGAAACTTCTAAACAAGCTGAATCCCTCCATTGATAGAGACACCCTATCGAAGAGCGGATCCCCACTTTTGCATCTTGCGGCACGAAATGGGAAACCTGAGATGGTAAAATTTTTGTGCCAAGAAGCTAACATGGATCCTAATATTTTAGACTACTGGGGGCGCCTCCCTATATTCTATGCCGCCAAGAATGGCTATGACGACGTTGTAGAATTCTTAGTAGTAGAAGCCCTGGCCCATCCTCCACTTAATAAAGATCAGGCCATTGAGGAAATCCATAAAGCAATTGCTTGCGCATACCATGAAGCCATAGGTAACGGCCACATAAATACCGCAGAATTACTATCCCAACATCCAAATTACATTCCTGAGCCAGATAATAAAACAGCGCTAGACTACGCCAAACAGAGTACTTATGGTGAAGGAATGAAGAATCATGTAAATAAGCTCTGGGAGCACCTTTTTTTCGGCAGCATACAAGACAATACGTTAAATCCAATGCGAAAGCATTATAATGAAAGCATGCATTCCATGCGCTTATCTCACGCCAAGCCGCCCTCGCTGCGCCCTTACAGACTGCCTTCAGAAGTCTATTCCCAGCTATTCCTTCAAAGACCGGTATTAAACTCATTTTATAGGACTTTTGCTATAACACAACAGGGTCTCCATAAAGCGTACTAGAAGAAGATCTAGTGATGAGCACCTCAAAGATTTGGCCGATCTGACGTTCCGAACCTTCGAAGACGACGATTTTATTAGTCCGCGTCCGGCCGCTAAGCCGATTCGCATTCGTCTTACTGGCACCCTCACAAAGAATCTCCATCCGTGTTCCCGCACAGGCTGCAAGTTTAGCTTCACAATTAGCATTAATGATGCGCAAGAGATCCTGGTTACGCGCCTCCTTAGTATCTTCGGAAATCTGCTCTTCCATAGCAGCGGCCAGTGTATCCCGGCGAGAGGAATATCGAAAAATAAACGCATTGTCGAAACTGGCGGCCTGACAAAGTTCACGCGTAGCAAGATAATCCTCCTCGGTTTCTCCAGGAAATCCCACGATGACGTCAGTGGTAATAGCAATCCCTGCCCGCGTAGCCCTCAATTTCTCTACGAGTTTCAGATAGCTGTCGGCGGTATAACCACGCCGCATGAGTTTTAAGATGCGATCCGAACCTGACTGGAGTGGAAGATGGACGTGTTCCATGAGCTTCGGCAGTTGGGCAAAGCATTCAATCAAGTCATTTCGGAAACCTATCGGATGAGGAGAAGTGAATCGTATTCTTTCCAAACCCTCTAATTCGTGGAGCCGCTCAATAAGCTGCACAAAGGGGCTTTTACCGTCTTTTTTTTCAAACTCATGCCGCCCGTACAAGTTCACGATTTGCCCTAGCAATGTCACTTCGCGAACTCCACGGTGCACCAGGGTTTGCGTTTCTTCCACAATTTCTTCAATCGAACGCCCTCGTTCCGAACCTCGAGTTCGTGGCACAATACAGAAGGCACAATGCATATTGCATCCCTGCATGATAGACACAAAAGCTGTGGCTTGATGCCCATCCGCCGAATGGTCACGAATGGTGGATTGAGATCCCGTTTCCTCACCCACGTCCACAATGGGCAAACGCTCATTATCCATCCGCATCTCTTGTCGCCGCAATAAAAGCTGGTCCACATACTCGGCTACACGGTGAAATTTTTGTGTGCCCACGACAAGATCCGCATGGGGAGAAGTTTGCAGAAGCTCATTCCCTCTGGCTTGAGCCATGCATCCCAAATAACCCAATACCAAATGCGGACGATTTTTACGCAGTTTGCGCAACATACCCATTTTCCCGATCGCCTTTTGTTCGGCCATATCCCTCACACTGCAGGTATTTAACAAAATCACATCCGCGTCGGCTTCCCTTTCCACCATGCGATACCCTTTAGCAACAAGCATTTGCATCACTTGCTCCGAATCGCGCTCGTTCATTTGACAGCCATAGGTTTTTATGTAGACGCTGGGCATTGAGGTAAAATGCAGATGATAGCACGCGCGCAATAAAATGCCAGCGTGCTAAAGAAAGCTAAAAATGCGCTTGTGTACGCAGCAAGAAAATCGACACTGCCACCGGATGTCAACACCATCAAAACTCGGATACCGCATGCCTGCGGAATGGGAACCTCATGAAGCCACATGGATTTCTTGGCCTCATCCCAATGGAATTAGCTTTCCCGGACGTTATGAAAGCATTCTGCCCACTTTTGTACGCATGTCGGAAGTTCTCTCGGAATCAGAAATCGTACGAATCAATGTTTCGGATTCCGCGCAAGAACGAACCGTTCGCTCACTATTGAAAAAAGCCGTGCCCGAACGAATCGAATTTTTCCATATTCCAACCGATGAACCTTGGTGCCGGGATCATGGGCCTATCTTTATTCGACGAGACGAAGATCCTCAACTCGCCGTAATGGACTTTGGTTACAATGCCTGGGGCTGGAAGTATCCTCTTTTCGACGCGGATGATGCAGTGCCCGCGCAGATAGGAGAAAAACTCGGCCTCACCATATTCGATTGCAATGGATTTGTACTTGAAGGGGGCTCGATAGATGTCAATGGAGCCGGAGCCCTTTTAACCACCAAGAACTGTCTGTTAAATCCTAACCGTAATCCCACACTTTCTCAGCAACAAATCGAGGACACTCTTCGGCAGTCCCTCGGAGTTCACGAAATTTTGTGGCTCGGAGAAGGTCTCGAGGGCGACGATACGGATGGACATGTGGATGATATTACACGATTTGTCTCCCACGATACGGTCGTCACTGTAGTGGAAGAAGACGAGAACGACGCGAATTATGAACCCTTACAAAACAATCTTCAAATCCTCCGCGCCGCAAAAATAAATCGGAAAAAGAGTCTGAATATTCATTCGCTTCCCATGCCAGCACCGCTGTATCGCGAAGGACAACGCCTACCCGCCAGCTATGCAAACTTTTTTATCGCTAACAAAGTAGTTCTCATGCCTGCGTTTTCAGATGTCCATGATGCTTGGGCGCTTTCGGTCCTCAAGGAAGTATTCCCCACCCGCCAAATCATGCCGATTGACTGTCGCGAACTCATTTGGGGCTTAGGAGCTTTTCATTGTCTCACTCAACAGCAACCGGCTGTGTAACTATTTTTCTCATGCCGGATGCGCAGATATATTACATATGTGATGTGACGCAAAAAAGGGAAACCTTGTCGGCTAAAATACTCGCATACATTTCGGAGCTCAGCTCATTAAAATAGGATACGTAACTGACGTGACGCACTTTGAGGAGCTCTGGGAGCAAAAAAACCATTTTAGCCGACAAGGTTTCCCTTTTTTGCGTCACATCACTCACTAAGTAGGCAAAGATTGCCAGATTAAAATGAGCAGAGAAGTGAGGATCAGGATCAAAATAACGAATTTGATTTTGGCAGCTCTTTTTTCTCTCAGCGAAGCCCCTCTGGAATGACGGCGACTTCCTCTACCAGCGACTGGTCCTGGCTGCTCAGCGCTTCCGGTGAACGTGGTATAAATGGCCTTGGTTTGGCGTTCTTTCTGACGAAGACGCTTTTTTTCCATCGCAGCCGGCAACTGTTGCAATCGTCGCCTGAGGAGCGCTTCCTTTTCGCGCAGCTCCTTCTCCTGCCGCAGGAGAGATTCCTGTTCAGCAGTTAATCTGCTCGATCGATACGAGGACTTCTTTTTGACCATTCTAAAAATGTCTTTGTTCTAACGATGGGGCCCCAATACCCACAAAACAAGAAGAAGCCCTACAACTCCAAAAAGAAGAAGCGGTAGAGTAAACGCAAAGCCACTCCTCAACCAGTAGAAAAAGTCCCTGTTTTCCAAATCTTCCATATCCTCATAATTGGCCAAAGCTGATAATCCGGATGAGTCTTCGCCCAATTCATTCGCAAATTTCGACTGAACCTTAGAATATTCTGAGCGCGCACTATCTACCAACATCAACGCTTTGCTGAGTTCCTTAGGAAGGTCGCTCGATGACCAGCCTCTGGGATTAATGCTTTCCAGGTCAATCAAATACCTTTTAAATGTTTTGTGAATATCATTGAGTTGTTCCAGTCGGCGTTCTGTTTCCTCAGACTCAGATTCGAGAATCCCGAGTCCGCGAGTGAACTTCTCCAGTACATCGATTCTTCCTCGCTCGAGTTCCTCCTGGCGGCGGCTGAGCTCTTCCAGACGCAGCTTTTCCTTCTCAATCTGGTTTTGCCTTTCTCGGAGGGTTTCAAGCTCCGCCTTCGCTTTTTGAACTTGGGATTCCAGCTCTTCTGGAGAAGTCTCTTCGGGTAAATCTAAATAAGGATCGGAATCACACGCTCTCGAATAATCGGAAGGCATAGGTAATGAACAGCTTAATACGTTTGTATGACGAGGTCTTGCATAAAATTCCAGCGAAATTAAAGGCCCTCATTCTAATTAGGTTAACTTACAGTGTGATGTGACGCAAAAAAAGAAACCTTGTGGGTTAAAATGTTTTTTTGCTCCCAGAACTCCTCAAAGTGCGCAACGTCAGTTACAGTCTAAACTTGGATTTAGAAGGAGGCAATCCCCTCGATGAGGATCCCTTTCAAATATTCTGTTTCGGGCAGATGGAGCATGACAGGATGGTCAGGGCTCTGTCCCAACCGCTCCTTAAGTCGGGCAGAGCGTCGCGCCTCACAGAAGGCCTCCCGAATAGACTCTAAAAAGACTTCTCCTGAAACGTGATGAGAACAGGAGAAACTGGCTACAATACCCCGTTTGGAAAGAATTTTTGCCGCCCGCAAGTGCAGTTCATGATAACCTCGAAGTGCATCCTGAACACGACTACGGGCTTTGGTAAAGGATGGCGGGTCTAAAATAATCAAATCGTACTCGCTTTTGCGCCGTTCCTCCCCTTTTAAAAAATCGAATACATCCGCTCCGACACAGCGAATATCCGCTTCGTTTCTTCGAACATTTTCCTGGAGCCGCTCCAAACTGGCGGCACCCGACTCCACTGCTGTGACTTCCCGAGCTCCCCTTTTAGCGCAAGTAAGAGCAAACCCCCCTTGATTAGAAAAGCAATCCAATACCCTCACCCCCTGGGCATAGGCCGCGACTGATCGGTAGTTATCCACCTGATCCAGATAAAAACCAGTTTTTTGCCCGGAAAGAACGTCTATTCCAAACTGCACTCCCTCCAGTTCCATGACGATTTCCATTGGTACCTCTCCATGGACTTCTGGTGGATGGGAGGATAACCCTTCTTTCACCCTTGCAGACGAGTCGCCGCGAAATACCAAACCTCTGAAATTAAAAACATTTTGCAGCGCTTCCACCAATATGGCTTTTCTGAGCTCCAATGCACGCGTCTGTATCTGGCAAACCAAGACGCCTCCAAATCGATCTATCACGAGTCCCGGCAGACCATCGCTCTCGCTCCAAACCAATCTACAAGGCCTGTCAGAACCAAAAAGTGGTTGACGCAATGCCTCCGCATGCTGCAATCGGCGGGTAAAAAAATCTAAATCCAAGGCTTGCCGCCGATGAGAAAATCGACGCGCCACAATTGCGGATGTGCCATTATAAATTGCGCTCCCCAAAAAGCGGTCTCTTCCATCCTTTAACGAAATGACGTCCCCATCCTGGGGATCTCCAAATATCTTGCCCACCTCAGTGCCATAAATCCAATCGTGGCCATGAAGAATACGCGAACGAGGACGAACTACAATGCCTGCCATTCCAGTGATCCTAGGGACTCAAACGAGATTGAAAAGCATGAGCTGAGGAGATCTTCACAAAGTCCACCAGCCATCTATAGCGAAACCGGTATCAACAAAACCGTAGTCCTCTTAGAGGGAGTGTCTTCAAAACACTCCCTAAGCCATCTCAATGATCACGGCAGTAGTATTGTCCTTTCCCGCTTGATCCACAGAAGCTCGCACCAATCTCGCAGCCGAGGTACCTGAAGCTTCCAGCGGAGCCGGCAGTCGCAAGAGCTCGGTCAGTTGATTATCGAAAAGCC
The DNA here is from genome assembly GCA_023269545.1 of Verrucomicrobiota bacterium. Taxonomy (GTDB): domain Bacteria; phylum Verrucomicrobiota; class Verrucomicrobiia; order Chthoniobacterales; family Xiphinematobacteraceae; genus Xiphinematobacter. The sequence goes on along the minus strand of JAHFTB010000012.1, from coordinate 61,405 downwards.
CATCCACAAGCCCATCCGTACAAAGAAGAAAACGATCCCCTGGTTCCCAGTTCACCACTCCCAATTGAGGGTCTACAAATTGTTGATGCGCTCCGAGGACTTTTTGGAGGGAATTTCGGTGAGGATGGACGCGCGCCTCCCATTCACTAATTTTTCCATTCCGTAAAAGCCACCCCACATGGGTATCATCATGCGTCAATTGCCGAATCTTGGAAGCATGCGCCGGAAGATAATAGATACGACTGTCTCCAATATGAGCAAAATAAACAGCCGTAGGAGTCAACCAACATAAACTCAGTGTGGTCCCCATCCCAAAACACTCCTCATAACTACCCCCCAAAAAAAGAAGAGCGCAGTGAATTTCCTCGAACAATTCAGTGAGTACATCTTGAAAGCCCACAGACATTCCCGTCAGGGAATGCCGAAATGAAGTGGGTAAGAGCTGCGTAATCTTCTCTACAGCCACACGACTTGCAAACTCCCCTGCCAAAGCCCCTCCCATCCCATCGCTAACAGCAAAAATATAATCCGAATTGGCCAGTAATCCCTCTCCTGTCTTACCCAAATAACGCACCTCTCGAGAGTCGAATTGTACCCCTAAAAATGAATCCTCATTATTACTCCGCACTTTACCTCGATCAGTCTCACCGGACCATCTCAGACATCCTTCGATTTCCAATATGTTATTCGGCTGCATGAGAAGAAGAATCTTCGAAAATTTTGGCAAATTCGAAATCGATCAAACAGAAACGGCCGTCTGACTGGCGATAAGTGACATTTCGCATAGCCTGATCTTCGTGACGGACACCATATTGCTCAAGCTCCACAAAGAGTTCAGCCATGCGGCTAGAATCCAGGTAATCCACCCGACTCCCGCAGCTAGTAGTCACTATCTTGAGTTTTACTGGATCGACCTCAAGCAAGACAGGAACAAATGGGCAACTCCTGTCAGCTAAATACTTCAAAACGCGAACCTCATTGGCAAATCGATCCTCCGCTTTAGGACCTCGAAAGGTCTTGTATACCCTCCCATCAAAGCCAATTCGCACCATTGCCCTGAGTGTATCTTTGACTTCATGCACCCGCTAAAATTGCACCTCTTCACGAAGAGACGCAAGCGAAGAGAAGAAATTTTGACAAAAAAAGGAATTTTATGTAGCTTGCATCCCACATATGGCATGCAACTTGCTTCTATATGTTTTAAATAAAATTTGCTTTCCAATAAGCAAAGAGAATTTGCACGTTCTGACAAAGATTATTTAACAATAGAAACATCACACCCACACAATATGGCGAAATATAAATTGGAATATGTTTGGCTCGACGGTTATGAACCAGTCCCCAATCTCCGAAGCAAAACCAAAATCGTAGAATACAATAGCTTTCCTAGCTTGGCAGATATTCCCGAGTGGGGCTTTGATGGTAGCTCGACCAAACAGGCCGAGGGCTACAATTCAGACTGCAAACTGAAACCTGTTGCCATTTATCCGGATAGCACCAGAAAAAATGGCATTCTTGTCATGAACGAAGTGCTCCTCCCGGATGGCACTCCCCATCATAGCAACTCACGAGCAACTGTGAAAGACGACCCAGACAGCTGGTTTGGTTTCGAACAGGAGTATTTCTTCTTTCGGGAAGGGCGCCCCTTGGGCTTTCCCACAGAGGGCTATCCAGCCCCACAGGGCAAATATTATACCGGAGTAGGCTATAGTGCAGTAGGAGAGTGCGCTCGGGAGATTGTTGAAAAACATCTGGATCTCTGCCTGGATGCCGGAATCCGCCATGAGGGAATCAATGCGGAAGTAGCAAAGGGACAGTGGGAATTCCAAATTTTTGGGAAAGGATCTCGCAGAGCAGCCGACGACATCTGGATGGCTAGATACCTTCTCATCCGACTCTGTGAGCCTTACAAACTGGATGTCGAATTTCACTGCAAACCGATCCATGGCGACTGGAATGGCTCCGGAATGCACGCAAACTTTTCTACCAAGTACCTACGGGAAGTCGGCGGCAAGGAGTATTTCGAAGCTCTCATGGCCGCTTTCGATAAATACCGAAATGAACACATTGCCGTATACGGACCTGATAACCATTTGCGTCTTACAGGTCTCCATGAGACACAGTCCATCGATAAATTCAACTACGGCATAGCTAATCGCGGCGCTTCCATCCGTGTCCCTCACAGCTTTGTAAACAATAGCTACAAGGGATACTTGGAAGATCGCCGCCCAAATTCCTCCGGCGACCCTTATAAGATCGCCAGTCGGATTCTTCAAACAATCGCTACGGTACCTACCGTATAATTTAAGAAGGCCCACTTCCTCTCAGGCAAATGTAGACTCTTTCTTGCAATCCGGTCCGGTCTCCGGCGGGCTGGCGGGACCGGACCTCAAGCTAAAAGGGCAATCACTCTCTGATCAGTTTATAACGCAATTCCTATGCGGTAAGAACAGGGTGTCCTGTTGAGATATAGCGGAACCCACATAAAATAGGGATGTATTTTATACTGGCTTCGCTATCCAGTCTGCTCCTCCTGCATTTTATAATTCATGGCAAGCTTTTGAGCGGGATCGAGAAGACTTACGAGAAACACCTTTTTACCATCCTTGCTGACTGAATAATAATTGCTATCTTCCGACCTCACATAAATTCCCTCTCCCTGACCGTCTTCAAGCTTTAACCAACTTAACCAACCTATTTGAAGATTCTGTTGAGCTGGCGTTCCTGCTGATATCAGCCCCAATATCTCTAATAATTGATTCGAAGGGATAGTGGATTTCATCTCCTTGCAGAGGTTTTTTATAGCCTCTAAATCCGTAGTGGTCAGTCCACTTACTTTAGCTACATAGAGTCTATTTTCTTTTAGTACTAAGGAAAACGTTATCTGCTTACCGCCCTGCGGAACTGTCAGATTAAATTTTATTTGATCCTCTCTCTGTGAAAGTTCTCAATTCGACTTTCCGCATTGCCAAATTTCAATTCATATTGGGTCTTCTCTTGATTCGAAGAGAGTTCTAAACCGAATAATTTCTGTGTGGCTGCATGAAAAAAAAAGCTTGTTTGGCTGTTAACCCAACGAGTTTCCCCCCTTTGGGGAGTTTTGAACCGTTGGCATCAAACCCTATCAACCTCCGAGTTTTACTGTCGTAGATCGTAAGAGTTGTTTCCTGATCCACTTTTTCCGTGCATTCTTTTGAGCAAGCTTCTCGACCTCTGCTCTTTGAGGAGCCGCATTGATCAGCTGCAGATTCTTATTGATGTGGTTGCTTCGTCTGGTCGTATCGAGGCGAATATTTCTATAAGGATTCTGGGAAAGCTCGTTGAACATTGCCTGAGCCTCCCTTCGGATCTCCTCTATGGAAGGCCCTGCAATTTCTTCTGCAGTGCGAGCGAAATCCGGCAGGGGATCCCCTAGGGAAACGAAAATGTCATCACTGGTTTTCCCTTGGATTTTTATGTCATCTAACGTGCGCTTTGCTCTATTAGCCAACTCCTCCGGACTCACATTTCCTCTCTCATCGAGGCCAATCAGTTTACAATTTCCGCCATCTATCTTCCAGCTTCCGGAGGTTCCTACCACTTTGATTTGAGTCTGAGCGGATATCGCAGAAAGGTCTATTTCTATACGCTTTCCATTCTTACAGGGAATGGTCAATTTATGATTGCTGATGCTGAGATCTTCTCCCCCCAAGAGAGCCATCTCTGAATGGATGATAAAGGTGGAACTCTCTGTGTGGTCCTCCAGAGCTAATTTAACTCCGGAATGTAATCCTGTGAATATCATGGTTCCTCCTCCTCCTTTGATTTCATAGTGATCTTCTCCCTTTATCTTAGGACCTGGGAAAACAAAGATTCGATTCTTTTGATCCAGTATTATTTTTACAGGGAGTGGTTTTTCGAAAACTTTTTCTAAATGCGCAGGCAGGATTGCCAGCATACCTCTCCCCTGCGCACGATCATATTCGGGGATGATTCCCTTGGCTTTAAATTTTGCTGGGATGCCGGTATTTTGTGGGTCCAGCCAGGTTGGAGTCAGTCCTTTTCTATAAGTCATATATTTTTCTCCGGTGTGCGGTAATACTATGATTTGAGCATCGGAGATGCTTGCTCCCATTTCCCTATCGGGCGCTATATCCAGCCCTTCCCTGACACTCCCCCAGGCACTTGCATCATCAGGAGAGGAGTTTTCATCCACATTCTTGCGAATCCAGTCGCTACTAAAGGCTACTTTCTTAGCTCTATAATCCATTTCTCTCATTCCCGCGGTAATCTCTACCACACCGCTTTGCTGATTGATGCGAACCCCTCCCTTCTTATAGTTTTCATAGCTTTTTATCAGCCAATCAAAAAACTGCTGTTCGCTTTCTGTTTCACCAATGAAGTATTCGGCTACTGTCGAAATTAGCCCTCCTAAAGCCACTGCAGGGACTGCATAGATTTCTCCTTCCGCCATGAACATGGCTCCCCACCCTAATGTGGTAAACCCAATCCGTATTCCGGAACCCACTTGTGTAGCCTCATCTTTTGCTGTGAGGGCTTGGTAGATGTCAAAGAAATGGGATCCCGATAAAAATGCTATATTTGCTCCTCCAAAAACACGCCCTAATCTTCCCAAGGACTGTGCTATGGATCCTCCGGGCGCCATTTTTGTACTGATCCATGTGGTGAGATCTCCTGTAGTGGATATTGCCGCTCCAGTTAAATTCCAATAGATCATTAATTTCTGGCTAGAGGACATATTCTCTTTGTTGGTAAAAAGGGAGTTTAGTGCCATAGCTAAGAATTCAAGATTGAGGCTTTCCCCCCCTAATTTTTCCCAGCCTAATTCGTTTTCTTTAAAACTTAAATTTCCATCCGTAGTTTCTTCTATATGAGGCTTAAGTGGCTCCAAAAGTTTTTTTATTTTTTCTCTCTCTGCTAAGAAGGCAGATCCCAGCTCTTGGAAAATTTCTACTTCCTCGCTAGCGCCAGTTTTCAGGTTGACTACCGGCATCTTAAACTTTCCTTCTTCTTGCCTCAGATACGGCAGGGAAAGGACTAATTCCTCACTAGTCCCGAGAATAGTTTTTTTGCTCACAACCTGTTCGTGTAATGCATGGCTCTTTCTTACCCATGCCTCCCACTTCTCCTTGAGTTGATTGAGTTTTTGTTTCCATTCAGCTTCTCCAAAGGGACCCACGGATTCTTGGAAAGTAGAGCCCAGAGGCCCTCCGTGTTTCGATGCATATCCCACTATTCTTCCTTCACCCTTTAATTCAGATAGCCTGAGTTTGTGAACGGAAAAAGACAGCTCCAGTCCGTAGGCGACCTCCCTCACAGTGCCTTTATGCAATTAAAGCAAGGAGCTGGCACGCCAACAAGTGAGGCGGTTACTAGACGCCAATTCTGGCAGACATTAGCCAGTTTGGTTGGAATTGAAGCAATAGATTCTGTACTTCCGGAAAGATCAGAAATGGCCGAATGGATTAAGATTCAAGGAACCAATTCAGAAGGACAAACGGAAACTATTTATCTGGATTGGGAAAATCTCCGTTCGATCCCTACTGAGAAAGATTCTATTTTAACCAAAATTGGCACTACGTCTTCGGGAGGAGAAACCTCCTATTTGTTATGGTCTCCTACAAAGAAACTCGCACATCTGGTGAAGGTTCCAGCACGCAGTCAGCAACCCTCAACTCCGATCTCTCCTCTTTTGGATGGCCAACCTTTTAGTAGTCCCGTGACCCTTGTTCGGGAGGAGAATGGTCCATTTTCCTTAGTCACTGATGATGGAAAAATCTTTAAAATAGATTCCAATGGGAATCTGGAACTTATCTCCGAAGTGCGGATACTTTCCGAGGATGAGAGGGATGACATGGCGGATGATTTTTTACATTCCCACCCCATGTCTGAAAGAAATCCACCCCATGGGATTACCGCTACGTTGAGCACTCGAGTGGCAAATACAGAGCCTCCTCCTCGCCCGCCACGGAATCATACCATGCTTGCCGTATAAGAACTCTTATTTTTAAAGCGATGTGGTCTTTTGGAGTTGAGCCTAATTGAAACTCAGGCGCTTGCTTCCTCTTGCAAGGTAAAAAAATGTGCGCTGGGAGGGAGATCTCAATAATCTGTGGATGTTCACGAGCCCGCTTATTGGATGGGATAAAAGAATTTCGAAGAGGAGATATCAACGGACTCTTGCGGCGAGGCAAAACAGGAGCGAAGAAGGGAGTGGGAGATGGGAAACAGCGGAAGCGTGTCCTCATAACGCATCAAATATTTAAGTACCTAAAAATCAATAAAATTGACGCAACACTCGCTCGCTGAGATAGCAAAACTTATCTCTTGCGAATGCCTTGATAAGCTCTTTTTGTTTAGGAGATGCATGTTTTTGCCAAGAAAGAACTGTACCGAGGCGCCATCCACTTCTGGCATAAATAGATTGCATCGTTTGTTCATCACTCGGAAGTTCAGCCGGAATGATAGCGTCCGCATGGGAATGATCAAATGTTGAGCAGTGCCTTATGCTGCCTAGTAGTGAAAGCTCCCTGGCAGACGGAGAAATGCAAATCGCCCCAAGCGCTGCTCGCACTACACTGGGAGTGATTTCATCGAGTTGAATAGGACCATACCGCCCCGTTGCAAACAGTGACGCAACCGCCTCAAGAGCGCCTTCTTGAAAGTGACGCGTCAGATGCTGATACTGAGACATTTCAATCGGACTCTCTGCAATCATCGGAGTCCATTTGCTGTCTCTCCACTCATACGAAACAACTGTCCCATGTGGGGCCATATGAAGTTCCTCGAGAATCTCGGCCGCGCACCATACTTCAGCCTGATCTTCGATGCGAATAAATTTCGAGGCAAACGCTGATTCCATCATCCCAGCGCCAAGCCGATTACCTGCAGCCTGTGTCCACAAACCATAATAAAACCCATTAATTGCCCTCGTTCCGCTCATTTGCTTGAGCACCGTGGTAAGAGAGCGCTGTATTGTGGCATGCCAGCCCATATCCACAATCGCGCAGCGGGCATTGATACCCACCTGTTCCTGCTCAAGATATCCGGTTAGCACTTCAAAGTCCTGCCGTAGATTTGCATAGATCCTGCTGGAATATTTGCGCAAAATGTTCGCCATGCTGGTGAGATTCTGCCAGTCCAGCTGGATGTCCAGAGAACCATAATGCTGGATCAGATCTGCTTCGACTGAAGTATTTCCAATTAATTTGGCGCGATTGAGCATCGTCCGGACCGTGGTCTTCGTATCCGTGTGAGTTAAGAATTCCACGAGGGCGAACGACAGTTGAGTAGGATGGCTTTCCACATAGCCACAAGCGAGATTGAGCGGCCTTCGGGATATATACAAATAACGATCATCGACGCCCGTTATTTTATTAAGGCCTGCCGCATGCCACGCTCGCTGCACTAGCCATCCATCTCGTGCACAAAAGTAGAGTCTTTCTATGCTATGCTGCTCGACTTTCTTTTTTAACCAAAGAAGAAAGCCTGCCAACGTAATACCCCCTAATACGCACCCAAGTTCCCGCCATTTTGCTTCAACATCCGGTTGCACATTAGGGACCGTATGGCTCGTCAAAACGACATGTCTTTGCAAGAACGAGAATGGTAATAAGTCCGGATTCAGTTTTGCTCCCACACGGCGTTCCGTGCGAACGCGCTCAAAGAGAATTGTATGGATTCCGTATTGTTTGGGCTGCTTGCCATCAGCCCATTCGTTGTCTCCAATATGCAATATTTTCTCAAGTTGCGAGTAACGCGCGGCTATGGAATTCCATATGCGTCCGCTCCTTTTCGTCGCCCTCACTGCGGCAGAGACATATAATGCTTCCCACCCTGCGTAACCACACTGCGATAGAATTTCCGCAAGAAACTCGTTAGGAAGGTACATGTCTGATACAAAGATAAAAGGTCGACCTGCCTCTTTGAGACGATGAGTCAACAAAAGCACATCAGGAACAGCCACTAACAAATCTCTCTCTACTTCTAATTCGATCTCGCGAGCACGAGTCATGTGAGGAGTGAATGCAGGATGAAATGCAGCATAGATCGCATCAAGGCTAATTTCCTCTTGCCCATATGCTTCAAAATGCTTGATTCGAGCAAATCGTTCAGCATTTTCACGAGCTATCGCAAAGTGCCTGGCTTTAGCTCCGATTTCCGTAGCCAGGCGTCTCTCCATAAGTGCAAAGGCATCTGCAGGGCTATCTACTAATCTCGTCAATGCAGTGTCAAATATATCAAGCGATACTAATTCTATTGAATGATTTTCTATGACAGCGCTGATAAATTTTTGATCAATTTCCCAATTTTGGAAGGAATTTAATTTATCCATGAATCATAATTTACTATTAAATAATTTCCATTTTTAATACCATGCTTCCCTTTAAAGCGAGCTCTTTGATCAGTAAAAACGTTTTATATACATCTTCCGGAGTGTTTTAAAAAAATGACCGTGTCATCAACTTTCTCTTTTTATGCGTCGTCGCACCCTATCCTCCATTCTTTATCTGGAAAAGATTCGTTCCGCCCCTGATGAGGTACGGAAAATCTATACTGCTTTGGAAGAACGCCCCTTGGAGCGCACCTGCATTCGTCGAACGCAATGTTGTCGATTCCAACTCACCGGAGAAATTCCTTATATCACTCGAGGTGAAGCCCTTCTCGCCGCTACCGCATTGCGGGCCACGGGTAGAAAGCAACTTCCTGTTCGCTCGGATCACGCTTGTCCTTTTCTTTCGGATTCGACGAATTCCTGTCTGATCTATTCCGACCGCCCTTTTGCTTGCAGAACACACTACTGCGACGCCGCGGGAGGACGTCGCCCTCGAAAGGAAATCCTCGATTTGATCCACCGTTTGGAAGATTTGGATGCCAGCCTCAATGGACGAGGCCCCATCAGCCTTCCCACCGCGATGCCAGAAGCACTTTCTATAGTTCGCAGTTCATAATGATTCGCTCTCGATAACTTTTGGATGCGACTCGTTAGTTTATATAACAAACTAACAATTAATTATTTCTGAAAACTACGAAGCGCAAACTCATTTTATAGGAATTTCGCTATAAGACTAGTAGTGGAACGGCCTGGCACCTGAGGTAAAAGGCGAATCTCGCTTCCTACCTCTCGCAAAGCAGCGACTTCTTCCGTATCCAACGTTTCGAGAGTATAATCACCTCCCTTGGCATATATGGCAGGATGCACCTCCCGAATCAATTGAGTCATTCGCAGAGAATCGAAAATCGTGGCATAATCCACACATTGGAGAGCCGCCACAATTTCCACTCGATCGTCCTGGCCGTTGATAGGACGTCCCTTGCCTTTCAAACTACGTACTGACATATCGGAATTCACAGCTACCAACAAGGCGTCACCTAAACTCCTGGCGGATTTCAGATAGCGCACATGCCCGGCATGTAATATGTCGAAACAACCATTTGTCAAAACAAGTCGTACTCCCTGTTGACGGAGTTTTTGAGCCCATGCCTTCAAACTTTCGGGCGCTAGTACTTCACTCATTGAAAAATCATGACGCGAAGTCTCCCCTTTCGCAAGAGCTCTCGCCCTGAGGGATTGCCGTTTTTTTCGAGCCAAGCGGTATTGCCAAAACCAGCCAGGATCACACTGGATATTGCCTGGTTTTGGCGCCTTGCCTGGCAAGGCTGCCTACTCCTACTTTGACGATACTTCCTAAATTCGGATAAAATTTTATCTCCGTATTTTCGTTGATTAGGTTAGATTGACGATCACGCAGTAAGAGGTCGCCTTGATTCAAGGATCACCTTGCCTCAACCGCATGAAAAAGTCTTCCAGCTCCTCAACGATGAAGTGCACCGTGCGCGAAGTCTCTAAGATTCTCGCCGAAGAACCACGGCTGGAGGCCGTTGCTCTCGACGCAAGCAAACATGCTGTTTCCATTGCCACCATCGGTGTGGATAAAGGGGGACGCCTAGCCAACCGGGTTTCTGAGGCTCTGGCCGGGTCCGGACAAATCTGCGGTCACATTGACGGTGTTTGTTCCGCTTGCGGCAGCCATCTCTCGGAAGTTCCAGTCAATGACCGTGTTGTGGTGAAGCATATTTTTGGGAATACCTTGATTGAGAAAAATACCTGCTCCACTGCGATTTCTCTTTGGCGCTGGTGTCACATCAAATGGCCGAAATATGTTCCTCGTGAACATCGTCCCTTTGAAGAAGGGGATCAGGAATGGAAGACCATGGCCTGGTGTGCCTGCGGCTGTTTTTTAACGGGGATAGCAGGAATTTTTTCCGATCACTTTTTTGGAAATCGGGAGCTAGCCATCATCTTTTATGTGATTGCCTACCTTTGCGGAGGTTGGGATGCCGCAAAGGATGCTTGGGAACATCTTCGTAAAAAAGAACTCGACATCCATTTTCTCATGCTCGCAGTGGCCTTAGGAACCGCAGCTATTGGGGCATGGCGAGAAGGAGCCTTATTGCTTTTTCTATTTTCTGCATCTGGCGCCATGGAGCACTACGCGATGGGGCGTACTAAAAAAGAAATTAATGCGTTATTTCGAAGCTCACCCAAGGCTGCACGCGTCCTGACAGATCAGGGAGAATGCGAGCTCCCTGTCGAAGAACTTCAATCCGGAATGCGGATTCTCCTTACTCCTGGCGAACTGATTCCAGTGGATATGGAAGTAATTTCCGGAGAAAGCGCATGCGATGAATCGAATTTGACGGGGGAATCGCATCCAATTTCAAAAAAAGTGGGGGATATCGCGTTTGCCGGAACTATGAATCTATGGGGCGCATTAAAAGGACGCGTGCTTCGTCCAGCCAGCGAAAGCGCCCTTCAAAAAATTATTCGTCTTATTCGGGAGGCACAAGCACTGAAAGCTCCCAGCCAGCGTTTTACAGACCGATTCGGTACGGGGTATACCTGGGGAATTCTCAGCCTTTGCTTCGGAATGTTCTTTGTTTGGTGGCTAGTATTTCATCTCCATCCTTTCATTTCCACAGAACAATCTGCCAGTGCCTTTTATCGAGTGATGACCTTATTAGTCGTTGCTTCTCCCTGCGCACTCGTCCTCTCAGTCCCTTCCGCTATTCTCTCGGCCATTGCGACCGGAGCAAAACGAGGCATTCTTTTCCGAGGTGGAGCAGCTATTGAAACGCTTTCCACAGTAAAAGTCGTGGCATTAGATAAAACCGGCACTCTGACATCGGGATCATTAAAATTAACCTCAACTAAAATTTTTGAAGCCACCGAGGAAGAGGTTCATGCGATTGCCGCCACCCTAGCAGCCTTGTCCGAACATCCTATTTCTCGCACACTTCGTAAGGCTCTTCCTAATTCTCAACAGCTCACAACTGAAAATTTTGCATTCTTTCCCGGAAAAGGAATCCAATGCAAAATAATCGGACAGACTTATTACTTGGGTTCCCGGACATTTATAGAAACCATCCGACCTATTTCGGAAACGCTTCACACTGGGACTGAAGTTTGGTTAGCAGGCCCGAATCTTCTGGCGCGTTTTATTTTTGAAGAAGAGATTCGTTCAGAAGCAAAAAACACCCTCGCACAGCTTCATAGCATGGGTCTTCATACTGTAATGCTCACAGGAGATCGGCAAGAATCCGCACAAAATATTGGTCACCACGTGCAAGTGAGAGAAATTCGCGCTCATCTTCTCCCCGAACAAAAAGTCTCTGCAATCGAAGAATTAAAGCAAAGAGGGCGTATTGCCATGATTGGGGACGGAGTCAATGATGCACCGTGTATTGCAGCGGCGGATGTAGGTGTGGCAATGGGTGCACGGGGATCAGACGCAGCTTTGGAACAAGCTGAAGTGGTCCTAATGAAGGACCGATTGGAAAATTTTGTTTTGGCTTATCAATTAAGCCGAAAATCCAAGACCATTATTTATCAGAACGTTACTATTGCCTTGGGAACAGTGGTGACTATGGTGCTGGCTACGTTCCTATTCCCAATTCCACTCGCTTTCGGTGTAGCCGTACACGAAGGAAGTACGCTACTTGTGGTATTAAACAGTCTTCGACTCTTGAGCGGCTCGTGGCTCGCAGTTCGCCGTTCATAAACTCGGCAACCTAAAAAAGCTGCGAGAATCGTCCCAAAAAACCGAATGGATCACACCATGCTTTCTTGGAGCCTGTCCAAAAAGACTAGTTCCAGGGCAGTATTTTTTAGTTCGCCAATAAGAGCGCTTAAATGTAGAATCCTCCGCAAGACTCTCCCCTTCTCTCCCTTATCTCATGGAATTGCTTCATTTTGTTTCTGACTATTTGTTCAAAGTAGACCGTCATTTGGAATACGTTTGTGTTCATTATGGATTCTGGACTTATGCCCTTCTTTTCCTGATTGTCTTTTGCGAAACTGGGTTGGTAGTCACCCCATTTTTACCGGGAGATGCGCTGCTTTTTACTGTGGGGGCCCTTGCGGCACGCGGTTATTTCAATGTGCCCCTTTGCATGATCCTTCTGATGATAGCAGCTTTTATGGGGAATGTCGTGAATTACAGCATTGGCAGACGATTAGGAGCCCCTCTCTTTAAAGAAAATGCGCTGATTCTAAAAAAGAAATATTTGGAACGTGCGGAAATGTTTTTTGCAAAACATGGAGGCAAGGCTGTGATTCTCTCTCGCTTTTTACCTATTCTCCGTACCCTGATTCCTTTCGTAGCCGGCATGGGAAGAATGACGTATCGGAAATTTTTATTTTTTAACGCTATCGGTGCTACCCTATGGGTAATGTCTATGACGCTAGCCGGCTGGTTTTTCGGCAATATTCCAATCATTAAGGAAAACTTTGAGCTAGCCGTCATCGGTATCATTGTCTTGTCCTTGATGCCGATCGCCTGGGAAAGCTTTTTACACTGGCGCAAAACACGTGGGCATATTTCACAAAAAGATAGCAACGAAAAGACCGTCGTTTCCAAAGTGAACGAATCAAGTTCTTAAGGAACACCTCGTGTCTTCCTTTTACTTCGTGTTCTTCCACTTTGTTTGCCCATGTGAACCGGAAACTACTCCGGAACTGCCTTGCATTATTTTTCGCTTACGCCTTGCAAATTTATGGGTCTTTTTCCCGCCGGAGACGTCTTCATGTGGTATTATAGTAAAAGTTACTTAATGCAAAAATTTGCTTCTTCAATGAAGGAGGCATATGCGCGCAAGGTAAAGAAACAAGCTCAGAACCAAATGTTCCATAGCTGAGAACCTCACAAGGGCTCTACAGGATGGTTTAGGCTAGGGCAATAAAGAGGCGCCTCATGAAGAAGTGAGGAGCGCCGAATTCAGACCCCATTTCTCTTTGCGTATATCTCTCCTACATTGCTCTTTTATGAAGCCTCTTTAGAGCACTTTAAAAATCAATGTACATATGCAACAAGAAGACATCACTAAAGGGCACTCCGATTTTAACGACCCAAATTACAAGGTTTTTGAGCAATTTTCCAACGACTTGTCGGATGCTTTTATTCTCAAGGTGTTCTGACAGAAACATGTACAGTTTTGTTTAATTTAGCGATAAATTTGTCTTTTTAGTCCTGCATATCAGATACAGATTTGATCTCATACCATTAATCCCCCCCACGCCCGGTTTTATAAACACTGGTAGTAGAAAATACCGTAGCTGCGAGAATGTTAAAAAAGAGAACAATTTTAAGCGGACCCCCTAGAAATACCCAAAAACACAACTAAATTTAACACCACTGTCCCGAAGTTCAGTTACCCAATCCTTTAAAATGAAGTCTAGTAATTTGCGCGTACCACACCCAATTCAACCAGTTGACCTTTCTCACTATATCACAGATGACATAGGTAGAAATTCACTTTAGGCATGCATTCGCAATCTTGGAGAGCTGTAGTTGTCGATGGGGAAACGCTTCTTTGCGACCTATTGAGGAAAATTTTGCAAAGTGACTGGCATTTTAGTGTCGTCTACTCAGCATCCGACGCAGAAGAAGGTTTTCTTCTCTGTAGGAAAGTCAAACCACATGTCGCTATGGTAGACTTTCAACTGCCTGATGGAGGGGGCCCCACCCTTGCAAAAAAACTCACTTTAGAAGTTCCGGAAACACGGATTCTTGCAGTGAGTCTCGAAACGACTCCGAAAACAATTCAAAATATGAATGAATCGGGAGTCCATGGATTCGTAGAAAAAACCCAACCTCTGGAAGTACTGCGCAATGCACTGGAAGCAGTTGCCGGTGGAGGCGTTTATTTTACTCCTACTGTAATGGAAGCTAGACGTAAAATGTCGTCCGATCCTTATGCGTTTCAAAAAATTCTGAGCGATCGTGAGCAAGAAGTACTTCATCTGATTGCTCAAGGGCTCACTAGCAGACAAGTGGCCGAAAAGTTGGGACTCAGCCCACGTACGGTGGAGAAACATCGACAATCTGTATGTCGCAAAACAGGAATGTTGGATTTGGCTTCTATGATTGCCTATGCAAAAAGAAATGGTATCTAATTACTACTCTTGCTATCCCCCCCATAGCCCAAAAAAAGCTGCAAATTCCTCCCAAAAACTGAATGGATAAAAAACCATGCTTTCCTTAAAGAAAGCTCAGTTCCTGGGTAGCAGTTGATGTTTATAGCAGAAAAGATATCATGAGGACGCAAAATTGCGATTTACCACAAGCAACCTCTCATTTACCGCTCATTCTGGTTCTCAACTCAGGAAGTAGCTCCCTCAAATTCGCTCTGATTCAGCCAGACAGTGGAGAAATTGTTTTTTCCGGTCTGGCAGATCGCCTCACCACCGCAGAAGCCCTTCTGCAAGTAAAGTCCGCTGGAGGCACTCGAAAAACCGCCCCCATTCCGTTCGCCACTCATGCCGCAAGTCTCGACACCATATTCCGCTCTCTCAAAGATTTTCAGATAGCGGCGGTGGGACATCGAGTGGTCCACGGAGGCGAAAAATTTCGTGAAAGTGTAGTCATCGACGATGCGGCAGAAGCAGCCATTGCCACGTGCATGACAATTGCTCCTCTGCATGCGCCTCCCAACCTCGTGGCCATTCGTGCTGCCCGAAAAAAATTCCCTCAATTGACCCACGTTGCAGTCTTCGACACTGCCTTTCATCAGTCCCTTCCTCCTTACGCATATACTTACGCCGTTCCTTACGAATGGTACGAACAACATAAAGTGCGTAAATACGGGTTCCATGGCACCAGTCACCGCTATGTCGCTCAAGAAGCTGCGCGGCGTTTGGCAAGTGCTCCGGAGAATTTACAACTTCTCACGGCGCACCTCGGCAATGGTGCAAGCGTGTGTGCAGTCCGAAATGGAAAAAGCGTTGATACAAGTATGGGCTTCACTCCTCTCGAGGGTCTGGTAATGGGGACTCGTTCTGGCGATATGGATCCGAATGTATTCCTTTTTCTTCACCAACAAGCGGGTCTTTCTTTGATGGAAGTCACTGAGATTTTGAATAAGAAAAGCGGTCTTCTTGGCCTATCCGGAGTAAGCAATGATATGCGTACTCTTCTAGTTGAGAAAGCAAAGGGGCACCCCCGCGCCAGTCTTGCCGTGGAAGTATTCTGTTATCGTCTTGCCAAGCATCTTCTGGGAACTGCCGCGGCCCTCGATCACATCGATGCAATTGTCTTTACTGGCGGCATAGGCGAAAATTCCTGGCCGGTCCGGCAACGAACGCTCGAACATTTGCGCATCTTCCATGCTACCATTGATCACGAACTCAATAGGAGTCACGGTGCTGGGGCTGCCGGACGAATCACTACTTCGGATTCCCAGCTTCTCGCCTTAGTGGTTCCGACCAATGAAGAACTTCTTATCGCCCGAGAAACCACCCGCCTAATGAAACCCTGCTAAAAAATGCCTCACACTCTTTTTCTTGCTCCTGTTGGCAGTGACTGCGGCCTGACTTCGTTAGCTCTCGGAATGGTCCGTGCATTAGATAATCGAGGGGTCCGCGTTGCTTTTTGCAAACCAATCGGACAGCCTTCCGACACTCACGCTGGACCGGACCGATCTCCCCATTTTATCCGAGCTACCACCGGTCTCAAACCCGCCAATCCCATTCCTCTCGAAGATGCGGAAAAACTCATGAAAGCGGGACGCTGGGATGAATTACTGGAACGCACCATCCATGTCTTCCATGAATCCGTAGGCCACGCGGATGTGGTCATCATCGAAGGCCTGGTTCCTCATTCGGATTCCAACTACTCCGTCGAACTCAACGTACAGCTCGCCCGTGCCCTCAGCGCTGAAGTCATACTGGCTTGCTCTGCTGCTAACGCCT
Organism: Verrucomicrobiota bacterium; assembly: GCA_023269545.1. Taxonomy (GTDB): domain Bacteria; phylum Verrucomicrobiota; class Verrucomicrobiia; order Chthoniobacterales; family Xiphinematobacteraceae; genus Xiphinematobacter. Next base: position 45,156 of record JAHFTB010000012.1, on the reverse strand, counting down.
CGCAGGCTGAAGTGGAAAATCGGATTGAAATTGCCGCCCAGCCATTCGGCGGTATTGGAAAAAAAACCATTCTGGGATGCCTCATCAACCGCATCGCATCTTCCACACGTAAATCCCCTGAAGAAATTCGCTCGGAATGGGCGCACGACAGCCATCTTCTACGCCCCAATCGTTGCCGACTCATCGGCGCTATTCCTGAAAATGCCGAACTGGCCGCCTGCCGCACGGTGGATATCTGTCGCTACCTAAAAGCCGAAATTCTCTATGAGGGAGCTTTATTCACACGCCGAGCTAAAAATATTGCCCTCCTTGCACGAACGGTGCCCAACATGATGCACACCTTTATTCCCGGTGCCGTTCTCATTACCCCCGCTGATCGCAGTGACGTCATCCTGGGGGTGGCAATGGCTGCTCTCAATAAAATCCCTCTGGCGGGACTTCTCTTAACCGGCGACACCGGCCTCAATACTACCATCATGGAACTCTGCAAGCCGGCCTGGGAAACCGATTTGCCTGTCTTACGAGTTCGGACCAATAGCTGGGAGACTGCCACTCACCTCAATCGCATGAATAATGAGGTGCCTATCGACGATATCGAACGCGCTCGTAATATCATGGATTTCATTTCCACTCATATTGACGCTGATTGGATCGCCGCCCACAGCTCCGCTCCTGTGGAAGCCCGAATGTCCCCAGCCGCTTTCTGTTTTCGACTCACAGAACTCGCTAAAAAAACCGCGCGACACATCATCCTGCCCGAAGGAGAAGAGCCTCGAACTATTCGTGCCGCAGCCTTTTGCGCCGACCGCGGAATTGCTCAATGTCTCCTTTTAGGAAACCCAAACACCATTCGCCTCATTGCAAAACATCAGGAAATTGACCTGCCTACTTCCATTGAAATAATTGATCCGGACCTTATTCGCGCTAAATACGTCGCTCCTCTCGTAGAAATGCGCAAACACAAGGGATTAACTCCCAAAGATGCTGCAGAACTATTGGAAGATACCGTTTGGCTCGGCACAGTCATGCTGGCCCTCGGAGAAGTCGATGGCTTAGTCTCCGGAGCTCTTCACTCTTCAGCCAACACGATCCGTCCCGCTTTGCAAATCATAAAAACACGCGCAGATGCCAAAGTGGTTTCCTCCATTTTTTTTATGTGCCTTCCCGAACAAGTGCTGATTTATGGCGACTGTGCTGTAAATCCTAATCCGGATCCGGAAACCTTAGCGGACATTGCAGTACAAAGCGCAGCATCCGCTCTTCGCTTCGGTATCCCCCCTCGTGTCGCTATGATCAGTTACTCCACCGGCGAATCAGGCTACGGAGCTGACGTAGACAAGGTGCGCAAAGCCACCACCCTCGCAAAGGCTAAAAATCCTCAGTTAATTCTCGATGGTCCTTTGCAATACGACGCGGCAGCCATCCCTGACGTAGCCGCACAAAAAGCACCCAACAGCCCCGTTGCCGGTAAAGCCACTGTATTTATCTTTCCGGATCTTAATACGGGAAATACCACTTATAAAGCCGTTCAGCGAAGCGCTAATGTAATTAGCATTGGCCCCATGCTCCAAGGATTAAAACGGCCAGTCAATGACCTCTCCCGAGGCGCCCTAGTCGAAGATATTGTTTATACCATTGCTCTCACCGCGATTCAGGCAGGGCAGAAATAGTTCGTAGTGGGTGATACATAGTTCGTTCGCAGACCGTACAGCCAAAAAAAGCTGCGAATTCATCCCATGAGCTAGCCTTGGATGGAGGAGACTTCGTCTCTTTCTCTCTTCTTAACTGACGTTACGCGCTTTTAGGAGCTCTGGGAGCAAAAAAACCATTTTAGCCTACAAGGTTTCCTTTTTTTGCGTCACATCACTTTCTTAAGAAAATAATAAAAAAGAGCGCAACGAAAAAAGAACACAACGAAGTTGCTATTTCTGAGATATCCCACTAAATCCACTTCTTTGCTTTGAAAAAAAGCAGGAGACCTCCCGCACAAAGAAAGCACAATCCCCAAAAATATTCGTATCCAAATTTCCAGTTTAATTCAGGCATATTAAATGGGGAGTTTGTGGAAAAATTCATCCCATAGACCCCTGCAATAAAGGTCAGCGGGATAAATATGGTGGACACCAAAGTCAGGACACGGATGATTTCATTCGTACGCACGCCGACACTGGAGAGATAGACATCCATCAACCCAGCGATCAAATCACGATAGACTTCGAGAAGATCGATGATCTGGGTAGCATGATCCAAACAATCTCGAAGAAAAATCTGTACTCCATGACTCATCAAACCCGAGTCATCTCGGATCAGGGTATTTAATAATTCACGTTGTGGCCATACCGCTCGTCGTAGTTGCAAAAGAACGCGCTTAGATTTATAAAGCCTTTTCAGTGCTCCGTAACTGGGCCGCTCCATGAGCTCATCCTCAATCGCTTCTATATTATCCCCTACACATTCCAGGATCGGATAGATGGTATCCACCATCGCATCCAAGAGAGCATAAGTCAGGTAGTCAGTGCCCATTTTACGTGCAAACCCCCGCCCGATGCGCAGACGATTCCGCACCTGATCAAATACATCGAAACCACCCTCTTCCTGGATGGTAATTACCGCATGCTGTGTAAGAAAAAGGCTGAGTTGCTCGAAATCAATCTGCTGTTCCTTCCAATATACCATTTCGCTAATGATGAAAAAGTGATCGCTAAATAATTCCGCTTTGGGCCTTTGGGAGGCATGAACCACATCCTCAAGTGCGAGTGGATGAATATTAAATGCCGCACCGAGCTCTCGCAGCATATCCAAATTCCCCAGTCCACCCAAATTGATCCAGTTCACACAATCCAAACGAATCTTAGTAAGCAGTTCCGAAATACTCGTAAGCAGATATTCGGTAAACTCATTTTCGTTATATTGAATCAGAGTCAATGTCGGCTCCTCCTTCACAAGCTTTCTCTGCGTGGTGAGAGTGCCTGGCGGGGTAGCCGGAGGGGGATACTTCAAACGAATCATGCAAATGGAAACTTGATGACTAAGCTAGTATAGCGAATCAATTATAAAATAATATAAGCAAATAATTTAGATTACTGATCATCTGTTTGAGAAACACACTGGGTATCTCGGAATACTCCTGCACTAAAACCGCTCCATCTTCGGAATGCCACACAGAAAACGCTAGGTTCAGGATAACCACATGCTCGACCTACCTCCGAAACGGTGAGTCGCCTGTCAGCGAGAAGCTCCTTTGCTCTTTGCATCCGGAGTTGCTGTATCAACCGAGCCGGAGAAATTTGATATTCTCGCCGCATCGCCATTTCAAATGAACGCCGAGACATTCCGGCTAATCGGGACAGATTTTCCACACCGAGAGAAGTATCCAAATGAGATTGCATATAAGCGATTGCCCTCTCCACTCCTCCTCGGGTACCTCGAAGACTGCTTTCCCGCTCATACAATCTTGCCGCAAGAAGTGGCAAACAAACTTCCGTCTTCTCTTCTTTAAAAAGTCGTCGGAGAAGCTGCGCGGCTTGTTTACCTAAATCATAGCCTGGCAATTCGAAGCTAGAAATGGGAATCCCTGCTTGTAGCGATTCCAAACGTCGATTTCCTATCCCCATAACAGCCACATCTCCGGGTATTTTCAAGCCCTGCGACTTTGCAGCCTCCACCACCATGCGAGCTAAGCGATCAGACGCCGCCAACACACCGGAAGGGTATTTTAAATGCCGAACAAAATCTGCAATTAACATCGGCGATGTAGCCGTATGGAGAGCAACATCTAAGGACAACCCCTTCGCCACACGTGCAAATCCTTCCCCACAACATGCCGAGGCAAAGTGCCCGGGGATGCCTATGAAAGCGAGCGAAATACAGCCATTCCCATATAAAATCCGTGCTGCTTCTTCGCCCACACGAGCATAGTCCGGACAAATATTAAACGCCGCCTCTAAGTAACACGAATTTGCAAGCTGGATGACTTTTACCTTTCGCTCTAACAGTGCTTGAGTCCATTGCGCGCTGACAAAATCTCCAATCGCCGCAGAAAGCTGATTCGTCTCAGCTAACCGCCGAAGACCCGCTTCATATCCCCCTGTCAATATCCAAACCTCCCATTCCCTTCCTCCAGGGGAAGCCGCCCGAAACCCTTCCAAAAAAGCCAGCTCGTTTTCTGTAATCACTGCAAACGCCATAGCCACAGACCGAACTCTTGCACCACTTCCTTTCATTGCGCAATTTCCATATCTTTTTTTGCGCATCTCCGCAATGACAGCTTCTCTTTTTCGCACCATGGTTTTCGCCCTATGAAACGCGCTCTCGTTACCGGCATCACCGGCCAGGACGGCTCCTATCTCACAGAGCTACTTCTAGAAAAAGGATATGAAGTGCATGGCATCATTCGCCGAGCTTCCACTTTTAATACCGGTCGCCTCGAACACCTCTATGACGATCCCCATACTCGTGGCATCCACCTCTTCCTCCACTACGGAGATTTGGCGGACTCCGTTCAACTCATTAAATTGTTATATGATTTGAAGCCCGATGAAATCTACCATCTTGGTGCCCAAAGTCATGTACGGGTCTCTTTCGATATTCCCGAATACACTGGCGACGTAACCGGATTGAGCACTGTTCGGATCTTGGAAGCCGTACGAGAAGCGGGCCTGACGCGCGATGTCCGTTTTTATCAAGCATCCTCGTCTGAAATGTTCGGAAAGGTTCATGAAATACCTCAAAGCGAAACGACCCCTTTTCACCCTCGTTCCCCATATGGATGCGCCAAAGTTTTTGCTTATTGGCTCACAGTAAACTATCGCGAAGCATACCATCTCCACGCTTCCAACGGCATTCTTTTCAATCACGAAAGCCCGCGCCGAGGGGAAACTTTTGTCACACGAAAAATCACTCGTGCGGCCACCCGTATTAAGATGGGGCTACAAGATACACTCTTTTTGGGCAATCTGGATGCAAAACGCGACTGGGGATATGCCAAAGAATATGTCGAAGTCATGTGGCTCATGCTTCAACAAGAAAAACCTGATGACTATGTTTGCGCCACAGGAGAGACCCATACTGTCCGGGAATTTTGCCAGGAGTGTTTTAACTTACTCGGATTGGATTGGGAAAAGTACGTCAAATATGATAACCGTTATGAACGCCCCAGCGAAGTTGATTTGCTCATAGGTTGTTCCAACAAGCTTAAAAAGCAAATCGGTTGGGAACCTCAAACCAAATTTAAAGATCTGGTTCGTATTATGACCGAAGCGGATCTCGAACTTGCACGCCATGAACTTGCTTACAGCGAAGTCTCCGGCGGAAAAAAACCTAGGACCTGCTAAAATCGCGTATTCAGCCCGCGATAAGCGGATTTTGCACACGCGTAGCGGACCAAATGGGTCTTCCACTATGAGTTCCATAAAATCCAAAGGTTCGCTCGGGAGTGTAGCTTACAGGATACTCCACACTAAATTGAGCAGCCACTTCCACGGGAGCCCAACGAAACCCTTCGGCCTCTAATTGACTGCGATAATAACAACAGACCATCCTGTCGGGCGGAAGCTGTAACACACTGGGAAGCTGCGCTATCCGATCATAAAGCCTGCAACTTCTTAAACTGAATCCCCCGTCCCCCACAGCCAAAGGACTGGAATGGGCCTGCCAGGGCGCCCCAATGTAATCGTATTCCAGCCAGGAGGGATCCCAGCATTCCGGATCGAGAATATAACCATCCAAACGTACGATCAAAAAATGCGAGGTATGCACAAATTTAGCGGTTTCGTGGCTCTCAGCATAAGTATATTCGGAATAGTCACGATACCAGTTCCTCCACAGCACCCCACCGAACTTTGCTAATTTGAGCATACCCGAAATTAAGGAAATGGCATCTTCCCAATTTTTATTTTCATAGCAAACAAGAGTCACATTGCTAAGGTCTAACTTCATGCTTCCACAAATAACCAAGAGGCTCCGGAGTGTGACCTATCTTTAATGGGTAAATTCTACCCTCATCCCAGCTCTCTCTTTTCCCTTTTCCCAAAAAAATCATTTCCACATTTCTTGACACAAGTGATTGAATAAAAAAAATCCCTCTTATGGACACCTCCTCACCCAACGCAATAGTAGATCCCTCCGTTTCCAGAAGAAAATTTCTTAACCTGAGCGCCCTCGCCCTTATGGGGGGCGCCCTTGCCACCACATCACGAATTTGGGCAGCCTCTCCCGTTGAGGACGCCGAGACGGCCAACATCATGCCTCATACAGATGGAGCCTTCGCCGTAGCCCCCCTTCCATATGCCTATGATGCACTGGAACCCACCATCGATAGAGAGACGATGTACCTGCATCACGACAAGCATTATGGCACTTATACAAAAAATTTGAACGAAGCCCTCTCCAAGGTTCCTGAATGGAAATCCAAATCCATTACAGAATTGCTTGCCAATATTCCCAGCATCCCCCCCTCCGTTCGAAAAACCATCCGCAATAACGGTGGCGGATATTATAATCACAGTCTGTTTTGGCGTTGGATGACACCCCATGGCGGTGGCACACCCGAGGGGCCTTTAGCCACTGCTATCGATAAGACATTCGGCAGCCTTTCCGCCATGCGAGAACAACTCAACAAAGAAGCCGCTTCCATTTTTGGATCGGGCTGGGCCTGGCTGATTGTTCGCGACAATGATGGCGAACTCGAAATTACTTCCACTCCCAATCAAGATAATCCCCTCATGAAAGGGATAGCAGAGAGCTTTGGAAAACCAGTTCTCGGTGTCGACGTCTGGGAACACTCCTATTATCTGAAATACAAAAATGCGCGTCCAAAATATCTGGACGCATGGTGGAAGGTAGTAAATTGGAAAACCGCCTCCGCATTATACGCTGCAGCGAAGCCGTCGGTCTGATAAAGTCCAAGTCCTATAGAAAGAAAGTCCTATAAACCACTACTTCCTTTGGAAGGACCATTGTTGCTATAAAAGTCCCCTCCCTCCTTTGGAAGGACCATTGTTGCTATAAAAGTCCCTCCCCCTTGCCGCCCTATAAAAACCCTTCCTAAAAACCCTCCCCTTATAATAAGTCCTCCCCCTCTTGTGGGTTGACTGGGACTCGAACCCAGAACCAACGCCTTAAAAGGGCGCTGCTCTACCATTGAGCTATCAACCCATAAAGGGCCCCCGGAAGGGGAAAAATTATCCTATACTCGAAGTGACAGAGCAAGCCTAATTCAAAGAATCTATTGCCTTCTGAATTTCTTGCGCGCTCCCTCGAGTTTCGGCTTTCACAGATTTCCAAACAATTCGGCCATCCTTAACAAGAAACGACTGCCGTGCAGCATAAATTCCCATCACTAAAGGCACTCCAAAAGCCTTGGAAACAACGCGATCCGTATCTGCAATAAGAGTAAATGGAAGATTATATTTACTGTGAAAGTTCTTCTGGGCAGCCACGTCATCCCGACTCACCCCGATAATTTGAAGCCCCTTGGCTTTGAGATTTTCAAAGGAATCACGTAAAGAACAAGCCTCCGCAGTGCATCCCGGAGTATCCGCTTTAGGATAAAAATAAATCAGAGTCAGCCCCTGCGCATAAATATCAGCAAAGACGACCCGATCCCCCTGTTGATTCACAGCAGCAACCATTGGAGCGGCAGCACCTACAGGGAGAGATTCTGCTTTTGCAAAGAAAGAGAAAAAAAACATTGTGATAAAAATACATAATATCCGTACTGATAATGCATTAAAATTTGAAACTGCAGATGCGCGAGAAATAACAGCGGAGGTCGCTGCATCAAAGAACGTGGCACCACAACAAGAGTCTGATACTTGAATAAGATTCATATTTAGTGGGATCGAGCTGGCTCCAACAAACATGAGGAAAGCAGCCGCAGTTTGAAAGGACAAATACATCCGTGATTTTTTTTATGAACCCTCTATTTCATAGAAAGCCGGCCCAGGCAAAACCAAAGCCTCAAGGACTACATTATAATGACAATCAGCATGTTAGAATCCATCCAGCAGAGAGCAACAAGACTTCGGACAGCGCCCTATATGCTTCAAGCTCTGATCATCCTTCCATCGTGATAAATATTTGCGGCCCTTTCCCAAACAAGGCAATTACAAAATGCACACCTATAAAGTTGACAGGAGCGCCACGTAACTAGAGCATTTTAGCGCATTTAGACCGCAATTCGGCTACCTTAAACTTTGTTGTCAGGTAAGACGTCCCCCGGTCTCGCCGATAAAGAAACAGCGATAGCCATGCACACCCTACTTTAGTAAAATTATTCTCCATTTATGCGCGAATTTCCGGCTTCTCCCATGCAGACGGCAGTCTATGCCACCTCTCTAGATTCCCTCTCCAGCCCAGCGGCAACCACCCAAGTTTCCATCAATTTTGGGGAAACTGTGGAAATCCCTCTCATCCGCCAAGCTTGGAAATGGATCACACAATATCATGGACTGCTGCGCTCCAGTTTCAAACGTCCTGCCGGCGGAGCCCTCACTTTACGCGAACATGACGATTGTGAAATTGCCTGGCGCTCACTGGATTGGACTAAAGTACCTGAAGAAGAAATTGCCGCAAAATGGCAGCAGCTGCAACTCGATGATGCCGCCGAAGCCATTGATCTCACAAAGCCTCCTCTCTATCGCTTCCACGTCATCCAATTACCAGGAAGCGTGCATCACTTCCTCTGGACTTTCCATTCGATCCTATTGGATGAAGAATCCGTCTACCTCGTATTCCGGGATTGGTTAAGAATTTACAATTTACTCTGCAAGGGACAAGAGCCCGCGTCCCCGCAAGGGACCCTATCCTATGCCGGAATCATCGGCTCCATCGAAGGCGTCGATTCCGAAGCCGCCGTACGCCATTGGAAAGATATCTTTCAAGATTTTTCATGTTGGGCCCCTCTTCGATCCCTTTATTCCGGAAAAACACCTTCCTCGCACATCTTCACAACAACCTACACGGAACTTTTCGATCGAACAGTAACAGCTCGATTGAATGAGCTAGCGACTTCCGCAAATGCTTCATTCCTGACACTTCTTACAGCGGCATGGGGTTTGGTCCTTGCCCGTACCAATATAGACACCGACGCGATCTTTGGCATTTATCGTTCTTGTCGCTCTCTGGCAGGCTCCCAAGCGACAGAAGCCGTAGGTCTATTCGAAAGCTTACTACCCATTCGCATCAAAGTCCCTGAAGACCTCACCTGTCAGGCATGGCTGCGTCAATTACAAGAGAAAGAATTAGCATCATCACCTTTCTTGCTCACTCACATGGAAGAAGTCTGGACGCATGCCAATTTGCATGGAAACCTACCTCGGTTTGATAGCACGTTGCATTACCTGCCAATGGCCATCAATGATCGTATCCCGATGGAAATGCCGGAATGGATGCGTTTTGACACTCGCCTTCATAAAACTTCTTCCTTTCCCATCCGAGTGATTGCCAGAGGTGAAGAACGCCTGTCGATCACCCTCGAATATAATCCTCACCAAATCTTACCGTCTTTGGCTCGCCAACTTTTCGACCGTTTGGTCAAAGTAATCCGGTCTTTCGAAGAAAATCCCCACCTGTCCTTATCCCAAATCTCCATCACTCTGCCTGACGAAGCGGAAAATCTCTTTCGTATGGGAGGTTCCCCTCTGGAACCCTCTGTTTTTTCCGATCTATACGCTTCTTTAGATAAAGTAATTCACCAGCATACCGATCTTCCGGCCGTAGAAAAAGAAGGAGATTCCCTCAGCTTCTCCTTACTGGATACCTCTTCGCGACAGCTCGCGGCATTCCTACAAAATCATTTCCAGCAATCAGGTACTGTCATCGCCTTGGCAATGCCACTTTCGCCGCACATGCTCATCAGCCTGCTGGGAATATTGAGATCGGGATGCGTCTGCCTTGCTATAGATCCGAGCGTTCCTCCCACTGATCTCAAGGCCATCCTCACCCGTTATAAGGTTGCCGCTGTTTTGACAGACAGCAATCACCTCCCTCTCTTTGAAAAGATTCAACCCCCCATCCTTATTCTCGATCGTATTTGGAACGAAATTACATCGTTTGTAGCCGAACAGCCACTTTTCTGTCCTCAGCCTTCGGATCCGGCGCTTTTTCTTCTCCAACCCGATGGGAAACGCATACTCGTCTCTCATGGCATGCTGCAGGTCTCCTTGGGAAATGCCATCAAAGTATACCATACAAAGCCAGGGGACCGCATTCTCTGTCACTCTCTCCAAGGCAGTGCGGCATCCATAGAAGAATGCTTCATCTCTATTCTAACAGGCGCCACACTGGTCATTCCCGGAAAAAACGTCAAAAGCACTCGTACCGCCTTTCAAGAAACTGTCGAATCCAGACACATTACACATCTGCGCATCACCTCTGCCTTTTGGAGTCAATGGGTACATTACCTTAATGAATTGAGCCATCTCGCTCCTTCCGGCTTACGGCGTGTTCTCATTGAAGCAGGCCATATCTCACATCCCGTCATCGAGGGATGGAAAGAACTCAATAAAGGCGGAACCGAATGCATCGTATTTTACAGTCCCTCCGGCCTTGTAGGAGCCGGAATTGCCACAGAAGGAACCAGTGCTCCCGAACTCTCCGAAGAAGGATTAGTCTGCGGCCAACCACAACCGGGCACAATGGTCTTCCTTTCTGACCGCCATCACCGACTCGTCCCTCCCTTCTTTCCGGGAATTCTTTTATTAGGGGAGCCAAACACACCCTACGAAAACCCCCAAGACAAAGGCTTTATTACCATTACGACAGACTCCTATGCTTGGAAGGTCTCATCGACAGAAGAACGAGCACGTTGGAACGGAAAAGGAGAATTGATTTTAATCAGCCAACCTCACACTCTCCTTCCCAAAGGATTTACGTGGATAAAATTGCGCAGAATAGAAGAGGCTCTTACCTCTCATCCGGATCTCATTGATGCCATTGTCCGCAGATCTCCTTCCGATGAAAATCTATTATTTGCGTGGATCGTCCCACGCGATAGCCACGGGCAATTCCCCACCGCCCTGGAAAATCATCTCAGAGACCGTTTGCCGAAAGACTGGGTACCCACCCAATTTGCCTTCATCACCCGTTTCAACTTAAACGCATTTGATCAAATAGATCCGGATTCGCTTCCTGAGCCAAAACCAGCACCTCTGCCGAAACCCAAACCGCCCACTACGGCAGCGGTCCTCGTCTCGCCAAGTGCCTCTCCCAACAATGTCTCTCCCATCACTACTCTTCGAACAGGCATCGTAGATACCGCCCTCTACTTTGTCCATGCGGGCCGTGGACTCGTGGAAGATTACCGACCGGTAGTGCAAGCATTATCAGGGGGATATGCAGTACATTGTCTCATGGTCCCTCGCGGACGCCTGGCTCTCTCCAGCACAGTAGAAGAAATTACCCGGCAATTACTCCCCAGCTTCCGTCTGCATGTGAGCGGAAAATTTGCCGTCGTCGGTATCGGTACCGGTGCAATCTTTGCATGGGAACTCGCCCGTCAGTTAGATCAAGCCAATGAAAAAGACGTGCCTTTCATTCTCTTCGAAGCTCCTCCCGCCGGTCGTAAAGAATCGTCTTACTGGCTACAAAAGCTCAAAAAAGCACTGCTGAGAAACCAACCAGCTTCCTATTCCCCTCAAGGACGATTAGCCGAATTGATCGCCGCTTATCAGCCTCCTGTGCTTCAACGTAAGCCCTATTTCTTTGTGAGTGGCAAACCCGACCCAGAATGGCGCCGACGTGCTCCCTTGGGAATCTGGGGACAGCTTCGTCTTACAGGCATTTCTGTCCTGGATGAACCCGGAGAAATAGCCGGTGCCCTCAGGGACGTACTTTCTTCCCTTGATCGAAACAAAAAATCCTCTTTCAAGAAGCACATAGGAGGACGCTTCGAATCTTAAAAAAATGGATGCGGTTCAGCACCTCTGATTTTTTGTGGTTTTTAGAAAAAAGCGAAACCAGTATAAAATGAGCATGAAGCTTCAGATTATTGCAAGTCTCTTCATCCCATTCGGTTCTTGCGGGGGCAATTCGCGACTTTTTTTGCTGTGGGTCTATAAAATAAATTGTGCGTGACAAAAAAAGGGAACACCACCAAATACATAGCCATATATGTTGACATATGCTACCCGCCTATTCTCCCTTTTGGCCATTTTGCTCTCCATAGTAGCTTATCGGTTCCCCGCTTTATTCAAAGGTGTTGTACCACATATCGTCCTGTTGTTGATGCTAATCATGTTTACAATGGGAGTGACGCTTTCGATAGACGATTTCAAGCGCGTCTTTACCCGTCCCGCCCCTGTCATTGCCGGTGTGGTATTACATTACTTTGTCATGCCGCTTGCCGCATGGTTGATAGCCAAATTGCTCCGCATGCCACCTGATTTGACTATCGGAATGGTACTGGTTGGCTGTGTTGCCAGTGGCACCGCTTCAAACGTGATAAACTATCTCGTGGGGGGCGATGTCGCATTATCGGTGACTATCACCGCGATTTCGACTTTGGTAGGCGTGGTTGCAACGCCTCTGCTCATCCGTCTATACGTCGATGCAAAAATTGCGGTCGATATGCATGGGATACTGACAAGCATCCTCCAGATTGTTGTCCTACCGATTGGTGCCGGTTTGATCATCAATCACCTCTTCAAGCGCAAAATGCGTGCGATCGAAGCGTTCCTGCCGCTTGTCTCAATGATCGCGATCTTATTAGTGATTGCCGCTATCGTGGCTACCACATCAAAGAGTATTACATTGATAGGGCCACTGGTAATGGTCGGCGTAATCCTCCACAATGCGATTGGCCTACTCAGCGGATATTGGGGCGGCCGATTGCTTGGATTTGATGAAACCGTTTGTCGTACGCTCGCCATCGAGGTAGGAATGCAGAACTCCGGTCTTGCCGTAGCGCTTGGCAAGTTGTACTTCACGCCACTTGCAGCACTCCCTGGGGCGCTGTTTTCGATCTGGCACAATCTATCCGGTTCACTTCTTGTTGGTTTCTGGGCTGCCCGCCCCCACTCACATCGCAACGTACCAAGGCAATATGGCGAAGCCCCTATAAAATAATCACGGATGGGCCTGCCCCAGGAACCGGGCTTTCTTAAGAAGTGATGTGACGCAAAAAAGGGAAACCTGGTAGGCTAAAATGGTTTCTTTGCTCCCAGAGCTCCTCAAAGTGCGTCACGTCAGTTAAGAAGAAAAGAATTTAAACGGATAAGCCGTAAAACTCGAAACTATCTACTAATGCCAACCAACTCGCTGCGATAATATTGTCGGAAACGCCAACGGTACCCCATGTCCGATGTCCATCCGTCGAGACAATCAAGACCCGAGTCCTGGCAGCCGAACCTCGCGATCCATCTATAATCCGCACTTTGTAGTCTGCAAGCCGCACGCGATCCATCCAACCAAAAAAAGGACGTAAGGCTTTGCGTAAAGCCTTATCCAAAGCATCGACCGGTCCGTCTCCCTCGTCGACAGTGTATTCAAAAACGCCTCCCACGGAGAGTTTTACTGTTGCTTCACATACTAAATTAACTTCCGTATTCAGACGGCGGAAAGAGCAGTGATATTCTTTCAGATCGAATAAGGGACGACGCTGACCGAGAACATTCCGTATCAGAAGTTCAAAAGATGCATTAGCCGCTTCAAACTCATAGCCTCGAGCTTCAAAATCCTTAATTTGTCTTAAAATCTCGATCACTTCCTCAGATCCCTTTCGAAGGGGAATTCCCATGCGTTCCGCCTTTAAAAGAACATTGCTTTGACCGGCAAGCTCAGAAACTAAAATATTCTGCTCATTTCCGACAGAAGAAGGCTTCACATGCTCGTAAGAGCTTGCAAGTTTCTGGACAGCATTTACATGCATCCCTCCCTTGTGAGCAAAAGCGGTCGCTCCCACAAAAGGAGCACGAATATTAGGAGAACAATTTGCCAATTCATCCACAAAAAGCGAAATCTCCCGTAATTCAGAAAGATTTTCGACCACAGGAATTTTCAATTTTAGCTGCAAATTAGCAATCAAACTCGTGAGATTACAATTACCCGTCCGCTCACCATAGCCGTTCATTGTCCCCTGCACTTGAACCGCACCTGCTCGTACGGCAGCCAAGGCATTTGCCACCCCTAACTCACAGTCATTATGAGTATGGATGCCCACTCTGCCGGGAAAAAGTTCATTCACCTTGCGCACGATCTCTTCGATCTCATGAGGCAAGGTCCCTCCATTAGTATCACAAAGGACTAAAACATCCGCATCACGAGCAGCGTCCAGCGTACCGAGCGCGTGATCAGCATTGTCCTTATAACCATCAAAAAAGTGTTCGGCATCGTAAACGACTTCGCGATTCAGATGCTTAAAGTAAGAAACCGTATCCGCAATCATAGCCCGATTTTCCTCAATCGTCGTCCCTAATACCTCCGTCACATGCAACTTCCAACTTTTTCCAAAAAAAGTAACTACCGGAGTATCCGCATCACGAAGCGTTTGAATTTGCGGATCCTTAGAAATCTCCGTATGGGCACGCCGGGTACTTCCAAAAGCAGCAATTTTTGTGCGCCCCCAACACCGACCACGCGCCTCACGAAAAAAATCCAGATCTTTAAGATTGGAACCAGGCCACCCTCCTTCGATGATCCCCATACCAAACTGCGCCAATTTTTCGGCAATACGAAGCTTGTCGAGTAGGCTAAAAGAAATCCCCTGCCCCTGCGTGCCATCACGAAGGGTGGTGTCGTAAAGAGTCACGCTTTCCATAAAAACCGCTATTTTAACTCCAAACCTGCAACAGGTTCAATACTGCTTTTGCATTAAATCCCTGCTCTGTCCGAGGCATTAATAGCATCAATCAGTTGTCGAAGAACGCCAAAATTGTTCTTAAAAGGAATGAGGACGATTCGAGGGAGGGAAAGCAGAGCAGTGTCCTCCCTTTCCTCTGGCAAGGCACTTGTCTGTTCAATTTTCCCTTCGATAAGGATAAACGAGAATCGCTCATTGAGTTGGCTGAGCGAAGATGCACTCAAAGGGTGTTGAATCCGAATGACCATTTTTTTGCCTACCCACCGATATGAATGGAAAATCCGATAGAAGCGGAGGATCTCTTCCACTGCTTCATCGATTTTGTGAGTGATTCGAAAAAGACTGAAATCTGATTCGGAAATCAAATTGGATGCAAATAAGTCGTTATTTACAAATCTTCTCCATGCTTCCCAATAATATCCGTCGGGCTTGTCCAGAAGAACTAGAGGAACAATCGACGTCTTACCCGTTTGCATCAGCGTCAGGCATTCAAATCCCTCGTCCTGAGTACCAAACCCTCCGGGTAAAAGCACGAAGGCGTGAGTTTCTTTGACAAAACTGAGTTTTCTAGTGAAGAAATACTTAAAGGACACCAACTTAGGGTCCCCATCAATAGTAGGATTCGCTCGTTGTTCGAAAGGCAGATGGATATTTAACCCAAAACTGTTTTCAGCCCCCGCGCCTTCCTGTGCGGCCCCCATAATGCCATTCCCTCCTCCCGTAATTACCATGAATTTTTTGCTGGCCATTTGATTGGCAAAGGTCTTCGCCACCAGATATTCTGGGGTGGTATGGGCAATGCGAGCCGATCCAAAAATGGCAACTTTTCGTCGATTCCGATAGTTCGCAAAAATCTGATTTGCTTCCTGCATTTCCTGCAAAGTCGTAGCGATTTGCTTTAAATCACCAATCCCCACATGATTTTTCCCCAGTTCCATCACATTCTCCAGCATTCGCGCGATTAATTCCGCAGAACGTCCCGAGGCCACTTCCTCAGCAAGTTTGACCAGACGCAAATCAGTTATTGAGGACCGGGACGACATGCTAATGGGTGGTTCGAGATTTTATACTGACTTCGCTATATAATACCATCTATTTAAGATTATCAGATAAAAGAAAAATCTGGTGGAAGTATGATCACACCGTCAATCCTCCGATTGTCCTTAATGACTGAAGTTAAGTACTTTAAGCAGCTCTGGGAGCAAAAAACCATTTTAGCCCACAAGGTTTCCCTTTTTTTCGTCACATCACTTAATAAATGGTATCCCCTATCGTCGACACATTCGGAAAAACAAAAATGCACCAAGCGTAATAAACAAAATATTCGGCAACCACATCAGGAAGACAGGGTGCGCCTGTATATTTTCCTGCAAAGCCCGAGCGATCAAAATAAAGAAAAAGTAAATAAAAGCCAAGGCTATACTCAATGCAAACCCCACTGAAGTCTCCTTACGATGCGTGGTAATACCCAGTGGAATCGCAATCAATGTAAATGCAATACATGCTAACGAAATGGAAAACCGTCTGCTCATCTCCACGCGCACCCGTAAGGCACGTTTTGGCTTGGTAACAGCCAGCTTAGTCCATTCTCTCTCAAGCTCATCCATAGTAAAGGATGTCAGTCTGCCAGTGTTCATATATTCCGCATACAATGCCTGCAGAGGAATAGGGAATGTGCCTTCCACCAAATTAATGCCTTGCCTGATCTTTTTGATATTCAAAGGATCTTTAGGGTCCCTTTCTTCAAACTGAGCATTGTACAGCTTGAGTAATAAACGTGCATGTGCCGGATCCGAAGTAAGTTTCCCCTCTTTGGCATGAACCAACTTGAGGGGATTTGCATCACTATCCATTTCGATCACAATCACATTAAGAAGAGTATCTCCTTTCCGATCCCCTACATAAACCCGTCGGTCAGGAAATTCGCTGACCACTTCATCCGCCCCAAAGAGCGCGCTCGGATTATTAGTCGCTATTTCAAAAATGCTTAGCAGCATCCTTTTCTCCGCCCGAGGAGCAATGTCGATATTGATCCAAATACAGATTCCCGTAAGAACCAAAGCAATACAAAAGACAGGAACACTCACTCGCAGCATGCTGATTCCATTCGCCCGCAGAGCAATGAGCTCATTGTCAGCGGAAATCCTTCCAAAAACCAATAGAAGTGCGGTTAATAACCCCCAGGGAATGGTAAAAGCCAGGGAAAACGGGAGAACGAACATCATGAAGGCTATGACCGTGTGCAAAGGCACGTTCCGGTTGACCAGGAGGTCCAGCAACTCCTTAAAAATATTGCCTAGTACCAACACAAAACTCAGTACCACCACAGCAAAAATAGTAGCCACCAAGGTGGACTTTCCAATGTATCGATCAATGATCTTCATGCAAAAACTTTCCCGGGACAGGCCTCTCCTTCCCCGGAAGTCGAACTGTTAGTAAAAAGGCGTATAGGCAGAAATCAAGTTATTTACGGAATCCATTATATTGCAGCAGATTACCAACAATGAGTATGGCAATTTAACAATCAAATGAGCGGAACCTCTTATCTCAAGCACCGGAAAACACGTGATCACAATTTCTCCTCGCTCAATGTGTGTACGTAATTTTAAAGTGCCTGCCTAATCTGCAATGGCTTCTTTGAAACTACCAAAATGGCTTGAAATTTGCCTCTGGGGCAATACGACTGCTTTATCGTGGATGTGGGGATTAGGGCTTTTCTTCTCCGTTCAATTCACCACTCAGTTCGGACTATACGGACTTCTGTCTTTTATCATCCCGAATTTTATCGGGCTCCTCGGCTTTGGATTAGTGACTCATCATATCGCTCGAAGGCAACCCGGTTCAGAATCTTTAGCCAACTTTTTTATCTCTTGGTCGAGACCTTTTCGTCTGGTTTTCTTTCTTTACCAGATTTTAGCCATCACGCTGACGATTTTTGCGTTACTTCAGTACGTGTGGCGTCCTTTGAATTTACAGCCGCAGGCCCTTTACCTGCCCCTGACCCTGTTAATTGTTCTGGCAGCTGCAATTCTTTTTGGTGAGGAATTCAACATTCGGAGAATTAAATTTAGTCACGCCGGGATGACAGTTGTTATGTTAATGGCTATTGCCTGGCTGATCTATACGCACGCCCAATCCATTATCAGCACGCCCGTGCGGCAATCCATTCTTCCCACCAATGATCTTCACTATTGGGGCTATGCAGTACCCATTTTCATCGGTTTTTTGGTCGGACCTTGGCTGGATTTACAACAGTGGCAACGAGCGATTCAGATGCATCGCGAAAGAATTTCCATCGCCGCCTCATATTGGGTGGGAAGTTCTTTCTTCTTCCTCCTGCTCCTTTTCCACGGATGCCTCACCCTCTCCGCGCTACACAATGGAGCAGCCACATATCTCCGACACGGGCTTTCCGGATACTTGTACGGACATGACCTCCTCACACGCTTGTTCTACCAAAATGTCACCGTCCATCCCGTTACATTTGCAGCCTATGCCACTTTTGTAGTGATCTGCATTCTGTCCACTTTGGACAGTGGTTATATTGCGCTTCGATGGTTTTTGCAGGAAAATTTGCGTAAGGAAACACATGCCCTCTTCGCGCTGATTCCCAATCGGCTCCTGAGCTCTCCCATACCCATCTTCATTTTCTCAGGCTTCGTAGCATTACTTGCCTCCATCCTCAGACTCGAGCTGGAGTATTTTATGATTTTTTACGCAACATTTTTCGTGGGATACGCCGTTCTGTGCATTGCTCGTTGCTTTATGAACAGCCCGGCGAACGTCATTCCCCAAGTAAAAATGTTCTGTGTGGGAAGCCTTGCGATGGTGATCTGCGCATATGGTTATTTTTTAAAGCATCCCATATTCCAGATGTTAGGCTCTCTGCTACCACTCTTATACATCTTATGCCTCATCTTTAAACCGTCCTCTTCGGAAGATTTTGTAAGCGGCGCAGAAGAATTGGATGCGCCTGCCAAGGGGCCCCTCACATCTGATTACTTCGAAGACAAACCTTCGATCAATCCACATCCCCCAATTCGTACACCCGAACAGAAACCATTCTCGCCCTTAAGTCATAATTTAGCCGGTTATTTTGAAGGAAAATGGTTCGTCCACTCCTTCGTAGCAACCTATGCGGATACAAATTCTGTCGGAAATGTATACTTTGGTATGTATGCCATGTGGGTAGGCAAAACACGAGAGCTATTTTTTAACCGGGTCATGCCTCGCTTTAATTTGAAAAACACCCCCTTCTACATTTTGACCCGCTCTTTCGCACATAAATTTGTACGCGAAACCCGGGAGTTTGAAACCGTAAGCGTTCGACTCAGAATCGCTAGCTATAATCGAAAATTCGTCACACTCGAACATGAAATTTATGATTCCGCCCAACATCTTCTGGGTAAGGGACAACAAAGCTTGCTCTTCGTTTCTTCTTCCGATTATAGGATGATTGACATCCCTTCGGAGGTAAGTGCCGCCTTTGTACAACACACGTGAACAGAAAAAAAATCTGGGCAATTGCAGGGGTCATGCTGAGCGCAATCATTTTGTTAGGATTGGGCTATGAATGGGGGCGGCGACAGGTTCCGCCCCTGACGATTCTTTCCTCCCCCCCAATGACCGGATTACCAAAGGTACCGAAAAAACCGCTTTCCGAGCTTTTCAATGGGCTCACCTTACAAAGTTCCTTAATTACCCCCGAAAGCAATGACAGCGCTTCTATCGTACGCACTCAACCGGAGAGTTATCGCGTGGAAATCGCTATTCATGCAGTTCTCCCACGGCCTAACCTGTCTGCCGAACAGATTTCCAAATTAATCCCTACCCTACCGGACATATTGAAGAACTTTGATTCACTAATGAATCAAGCGAAACTTTCCCCTGCATTCACACAACTTTACGAAAATAAGCTAGGAGTGCTCCGCCAGAATCTTTTCTATCTCGAGCGGGCCGTTTCCCGTCAAAATTTCTACGATTGCGAAACTATTCTTAATCTTCGAAATTCTCGCAGCGGACGCCGTGCAATATTGGCTATCGGCCCTATGGATGTGAATACCGATGGTTCGGATGGGGATCGGAACGTCCGTATCGACAAAACTTCCCTTACTTTTCAGCCCACCACGAGTTATCGTTGGTCCAAGACTTCCAAACGGCTCAATCCATTTATTGATCCGATACAAAGAGAACTCAACCAAATTTCAGAGCAAAAAACCTCAGAAAAAACCTTAACACTTAACCAACGTCAAGCATTTCTCACCCGTAGGCTTCGGGAACTCAACCGCTGGAGTTTCCTTGCTTCCACAGCCGACCCCTTTATTGTCTTGCCCGAATTTTTCTTTCGCAAATATTCAGGCCCATTCGCACCTCAAATAGGTGATTTCGCATTAGTTCTCTATAAAGGGGTTGCCTATCCTGCAATCGTAGGGGATGCCGGCCCCTCTTACAAATTCGGAGAAGCTTCCTTGCGCATTTGTCATCAAATCAACAAGGCTTCCAGCGGCCTCAATCGAGCTGTCACCCCCCTACGCGTAGCCTACCTGGTTTTTCCTGGAACAGCTCTTAAACCGTGGCAAACGCCGGATTTGAAAATTTGGAATAGTCGATGTGCTTCTCTCTTGGAAGAATTTGGAGGTGACACCAAAACAGTTTTTCAATGGAAAACTAATTTTCCACCTTGGCCACAGCCTCCCGGAGTTTCCCCACCTCCTCCCCGAGTTTCGACCTCTTCACCTCCCTTTCCGGGCCCCTCAACCTCCTCAGCCAGCCCCTCAGCGGAGCCCCTCAGCGGAGCCCCTCAGCGGAGCCCCTCAGCGAGCCCCTCAGCGAGCCCCTCAGCGAGCCCCTCAGCGAGCCCCTCAGCGAGCCCCTCAGCGAGCCCCTCAGCGAGCCCCTCAGCAGTCGCCACCCGGGCATTTCCTCAGTTTGATTGAGCAAATAGACTCGAGCGCATAAAAGTAACCACCTTAACTTTTAGAATGCAAAAAATAGATCAGTCCCATGATAGCACTCGCCATCCCAAACTGAGAACCAAACATCCACTTGATCAGATCGCTCTTTAAGGAATCCATTTTTTCTACCATTCTGGTTTCCATCTGAGCAATTTTCTCTGAAAACTCAGTCCTTAGGTCGGCCATTTTACATGCAAATTCAACCTTCATCTCGGCTATTTCGGTCTTTATTTTTATTTCAAACTGCACCAGCCTGACTTCCAACTTGATTTCCAAGTCGGTTCTCAACGCAGCCAACTCGCCTTTGAGAAAATCTTTTGTGATTAAATCGCTGTGTTGAATCATAAACTCAACTCCTTAACAATACCCTCGGATTGAATTGATGTAAATCCCCTGTTCTCTAGCCGATGCAGCATTTCCAGTGTATTGGTACTCATAAATAAATTGATTTCCGCGAAAATATATGCGCTTCCACTCCATCACCATGACCAGTACTATCGATTTTTTCTTTTGGCGTGTTGAGTGAAAGAGTAGCTGACGACTGATTTCCAATAATATATCACGAAGCCCATCCTCCACCCTTGCAAGACACCACCCCTCCTCATCCAGAAGCCAGCATTGCCAATTAGAGAATAGAGGATTACGGGAGAGCATGCAATCCGACCGCCCTTTTCATCCGGAACGACGCTCCTTGGTGGGACTTCCCACCTGTATTGCACTCGTAGTGGCCAACATGATCGGGACAGGAGTTTTCACCAGCTTGGGATTTCAACTGAGAGATCTCTATTCACCTTTTATTATCCTTATCGTTTGGATACTGGGCGGAATATTCGCATTATGCGGAGCACTGTGCTATGCGGAGTTAGCAGCAACCATTCCTCGTTCTGGCGGGGAATACCATTTTTTAGGAAAAATCTATCATCCTGCACTCGGCTTTATGGCCGGAATGGTCTCTTTGGTGGCCGGATTTGCGGCACCCACAGCACTCGCAGCCATAGCATTTGGCAAGTACCTTCAAGATGTTTTCCCTGGGATTCCTCTCAGAGAGACTTCTTTGATCCTCGTTACTGTGGTGACCGCCACCCACCTCGTGAGCACACGGTTAAGCGGGGCATTTCAGACGATAATCACCGTAACTAAAATTGCACTCATCGCAGTCTTTCTCATAGCGGGATTTTGTCTGATGCGTCAACACGAGCCGATCTCCTTTCATCCCCCTCCACGTACTTGGCAGATATTTTTTTCGCCTGCATTTGCCGTTTCTCTCATGTTCGCAATGTTCTCGTACTCCGGATGGAACGCCGCCACATATATTATCGAAGAAGTTCGTTCTCCCGAAAAAAATGTGGGCCGAGCCTTATTGATTGGCACCTTATTTGTGACTTTCCTATACGTCCTTCTCAATGCTACTTTTTTACTCGCAGCTCCTGCAACTGCCCTGGAAAATCAGCTGGATGTCGGAAGAATTGCTTCGGAGTACATATTCGGAAAATTTGGAGGCGTCTCGGTCTCCGGCCTGATTTGCTTGGGAATCATTGCGAGCGTAAGCGCTATGACGTGGGCAGGGCCTCGAGTGGGGGCTGCGATGGGCGAAGATCATTGGAATCTTCAGTGGCTCGCAACACGATCAAGCACAGGTGTTCCCTGGGTCGCCTCACTTTTTCAATTCCTCATTGTCATCCTATTGCTATCAACCGCTTCCTTCGAAGTCGTTCTCATCTATGCACAATTTGCTCTGGTGGCTTGTTCCTTGCTCACTAGTCTTGGAGTAATTGTTTTACGCAAAACTCAGCCACATCTTCCTCGCCCCTTTAAATGCTGGCTCTATCCGATACCTCCCCTTCTTTTCTGTGCAATCAGCGTATTCACGCTTATTTACAGTGCTCTTCATAAGCCTTGGGAATCACTGGCGGGCACGGGCACACTTTTAGTATTTGTTGCAGTTTACTTTATAATGAAAAAGTTGCACAAGAAATAGGATCACCATGCATGCCAACGGATTTCAATACGAAACTGGACGAGTTTTCCGGCAATTCCACATCATCGCTCTGATTGCACTTGTCTCGATAGCCTGGGAAGCACAAGCACAAGAAATCCGGCGCGCAGTTCCAGTAACACCTCCAAGCAGTAGTGATACGGAAGCCAATCCCTCCTCCGCCATTCCACCCCGTTCCTCTCAAGACCCTTCCTCTCCCGACGAACAAGCAAAATTCCTGGCAGGAATTGACCTTCCCAATGGATCTCGCCTCGGCGCATTACAGTCCACACCTGCTTATCGAGACCACATGCGACAGTTTTCCAAAACCTGGTCTAATTTTAACACAACCCATTTTAATAAAATGCGGGCTTGGTCTCAAAGTGAACTAGCGCCCAAATTGCCTTCCGCCTCCGTACTTCTCTACATGTTTGGCGGTCCAGATTTCATCAATGCATTCGCACTTTTTCCTAACATGCCCATTATGGTACTCTGCGGTCTGGAACCCATTGGAAATGTAGTGGCACCGGAACAACTGGACGACACGCGACTTGCTTCGGTTTTAACTGCTTTGCGCACCACCACGGATTCCACATTAAAATGGAGCTTTTTTATTCGGAAAGACATGAAAGTAGACTTCCAACGGAGTGACTTTCAGGGAGTACTTCCCGTCCTCTATACTTTCCTCGCTCTTTCAGGAAATTCCATAGAACAAACCACCTTCCTCCGTGCCGGAGGCTTTCCTGCAGTTTGTATTACCTATCGCCAAGGCCCCTCCTCTCCCAAACAAACCCTCTATTATATTAGCGGAAATTTGGCCAATGGATCCACAGGATCCTTATTCTCTTGGGCATCCTCTTTGGGATCAAGCATCGGTTACCTCAAAGCCGCTAGTTATCTCATGCATCAAGACGGCTTCTCTTCCGTACGAAACTTCCTCCTGAGCCGCTGTTCCGCCATTCTCCAAGATGACTCCGGTATTCCTTATCGATACTTTTCTCCCAACCAATGGCAAATCTCTCTGTACGGAAAATATACCACTCCCATCGAACTCTTTAAAATGCGGTATCAGGATGATTTGCGCGCTGCATACGAAACTTCAGGAACAGTGGACTTCTTGCCATTCGGCACTGGCTATCGGTGGAGACCCGGTGAATCCAACCTCATGTTAGCCATCCGTAAAACAGCGGGAGCCATAGCAGTTCCTCCAGCGGATACATTTTCTCATGTCCCTAATACTAATTAACTGACGTGACACACATTGAGGAGCTCTGGGAGCAAAAAAACCATTTTAGCCCACAAGGTTTCCCTTTTTGCGTCACATCACTCATTAAATAAAATCCGCAGAAATTCGCTGTCCCTAAAATTATCACTCACCCCCTGTCGAGCAATTACCAGCTGACGAGAAGGAATCACATACAGACGCTGCCCCCGTGAACCCACCATTGCAATCAGGTCTGGCGGAGCATACTTGCTAATACAAGCATGTTTCCAAGACGATGCCGAGTAGCCACCGCCAAGGTGTTGTTCAATTGCCACCTCCTTGACACCAGGTGTCTTGCTATTTCTATTTAACCAAAATCCCATGCCATACATTGGATTAGCAGGGGTTCCGGACAGTGTGAGGAGATCCTTGCGCGGAATAAGTTGAATAAAATTCCACCGTCCTGAATTAAGCAAAAGATCCCCGGCCTGAGTCAACTGGCGTGCAGTCAACATTGCACCTGTCGAAAAATAAGGATTGCCAGCATGATCGGTACGCCACCCGGAAACGTCTATTCCGCAAGCACCCAAAACTTTTCGTCGAAGATAAATTAAAGGACTCATTCCTCGCGACTTTAACTTTCTACGCAAAAATTCCTCGAACACTTCCCAATGAGAGGGACCGTAGAGAAAAGTGGATCCCGGCTCATATAATGTCGCAACCTTTACTGCAGTGCATCCTTTATTCGAAACCGAATTCGCATAAAGCGCATTGTAACCGGTTGCTAAACCCGAAGTCTGATTCAAAAGTTCGCGAACGGTAATCTGCGATTTCAAAGGATCTCTGCGCCACTCAAGAATCGTATCAGCAACCTTTTCATCCAGTGAAAAAAATCTGTCAGCCTCTCCAGCCATTGCCATAAGACTACAGAAACTCTTAGTCATACTGAATGCTAGACTACGGCGCGTAGCGGATCCCCCGTTGTCATATTTCTCGAGCACAATCGCATTGCCTTGTTTAATTAGCAAGGCAGTGCCGCCATGAAAACGGGAATAAGAACGAGCGCACTGAGCTGCTTGCGAAGAAACGCCTTCCGCCCAACCAGGAGAGAAGCTCATTAATGTCAGCATGCTTATGAAGAGATAGAACCCCTGGTTTCTCGCTTTTTCCCACCGCCTCTCCTGTGACTTATTCCTATATTTTTGTTCTTGCCTTTTTCTCATGCTAAGCTCCTACAAAACGCAGTTTTAGGTTTTTTTCAACCACTCTTGCGTTCCATAGCGCTTTTCAGAAAGCTTAACTGACTCTTTTCCAATGGATTCCGAAGGAACAAAAAAATTAGTACGAGCCGCCAAATGAGATCCAAATACTGAAATAAAGGAGGAGGGAAGAATCAAATTTTGAATGCTTCCTTGGTGCAAGAGCCCCGTTTGGGTGCGCTTTTGTGCCCCTCCCACCACCTTTACTCCGTTGCGCCAGAGGTCATTACATCTGGGACTTAGAAAACATTGTGGCCCCAGGCGCTCCTCCCCTTTTGCAACCTGTTGAATACCTTCAAATAATTGAGACAACGCTGCCTTCAAACACAAATGAATTTCATAATAACTCGCTGCAGCAGACAATCTTCGAAAGGGATGCGTGAGGGGAACAAGCAGGCTAAAAGTCCAATCCTCCGAGTGATCGACCGCTCCTCCTCCGCTCCAACGCCGCACCAGTTGCCGACGCGGAAACGCCTGCTCAATGTCATTCCATTTTTGAGAATAACCAAAAGAAACCCACGAACCTTGCCAGCGAAAGTGACGTAATAGCGGACGCTCAATGCTCCCCAATAAAACCTCATCCGTTGCCATTTGGACAGGTCCCTGCTCGACCCGCGCATCTTCAAACAAATCAATTCCAGAAAACAGATGAGAAAACACAGACATACACTTAAAAAGTCAGGAGAATGGATTACCAGCATAAATTTTGTTCAGCCACATCATTTACAAAAATTTACCAAATAATACCAGGAATGAAGCAGTCACCCATACTAACTGACGTGCCGTACTTTTAGGAAGTCTGGGAGCAAAAAACCATTTTCACCCACAAGGTTTCTCTTTTTTGCATCACCTCACATACTAATATAATACATTTTTTCAGATTAATTTTTTTATAAACTAATTCTATGCCTCGCATTTTTCCACACGACATCACTCATCCCACCATTGAACCAGTTGCAAAGGATAAACTACTGGCTTCGCTATACCAATGGAAGCAGCCCAAATCCTTGACAACACAGTCCTTCCTTTTGGGAAAAAAATGTTCTAGTCTGGCCACCTATGGCAAAGGCAGCGTTGGGCAAAGGCTTAGGCGCCCTCATCAATACAAATACGCGAGTTGCGCACCCGGCTCCCGACGAGCAGGTCGGCGAAAGAGTTCAATATATCGCCTTATCGCAAATTATTCCCAGTCCCATGCAACCCCGAGCGCACTTTCGGGAGGAAAAACTGGGAGAATTGGTGGAATCCATTCGCGAGCGGGGGATCATTCAGCCTTTGATTGTTCGCAACGTCAACAGTAAGTACGAACTTATTGCAGGAGAAAGACGTTGGCGCGCCGCTCAACATGTCGGCCTCCAGGAAGCACCAGTAATCGTCCGACAAGCCAGCGATGTGGAGGTGCTGGAACTGGCACTCATCGAAAACCTTCAACGCGAGGATCTCAATCCTATTGAAGAGGCAATGGCCTATTTTCGCCTAGCCAATGACTATGGTCTGAAACAGGAGGAAATTTCGCGGCGCGTAGGGAAAAGTCGGGCTGCGGTTGCCAATGCCATGCGATTGCTAGAACTCGACACCAGTGTTCAAAGTTTTCTGACCCAGGGTCGAATTACAGTGGGGCACGCCAAAGTCCTACTTTCTTTAAAATCCCACAAAGAACAACGCATGCTGGCGGATACGATTATCCGTAAATCCGCGTCGGTTCGCACCTCCGAAAAGCTTGCCCGAGACTTTTCCATAGCTTCCGGCAGGGCCGCCATTACGAGCAAGCAACAGAGCGATCCACCGAATTTAGCTCCGGCAATCGCGCATGTCCAAAATCTGCTCCAGCATCGCTTGGCCACTCGCGTGGTCATTCACCATGGGGAAAAAATCGGCAACATTACTATCGAATATTATGGGAGAGAAGATCTTTCCAGAGTCCTGACTGAATTAGGAATTCAAGAAGCTGATTAGTTCGATGCTCGGGAAGAATATCTGCCCAGGTTATCAATAACAGGACTTACGCAGATTCCAGAGAAAAGCTCGCTCATTTTCCCCTGTTTTTGCATAAGTCCTGTAAGCAAGAATGGTTATTGCGGCTTAATTTCGGCTCTTTCTGTTTCTATTTCTAACTTATCCTTATATTTTTTACTTTCGGCTTCAAAGATTTTAATGTCATCCTGCCATCTCTTCAGAAGCTTATTTCGCTTGGGAGAAGATTCCCTGGAACTACAGAGATCGTTATAGCGCTCCTGCATTTTTCTATGTTTTAAATAAAATTTTCTATTATTAGTATAGTAATAATTAATTTTAAATTGTTTGGTCGTTAATGGTAGAAAACAGCGACCAAAGTATTTTTCAAATTTCCCTAGAGTGATACATGAAGGAGAATATTCCGGCTCTTTTGTCAGAATCTGAGATTCCTCTATCAACCCATCAGGATTTTTCAATAAAACAACATCTGATTTAGCTCCAAAAGCTTCAAATTGAGATAATTCAAACTCATCAGTTAACCAGCGATTCTGCGCTTTAAATAAGTGAAGTTCATATTCTTTGCTATTTAGATCAATTAATGCTTTTTGCCTTTCTGCGGATTTGCCATTATCAAAAGCATGGCCTTTCACGCGACTATACAATACTTCGATATAGTTCTTTATAGCTTGTATGTTATAATATAATATCATATAATAATTATATTGCTTTAACTTTTGAAATTCCATAGATATACTACTATTTCTCCTAATCGAGCTATCGCCAGCTTGGCTTATCCGATTATTTTGGGAATGTGGTGGGATATTTTCTGAATTCCAATGCAAACACGAAGATTCCGATACTTTTGCTGACGCGTTGCTTACAGCATTTACCGTAAGAGCATTCTGTCGCGATGCAGTAAAAGATTCAATACTAGTACGCCTGCTCCCGCTATCTACTTTATTTGATGAACCTAACCCGTTCCTTGAGGCCCTTTCGGATTTGCTTGATCCCTGAGCGAATAGCCTACCAAAACACGAACTTTGAAATAAAGTTAATTCCATTTAATTATATGTTAAGAAGTCACAATTTCCGGACAGTTGCCAGTTGTCTCTGCAGCAACTTCCTTATCCGAATTTTCCTGGTCCCAGGGCAAAAAATTTGCCCGGTCGATCAATGATTAAATGCTTCTATTTATATTAGACTTTATTTAGATTAGCTAGCTTAGCTTCAAGGAAAGAAATTTTTTTATTAAAATTTTCAATGTCAATATCCATTTTTTTAAATTTTTCCATTTGCAGCGATACTGGATTTACAATTTCACTTCCACTAACTTTATTTATTTCATTTACATTATCTTCCATTAATTTAAATTTTTGTGATAACGAAGATGACTCACACACCTTCTTCCTCTTTTCTACTTTTTTCTTTTCCACTTCAAGTTCTTGGATTTTAGTAGTATAATAATTAATTTTAAACTGCCTTGGCATCAAAAAATCCGGCAAACATCGGTTAAGTAATCTAGTGAATATTCCCAATTTCCCTAGACATTTTGAATTTTGAGAAGAGGACACACCCTTATGTGTACGAGAATTTTCTTTCGGGGAATTATTTTTTTCCTGAGGTGATTCAAGTAAAATAGCTTCATCTAATTCAAGTGAATTAGCTTCAGGTGTTTCAAATGCATTAGCTTTACTTTCAACTTTTTTATTAGTTGATTCAGTATCTGAATATTTTCGAGAGTTTTTTCTATCATCATACGAACCGTCTTCATGTATGCTTCTGTATCTGTAAAGCTCTACAGCATTATCTTGATAAAACATCACATCTTCTTGCTTATTCTTGCCCGAACTACTCAATAGTCTCGCACTGCTATGTGTAATTTTTTGGAATGAACCGAGCCGACCAGTTGGAGAAGATGGAGAAGATGCCGAGGTCTTCCTACTCGCATCCGAAGAATTGCTTCCTTTTAGGTTATATGATCCTGTATTATACATAAATAAATTGTATGAATGATTGTTAAATTGCTATTACCGCTACAAAAGAAGATCGCATGGGAAAAAGAATTTCTCAAAATAGAAAAAGCGGGAGAAAGCACCCGCAGTGATTACTCATATCCCCTCCTACCCGATTCGTAATAATTGCCTATACTGGATAGATAGAATTTATCCTAAAATATAAGCACTCTCTAAAAAAACTCACCCAATGCTCCATTTTTATTTTCCGCAACTTTTAATTTGGGTAAAATCTCATTAGAGCATCTGCGAATTCAGCACTCTATTCTGGTAGTTCATTCCAAAATGCTTCAAATGCCTTGGACCAATCTCGGGTTTCCACTTTGGTACGACCGGCACGCCCCATAGCTTTACGTTCTTCCGGGTGCTGATAAAACCAAAGGATTCGATCTGCAAGGGCTTTGGCATCCGGTGACCGGAGGACAAACCCATCCCGGTCTGTTTCGACCAGATCTCTCGGCCCCCCCTGATCAGTCACAATACAAGGAATGCCACTGGCATGAGCTTCCAAAATCACATTGCCAAAAGTGTCCGTCGTGCTGGGAAATACAAAAACATCTGCCGAAGCGTACGCCCGAGCTAATTCTTCCCCTCCCAGATACCCGGTAAAAATGGCATCCGGCAGCAATTTCTTAAGTTCAGGCAGGTAAGGACCATTGCCTACAATTAAAGGACGGATAGCAATGGGACATTCCGCCAGCCGCTTGATAGCAGCTACTAAAACGTCCAGGTTTTTTTCTTTGGAAATTCGCCCTACAAATAGAATGCCCATTTCTCCCGGCATGACTCCCCGCTGCTTCCAAAAATTATTGTCTCGTTTATTGGGATGAAATAAATCCGTTTCCAAACCGCGAGGAAGAATTTTCAATTTTTCCTCGCGGATCCCTCGCTCCACCCAGCATTTCCGGTAATCCTCTGAGTTCACGTATACCCGATCCATCGCGCTATAGAACCAGTGCATATAGTTCCAGGTAAGCGTTTCCATAAATGCATCCTCTGTCAAAATGCGCACGTATTGAGGAAAGTCGGTATGGTAGATTCCTACCGCACGAAGCCCCAGCGTCTTTGCGGCAAGTAATGCGGTCAGCCCTACCGGACCGGGAGTGCTGATAATCACTTCGGAAAAACGTTCTCTTTCAATATATTCCAACATCTCCAGGACGGGTGGAAAACTCAGGCTCTGAAGTTCGTATTCTGGCAATTCAAATTCCCCAACCGGAGGAAAGTTACGAATGGGAATATCATTAATTCCTACGTGGGAACGGGAAACCACAACCGTCAAGTCCTTCCCTGCCGCTATGCCAGCCGCAGTCATCCGGCGAATGGTATTCGTCACCCCATTCACATCTTCCAGAGTGTCGGTAAACCAGGCCCGCTTGGAATTCTGAAGAAAGGGCGGCAGCTTCTCGCGACAGGTCAGTACGACCGTGCTTAACCAATCGTAACGTTCTCTCCGAAATCCATAAAAATAAGGGCTGAGGAGGACTAGTAAGGGAACTAAGGGACTGATCAATTGAATGCTTTCCAGGAAACGACCGGCTGCAAGCTGCATCAGAAACTGAGAAAAAAATCGATACCCGAGTTGATTCGTAATCAGGCTCGCAATGAAAAATGCCCGACGTTCGGGCTCGGGAATGCCTTGTGTGATACGGGCAATTTCAGCTTGTTTTCCGGCATGTCCAAAGTAGTTGGAAAGTTCCTTCCAAAGGGAGGTATTTCCCACTCGGGCTAATTCAAAAATTTTCCCCGTGGCTATTCCCTGTAGCAGAAACATGAACTTGTCCCCAAAACTGAATTCCGTAGGATTACGGCCTTCCATGAATCGCGAAAAGACTCTTTCCAGGAGGAGCGTGCCTGGATCATCCGGTTTCATCGAAAAGCGACTTTTAGCGTACTGAAAAGCGGTATTGTAGGTGCTATGAGCCAGAGTTAAGGGAGTCCCTCTTTGGCCCTGAGGTTGGCAGCATCCTCTTTTAATGTGATTTAAAAATTCGATGTGCGAAGAAGTCGAAGGAGTTTCCGTCCATGCTCGAGCGGGATACATTCCTCCATAGTCGTTGGATCCCCCGACACATATTTTTTTCCAAGGTTCCTTGTGGGTAGCTTCCAATCCGGTGACTTCTTGAAAATAGGCGATGCGTTCAGGGGTCAATCCGTCTAAAGCCGCCACCAAGGACTCTCCAAGTAAGCTATTGTAGCGTCCATCAACAGATTCGAAATGACGAAACAGTAAGATCAGTTGCTGAAAGTGAAGAGGAGTGAGTTTATCATTCAGTTGATGGAGAGGGTGAGCAACCGCATGAGCCAGATCTTCGCGAGCGAGATATTTTTGGAGATCGTAGATGTTTTCGCGAAGGGAGCGGATCTCGCGATGTTGAGCTTCATTGAGCCCCCATACTAGGAGATGGACTTTACAACTATCCTCAGGGAAGTAAGTGGTCACTTCTTCGCTCAGGAAGGTACCAGGCAGATCCGCAATATCGAGACCTCCGTCGAGAGTATTGTGATCTGTGATGGTCACAAAGGTCATTTTGGCTTTCCTTAATTTCTCGTAAAGAAGGCGCGGGTCGGAATAACTGGCCGGAAAGTCCAAGCGTCGTAGCACCCAATCCGCAGCGCGATCACTGTATTTGCTGTAAAGATGAAGATCGGCGCGCGCAGACACTGTTTAGAGGGCACTGCCCAGGATCCGGGCTTGCTTTAAGGAGAGCATTTCTTTATCCATTCGGTTCTTAGGGGCAAATCGCAGCCTTTTACGCTGTGGGTTCTACGTTCTGGCAGACAAGCAGACCCATTGATAGTAACTCATAGGGGAACGAACCGCAAGCGCCTCCGCAGTCAATCGTAAAATTTGAGTCCTCAGTCCCGGAAATTGCCAATCTGGTGGATGGATAGAGATCCGGACCAATGGGCAAACTGCGGAAAACTGCTTGAGCCAAAAATTCCAGAGCAAGCTAGTTTTTCGCCGCCAGACAGAGCGGGTGCTATAGGCCAGGGTCGGGGCCGTATGAATTTTCCCAGTCTGAAAATCCGTAGCGGATGCCAAGCGCACCGTATATCGGAAGCCAAGATCCTTTACCGCCCGCTCGGCTTCAGGTCCGAGCAACCATGCTGGTGCAATAAAACCTGGAATTTCATTCATAGCCAGCATCTTACGTCCCTCCTCCAGCCTGGCTCGAGCATCTTCATATTTTAGGTCATAAAATTCTCCCTCGCCAGCTGTATAGGTCTGGGTCATCATATGTTGCAAAATTCCTTCACTTTTTGGCTCGCGTAAATGAAAATACCCGTGAAGAACTATTTCATGACCCGCAGCCTCCTGTTGGCTCAACCATCGACAAAAGTCGGGATGACCACTGATTTTCCCTTTTCCGTGGAAATTTGGAACTATCAGGAGGGACACTTGATGGACTCCTTTTTCTCGCAAGTCGTTCAGAATATCCGTTACTACGTCAACCGTAGCGGCATGGACATCGTGAATGGAAACCACCAAGGTTTTCATAAAAGAATTTTGGTCCCATTGGCCTGTAGTTTGCATTTATTATCCTGCTGTGCTAGAGCATTACAGAGTTTTCTATCTAAAAATAGTATGAAGCTGAATGGAATCATAGAGGCATAGCCTCTTCCTTCTAGCATAGCCTCTTTCTTCTGGCACAGCCTCTTTCTTCTCGCGAGATCGATGTGTGTACATTTAAATGGAAATCCTCTAAAAATAATTATCTTAATCCAAGTATCTAATGGCTGACAATGAACAGAAGTCTGGCAAAGAGGGGCGCCAGCGCCCGAATGGGAATAATAATGAACCTCAGCTAAACTGGCGAGGCTTGCTACTGGTGGCAGTAGCTATCGCTCTTCTGGGAGGAGCCTTGCTAGTACGGGGAGGAAGTTTCTCCCAGGTAGAAGAAATTCCCAATTCTCGCTTCTATGAACTCCTGAATGAGTCGAAAATTGTCTCCACTCCCGAGCATCCTCTGGCCATCAATGTGGAGGAAGGACGCAAAACAGAAACCATCACAGGATCTTACAGGAAAAAGGCGAACAATGGCCCGGAGACCATACAGTCCTTTCAGACAACGGTGTTCATTGCTTACGATGGCCAACAACTGCGGGATGCTCTGAAAAAGGTGGGAATTGAGCCGAATATCCGTTCTCAATCAAACGCTTTTGCCAGTACCATGCTCAACTTGGTACCCATTCTCCTACTGTTTGTTGCCGTTTACTTTTTCTTCCGCTCTCAGATCAAGATGGCCGGCAAAGGAGCGCTCAATTTTGGGAAAAGCAAAGCCCGTATGATGGCGCGAGATAAAAATCGCATCACCTTCAAAGATGTTGCTGGCGTAGAGGAAGCCAAGGAAGAGGTTTCCGAATTGGTGGACTTTCTCAAAGATCCCAAAAAATTTCAAAAACTCGGTGGCCGAATTCCCAAAGGCGTCCTCATGGTAGGCCCTCCCGGTACGGGAAAAACCCTGCTCGCACGAGCCATTGCCGGAGAAGCCGACGTTCCATTCTTCAGTATTAGTGGTTCGGATTTCGTCGAAATGTTTGTAGGCGTAGGCGCCTCTCGCGTACGCGATATGTTTGAACAAGGCAAAAAAAATGCTCCTTGCCTCATGTTTATCGATGAAATTGATGCTGTCGGCCGTCACCGCGGTCACGGCCTGGGTGGAGGACACGATGAGCGCGAACAAACGCTCAATCAGCTTCTCGTGGAAATGGACGGTTTTGATACCCAGGATGGAGTCATCATCATCGCCGCCACTAACCGCCCAGACGTTCTCGACCCAGCTTTACTCCGCCCCGGTCGTTTTGATCGTCAGGTCAATGTCAGCCTCCCTGACGTCAAAGGACGAGAAGAAATTCTCAACGTTCATTCGAAAAAAGTAAAATTGGGAGAAAACGTCAACCTCGCAGTCCTCGCCCGAGGAACACCCGGATATTCCGGCGCCGAACTCGCCAATGTCATCAATGAAGCGGCACTCATGGCCGCTCGTAAAGGACTCCGTGCTATCTCCATGCGAGAGCTCGAAGAAGCTCGCGATAAAGTGCGCTGGGGCAAGGAACGCCGCAGTTTAGCTATGAGTGAACGGGAAAAAATTTCCACAGCATGGCACGAAGCGGGTCATGCACTCCTCAATGTGCTTTTGGAACATACGAACCCTCTTCATAAGGTAACCATTATTCCACGGGGTCCATACCTGGGAGCTACCATGTACCTCCCGGAAGGAGATAAATATTCCACCCAACAAAAAGAAGCCCTCGATTCCCTCGCCGTAATCATGGGAGGCCGAATCACCGAGGAAATGTTTACTAATGACATCTCCAATGGC
Organism: Verrucomicrobiota bacterium; assembly: GCA_023269545.1. Lineage (GTDB taxonomy): Bacteria > Verrucomicrobiota > Verrucomicrobiia > Chthoniobacterales > Xiphinematobacteraceae > Xiphinematobacter. The sequence goes on along the minus strand of JAHFTB010000012.1, from coordinate 10,672 downwards.
GCTGCAGGAGACATTAAGCAAGCCACTCAACTCGCACGCAAAATGGTCTGTGAGTGGGGGATGAGCCTCTTAGGAATGATCTGCTATAGTGAAAATAACGATTATGTCTTCCTTGCTCGGGAAATGGGACGCAATCGCGAATATAGTGAAGCCACCGCCGAACAAATTGATGTCGAAGTAAAGCGTATCATTGATCAAGCTTACTCGCGCGCCACCACTATCCTGAGCCAAAATCGAGCAAAAGTGGAAATCATTGCCAACGCCCTTCTGGAATACGAAACCTTGGATGCAACTCATGTCCAAGAAATTATCGAATTTGGAGAACTGCGTAATCCTCCTATCCTAGAATCCAAGCCGCCTCCACTCCCTCCTCCTGCAACTTCCACCATGCAGACCTCACACGAGGGAGAACATCGGCTTCCTCCCGGAGGCCTTCCTTCCCCTGCCCCTGCTTAATTCTTAATTCCTGGTTCGCAGACTCCACAGCCTAAAAAACTGCGAATTACCCCAGGAACTGAATGGTGTGACTCAAGGTCCTCCTTAAAAGAAAGCCCGGTTCCTCGGGCAATACGGACGACTCTGTCTCATCAGGAGTTATGCAGATTCCGGAGAAAAGCTCGCTCGTTTTCCCCTGTAATGTTGTTTAGCCCAGATTGTGTAGCGCAAGCTACACTTTCCGAGCGCTGATTGAGTTTTTATTTTATGTAATTTTCGTTTCTAAGGACTTAGCAAATTCTTAAGCATAATTAAGAAATTTAGATTTGCGCGTTCCGGGAATGCCAGGCACAGTGCGCTCCCATGAACCGATTCTCGATTCATTATATTGTGATTTTGATTTTTTCCGCTTCCGTTTCTGCCTTTGCTGAAACAGCTTCGGAGCCGTCCAAAACCACACCTCCTTCGTTTTGGGAATCACCCACGCTCACCGGTAATTGGGGAGGGGTGCGAAAGACGCTAGAAGATAAGGGCATCACCTTCCCCGTCAGCTATACGATAGATGTTCTTGGTAACCCGGTGGGAGGAGCCTCCCGGGGAACCGCATATACAGGTGTTCTGGGACTGGGAGCTCATATCGATTTCCAAAAATTAGCAGGCTGGCAGGGCGCCTCTTTTGGCACTCAATGGTATTGGATCGATGGTCAGGATCTCTCAGCCAAACATATCAACAATAGATTTACTGTGGATGGTTTAGCTTCTTTTAGTACTTTCCGCATGAATTCTCTCTGGTTTCAACAGAATCTATTTTCGGATAAAATTTCTCTGCGAGCAGGTATTTTATCTTTGGATACCGAGTTTGAAAATTCCTCTGTCGGAGGCCTCTTTATTAACACTGTATTTGGATGGTCCCCTTTCCTTGCTAATAATATTCCCAATGGAGGTCCCAACTATCCCATGGGTGCTCCCGGAGTGAGGCTGGCTCTTAATCCTGTGGATTGGTTTACTTATCAGGGAGCTATCACACAAGGGAATGTTTATGCTCCTAACGTAAATCGTCATGGCTTCCGATGGAGATTAAATAATGATATTGGCTATCTTTTTATCCAGGAAGCAATTTTCCATTTGAATCCTTCCGGAAAATACTGGGGTAACTACCGTTTTGGTTCCTGGATCTTTAGTGGTCAGACGCCTTCGCCCGCTGATGAAAATGTCAATCAGCACGATAATTATGGATTTTATTTCATGGGAGATCAAATGATTCTGCCAACCTCCACCGAAGATAAAAATCAGGGACTTGCCGCTTTTACCCATATTGCATTTGACCCCCCTCATCGTAACCTCTTTCAATTCTATGTCGATGGAGGCCTCACTTACACCGGCCCTCTCTCTTGCCGCCCTAATGACTCCATCGGGATAGCATTCGCTTATGGTCAACTCAGTGAGGGAGCAGTGATTGGGGCCACAGATGGAATAGGATCCTCTTGTAATGGAGAATTTCTTCTTGAAGCAACTTATCGCCTTCAGCTTACGGGATGGATGACTCTTCAACCCGATCTTCAGTACATTGTGCAACCTGGTGGAGTCGAAGGAATCCCCAATGCCCTTGTGGTAGGCTTGCGAGCCTCAGTAAATTTCTAGGCAACTTCGTTGCTTGCTTCAGCACATACAGCGGAATTGTGTGTCAACCCTCAGCGGGTCTCTGATATGCTTTACCAGCACCTGTGGAGCAGACTGTCGCCATTCTTGTTCGGAAAACTCTTTTTTCTGAAACTACGCTGTTTTGCACGTGGGTCTCAGAACGGTATGGAAAGGTGAAAACGCGTGCGCAAGGGGCAAAAAAAGTCAGAAGTAATTTTCAGGGACGTCTGGATCTTTTTCAAGAAATGGAAATCTGCTTTGAACGCAGTCAGAAATCAGACCTACATTCGTTGAAAGAAGTCTGCATGACACTCCCATTCGTACCTGGAAATCTCTCTTCTTATCCTAATCTTGCTCTCGCCGCTTATTTTGCAGAATTGTCTGAAGCAGTATTGTCCGCTCCTGATGAGCCGGCTCCTGAAGTTTTTGACCTCCTAAAACGTGGTTTACGCTATTTACGGGAATCACCCGCCTCACTCCGAGCTTTGATTCACTTCGAAAACTGCCTCTGCAAAGCTATGGGCGTGGGAGGGGATCCCTTGGAAATGCTGGAACATTACTGCGGCCGATTGCCACGCACTCGCTCCATTGCTCTCCACACATTAGTGTGAGCCGCGACCCATCACTTTTTCATAGACCCGAAGGGTTTCTTCCATCCGAGCATCGAATGAAAATCGTTTTTTGCCCTCCTCCGCCGCAGCGGTCGCTAGTTTTCGATAAAGCAGAGGATTTTCTGCCAAACGGACCATCGCTGCGGCTAAAGCTTCCACATTGTGGGGTGGTACGAGTAAACCCGTCTTTTCATTTTCCACAACTTCCGGGAGACCTCCGACATTACTAGCAATTACGGGTTTCCCAAGGCACAAAGCTTCAGGCGCTGTTCTCGATTGTGCCTCACTCGTTGAAGGTACCACCGCCACATCGAGAGCGGCAGTCGCCCTGGCCACATCCGATGCAAATCCATGCATGAGGAGAGGAGTTTCCCTGGAAAGACGAACGCAATTCCCGGGTTGCCACGCATCGTATCCAAATTGCTCACGTATCAATTCACGATAGCTCTCTCGAGTCGAGGAGGTTGCATGGGCATTATCGCCAATGATCACAAACCGAGCATGAGGCAGCTGCTTGCAAATGCGAACAGCCGCTTGAATAAAAAATCTCTGTCCTTTGTCATGACGCAACATAGCTACACAGCCAAACACGAAGTCCTCCGGTTGTGCACCCCACAACAAGCGAAAGGAAGAACCGTCTGTATTGGGATGAAATTGTGTGAGATCCGCCCCCTCTCCCACAAGAGTCATGCGATCCAAGGGGATCCCATAATCTTTTGCCAAATTTTTTCGGGTGCATTCCGCTGTTACGATTAGATGATCACAGCCATATCGGTAATTAAACGGTCTTATCGGGTTGGTGAGATGACGAGTACGAACAATCGGCACACCTATCAATCGCAGAGGGGCTGCAATCCATCCATCGATTCGACCATGAACATGTATCAAATCACAGTCGAGTGAGCGTACCATCCGGTAGAGTTTCCAAGTGGTAAGAGGAGAACGGGAAGATCGCATCTCAAGAGGAAGTGCAGGTATTTTTGCAGCAATCCCTTGCTCAACAATCCAGCTATCAGGATTACCAGCAATCCATACCTGATGTCCTGCTGCTTTCAGCCATTGCGCTTCTATCAGAGTCCTATATTCTTGCCCTCCAGCAGTTTTAGCTGATTCCAGATGTAAAATACGCATTTGAAGATCCTGTTTCCGGCATGAAAGCTCCGCAAAGTATAACTAAGTCCAAATGCCTACAAGGGATATTGCACATCCCAAACTTAACAGGAGAAATTGCAAATCGTAACTCACTATTTATAAAGAGGTTAAAATTTTTAACCCATCTATTTTCCGCCGAATTTCGCCGCTCAGCTCACGTGATATAACGAAGCGCCTATAAAATAAACATGCGTGGTCCGGAATTTTTGTTTCAGGATTTGTTCCAAAAAACTGTCCGGTTATTTTGCAAACTGAAGTGGGACGCCCGATACATTCGAAAGTATAGCCTGAAGATTACTTCGAGCGTTATCAAGTTGAGGATTTAATTCTAATGCCTTTTGGAGCTGCCCGATCGCCTCTTCGCGGAAACCCGTGAAATAAAGAATCACCCCGTAATTACAGCGCATGACAGCATTGTTGGGTTGCATTTGAACAAGCTGGTTGAACACAGTCATCGCTTCCGAATATTTTCGATTCGTAATGAGAGCGCTTGCAAGATTCAGAGCATAAATGGGTTCCCAGACTGCACGAGCCTTCGCTTCACGAAAACGTTCTATGGACTCGTCCAAGCGATTCCATTTTTGAAGGATGACACCGAGATTATTCCGAATTTCCGCCAAATCCGGACGAAGCTGTACAGCTGCTAATAGGTGAGAATAAGCAGCTTCCAAATCGTTCTTGTTAATCAGTTTCATCGCATATCGACTGTGCGCCTGCCAGGCATTCGGATTCCGTTTGAGGTTATAAGACCACATCACTTCCTCATTCACAAAAATGGAGGCATACGAAAAACTGGTATATAAGAGGAGTGTCAGACCTCCCAGACCCACTCCTTCCAGGAAAAAACGCTTTGTGAGAGAAGCTGCCTCATATAGCCGGCCCACCCCACCGCAAAAAAGCCCTAAGAGGCCTATAATAGGCAAATACAGAAAGTGGTCGGCCGCCCAAGTAATCCGCATATAGGACATCGTGACAAATCCCATCACGGGAATCAGGTTGAGTAAGAAAAACCCAAATCCAAATAGAAAGTCCCTCCCCCAGGTGGCTCTCTTCCTATAAAAATATACGACAGCCGCCACTATTAAAAGATCCGGAATAAATTGAATCCAGCTGGGAGAATCTACCTCCCAACGCGGATAAATAGGCATTAAATCAACAGGTAAAATACATTTGGAAATATAAAACAATGTGCTCATCCCCGCCATGGCAGTCCGGGAAAGCAATCCCCCAACAGGAATTCCTTCATGTCCAATAGCTCGATGAAATTGAAACCAAATGGTGAGGCATCCAAGACTCAGGGCAATAGCGAAAAAAGGAATACTCCATAAGAAATCATTCTTTGAAATGCACTTTCGCTTCCACCAGCAATAAAGAAGGAGAACCGGTGGCAACATGACAACGGCGGTTTTGCATAGCGCCGCCGCAATAAATAAGAGTGCTGCCAATAAGTAATCCTTTAAATGATGTCGCTCGTCAAAACGCAGGTAAGCTAACATCGAAATTAACAAGAAAAATTGAGAGATTGTATTTTTTTGTTCCGAAATCCAAGCGACGGATTCCACTACGATCGGATGAATGCAGAAAAGCAATCCCCCTATCCATGCCATGCGAATACCGAGTCGGCTAAAGAGTCTCCAAACAAGCAATGCGTTTGCGAGATGAAAAGCAGTGGTAACAAAATGATATCCCGTTTTGTTCAGCTGCCAGAGCTGATACTGAATCCAAAGAAAGGTGGATTTGAGAGGAAAATAGTCCGCTGAGACGCGTCCCGACCAAATATCTATTAACCCGGAGAGGGTCTTCAACCCACGGTTGCCTGTGACCTCTTGATCATCATCCCACAACCAATCCCCGTGAAAAGTAGGCGAAAAAACAAAAAGTCCCGCAACGATAATGAGAAGGATGCGGAAAATCAACCCAGCTCGCTGTGGACCACTTTCCTCTTCAAAAACAGCGGCCGGACGTGTCATGGGCTCAAAAAGATCCTTTTTTGAATAATTCGGCATATTCCTATAGTGGTTGTTTTCAAAAACAGTACAGGAAATATCCATCTGCCCACAAAGAATCGCGACCCGCCAACTACGAACTACGAACTACGAACTAATATACCCCCTCTACGATTTTTTTAAGAGAAGGACGTATCGCTGTTTCCACATAGGCTCTACACTCCAAGATCTTTCCATCAAGATTTACTCTTGTATAAATAAATTTTCGAGGAGCATCGCTTTGAAGAATATGCACAGACCGCATGTCATCGATTTCTATTTCCGGCTGCGAATAGGAGACCCAGTTTCCAAGCTGGTGCGTACAATAAATGATGCCTCGCCTCTTATCTTCTATACGAAGATAAAGAGCTCGGCTTTGAGGTAACTGATGGACCAAAAGGGAAACCAAGCGAATGTCCGTATGGTCGCTCACTTCCTGCTGCTTGAGAAGACGTCCTCCGGTAATTTCAAATTGCTTCTCCGCAGATCGCACGCAGCGATTGATATCAGTAAGAAAAACAGTGGCCGAAATTCGATATCCGCCAAAATCTTCCAAAGCAAAGAGAGGAGTCACATTGACCCTATGGGTCATGGTACTTCCAGCCTTGAGTATGCTAGCAGGCTCATCCACGTAGCGAGGAGCTAACCAGTGCCCGTTAGCCATTTGAATATCAAACCCCAGCCAACGCCGATGTCCTGTATTCTCCAGTTTGAGATCGCGTTCACCCAGATTCGTCAGGGCCACCTGGACCACCAGGGGCTCATAGGCAATATAAAAGTTTCTTTCCAAGGAAAGAGTGAGTTGTACCTGCCCTTTTGCCGGAAGGGAGAAAATTATCGACACTATGAGCAGCAGATTTTTCATCCGGAAATTTACCATAAATATAATGGTAAATTCGAACTCATCAGGACTGACTCAAAATTTGGGAATCGTGGTCAAAAAGAGAGGAGGAGGAAAGTCCCGCACCAGCCGGACGGGGATTGCTCGAGAATCTTGAAGTTCCCCGTTATAATAAATTCCTACCACATAGCCGTAAAAGGTATTAGGACTCGAAGAAGCTTGCGGTCCCGAATATAAAACATCTAAAATTTGAGGGGTACCATTACTCCAATCCACAGGCGGGCTCAGCCATTCAGAACGAATAGGCGAATCTGTCAGCACCACCTCTCCGTCGTTGGTCTTTTCATAAAAATACACGTGGATTTTGACATTTTGTACGTCTATCGCAGATCCCGGACGCGCTTTCATAGCAATCCGAAGAGTATGACCGATCGGCTTCCCATCCATGAGCTTGCACTCAATAATTCCCAATGTGGAACCGGAGGGAAGACCCACCTCATCCCGCGGGCCCAAATTAGCACCGAGATCCGTTTGTTTCGATATGCTGATTGCGGAAAGAGCACGAAGATGACTTTGAATTTCCGTTTGCAGGGCGGGAGGCAGATTGGGTATTGCCTGTAAACTTTTGAGTAAACCCAATGCCTTGGCAGTCTGGCCCGCCGTTTCCATCATAACGGCATGGTGAAAAGCGAGGTTCGCCTCGTTGGAGGGGGACACGTGAGAAGTTTTTCCCGTGGGAGAAACGACGGCTGCCCGTGGTCCCACCCTCCAACTCGTCCATTCATCCACCAGCTCGGGAAAAAGCTTCCATCCAGCAGCCAAAACCTCGATCAGCACCAAGACACTAATGATCCCCATCGCCCATAAAAAGGTCGGAGAAGAAGGTTGTGGAAGAATCGGAAAATTCTTAAGCTGCTCAGCAGACATGTGTTCTCAATTAGAACATGTCCCATTAAGAAACACGAACCATTTGATTTTGTTCGTCAACGACGACGATGGAGGGTTTGTGCCGCAAAACTTCACTTTCTTCAACCTGGGCGAAGGACATCAGTGTCAAGCGATCCCCAATCGCACCGAGGAGTGCCGCCGCACCGTTCAATTCGATCACACCTTTGCCACGAGGACCGTAAATCACATAAGTTTCAAAACGGTTGCCATTATTCATATTACTCACAAGAATCCGCTCGTAGGGAAGCAAATTGACCCTTTCCGCCAGATCTGATGAAATCGCTAAACTCCCCTCATAATCGACTGAAGCTCCAGTAACGGCGGCGCGATGAATTTTTGATTTTAAAAGAGTGATCCACATAGACTCATTGCTGGTTGATACCTGATAATTCCAAGAAGTTCATACACAATTACTCGTTGCAAAAATTGCATGATGCCTTCTTCAGGTGCTCATTTTATACAGGTTTTCCCATAATTAAAAAGCACTCTATTCACTTAATTTTTAGAGCGGACCGGATGAAGAAACCCGTTTCCCTGCGGTTTCTAAAGTATCAATTTCCAAGGAAGTTTTATCTTCTCGAATACGCCGCAAGTGGGGAAGGCAAAGGATCAAACCACTTTCATACCGCATACTCCGTTGAACAGAGGCAAATTCAATCTCCACTACGACAGTAGGTTGAACCTCCTGATAGTTGCCGTTACGGGACAAAGCCGTCGCCTGAAAATGTTTGGTGAGAAGGATGGTTTCATCTTCTGTTAATTTATTATATACCTGTCCTGCAATCACTAAAGCTCCATCCGCCCGACGCAAGGCAAAAGTCAGGCGACTGAGTTTCCGGCTACAATCGTCCTCATCGTATTCCGCACCCACCACCACCACATCCAAACTGGTCAGCTGCTTTTTCAGTTTGATCCAACTGAAAACCCGGCGCCCCGGTGAGTAGGAACTCGTCGGCTCCTTGGTAATCAGCCCTTCTTCCCCACGGGCACAGGTTTCTTGAAATGTTGTCTGAAGTTCTTCCAAACTGACCGGACGAATGACCTCCACCAGTTGCAACCGCGGATCAAATTTCAATGATTCCAGAGCAGCCCTACGAGCGCACAGAGGCTTTCGCAAAAGGGATTCGTTATCTAAAAACAGGAGGTCGAAAGCAACAAATGTCGTGGAAAGCTGCGGACCTAGAAAGAGGTCGCTTTCCTGTCGACCCAAAATTCTTTGTAACTTAAAAAATCCCGTACATGCCGCCTCCCCTTCCGCAATCAACTCCCCATCCAATACTGCCGGGCGTCCCAAACGGCTGGCCGCTTGAGCAATTTCCGGAAAGAGCGCGGTAATGTTTCGTAAGTCGCGAGTATAAATTTCGCTCCGAAACCCATCCGTATGCACTTGTGCACGAATCCCATCTAATTTCTTTTCCACCCATAAGGAACGAGAATACGCAGAGCTAGGAGACATCCGCTCCCACACCTGCATGCAATTTTCCTCCGGACTGGGCAACATACAATGAATGGGACGAAAGAGGGTCATCTCGGTGGTTTCCAGGCGATTTTTTCGGGCAAGAACAGCCGTACGCCCAATATCCCCCAGGATGATATTGGCTTCAGAAATATCCTGAGGATCACAAGCAAAGGCAGCTGCGATACTCTCCTCCACCAGACTCTCTTTCAAAGCGGAGCCAACCAGAATATTCACAATCGTCTGAGCCTCCACAGCCGAAACCGCAGCAAGCAGTTCCTTTAAAAACTTGCTCTTCTCCAGCGGGCTCCGAAGATCGCTCAAACGTATAAAAGCAGCCTGGAGGTCACTAATATCCACCCTGCGCCGGAATGGCTGATTGGCAAGGATATGCGAGGTCATTGAACTCGGATCATTGTAAAGATGCGCTTTAGCTTGAAATGTCTCTTCCGAAAGACCCGAGGCTCCAATCAAAGCTTGCCGAATGAGAGGCCATTCCACGAGTTCGGAAGAATATTCGTTGCGTTGAGGAAAGGCTCTCCCTGTCAGCCACACACACACTCGGGCAAGCTCAGGATCGGACAATCTTCGGAAAAATCTCTGTAGCAATCGAAGTTTTTCATTCTTTCCGATGGCAGCTTGAACGCTTTCGAAAAGAAGACAAAATCTCCCAAATCCAGTCCTCTCTAATTGTGAATAAGGTTCCGGATGAGGAACACAACGGGGAGCCACAACAGGAGAGATGGGGAATTCCAGTTGATTGCTCCCACACAGTGCCCAAGCCTCGCGTCCCCTGGACCGAAGATCACGAGCGAATCCCGATGCAAAACCATGAAATGTAAGAATCTGCCTAGGAGCCACTGCTTCCACATGCTGGAGAAGCGATTCGTAGTCAGCACGCTCGGAAATGGGGAAAACAGCATCGCACTGCAGTTGACAGCTCAGTTGAGGATCCACTGCGGCCCCCGTCAAAATCGCGACACGTTTTCGAGAGACAGTTGCTAGGTGACGTTCTTTTTGCGCACTACGTGGGCCGATCAGAACACAGTTTTCCAGACCTCCCGGAATCTGTTCTCCGAACACCCATGGTTCATAGGACGGAAAATGCGCACCGGCTCTCTCATATCTCTGTGCCCATTTCCAAGTAGAAGCGTGCAATATGAGGCGCAAATTCGCCGCAGCCAGAGAAGCAAAAACTTCCTCAGCTTTTCCCAATGGAACACCCAGAAGAACAGGAACCACCCCTTCTTCCAAAGCTTCCACACAAAATTTGACTATTTGCTGAATCACCTCTTCCGGAGGAGGAAATCGATACTTTGGCTGCCCATATATAGTTTCCAATACCAGAATATCCACTCGGTTCGTAATGAGCGGAAAACTTCCTCCTTTCCACATCAAGTCACTCGTATAAAGCAGGCTTCCTCTCTCGGACTCTATGAATACCTGCGCTGAGCCCAGAACATTTCCCGCCGGAAGAAGAGTTAATCGAAACTCAGAAAATTCCTGAGATTGATGAAACTCCAAGGGCATACCACGACCATTCGCAGCGCCCACCGAAGCCTCCATAATAGACAACATGGAAGGCGTGGCAATTGTTTGCCCA
>JAHFTB010000041.1 GCA_023269545.1 Verrucomicrobiota bacterium | reverse complement strand
GCTGAGGCTGATAGGCTCATCTTCGATTATATCGAAACTTTTTATAATCCCTCTCGCCTCCATTGCGCTCTCGATTATCTATCCCCGGCTCAGTACGAAAAATCACTCAAATCCATCAAACCTCAAAATTTAATTAACAACTTTCCAATTTAAACTATATTCCCCTGTCAACCTTTTCGGCACCATTTCACTCTTGCTAGACTGATGCAAGCCTGCATGACGCATAGAACTATGCGAAACTTTGTTGGTAAGATAAAAATGAATTAGTAAAAGTCCGTCGTCGTCTAGACAAAGCAAAAAAGCATTATTGGATTCAAAACAATAACCCGGACTTTCAGAGATAAGTTTTCTCCAAAAGTTCAAGCCGAGGTGAGCAATAACGTGAATATCGGGCATTTTTTTCATATGGATGAAATTATCTGAGTGGTGAGTTCATTTTTTCAAGAGGACTAAAATTGTTAATGCAGCCCCCATAAAGCTTCCTAAATAGGCGCCGCAAAATAGCGATATGCTGGGAAAATTGAGTATGTCAGGCATGGGATTTTTGGTTTTTATGGTTTGTTTTTATGGGCCGTTCCCGCTCTGCCTTCTCTTGCACCGCTAAAGCGATCAATCTACTGAGAGGAGTGCCTCCATTCACTGCTGACTGTGCTTTGAGGTATTCGAGAACATCTGCGGGAAGGCTAACGCTCATTTGAACGTATGTGCTTCGCATGGTATGACTAGCGCGACTAATATGACCATTTGGCAAGGGGGAATTTTTGAAAATGGATGACATTCAAAAAAAGTAGTGATACCCATTGGTATTACTGGTATTCCATGAAAAAACCGCAGTCGGTTGCCAAATTCAGCATTTCAATGCCTATTGACTTGTACCGATGGATTCTGAAACGCAAACAAGACTTGGATCGCAAAAATTATCCATCAACCACCAGCATTAGCGCCATAATTGTTGCGGCCATTCGCGAAATGCAGGATCGGGAACGTTAGACTTTGGCGTGAGAGCAAGAGGACTTCTAACGGTCAGCGTTGCGCAACGGTTTCACCAATCTCGATCCAGGAAAGTCGATTCGTCTATTGAAGGAGATAAAACACGGAGGCAACCCCAATCAAGTTACGGAATCACACCCCGCTATTTGGGGACAATCAGTCCACTGAGCCGCAATTTTGAATGACCCGCACGAACCAAATTCCTAGGAAAACTCGTTCGTGCGGGCGCTGAGTGCGCTTGGAGCAGGTCGGTGTTTTCATTTCTTATGGACGTCCGATTCAAAAAATAACCTTCAAAAACTACCGCTTTCGCATGGCTCATTGGTTGGTGAAGAGTCACACAAATGACATCATGAACCTCGTGAAAAACGGAGGGACAACTTCCCAATTTCTTTCCCATTTTGGCCTTTTTGGGATATCTTTTTCCCGGAGATCCTGCGTAAATACAGCATTGGAGCGGATGAAAGGAGCGAACCCCTGGCATCAACTTTGGCAAGGTTCCCAAAAATAATTGGGGGGTAGCAAAAATGGGGTGCATATTCCAGATGATACTTTGACCATATCGATTTTACGATACATGGATTCGACGGTACCTCAATGGGCTCCACATCCATTGATCCATTTTAGCGGTGGTGTCTATGGTAAGAACCGGCTTGGTGGTGCGGTTTACGGCGCAAACAGAGGCTGTGTGCCCAAAAAAAGGGCGTTTTCGGGACAGAAGGAGCAATCTCGATTCATTTTTCGCTTAACTAGAATATTTTCTCTTATTAATATTTGTTTGATTCTGAGATTTACTCTGTTTGGATCAGTGTTGCTGCATGTTATCTGAAAATGATTTCTCAGACATTTACTGGTGGGCAGCATTTATCTCGGGTTGGATATTTGCAGCAGGCGCCATATTTTTGAAGCAAGCGCTGGTTCGAGGCTGTGGTCTCTGGCAAACCAATTTTTACTCTAATCTCTCAATTGGTGTGGCATGTGCGCCGCTCTGGTTTTTTGTGAAACCCGATATCCTGAAAAGTTCCTGGGAATGGGCAGTCTATGCGGGCCTTGCATTTTTCATCGCGCAAATCTTCATTTTTTTAGCTTTTGTTCATAGTGCTCCTTCTATAACGACTCCGCTCGTAGGAACAAAAGTGCTGTGGGTAGTTCTTCTTTCGGTGGATCTTTTTGGCCAAGTGATGCCTTCCCGGTGGTGGTGGGCTGCTGGTTTGGCCACTTTGGCAATTTTTCTAATCACAGGAATAGAGCCACTTCGGGAGGGGAACTTACGAGATTCTTACTTAGGAGCTTATTTTGCCGTGGTGGCTGCCATTTTATTTGCTTCTTCGGATGTTTTATTAGTTCACGCAGCAAGAGAAATAGGAGGTTTCGGAGCTTTGGCTATAGCTTATTCAGAAGTCGGATTATTAACTTTCGTAATTTATCCGGTGATTTTTGGGAAAAAAATTTGGATGGTCTCTCGTCACCAAGGCTTGAAATGGCTGATCCTTGGACTGGGACTCCTTACGACAGAGGCGGTCATACTGCGACTTGCCATAGGAGGCTCTCTCAACGCTACGGTTATTAATATCCTCTATAGTGCTCGCTGTATGTGGGGCGTTTTGTTAACGTGGTGGCTGGCGGGATTTTTGGATTTGCCGGAATCAAAAACGAAAACTTCGGTTATGCTGTTGCGTATATTAGGAGCAGCGCTTTTAACTGCCGCTATTCTTACTGTGCTCGTTTAGGCGAGCTCTTGATCAAAAACTGGAGCGGGTGAAGGGAATCGAACCCGCAACACGATTCCGGACACTTATTAACCTGTAGAAGCCTATAAAAAGGACATGTGAGACATGTTTGACGTTGGTGTTATTTCCCACTATTTTTCCCATTATTATGGCCAGTATTTTCAAACGTCCTGGAAGTCCTTATTATTTTTGCAGCTTTAGAAATCCTGTAGGAACATGGGTTAAGAAAACGACTAAGGAAAAAGACCGTAAAAAGGCCCAGATAATTTGTGTCACATGGGAGCAAGCAGCCAATGCGGCAATCAAAGGCAATCTTACGGCAGTTCAAGCTCGGAAAATATTAGCAGAATTAGTAGCTATGTCATCAGGCGAAGACCTGACTACTTACACAGTAGAAGGTTGGCTCAACGAATGGCTGGAGAACAAGGCCGGAAGCGCATCGAAGAACACAATGCTCCGCTATCGCCAAGTGATCCGTGATTTTCTTGTGCATATAGGAGCACGTGCAAAAGCTTCACTGACTGGCCTAACTCCGGCGGATTTTGTGGCATTTCGTGACACTCTCCGTCGAGAAGGAAGAGCGGTCTCTACATGTAACATGGTAATAAAAAAAATTCTTTCCGTACCTTTTGAAGCTGCACGGAAAATGGGTTACATCCCAACAAATCCAACTGCTGGAGTAGATTTATTGAAAGATCGGAGCGAGGACAAGAAGACAGGTCGGGAACCTTTTTCATCTGATGAACTGATGAGTCTTGTGGCGACAGCCGAAGGTGATTGGCGTGGAGCAATTCTTGTAGCAGCAACGACAGGTTTGAGATTGGGAGATATTGCTGGGTTACGATGGGGAGCAATTGATTTAGAAGCCGGCCTGATCCGAGTAGAAGAAACCGAGAAGACCGGAGCTACGGTTGTTCTTCCGCTTCACCCCGATCTTGAGGTGTGGTTAGCAGATAGGCCACGCGGAATCGGCAAAGCCCCTGTATTCCCCTCTTTGGTTGAACAAAACATTGGTGGAAGCCGAGGGCTGTCTTCGCAATTCCGAGCGATTATGCAGGCTGCTGGCGTTACAGGAAAAATGACTGAAAAGAAGGGCAATGCGGGGAGAACCCGTTACAGTAAAGGCTTTCATAGCCTGCGGCATACCTTCGTCTCGCAATTAGCCAACGCCGGAGTTCATGCGGACATTCGACAAAAACTAGCGGGGCATGCAGACGAGAGTGTCCATAAGAAATATACGCACCACGAGCTTGAAACTTTACGAGATGCCGTAAAAAAACTACCGAGAATTCAAATCGAGCGTGCTTTTGCGTAAAAACATGACCCGAACGAACCAAATCCCTAGGAAAACTCGTTCGTTCGCCTCTGCCGGGTCCTGTCAGTCGAAATAAATCGAAAAATCATGACGGTTTCCATTATTTTATGGTTTTGCTAAAAAGGGAATCCGTTGGCACTGTAATCACTAGTGAAAGAGCGGTTAACCAGAGAGCAAATTATTGCTGCACTCCATGCACTGGATGGCGAGTGTGCCAAACGGGGTATTGCTGGGGAAATTTGCATTTATGGTGGAGCCGAGATGGTACTTGTATTTGACGCCAGAACCGGCACTCGGGATGTAGATGCAGTTTTTCGGCCAAAATCGGAGATTATGAATGCTGCGCATGCTATTGCCGAAGAAGTTGGCCTTCCTGCTGATTGGCTCAATGACAGTGTGAAAGGATTTATTTCGCACAACGAAAAAGTAAATTATGAGCCTATTGTTGCGGAGTTGGAAGGGCTTCTTCACCTGCGGATTACCTGGCCCACGGCGGAGTATTTACTCGCTATGAAATGTCTGGCAGCCCGGTCTGAAGAAACCTCTGAAGATCGCCAGGATGTGGAGTTTCTGATTCGTTCACTAGGACTTACTACCGGAAAAGCGGTCCTAGAAGTTGTGGAGCAGTTCTACCCAGCAGATCGCATTCATGTGAAAACACGTTATTTTGTGGAAGAGATTATTGCGGATATGCAGGGGAAATTGGAATGAGCATCAACCGTATTTCCAGTTTGAAAGAAGTTGCTGAGATCGCTCGCAACGAGACAAATTTCAGCTATCCGTTGCGTGATTTTCTCGATGGATTCTATGCAGATCCAAAGCCCGAAAAGCTCTCGGAAGCACCGCCTTTACTGATCAATTTTATGAACGATGAGGGGGTTGCTGATGCATATCTTGCTGCTGTTTGCGATCAACTTTGCCGTTGCTATCGATTTCCGCGGCCCTCGTGGATTAAAGGACCAGGCCGTGTGCTCAAGAAACCTTATTTTGCAGCAAAAACTCATGGCTTGCGAATGATTTACCTGCAAGAATCCCCATCGGCCTTTCGGGAACGAAATATATTTGTAAGTGCCAATACCCTTTCACGGGTCTAAAAAAACTAAGAGAATGGGAGAATTCTTCATTAAATGATTCCGCTGTGGAAGCCTAGCTGTTGTGTTGAGTCCATGCGAACGAACGAGTTTCCCTAGGTAATTTGGTTCGTTCGGGTCCGAGATTCCATTTTAAAAGTTACCTATTTCGCAAATTGAAACCCTGCTTGCCTGATTTCTGAGCACACAGGGCGGGAGCTAGCGGTTGCATCTTCGCACCCGCACGACCGGCCGGTCCTAGGGAAATTCGTTCGTTCGGCTTGGCGAGGATCGGCATTACCAGAGGGTATAAAAACTGTTTTCCCAGCCTCGCTCGCTGGCCGCTAAATCAGGAAATTTTTATTAGCAAATTACTCTTATTTTGGAAAACAGCGCAGAAGAGAAAGTACTTTCGTCCCAGTATAATGCTGGCATCAGCGGAAGCATGGATGACATAGCAGAAATTTACTATCTTTTGAAATGTGGGGAGTGGCAGTACGAAGAAAAGGAGAAGGCATCATGCAGAACAACACGCAACGGTTATAGGTATTGATGGCGGCATAGCAACACGCCAGAGGACAGAAATTAAAGTTCTGGTATAATTTGGTTAAAACTCAGCAGCAGAAATATTTTTATGGATCATAAAACAACAAATACAATGGCAGAAATAAGGCGACTATTACGTGCGTTAAAAACAGCTTGTCTCCTTTGGGGGGCGGTTATTTTGCTAGTGCTCTCCCTTATCATCTTTCTCATTTGCCTTTGGTGGTAGATGGAAAAACGGCACGAAGCAAAATGCAGAGACCTCTTTATTGGTCCAGCATTTGAGTCCCTTTACTAGGCAACTCAGCATAAGACAGAAATAGAGAGTCCCTTATGATCATGGCGTCACTAAAGAAAAAAACGACTGTAGATCTAGAGGATCAGTAGCTAACTAGATAACAGACCAGAGGACAGAATAAAAAACATCTATATAATCACAGAACATTTATGACAACAGCAGAAACAAAACAACTAATCAGCGAAGCCGAGACCGGACCGGCTCGCGATACATCAATTCCGGAATTTTGTAATTCCAAAGGCGCAAACTATCACACCGGCCTTTCTAGAAGCCATCTCTACTTACTTGCTAACGAGGGCAAGATTAAGAGCGTTTGTATTCGAAGACCCGGTAGCACACGTGGGAAGCGTCTCTGGCATTTGCCAAGCATTCTGACCTATTTACACGCAACTATGAAGGAGGGAGCAAAGGAATGTCTCAGCAAGTAATACTACGAACCCGAGGCGACCGAACGAAAGTGCCTAGTAAACTCATTCATTCGGGTCGCTTATCCGGTTCAAACGGAATAGGAAAACCATCTCAGGTTGGCGGAAAAATTGAAGGGAGGTTTTTATAAATGAGTACCCGCACTCAAGAACTCCCACGATTTGTCAAAGATCTTCTCTCCTTACCCCCTCGACGGGGAGGAGGACTTAACCAGTGGATATTCATGACGGCTCGTTATCTCCACGCATATCGCGATCCAAGCGAAATTATTGCGCTTTTAAAAGCAGTAACTTTGGGGGAGCCAATAAAACATGGAGAAATTGAGCGAGCAGTAGCAAATTCTGCGGCAGTCGCCTGGCAGCCTGGAGAAACTTCAACACTAAAGAGGAAGGCAGCCTGGCCAAAAGTGAATCAAGAGCAGCGTGAAGCCGTTGTTGCTAACGGGGAGGAGTTGGTAGATTTGTGGGGAGCTTCTCCAATACGACTTCATGATCCTTGTCCGCAGACCGAGGAAATCATCGACGCGCTCTTTCCGGGAGATCCGCTTCTTTGTTGCGGTGCATCGAGCAGTCATTTCGCAACACTTGCACGCTCACACTGGCGTGGGAAGTTAGCAGGGCTACAACTCATCGTTCCTTCTCCCATGATGGCACTTGAAGGAATGACCAAGGAAGGGCGTAAAAGCCAGCATACGCTATCAAATACCGGCCCTCGTCACTATCTGGTGATTGAGCAAGATAGCGGCACCACAGACGAACAGGCGGCGATTCTTTGGCAGTTAGCTGAAAAAGCACCCTTAGCTCTCGTGGTGCACTCCGGTTCAAAATCCATCCATGGCTGGTTTTACTGCAAAGGTCTAGATGAAGAAACGTTGCATGTTTTCATGCGGTAGCGGTAAGTCTAGGAGCAGATCCGGACACTTGGACTCGTTCACAATTTGTCCGGATGCCAGATGGGACTCGTTCAAACGGAGCAAAACAGACCGTGTACTTCTTTAAGCCAGGAGCGGTGAAATGAAACCATTTGCCACTGAATGGAATATTAAAGAGCTCCTTACTGATATTCAAAGTGTAGCTGAATCAGTAAAGCCTCGTGAACCAAAAATTCGTTTTTGCAAGCCTTCAGAACTTAGGGCTTATCAACCTGAGAAAGATACTGTGCTTGTAGGGGATTGTCACATCATCCGCGGAGAAACCTTTGTAATTGGAGGCGAGCCTGGCGTAGGAAAATCAATCGCAGCCACCGAGCTTGCTATCTCCGGAGCAACTGGACGCGATTGGTTGGGCTTGCCAGTCCATGTCCGCTTTAAAACGCTTATTATCCAAAATGAGAATGGGCGTTTTCGATTGCAGCAGGAATACCAAGCGCGGGGATTAGATAAAGAAATTGAAGATTCGATTCTTGTTTCTGAGCCCCCGCCATATGGAATGACTCTGACTGATCCTGAATTTATGGAAGATGTAAAAAGCGTTTTGGATTCATTTAAACCGGATGTCGTTATTTTTGATCCATGGAACTCTGCGGCAGAAGATGACAAGATAAGTGACTACAAAAAAACATTTGATGCTCTCCGTGACATGCTCCCTGTTGGGAAAAATAAGCCCGCCTTAGGAATTGTCGCACATACCAGAAAGCCACAACCTAATGAAAAACACGCAGGAGGAAGTGGACAGATGCATACTCTGTCGGGAAGCTACATTTTGAGCAGTATGCCGCGAGCAATCTTTGTGATGCGCCGTGGAACAAGTGATGAGACAGACGATTCAGTCGTTTGGTCTAATCCTAAAAATCCAATGGCCCTTGCTCACCACCAACGGCCTGGGAACGCGGTTTAACAGGCTTTACACGGCTCTCCGATTTCGATTGGGAAACCTTTGAAGCTGGAGGGGGAGGGCGAAAAGTGATCCGACTTGAACATCTTCGGGATGCTTTAGGAAAAGATGCCTGGAAACCAAGTGAAGCTGTCAAACGACTCATGGCTCAATCCAATTGCGGTGAGAGAGCTTGTCAAAAGGTATTAAGTAAAACTGGCAGATTCTCAAAAAATCTCTGCTTTGATGGGGATTACATAGGGTTTCAAGAATGAAACAATTGAAAGCATACGACGTTGAGGCAATTGAATCATATATTGGATTTGAAAAACAATCTTTTAAGGAAACAACAGAGGTAGATCCAGATGACCGAGCAGAATATTCCCCCGATATTCGATTTCTTCCGTACATGGGTCGCCGTATTGCGGAGATAATTGGCAGCGAAGCCACACTTACTCTGGCAAAGAAATGTAAACACAGATGTCTTTATATCCCTAAGAAAAGACTTTCTGATAATCATTTCCTTATTCATACCATTGGACGAGAACTGAGTGAACGGTTGCAGTGGCAATTTCAAGGAGAGCTGATTTCTTTTCCTCGTTGTACTCAAACAGAGAGATGTCGGCGCGATGAGGCTATTAGAAAATTCGTAGCTTCAGGTAAGTCACGAGAAGAAATTGCTGCTGAATTTAGGCTCACCAAACGGCATGTGGAAAATATTCTTAATCCGAAGCTCGCGGAGCGAAATCGCAAGCGACAACGCAAACGGAGAAGAAGCGAAAAACGGAAGTTATTTAAAATACAGCTCTATTCCTAGAGCAAACAGGGAGGAAATAGACCCGAACGAACCAATTATCTAGGGAAACTCGTTCGTTCGGGTGACTGATCAGACATGAATCCGGCTATTTATGCAACAAAGTGAGGGAGGCTAGAAATCAAATTCCTCCTCGTCCATCAAGCTATAACTACCTTTCTGTAGATTCCAGAGAGCGAGAGGCAACAGCCGAGGAGATGGATTCAATGCAGGCAATCGCTTAAATTCAAGCTATAAAGGGTTTATTCTGTCTTGCCAGGAGGGAGATGCATTCAAAGCTAACAAACCCGCCACAGGTCATTTTAGGGCGCTTGGGGAGGCATTTGTAAATCGACAGGTTTCCTTGCTCTATCATCTTGGCTCTTACAGGAAACCGAAGTCTGATGGCTTGCGTGACAGTTACCCGTTGCGGTCTTGTTTAAGTGTCCCACTTAGGTAGAATCCAGATATTCTTCTCTCACTGTTGCCTGGGAAAAAATAGATAATAATATAAATATTGTTATCATACATAATATAATGAGAAAGTTGCAATTTTAAATTTAGCTAATTATCTTTCCGTGCAACACGCTTGGAATTGTTGTCGTAACAACTGATTCAAAAGTGCACGAATCGAGGCGAACGAACGAGTTTTCCTAGGGATTTGGTTCGTTCGGGTCGCGCGGAGTAGCAGAAATATCCCTCCAACGCCGATTCTTGCAAGGTGATTATGCAACGCTAATTAACCCTATGAGGGGGGCTATGGGTCCTTGCTAAGGGGGTGGTTTACGGGTCCCGAAAGACTCCCTCAATATGCCTAGAGATAGAAAATTTCTTCAAGAGTTCCATTTCGTTGCAAAATTTTGCATAAATAGTTGTTAGTCTCTCCGCTACATCCTCAAGGACACCCAATGAGATCATAGTATTTGGTATCCTTTGTAAGGATGGCACTCAAAACGGCGCTCTTTAATGCAAAGTTACTGTAATTTATGAAAATACTCCATGCGCATTTGTAAAATCGATTCTCCAATGATCGCGATGCAGTGGTATGACAGTTTATACGGATCATTACTTAACAGATTGCTCAATAAATAACCTTAACAGATGAGCTCATCTACAGTCTCTTTAGAACAGTTCACGAACAACAGATTGCAATATTCAACGCGAACTTAAGGCATCCTATTGCGTAAATCTCGTCAACTTGGCGATGTAAATTTTTATAAAATTTAGTTTGCGTAAGCTCCAGCATGGCAGATAGTTTCAGATGGAACATCTCAAATATGTTTTGGTTACTGCCCTCGCTTAAGTGATCCAAAGCGTATCCCCCGTTGCGATTATAGTTTCGGTGTTTTTATGAAGGTATGGGGAATGTTTTCACCAGTTTATAGCATTTATTTTCTCATTTTTCAGTCGAGGGGGAGATTTCCCCATCCAAATTAATGTATTTCGAAGGTTCGTATTTATGAGTCAGATCTCTCCTAATAGAAGTTCCCAATTTTTTGAATCCAGAAGGTTCCAAGAGCAAGTTGCCGATGAAGATCCCCAGGAAATTTCAGAAAATCCCGCCGAGTTAAACGGGTCACTTGCGCCTAATAAAAATACTTCCGCATACGAAAGAGAAGATAGAAACCTTCCTTATCTTGTCGCACTAAAATCCTCCCGGAGAAAGCGGCAAGTGGAAGCGCAAGAATCTTCTCAAATAAGAGATCGAGAGCATCTGAACCCAAGGGAAATCCATGAAAGCGACCTTGAACCTGATCCTCAGGCATTAGAAGGCAATGCACGTGCACGTCGTAAACGCAGCTTTTTTGGATCTCTTAAGGAATACTTTGTCAGCATGTTTAAAGGCATACGGAAAACTAAAGTTAGGGATTGGCTCGAGTATAATTCATCTTTGATTCAGCGCCAGATAATAGCTGCACAATTTCATAGTCAGATGTATGATTTTAGATTGCTTGCTAAAATTCAGGAAATGTCCATTTGGCGGAAGGAATATGAGGAAGAAAAAATTAGGGAAGCACATGACTGGAATTACTATGGACAGTATCGCGGAGTGGCCAGGGAGGCTAGATTGCAAAAAGTGGAGGATTTAGAAAAAAGAGCGAGAGATAAAGAAGCGGAGGCCGCCCAGCAATTAGAAAGAAAAATCATCCAACTTAAAATCCAAGCGAAGGAAGAGAGCTTCCGGCCATGGGCTGAAGCGGACAGAATTAATAAAATTGATGAAGCGCACAAATGGCCGATTAATAGAGAGCCACATGGACTTCCTCGGGAACCTTATAAACAACAACTGCAACGTACGAAAGAGGAGTTAAAACGGAGAGATATCGAGCAAAAGCAAGTAGTGGGTTTAGGCGAGCCACGATCCTATCACGACATGGCTGGCAAGCCTGGTAAGGCAATCAGTGATCCGGTGAATGTGGTTACCGGTGAATTCTATGTCCATGCTGTAGACCTAAAATTAAGTGGGCCGATGCCATTTGAAATAGGGCGAAACTATTCCAGCCAGCTAACAGATAGCGCTGATTTCGGACCCGGATGGAAAAGTACCTTTCATCCTTACATGCACATGTCGAAAGATAAGAGCGTCATTCATATTGCCGATGCGGATGGATCCGTCATTGCATACATTCAAGATCCCAAGAATCTCAATCGTTGGATACCCACCATTCAGGAAAATGCGCATTTAAATAATATCCAGGGAGAAACAATAGGATCTGTAGGAAATATCTTCCATGCCTTCATTGAAAAAACGGAGCTAAATTCCGAAACCCTCTACACTTTACAGAGTCCGGCGGGAGACAAACGAACCTTTAAAGTACGTCGCTTTACAAAAGATTCTAATACCAATGAGAAGATCTGCTTAGAGAAGTGGGAAGATCATCGGGGCAACTACTACAGCTTTCACTACGGAGACGAAGGCCAACTCTCGCAAATTCGTTCTAGCAATAGTCAAAGCGCCACATTCACCCACGATGCTGCAGGCCGTATTACGAAGATCTCTACTGGAGAAGGGGAAAACATGCGCAGCGTCCAGTACCGTTATAACGCCTCCGGAGGCGTTAAGGAAGTCACCTCTGCGGAAGGCGCAAGCGTAAAATATGAATATGAAGAGCGGGAAATTAGCGTCGATCACCAAAAACAAAGAGCCCATCTTCTCGTGCGCGAAGAAAAACCAAACGGCCGGATATTAAAAAATACTTACGATGATCGCGGCAGAGTTCTTAAACAAAGCGCCACAGTGGGGGATAATTCCGAACCCGTACAAAATGCGACTTTTGAGTACAATCTCCAATCCGACCCAGACGCTAGGACCATCACTGGCCACACAGAAATCACAGACGTTCACGGCCAAAAAACAAAATACGAATACGAGCGGAGCCTGGTTACCAAAATCACCGATCCACTAGGGAACACCATAGAACAGGAATGGCACACCTCCGCTGAAACAGCTCCTGGTCACTATCCTCGCAGCTTAAAGAAAAGTAAGGACAAACGCGGCCTTTGGACCCACTTTAAATATGACACCAAAGGCAACCTGATAGAGAAGAGTGTTCAAGGAAACCTCACTGGAGCAAAATCTGATGAAGTGGCGCTCACCCGATATTCCTATAATAAGAATCACCAGCCAACCTCTATTTTAGACCCTCTCGGCAATGAAATCGTGATTGCCTACGAAGATACAAACTATCCGTGGCTGCCCACTCGAATAGAGCGTAAAGTACAAGGCACCCTGACCTCCAGCACTCAAAATACCTATTATCAAGTCAGCGAGGATGGGAAATCAGTCAAAGGACTCCTTCAAAAAGTAAAGCAAGTGGCTGGCACTGAGGATGAAGCTATTACGGAATACACGCACAATAGTCAGGGACTCATCGCTTCAGAAAAACGGTATACGGGAATGAACGAGGAGCACCTCCTCACCCGATACACTTATAACCCCTCCGGGCAGCTTATCGAAGAAACCGACTCCTCCGGAGCTATTATCCGATATGCCTACACCCCAACTGGGAAGCAATCCAAATGGGAACATCTGGATGAAAAGGGCGTGTCACTAAGTACGACTAATATTAAGTATAATAAAAATGGAGAACCTGAACAAATAGAGGACTCCACCAAAGATACCATTCGGTATCAATATGATCGTGCAGGGCGCCCCAAGGAGGAAGAGTACTTCAAATCCCAACAAAGCGACCCGTATTATAAAATTGCTTACCAGCATGACCCCTTTGGAAACCTCACCAAAATCCTAAAAAACGGACATTCCATAAAAATGACCTATGACAAAATAGGTCAAATGCTGACAAGAGAGGGAGAAACATTTAATTATGAAAAAGGAGGAGAAATTTCAAGTCACACTAACGCCTTAGGAGGAGTGACCGAAAAAGAATACACGAGCGAAGGCAAATTGCGTTGGCAAAAAAACCCGGATGGCAGCGTACAAGAATGGCGCTATCAACTCGATGGTCGCCTCGCCAAGGAAATTCTCTCCAATGGCACTTATTGGGAAACCACCTACAACGACATTGGGCGCACCGTCATCCGTACCCTAAAGGATGCCTCCCATCAAATACTGACTCAGGAAAGCTACACATTTGACCGGCGCGGCAACCTCATCTCCCATACTGATGGAGAAGGCCACACCTTCCTCAAACAATACGACAAGCTCAATCGGCTAAAAACCGAAATGGGTCCCCCTGCAACCCCTCAAGCAGCTCAACAGAGGACAACTATTACATATGATGACCACAAGCGAACTATTACCACCACCAATGCACTCGGAGAAAAACAAATTCTTACACGAGATGCCATAGGCCGTGCCACCAGCCTCCTGATTAAAAATGCAGATGGCCAAACCATACGTGAAAGCACCTACACCTACTCCCCCGGTAAAATCATTGAAACTAATGGCTCAATAAGCACCACCACCACGACTGATAATACCAACCATTCAGTTACAAAAACTTATGCGGACGGCAATAAGCAACAAATATTTTACAACTATGCCGATAATTCCATATCCTTCCTCAACGAACTTGGAGAGAGAAGTACACAACACTATGATCATTCCCAGCGCTTATTAAAAACAACCCCTCCTAGCAATTCCCGTAACAAAAGAGAAATCCATTATACTTCTGATCCTGCCGGTAATCTCTCTAAACTAAACATGCCCCAGGGGCTTTCCTGGAACGCCACATATTCCCCATCCGGGCAGCAGCTCTCCGAAAAACTTAGCCGAGCCGGTCAAGATACTCGTCAAAAAAGCCATACCTATTATACCAGCGGACCCAATATCGGAAAGTTGCAGATGACGCGCGACCCTCGGGGACTAGAACATGCCATCCAATACGATTCCTTTGGACGAGTGAAGCAAATAGACACCACAGGAACAGCCAAAGGCACACAAAAATTTACATACGACCGTCGGGGGCTCCTCACCGCCATCACACAAACCAGCGACCACAGTGATCCCATCCATATCGCACGAACCTACAGCCCCTATGGAGACCTTATCGAAGAAACCATCACCCACAACAACCAGCCTCACCAAAAAACCACACAAAAATGGGATGCTGCCGGACGGCGGACACAAATAAACTCAGCAAACCTTCAACAAGAATTTTCCTATCGGGCCGATGGACAACTCGCACAAACGCGGCTTCCCGGACAAAACATAACCATCGATTATATCTACGGATTAGATGGACTCCTCAAAGAAAAAAAACAGGGCAACATCAGCCAAAAACTGGAACTCGACAACCGAGGAAGAATACAAAAGCGAACCACCCAAATTAATAACACACCTTTCCTTACTGAAACATTAGGCTGGCGAGCAAATTCCACCCTGTCAAATTACCAAACCGAATATTTGGGAACTCCCTCATACAACAAAATTTTTACCTACAACATTCACGGACAACTTCTAAGCGAAACCTATCCTAACAAAACAAATAACGGAATACTTACTTATGCATTTGATGGAGATACTGAGAATGCTGGTTTAGGAGTGCGCATGCGGAGTAACTATAGAGTTACTGAGCCAGACATTGAGCGCCTCCACATCGGAAACTTTGAAGAAGCACGCCTGCGAACCGTAGAGCGAATGCGAAACAATTACAAGGTTATTGAGGAGGATATGGATCCATGGAGGCGCCCCAGCAAAATGCTCACAGACAACGGTACATTAAAAACTGAAATCCGAGGCAAAGCTTTGCCAAACGTAAAAACCCAAGCGATACTCAACGGAGAAAAATACAGTTCGGTAAAAGCTAATTCCGCACGGCGCGGCGAATTATGGAGTATTCCCCTTACCTTACAACCGGGAGATTACACCCTAAAAGCGGAAGCCTACGACCCAAATACATTGAACCTTTTCCGCACCGGCGCACTGTGGCCCTTTACAGTAGGCAGCCAACCGCGCACCGTCCACTACGAATACGACGAAGAAGGAAACCGGACAAAAAAAATCGTCAACAGTACACCTACTCAATACGATTCGGAAGGAAGGCAGATCCAATATATCGGCTTTACACCTGACCCCGATTCACAATTACCTCTTGAAATTATAACAGATCGAGCATGGGGACACAATTTTCAAATCCTCAAAAAAATTTACGAGAACAATACCACCCAATATACCTGGGATGCTTGGGGGCGCTTAACAAAAGTGACCTACCGAGACCAAGAAAACCAAGGCTATGAATGGCGGGCAACCCACGATCCCTTCGGACGGAGATTAAAGACCACCTACACCCCCGTCATTGCAGACGTTCCTGCCACTGAAAAAACTCAGACCACTTTAAGTTATTTCGACCCGGAGGTGGAATTTTTGGAAATCGGAGTAAAAGTCAATGACGCTCCTGTCACGTGGAAAGCATATGGCGTGGATAAAGACGGCACCTACGGAGGACTGCAAGGAATTGGAGGACTCGAAGCCATCATCGAACCCAATAAAACCTACAGCGTCATCAACGATGCCTTAGGCAATATGGTTGCCACGCACGATGGAACCGAAACCAAAAAAGTTCCGATTCAAGCAGGAGCCTATGGACCGCTGCCGGGAAGCCTTCTCTGGTACTTATCCCCAGAACGTAAGCTTCACGAAGTGACACACTGGCAAGGCAAGAGAATGGATCCCACAGGGCTCATCTCCATAGGCGCACGTTACTATGATCCAGAAAGTGGACAATTTGTTGAGCCAGATCCCTACGGGCACTTTGGAAGTTTGGACCTCTTTTCGTACTCCGGGAACGACGCCGTGAATTACTGCGATCCCGATGGGAGGTTTGGAAAGGCAGCATTTCAGGGAGCTACTAAGGGAGATTACTACGAGCCCACAAATACTGCCCAGGCTTGGGGGAAAGGGGCGGGACAATTTGCAGCTGGGTTAGTGCCGTACTATGGACAGGCAGCAGATGTCAGGGATCTCACGGCAGCGGTAAATGCTGGCAGAACTGAAGGGTGGAATCTTAGAACCGGAGTAGGAGTGGCCATGGCTGGTGTGGCGTTTGTGCCGGGCGTCGGGGATGCAGCTAGAAGTATCGTTAAGCCATTGCTCAAAGCAACACCCACGTCGGCTGTAGCAAAGGGACCTGCCCAAGCATTTGAGGTTGGAACAGCTAATGATTTGATTGCACGGTCCGTACGAGGGGACAAGCTAGAGGTACATCATGTAGGTCAAGCCCATCCATTAGAACAGATCGTACCAGGATATAACCGTGCTACTGCTCCGGCAATCGTAGTGCCACGTGCACAACATATAACTATTCCTACTGTTCGCGGTCCCTATACAGGAACCGCAAGAGATCAACTGGCTAAAGATATCTGGGATTTACGCAACTATACCGAAGTGCCGAACAGTTCTCTTCGCCAATTGATAGAATTTAACAAACGAATGTACCCCGAAGCTTACACAAGACCCTGAACTTTACATAAAATGAACGCAGAAGATTTTGTAGATGCTGTCCATAGTGAAGCACAAGAAGCCGCCACTGAGGATGTAATTTCTCTACTTGAGCGCCCTCCAGGGCGCCGACCTGACCCGAAGCTTGTCGCATTATCCCAATGGTTTAATGCTCTCTCAGAGGAGGATAAGCAGCGTGTGCATGAGGTTGCAACAATGGCCAGTCACGGCGCAATTTTCGGCATTTTGAATATCATTGATGGCGTTCGAGCTATTGAAGATGATGTAGATCGTGGTGCACTGGAGCTGCGATATGTGAAAGGGAACAAGTCCACCCTACTAAACGATCCAAATGGACCAATGCTTCACGACCTATTGCATAACAGCCCATAGTAGGAGCGTAATTCCGCTTTGTGATGCGGAGTGCCAGCCTAATTTCCTAGGGGAAAATGGTGGCTGGATAGTGATTCCCCCTGGGGGAAATCACGGGCTATTTTTTTCGTTACACATTCAAAACACTTTCCGTGCGTCAGGCGCACTACAAGGGGATCGCCATTCGGCGAGAAAGAGAAAAGAAGCGCATTCGCTTTGAGACAAAAATCTGCGTGGAAAAATTTGATTGAGTGGAGAAGATATGATTTCAAATTGAACCAAACTTTACGCGGATCCCGTGCAGCAATTTTTACAAAATGGATCCACATTCCTGTGCAGTTGAAATGCGCATAAGTAGTGATGACACCAACCCCTTAATTTTTGGATAAGGAAAAGAGCGGCAAAAAAGTCACGAGATAATCAGCGATTCGTCACAACAAAAGTCGTTCCTTAAGCAAGGAGGAGAGCAGCTAAA
>JAHFTB010000040.1:3629-19241 GCA_023269545.1 Verrucomicrobiota bacterium | reverse complement strand
AAAACCTTCGTTTTTAAGGGCAAAAACATCAATCATATTGCGCGTCAAATTGGGAATGCCGTTCCTCCGGAGTTGGCACGAAGAATTGGCATACATCTTTCCAAAATAGGAAAAACCGCGAATGTGTCGCAGCGGGGTCAATTGACCGAATTGCCGCACGCCGAAAATAAAAAATAAATATTATGGCACTCGTAAAACAAGATCAAAACAGAAATGAATTCGTCATACTCACCCCGGAAGGCGATTCGCCCTTTACAATAGGAGGGCTCCAAAGACCAAAAATCAATCCAAAAATTGATGCTGAACTCAATGTTTACATTGAAAAGAATCCAGCCAAGGCAGCATATATACAAGGGCTACCTCGCGAGACTCTAGAGCGAAAATGCCTATTAAATATGATGAATAAGGAAAAACAGCAAGAAGGCTATGACAAGAAGGTAACTGAATTTATCAATAGGCCGGAGAATGTTGCTCTCAAAGAATCACTCGTTAAGAGTCTTTCTCCGAATATTCAGAGTTCATCCGAACTAAATCGGGCCATACTTAAAGAAGCGAAGATCCAAATTCACAAACAGGGGATAAAAATGTCCTTATAAGCCGTTTGCCTGGTCGGAGGCATTCCTCTGGCCAGGCAAACCAAAGCAATAAAAAATCTGAAAATTAAAACTTATGAATATCGAAGATCTGGCGCGCCAGAAAGGAAAAGAACTGAGCGAATTTCATCGACATCCGAATGGTGGTGGTTGGGTCGAGAACACTGCGAAGGTTGCTGAAACAGCTATGGTGGCAAAAAAAGCATTGGTATATGATTACGCATGGGTAGTGGGAAATTCCTCAATCTGTGATAATGCCAGGGTCAGTGGTAACGCTTTAGTAGATGAATTTGCACAGATAGCAGGGAAAGCTTCCATATTCGGTAATACCGAGGTCTTTGGAAATGCACAGGTTTTTGATAACGCACGTATTTATGAATCAGCGAAGGTTTTTGGCGATTGCCAAATAAGCGAGGAAGCGAGCATTTTTGGATCTGCGCAGATTTTTGAATCGGCGAGGATTTCCGGTAATGCTTATATATGTGGTCGGGCGCAAGTCTTCGGATTAGCAAAAATTTTTGGGTATTCTCAAATAAACGACCGCGCACGAATTTCTGAGTCAGCAAAGATTCTTCAACGCGCTCGGATCTGCGGAGATGCCTGGGTAAAGGGAAATACTACAGTAAAAAGTCATGCATATCTCTATGGTTCTGAATGGCGCAAAAGTCCCTTATGTTATCCAATAGAAATAGCTGTTGATATTCATGATAATCTCTGCGTCACAAATTCCAAAGAAGGGTATTCCGCAATCGGCTATCTATCCCATCCGCACGAATTTTGGTTGAGCGAAGAGGGAGAAAAGCTTTTGAAGGGTTGGGAATTTACGGATTCGGAAATCAGCGAATGTCGCCAACACGTCCGAAGAATCATGGAGCATGAAAAGAAAAATCAGCAAGTAGATTATTATAAGAGAATTACCAGAACAATTGCCCAAAAAGACTAGACAGCTGACATAAATAGCATAATATTTATGTAGTGTATGGCGCCCTACAGAAGCTCATCCAATAAAAACGAAACAAGACTCTATGCGGTCGCCGAATGCCAAGGAGGCTTCTTTACGGCAAAGCAAGCCGAGACGGCTGGTTATGTCCGAAACAACCATGCTTACCATGTGCAGAGCGGCAAGTGGGAACGACACTATCCAGGTATTTTTCGACTTACACATTATCCTCTTTCCGAACATCGTGATCTGATTCTTTGGTCCCTATGGTCTCGCGACCAAAACGATGTGCCTCAAGGGGTCTTTTCGCATCAAACTGCTCTTAGTATCAACGACCTTTCGGATCTCATGCCTTCGAAACTGCATATGACCGTTCCTCGCAAATTCCGAAAAGGATCAAAAATTCCAGCGATACTCAGGCTTCATTTCGCCGATCTTGCACCCCATGAAATACTGGAGCGCGCAGGATATCGTATTACCCGCCCTATCAAGACAATTCTGGACCTTATTGACGCGCAAGAGATCTCCGACGACCTGATTGTACAGGGATTTTCGGAAGCACGAGAGCGTGGTCTCATTACTGAACGAGAAGTCAGGATCTATCGCGATCGATTACTACCGGTGCTCTCATCATTAGAAGAAATTGGAAATGAAAAATCGTCCAAAACAGTATGCCACAGCAGAAGCTTTTCGCACAGCACTTGAAAAACGACTTGACGATATTGCTAAGCAAGAGTCCATAAATTTGCAACGCTTACGTCGCCAAGTGTCCTTCGACCGATTATTAGCGAGGCTTTTCTCGGATGAGAATGCCCCCTGGCTTTTAAAAGGAGGATATGCCATGGAGCTTCGACTGCAAGTTGCCCGAGCTACCAAAGACATTGATTTGTCTGTTCCTGCCGATGCGGCGGCAGATATTAAACAACACATTCTGGAGGAATTACAAAACCATGCCGCGGTAAATTTAAACGATTATTTTGTATTTTCCGTCACACAATCGAGCAAAGATGTATCCGCCGCTCCGGAAGGTGGAGGAAGGTATCCTATCACAGCATCTATGGCAGATCGAACTTTCACCACGTTTCATGTTGACATCGGAATAGGTGATCCAGTTATTGAGCCAACCGAGAAAGTAACAGGTCGCGATTGGTTGGGATTTGCTGGGATTGCGCCAGTTACTATTACTGCAATATCAAAAGAGCAACAGTTTGCGGAGAAACTGTACGTTTATACAATCCCTCGCAAGGGGACTGAAAATAGCCGCGTCAAGGATTTGGTCGACTTAGCGCTATTATCCATGGAGAAATTGAATCCCGGTAAACTAAAAAAAGCAATACAGGCGACGTTCGGCAAGTACTCTACGCACCCTATTCCCTACAGTTTACCCGCTCCTCCTACATCTTGGAACGAACGATACATAATCCTCGCCAATGAATGTGGCTTAAAACTGCATATGAAAGAGAGTGTGAAGCTAGTGGAAGCGAGCATGAAGGGGTACTCCGCAAGACGTGGATTGTCCCTTTAGATCATCCCCTCCGACTACGTTTTTTGCGCACGGCATCCCGCCCGAGAACCTCTTCCACGCTACATCCCAAGGCACACGCTATTTTGTATACCGTTTTTAAGGTTGTACCCTCGCCGGAAGTTTCCAGTTTATGAGCCAGAGATTTGGAAATTCCGATTTTCAAGGCGAACTGGGCATAGCTCAGCTCCCCTCGGAAAGCTTTGAGTTGCTGAGAAAAGGAAGTAGAAAGCGGATCAGGCACAATACCATCATAAAGAAAAAATCGTCTACTTTTATGGACGTTTTGAATTTCCGGGTATATATTTTCTGGGCACCCTTTCTGCTCAAAAAACCTACTACGAAACGTCATGGAAATACAAACCCGCAACCCTAGCACCGCTCACCTTGGCTTTAATTTTTGGAATTCCCTTAATTTCGCTAACGCGTTTTTACTTGGCATAGATGAGGACGGCGTCCTTTTGGATCATTTTCCATTATCCGGACAAATCCGGCCGCCCAATTCATTGCAAGTACGATCGTGTCTCTCGTTAATAAAATTTTCTGGAGCTTCATCCGTCGTTCGTGTTCAAAGAGATTCTTTCGTTGATTATTCAGATCCCTTTCAAATCAATAGCCGAACCACTGAAGCTCTGTATGACGCTGCCAGGCTTGTTAAGCTGCGTCTAGTCGAGGTTGTTCTTCCTTGTCACACCTAATGGATCAATGAGGAATAATACCATCTCGTATCGATAATTGGACTATTTCACAGAGTAAACCCCCACAATTTCGGTCCGATTATCTTAAATAGATGGTATAATTTCCGTCAGATTATGCCATAAAGCACTTTTTCACAACGTGGCGAGAGCCGAATGGTAGCGGTCTGCGAGCCCGGCAGGACAAAGCTCGCAGAATTTCCGCCAAGGAAAAGCTACCAACGTTCGTGAAAAAGTTCTGCGTTTGTATGAAAAATTGAGGGAATGATTGGATCTCGAACAAAATCTCCCTGACTCCTCTTATTATCAGGGGATTCCTCTGTTCTAAAAATCAGTAGTTGATCACTTGGAGGCATGCTAATATTATCGTTGATGAATCAAGTTCCTCTCGTGGAGCATCTTATTCAGCGTGACAGTATCTACCATTTTCTGGTGAGCAAGAATCGATAACTTGACCGCATCGCGGCAGGCGTAGTCGATTTCAGCATGACTCAAAGCTTCGCTATTTTTAAGAATAGTGCTCCAATCAATTTGTTCCGCTTTAAAACCGCCCAAGACATTTTCTATCAGCTTCATTCGTGCTTCACTGTCAGGTAGCGTGAAGGCAAGTACGTCATCAAATCTACGGAAGAGTGCTCGGTCCAACAGCCTAGGATTATTGGTTGCTCCAATGATGATGCTATCGGAAACATCCTGTTCAATGAATTGAAGCAGGGCATTCAGAACTCGGCGTATCTCACCGATATCATTGTCGAGCGATCGATCTCCCCCAATAGCGTCAAATTCATCAAACAGATACACACCGGGCTCATCCCGAATTCGATCGAAAATTTGCCGGAGCTTCGCACTGGTCTCACCGAGGAACCTGGTCATGAGCTTATCCACTTGAATGGTGTATAATGGCAAACGCAATTCGTGAGATAACACCCGTGCCGTCGTTGTCTTTCCAGTTCCTGGAGGCCCTGAGAGTAATATTTTTCGACGATTAGAGAGCCCATGACTTTTGAGTCTGGTTTGTTCGCGATGCTCTTGGATAATGCGCTCAATTCGTTCCCTGAGTTGTTCCGAGATAACCAGTGCTGAAAGGGGCACATTGGGCTGCTCCAAGAGCATCATGCCTGCCAATTCTTGAGGAAACTTGATGGGGGCGTTGCCTCTTTTAGCCCGTCTCGATTTATCTATGATTTCGCGAATTTCGTTCGCCAGCACGTTGTGACCAAGACGTGCCTCTGTTGCGGCGACTTGGAGAGCAATTGCAAAAAAACGTTCTTCATCTCCGGAGCCGTG
Source organism: Verrucomicrobiota bacterium (assembly GCA_023269545.1). GTDB lineage: Bacteria > Verrucomicrobiota > Verrucomicrobiia > Chthoniobacterales > Xiphinematobacteraceae > Xiphinematobacter. The sequence goes on along the minus strand of JAHFTB010000040.1, from coordinate 14,204 downwards.
ACTTTGGAGAAGCAACTTAACTTGGGTGGCTGTAGCCATATTGACTTTTACTTTCTAATTTTGGGTCCTACCAGTGCAGCCCGTGAGCTTTTGTATCAATAATCACCAGCCGGTCATTTTTTGGAGAAGGACACAGGATGCCGTCGGTGACATCACTTTCACAAGTCGCATCGCCTATAAATTTCTCGATTGCTTCTAAAAGAGGCCTTGCACCCAGTGTCTTGTGGATTCCTCTTCGAACCAAAAACTCAAATGCTTCATCACTCAGTGCAAAATTAAGCCCCTTGGTCTTTAAGCGATTTAATTCCTCATTGACGGCATTTCGAGCAATTTCCCTCTGAGTTTCGTGAGATAGGGGCTTGAAAACCAAGGTTTCATTGAATCTTCCGATGAGTTCCGGACGAAATACCCGCTGAAGTTCGGAAAGGACTACCCTCTGTAGGGTGATAAAAGGAAGTCTGGTCGGTCTCAGGAGGTGATGAGATCCAATATTGCTGGTGGCAATGATATAAAATCCGGAGAGATCGTAGGTTTGGTGATCGGATAGCGTAATGCGAGCAGCACTCAGCATCTGGAGAAATAGATCCCATATCTGACGATGAGCCTTTTCAATTTCATCAAAGAGCAGGATGCCGCTACCCTGGGACGACAGCACACGGCCAAGCCGCCCCGGATTTCCAGATTCATCGCCCACAAACAACTTCACTTGATCCAAGTGGAGAAATTCGGACATATCAAATCGGAATAGATGATCGGGCCCAAAAAGATACTCACTAGCAAGAAGCGTCAATTCCGTTTTGCCCACTCCGGTTGGTCCCAAAAAGAGACAGGAACCAAGGGGTTTGTTGTCTCGGGTGATGCCTTTTTGTCCTCGCTTTAAAATCGAACAAAAACGTTGGACCGCATGTTCTTGTCCGCGGATTTTCGACTCCAGATAAGGTTGAAGTCTCTGGATTTTATCGATGATGACAGGTGTGGTCATTTGGTTTTAAATACTGTTTCAACTCCCGGAGAAGGTTTGCCATTGTAGACTCGGGTTGGATTGTATCTGAGTTGGGTGGAGAACTTTTTTCCTGTTTTGGAGGAAACAAATCCGTCGAATTTGACCGGCTCTTGGCCTTCAAAGATCCTGATATAATCTTCCGGAGCCATCTTTCTTTGAAAGAGCTCCTTAGAAAACCATCCTTTTCTTGACGGGAAGATCCAGCGATTGTTGGCATCAAGGACCTCTTTCCCTTCATAAGAAACTCCGGTGGGTTTATAGACAGGAGAATTAGCAAAAAGCGTCTCGATATGGGTTTTAACTTGCTCGGATAATAAATCCGTAAACTCTTCGACAGTCTTCTCTCCGGAGGCAATGACTTCCAGGGCATCTTCCCAAACAGCCGTTTCTCCGGGATCTGCAAGAATCGGCAAATGCTGCTCTAACAAAGCAAGCAGCTTACGGCCCCGATCAGTGCTAAGAACGGTCTTGTTCTGAGTTTCCAGAAATCCCCGCTCGTGGAGTGTCTTGAGGATATTAGCCCGCGTAGCTTCCGTACCAATTCCGCTTGTTTCCTTGAGGCGTGCTTTTTTGTTCGGGTCGATTACAAACTTCGCGATGCTCTTCATGTCCGCGATAAGAGACCCTTCCGTATAATGAGCTGGAGGTTTGGTCTGCTTGGATTCGATCTTCGTCTGCTCTACTGTGCCCAAAGCGCCGTCTTTGAGGGAAGGAAGTAGGATCGCTTCGTCTTTTTCAATTTCTTTTCCGAAGAGTGTCTTCCAGCCCACTATTGCGGGAACATTCCCTGTGGCGGAGAAAGAGAGTTTCTCGTCAATTTTCAGGGAAATTCTGGTCTGATCAAATTCATAATCGGGCATGAGACTTGCCATGTAATGGCGCGCAATGAGTAAAAAACCCTTTCGTTCATCTTCTGAAAGAGCCGATAAGTTCGCTAACACTTTGGTAGGAATGATCGCATGGTGAGCCGTTATCTTCGTCGTGTTGAATACGGTCTTTCGAATAATAGGCTTCCCGACTTGAATATCCTGAAAGGGATCCAAGCGGCTTAAATTTGCTAGGATGCAAGAAACATCCGGAATTTGCTCCTCCGGTAGGAATTCACAGTCGGAACGAGGGTAAGTAGTAAACTTATGGGTTTCATAAAGCGATTGGGCAACTTTCAGAGAATGCTCCGCACTCCATCCCCATATCGCATTGGCTCGGATCTGAAGTGAAGCCAGTGAGAGGAGCTTTGGTGGAGGAGTCTTTTTCCGCTCATGGGTTACCTTCAAGGGGCCTGTGAATCCTTTCGCGCGCTCGGATAAGCCATCAGCAACCGTTCGATCAAAAATCTGCTCTTCTTCCCTGGGAGCAAATCTTAAAGAGACACTTTCATTACCCGAGCTGACTTCCGCAATAATTTCATAATAAGTTTTGGGCTGAAAATTCTCGATTTCGCGGTCTCTTCGAACGACGAGAGCTAGTGTGGGAGTCTGAACCCGACCGATAGAGGAAACTCCTTTTTCTCCTGATCGAAGCGTTGCCGCGCGAGTCATATTAATTCCCACCAACCAATCACCCCGAGAACGAGCGAGTGCAGCATCATATAAGGGACGACTTTCCGAATCGGTTTTTAACTTCTTCAAAGCCGTTCGAATGCTCTCCGGATCGAGTGCTGAGAGCCAAAGGCGTGAAATTTTTCCCTGGCAACTAAAATATTCTATAATTTCACGAGCGATCATTTCGCCTTCTCGATCGGCATCGGTGGCAATCACGAGCTCCGTACAGCGTTTGAGAAGTTCTCCAATGGATTTAAACTGCTCAATTGCGCTTTCTTTGGGCTGAAGTCGAAACTTGCTGGGAATAATAGGCAAGGTTTCACGAGACCACTTCTTCAAAGATTCGTCGTAGACTTCCGGAGTAACAAGCTCCAGAAGGTGACCGAAGGCCCAGGTGACGACACCATTGTCGGTTTTAATGTGAGTTTTCTGATGAATGGGATGCCCCAGGACATTGGCAATATCCCGCGCTTGGGAGGGTTTTTCGCAGAGGTATAGTTTCATAATGGTTTAGGAGATGATTTAGATGCTTCACTGGGCTGCTGCTCGAAATAAGCAGCTAACTTGCTTCGAAATCTCCACAAGCCTTGTAAACCAGCGACTATCCAATAATGCGGATAGTTGTTAAGAAACCACATGGGGTAACTGCCATCCGGATTGATTGGTGAAATAAAACGTCTGCGGTGTCCCTTTTCGCAATGACGAACAATGGCTGTGAATTTAGGAAGTTTTCGGAGCTGCCAAGGTTTATAGAATGCTTCAACGTCGGGTGAGTAATTATAAGAACGCTCTCTTCCCCAGCTCCATGTCCGTTTTATAAATTCGTGTTCTCCAATGTTTCGTGCTGCGATTTCGGCTGACTGCTGATCAGCAACTGTCAAAATAATTTCATTCGACATGTTGAGCATAAAGACGTCGGCATAGCGCTTATCAATGGCTGCCAGGATGGATGAATAGGCTTGTGTCGCCAAAACAATGGTGCACCTTGCTTCACGAATCACTCCCGCAGCACGGTGATCGGCAAATGCACTCTCAGCTCCCGTCAAAATTTCCTGACCTTCATCAGCAAATAAGATGAGGAGATTATCGTTTTCTCGCTCCTTTTCAGTTTTATCGAAGCGGCTAACAGCATGAAAATAATAAGAAAGTTTAAGGAGGGTGTTCACATATAGCCGCTCGGTCTGATATTTTTGCGATAAGGCAATACAAACAATTTTCCCATGATCCATTTCACCGATGGAAAAGGTCGGGTGATCCGCACAGAAAACATCGGCAATCTCCGGATTGATGAAAAATCCGAGATATGTGTCGATCGTACCATCGACACCTCCCTTCTGCTCCGGAGGTTGATCCAAGTGCTGTAGAAACGCTCCCAAAACAGCACGACCTGCATCATTTAAAGATTGGCATTCAAGCTCATCAACGATCTTTTCGGTTTCACTTGGGGTTCGGAGAATCGAGTAAACATTGGGAATAGTCGCCGGATAATTTAAAAAGCGCAGTGCATCGAATCCTGCTTGGATTGCGAGTTGTGCTTTTACCGGGAAAAATGGGTTTCCGGATTTTCCACCAGTCAGCGATTTAGCCGTATCACAGATGACTTTGGCATACGTGGACGATGGGACGTTCGAATCGCCTGTGATATTGATTGTACAGGGCGGAGTCCAATTGCTCGGAGCATCTTGAGGACGAGTCTGTAAAAGAACCAAATCCTTTCTCCTTCCAAAATGCTCGGACATTTTGACGAGGATCTCCCAATAGAGACCTTTCTGATCGAGGCAGATTCCGCCCCAATTCTCGACATTCTTAAATACTTGATAAGTAATTCGATTAATTGCGGCTTGAGTTTTTCCACAACCAGTCTTTCCAGTAATGAGCCAACCTCGAACAAAATCCTCTTGCTTCCAGGAAATTCCGGCAATGCGAACGATAATTTTTGGGCGATCTAAAAAAAACGTGAGTATGGCAAATGCCAAACAAACACCACTCGCAATCCAGTTGACGGGAGGAGACAAGAAGAACCAAGCACTCAGTCCAGCTCCTCCAAATAAAATATATTGAAAGAGATTATTCATCAGAAATAGGTCTTGGGTGGAGTTTGGAACACAAGAACGAGAATAATTCTCTCTCCGGGTCAGCAACACGAGGGCCGTAACCCTTTAAAAAAGTGACGGTTACCGGTGGGCCTTCAAGTGGCTGATAGTGCAGAAAGCAATCCACATCCTTCAGACGGAAAATGAAATCGCGATATTGTACAAATTCACTAAATAGTTGCTGAGATTCTGGAAGAGTTGTTGTTGTGATATTGGAAGATTCTGTTTTTTTCAGTTTGGTGAGCGCCATAGTCATTAAAACGGTAACGTTTTTTGTATTTGTCGTGTTCCTTGCGGTATTCTCGCTTGATACGAAAGAGAGTCTGTTGCAGCTGCCGCACAGATCGATAAGAGACGTAAGTTTGTGGAATGAGACAGCCGGACTTCTTCGCAAACCCGCCGATAAAATTTAATAAGCCAGACTTGGATCTTTTCTGAGCCAGCCATGCAGCTTTTTGTCGCTGGTAATCCAACTCTAGCGCGTTGAGGCGCGTATACATTTGCTGCAGCTTATTCGCTTGCTCGTTATGATCAGCCACGAGCTGGCTCTTGCGAGTTGCAGTCAACTTCGGATTAAAGGCAATTTTGTGACTGTCGAATCGCTTCGATAAAATCTCATCGAGCTTTTGTGGCTGACTGAGATCTTTTTCCCAGCGTTTATTTTCCAACTCGAAACACTCGCGGAGGTAATCCATTTGGCGTTTATGTTTGGAATTCTTCGAACGGCTGGTGCTACATCCGACGTATTTTCCTAACTTTGTTCGTGGACAGAGAGCGACATGGACATGGAGATTATCCGTGTCATGATGGATTCCATAAGCGTATCCAATGGAATCGCGGCGATGAAATTTATCATTAAATTTCCCCATGATTTTCTTCATAGTAGAGTGAAGAACTTGATCCGGATTGATACCCGCAGCGACGAGCGCATTGTGTTGCTCGGTCGACATCGAAAAAACGAGTCTGTGTTGGATGACCTTCTTTTTCTTTCCGCCAGTTGAATGATGTGCCCAGAGATGTTCCATCCAATTTCTTACAATGCGTTGCTTTCGTTCTTCGTTAGAAAGAGAAGTGGGCGCAGTACTAGTGCCGTCAGAATTTATCCGGACCATGTTATGGAGAAATCCACCGACGTGAACTTGGCCGATGGTTTCCTTCGAGGCATAGTCGGCAAATGCCTTTAGCTTTTTTCCAATCTCCGTTTTTTCTAAAGCACGACGACGGAAATATTCTTTGCGCTGAGACTTTTCATCCAGGTATTCGATATCCACCACACCGCGATTGGTAGATTTTCGCGCAAAGATTTGGCCGTTTTTCATAGGACCTCCTCGAATCGTTCCAAGAGGCGATCCAGTTTGAATTCGATTCCCAAAAGAATTTGATGCGCGACATCCTTCTCGTGGAGTCCCGAAATTTTTTCACGGGCGGCAACTTGTTCGATAATTACTTCGAACGTTTTTGCTTTAGTTTTGAGCTCAAACTTTTTTCGAAGCGCTTCCAAAAGTTGTTTGGACTCCGGAGCGACATCCAGATTAAGTTGAACCGTATCCGCGGATTTTTTTGTAAGCCTCTTCGAATTCATTTTGAAAAAGTTTTCGGAAAAGTTTTTTTGGAAAAAATTTTGGTTTTTTTACAGAACGCGATCAAAAGCGGGTTGACTTGGAGGGCGCCTGACGCCCGGAAAGTGTTTTTGCGCGAAAGCGAAAAAACACCGGCACTTTCGCCCCTAGGGGAAAGTGCTATCCGGTCATGACTTTGCCCTAGGAAAGTCATGGTGCTGGAGATGCTCCGAATGGGGCGGCTGAGGCTCTCGAGGACTCTCAGAGCCGTAGCCCGGAGGGGTGGATTGCCACCACCCCGACCTTGCTGCAGGGATGAAGAAGCCAGCTCTATGGCGAGGGAAAACAAAACTTGTCTCAGAAAAAACTTGCTGTGATCCAGTACGTTGTGGTTCTTTTGCAGCTCACTTGGAGCAGTCTTGTGACGGCTTCGGCATGGGAGGGGAAGGGCTGAAGCCGGCGCAAAACGAGCGGACCTTTCAACCCACTTATACTCCATTAGCCATCTCCAAATGAGTTGGCTGCCTCGAAGATCCCTCAACTCAACCCTATCCGGAAACCATGCCTTTACGTCACAAAGACCTCGTAGAAATAAATTTTGATCGCGATGCTTATTCCAAAGATCGTCCGCTGGGTGTCTGGAGGGCGACTGTTGATCAAACGGTTTGGAGTAAAGGATCGAAGACCAGTTCGTCGCAAAAAGGAACCCGCGCCGGACTTCATCTCTACGTAGAGCATGAAGATGGCCAAAAGATTTGGCTCTTCGTGCCATGGGTATTGAATTTCTTGTATGTAACCGCCAAAGAACTTCAGCCAGGCGAGAAAATTGAAGTGGAGATCGGTACTTCGAAATCTGGTCTGACCGTTGCGAAACAGCTCCGCAAGGTGGAGTAATTAAAAGAGCTACTAGGGGAAACAAAGTCATAATCTCATCCCCCTGGATCTCACTTGACTTTGTTGCTCGGATATCAGGGATGAGCGGACTTTCTTTTTGCTGCTGCAATGTGCTTGAAGTTCTTCGTTCCAGTTCGCGCAAATCGGCGGGGGATGGCAATGTATCCACGCTTTACAGGCCCCTCTTCCAATCTGACTCTTTCGCCTCATTTCACTCTCCGCTATCTTGAAGCCCATTTGTCCAGATGGATCGTGATCGAAAGCCACGATCAGCCCTTTGTCATTTCGGACAGTATATTCTATGAGAGCCTCTGGAATATGTGTGCCGCCAACGGAAACGATACAACCTTGATACGGGTCGCTGACCGCGTTCAATTGCTGATAACTGAGTGCATCGATAGGGGATTTAGTAACTACGAAAGCTTTATGAATTTTCGCCAGCTCAACACCGACGTTGAACCATGCGTTTTTTGTGTCCCCAAGAGATGTGGTCGAACTTGACTGATGTCTTATGGTACAAAGGGTGGCACCCCGCACGTTGCCTTCCAGGTCACGATGGGGAAAAACAATCGATGGGTTGGACCGATGCTTACTGGCGTAAATTTGGCCATCGGTATAGAGCTGATCAATTAGTTGGGAATCGAGTGATCTTTCGATCAAATATTGTCGGGCAACTGGCCACTGCGAATCATCCCGCTGAGCCATGCGGGAGAGAAGAAATTTACAACACTTTCGGTACTCCTCAGAATCTTGCCTTTGAGGTTTCTGTTGTTTTAACATAGAGCCTCCTCCTGCCAAACGGTAACGATGTCGTTGAAATCGGTCAGCCTGCGCATGATGGCCTCAGACCGCTTATCGCTAAACATTGCAGCGAGATCCTCTCCCATGGCATTGCTAGTCCAAATAGTAGGCAGTCGCTGAGTAGTCCGACGTTCCAGCACGGCATAGAGTTCGGCCTCTACTCGATCTGTCATGCGATGCTGGCCCAAATCATCCAGCAACCAGACGTCGACAGAGTAATATGAGTAAATAGTCGTTACTGCTGAGGATCTATGTATTCTATCATCAGCAAATTGATCGACGCACAGACGCGCAAATGTAGTTGCATTTGTTGCCTGAATACTATGGCCCGATGTTAGCATTTGCCTGAGGAGCCAATATGCAATCCGCGTCTTGCCCATGCCGGAACTCCCCACTAACCCCAATCCACGGGAGCCATATCGCCAAGTTTGTGCTACTTGGCGGAATTTAGAATGCAGTTGCGAGAGATTGGTTTCCCGATAAAGAGGTGGGCAGACCGCGGCAAATGCCATTTGTTGCTGCTCTATGTGAGCAACTTTTTCAGCTGCATCATAGTCACGTTGAGCAGCTTCAGTACAGGATTCGCACCGCTGTTGATGGAAGACCTGGCGCCCCATCCAATCAATATCATAGGCAACAAATTCAGTACCGCAGTCGGAACAATTTCGTTTTTTTGTGCATATTTTCATGTCAGTAGGTGTAGCGAAGTTTAGGTTTTGGTAGCAGAACCGCTGGGCTTGCCTTTCTAAGCCAGCCAACAAATCCGCTCCTGTTTGCAACAGAGCCTTTGCGCTGGCAGTGAGTGCTAAATGCCTTAAGTTCTCCTGCAATGTCTATGTCAGGGTGGTTTTGCTTGAGGATCCCCATCCATTCCTCATGACCCATTGACCGATTCGAGGGTGGTAAGTGGTTGGTAGGTCGGTCTGGTTGAGACGCTGTTTCGGATTTCGATTCGGGAATCGGCCTGCCTACCATACCTACCTGAATTCTCTTATTATTTATTCTCTTCTTATTATTCTCTTTGGGTGAACTGGGGTTCACTAGGGGGGTGATCTCCGGTTCACTAGGGCTGATGAACTGCTGTTCACTAGGGGTAGTGATCTCCGGTTCACCAGGGGTATCCTCAGGTGCGGTCATAGAAAACTCTCGATCGGTTTCGTGTTGCATCCACTCATGCCAAAGGAATTCATAGATGTTGGAGCGATGGCCGTGGGCGAGGTCATTCACATGCGTGACTCGAATGAGTCGATGAGTGCACAGTTCGCCAATCAGTTGAATGACGTACCTGCGAGATACATGCAGCTTTTCGGCAAGCGTGTTATAGGAAGGCCACGCCCGTCCCTGTCCGCCAGCAAAAAACGTCAGATACGCATAGAGTTTTTTGGCCTTTTCCGAAACCTCCTCGCGCTCCTCCAGCCACTGAGGAATCCACACTCCATAAAAGGCTCGATGAGGATTAAAAGTATCGCCGGGCGATAGTGCAGGAACTGTTTTCATTGATTGTGGAGGTGTTGATGTTGAGTTTTCATTTCCTCTTCACGCTCATCCTGCGGATGCCACGGGCTCTCTGGACCATCTCCTTGCCTTGGTGTTCTAGCCAATTGGCGGAATGTGCAATCTCCTCTGGAGTCGCATGCCGTGCTGCCTTGTAGCCCCTCTGGCCTGTGATAATTCTTCCACCGCTGGCATTTGCCAGCGCTCGTAGCGTTCTATCGTTGACGAATACAGCCAGTCGCCGAGCTGTGACCCATCTACGGAGTGATTCCAGGAGAGCCACTACAGCACAGAGATGGTCTGCATTGACATTCATGAGGGGATCGAGTGCCGATCGCCATCGGCTAGTTTCAACTCAGATTGCTCCCATTTGTGGGCTGTGATCCATCCACTATTCTCGGTCGCCGCCGCCACAACCTGCCATTCCGCTAGTTTTACGAGTGCCGCCATAAATCCCTTTGGCATCCGTGGACGTTTCTTCCCTTTGCTGGTAGAAATTCGCTGATATAGTCGCTTTGCAGCAGATCGATTAATGAGATTTTTGTTTTTCATTTCGGATTGAAAATTGCTTGCGCATTTGGGCGATGCGCCACTGCGCACCACCGCGTCGTTGACGCAAGATTGCCAACAAATGTTTGGGAGCATCTTTGGGGAAGACGTAGCCGTGGATTCCTCCGACCAGTACTCCGTCGAGCTCTGGAGCGAATTTTCTAATGGTTTTGCAGGGCACACCTGTAACAGCTGATAATTCCTTGGTGGTCATGTTGTTTGAGTTCTCACTTTTATTTTTGTTTCTAGGATTGAGTGGCTTTCCCTTAACGCAACAGGTTACTAAAACCTTTTCTAAAAAAATTTCAACTTGCTTACTTAGTGGACGTTTACCTGTTGCTGCGGCTACTCGCACTCTTTGGACCAGAGTTCTTGGTAGCCTTACCGCGAAGAGCACGTTCTGTCGCTTCCGCAATGAGTCTGTAGTCGGACGGTGCGAGTTCAATTCTGCGTGTTGCATGGATCAGAGTTTCTTCAACAAATGCCGTAATTGTTAAGCCACGCATTTTGGCGGCTTTTCTAATTTTTTGAGACAGTTCTCTTGGAATGTAAAATCCAAGGACTTCTTTATCTGCTGAATGTTGGTTCGGCATTTAGGTTACTAAAACCTGATTGTTCAAAATTTGTCAATAATCTTTAAA
>JAHFTB010000040.1:0-3529 GCA_023269545.1 Verrucomicrobiota bacterium | reverse complement strand
CCCGAGCAATGTCTCTGAAAAAATGGCTCTAGATCCCAGCGAATACTTGATGCGGGTCCAGTAACAATTCTGATTTTGTTGTTTTCCATATCGTTTGATATAGTTTGCTGTCACGAATCAACGGGCACCCAGTGGCCCCAAGTTATGCCAGCCAAAAACATCCCATATCTTATTTCTCGTTATCCAGGTCATCCCTCTACTCCATAGAAGCTGGAGTTACGGGCTTCATTTTCCGAGAAACACCTCAAAAGATTTTTTGTCGCCAAAACTGAAGCAGAGGCTGCGGCAGCTACTTTGGTAGCTCAAGTCAAGATTCACTTCCTAACAGAGGCGATCAAAGGTTATCCAAAATCTAAGAAGTGGGTCCAAAATTGGTGTTCGGTTGTTAAAAAAGCCGAGTGGGGGAACATTCAAGACGTTCGTGCTTCTTACCCATCGGCAGATCCCATCATGTTAGCCAGTGGCAGAAAGGTGCTGGTTTTCAATATGTGCGGAAATGATTGCCGCCTCATTGTTGCCATCCACTACAATAGGAAAATTATCTATACGTTACGGTTTTTGACTCACAGCGATTACAGTAAAGACAAATGGAAAAGGAATTATGAAGACGAAGCTTATTTTTAGAAATTTACCAAAAGATTACAAGGGCCTGCTTTCCCTTCATATGCTTCGTCCGATCCACGATCGGGTTGGCCACGAAAATGCCCTTGAAATCACCGATGCAATGCCTGGGCACGCATTGACCACAGATCAAGATGACTATTTTGAAGCACTGTGCCTACTGATGGAAGCTTACGAAGTCTCCTCAGAAGGACTGCCAGCCAAAAGGGGGGTACCTCTTCTTAAGCATCTCATTAAAGAAAACAATATGTCCGCCGCCGATATTTCGCGCCTCTTGGGTATTGACCGTAGCCTCGGTGTAAGAATTTTGAATGGTGAAAGAAATCTCACTATCAGCCATGCAAAAAAGCTAGCAGCTAAATTTCATGTACCAATGGAAGTTTTTCTTGTATAAATCTCCCATTCCTCAGTGGACGCCCTCTTTTTCTGAACCTCATGCCCGAGCATGCCGTTTTTTCGCTGTCGTATGACGTTTCGATTTTCTTCCAACAGCACAGTGCTCGAATTTCTCAGCCAGGGCTATCTTGATGAGCGATTGATGTGGGACATCCCGCTTATTTGCCTCAATTTTAATGAGATCCAAGAGCACAGATGGCATTCTTAGAACGGTGAAGGATTAATACATTGCGTATTGGTTACGCCCTTGCACCAAGTTATTAATACGATATTTTTGCACCTGATAATTCATCCGGTTGCAACGATATTGCCGAAAGTAATATCATCAAATGATCGGCTCTTGCGTGTCTGAAAAGGTTTAAAATTTCCTGCGGCTGTAAATGGTGCGGAAGTTGCGCCGAGAGTTACACGGTCTGGAGGTCCTTCAATGCTCACGTTATTGAGGATGAATTTCCCCATATCTCGCATATTTCCTTTGTAGCCCAGAGCAACACTGATTACGCCTCCTCGATCAGGAAGTGCCATTTTTCGATCACCGTCAGCCAGCTCTATCGTGAGGGAATCAGTCTGTTCAGCAGTATTATCCGTGATTTGAAGGGAAATCAGACGCTGTTGAATGAGGGCAGTGAGATCAGAATCTTCAAAAGATATTGTGAATGCTGGCGTCATGCTGCGCTACTCAAATTTCGTGGGTATTTTCTCGCAAGAAAGCTGCGGTTGCAGTGAGTTGCTGCTTGGCAAGGCACTTAATATACTCCTCTACTGTAAAAGGCGGTTTTTTTAACCGAAGACGGCATATTTTTTCTGCCATACAAACTACTTTTGGAGAAACTTCTATTATACATCCAATATAATCATCAGGATGCAACGCTTCTACTGCATAAGGCGTTAGAATTTTAGAAGGAAAATCAGCCACATTAAATGTTACAATCGCATGCGCACTACTATGAATTGCTGCGGCTAATACATGCCGATCATTGGGGTCAGGAAGCACTAATTCATCCATCCACAATTCATATCTTTCCACTAAATCGCCTCCGATAGCTATATCCATCAACTGTCGCGTACGTATCAGGGCCTTAGGATCTAAATCAGGGCGTTCTTTGAGTAAATTGCGTATCCATTCATCGTGAATTGCATTTGTCCAGCGAGCGTCGAAGGGGCCGGAAATCGCTAATTGCACCAAAAAATCTCGTAGCGGCGCAGGATAAAGCACGCAAGCATCATAAATGGCTTGGACTCGCACTTTTAATACCCCAGTTCAAGTTCTTGAGCCTGTTTCGTAAGTTCATCAAGCGCAGCACAAGATTCTTGGAACGCCAGTTTTCTATACTCGATGATATCCTTCAGAAGAATTCTCCTGTGTTTACCCACCATCCGAAAACGAATTTTCTTTTGATCCAGAAGTTTTACCAGAGAAGGCCGTGACATCTCTAAAAAATCTGCTGCTTGTTGGGTCGTCATCTCTCGACACAGGGGAAGTATTGCAACCGCATTTCCTTCAGCCATTTCTGACAAAATTTTTACAAGGAGTTGAATAACTGCTTTTGGAATAGGAATACTCTTCTGCCGCTTAAGATCTTGTGAATGAGCTTGAAGGGTGATTTCGGTATGAGTATTCATAACAGTCTCAAGTCGATTACGACTCTCACGTGCAAGTTCCAAGTCAGCTTTCGTTGGAATGAGAGGCGCAGAAGACGGAAAATCGGCTGCTTTCATACTCGAAATATCTGGTATATTCGAAATAAACGCAAATTTTCTTTTCTCGGCGAGTGGTGACCATGATCACGAAAAAAGCCTCACTACTTCATTGGTTTTAGGTGCCACGACAGGCAATGTCAGTGTCAGGCCCATTGGCAAAAGGATGTATTGCCCAAGATCTAAAGATCGATTGGCTTCTAAAATAGCGTAAGCGACACGCGTAGCACCCCTAGCCTGGAAATTTCATAGTGGATGCTGTGGACCGGGAAGATTTGGATAAAAAAGCGCAAGCAGGGTAACAAACAGGACTTTTGAAGGGGAATAAAGAGAAAAGGGCAGAAGCCCCCAAGCCCCAATTGTTTATAGTGCCTGGGACAGCACCAATAAAATTCAGGTGGAGTTGAGGCGACTCAAAACGGCCAGGAAGAGATGGCGATAGAGATAGGAACTAGAAAAGAAAAGTCGGATGCGTCGTGTGTTTCGTAAAATAACAGTGCCGATTTTGAAGAGTTTGAGCCGGATAGTTTGAACTTGAGCACGTGCCAAATCGGTACCTACCAAAGCCACACGGCGAATGGTTTCGGTTAATATGTAGGCAGCGCTGGAAAGCAATAAACGAAACTGATTGGACTACCATTTTTTACAAGAGGTGCGATCCGAAAAGAGGCCCAATTGCTGTTCTTTGATGCGCTTTTCCATTTCTCCCCGAGCGCAGTAAATGTTGTCGTGAAGTTGCTGAGGATCTCCTTCCAGATTGGTGATTACAAAGCGCGGGTTGGATCCTTTTTCGGCATGTTCGGATTTGTAGATC